>NZ_JBIWDK010000001.1:0-584778 GCF_044761985.1 Peribacillus sp. NPDC097224 | reverse complement strand
GTCAGCATCCAACATATCTAAATCTGCCCCTGCACAGAATGTGCCCCCGCGTCCTCGTACGACTAGAGCTAATACCTCATCATCATTTTCTGCCTCCCCGATGGCATCCGCCATTTCGTTCAACATCTCCCAGTTGATGCAATTCTTTTTCTCTGGACGATTCAACCAAAGTGTCGCCACGTTATTTTCCTTTTGATATTCAATAAACTTATACATATTGCACTCTCCTCTATATAAATTTTTTTACTAACTATACAACTATAGAAGTCTATTAAAAGCTTATGAATTTCTTTTACACATTACTTACTTTTGGTACAATCCATCCTGCTGTCTTTACAGCTTGCAAGGCAAATCCGAGGGCCATTGCCAACCCACCGCCATACCCACGTTTATAAACATTTCCAGTATCCGCTCCAGCAACGAGAAGTCCTGGAATCGGCTTCCCTTCTGAATTCAGTGCTCTAGCCTGATCGTCAATTCGAAGACCAGCATGAGTAAATGTAATGGCTGGTTCCACAACAAGTGCATAATAGGGTGCCTTGTCCAACGGCCGAAGATCATAAGCACGTGAAGGGTTGATTTTTTCAGGGGATGAAACAACTCTTTCATTGTATTCTTTGATGCTTTGCACAACTGTCTTCCCATCAAATCCCCATTGGGCAGCAATGTCACTTAATTCTGTAATCTCCTTTACCTTTATCCCAAGTGCCCCATGTTGAAGAGCCACCTGCAACCTATCCTCCGCTTCAACGCCATGGACAAATGACTTTAAGACATGTTCCTGTTGGATATGTTCGTCCCAGACAAGCAATCCACGTGCATTTGGCTGAAACACCAACTCATTTGAACTGCGGAAATCCCCTTGACTCTCGTCGGTAAACCGGACTCCTTCCTCATTAAATAGGAGCGAATAGTCACTATGATATTGGGAGAGTCGGGTAAATAGTGATGGGTTATTAAGACAGGCTGGTGAACTTATCAAATGTCCATAAAAACCTGGGTTCTCACCAGCCCATGTTGATCCTGCCTGAAGTCCTAAGCGGATTCCATCACCAGTACTGTTTGGATTAGACCTCAGGGCAATACCTGCCGCGTTTGGGTGGATTTTTTCTGCCCTGAGAGCAGGATTTGCCTGAAAACCACCTGTAGCTATTAGAGTCCATTCTGCTTTTACCTCAATTAATTCGTTATCATCGAGAATCCGTGCTCCCTCTACCCTCCCTTCAGGACTTAAAATTAGCTCTTCAACAAATGCACCTAAGATAATTTGACCACCCGCCTTCCGAATCATTTTTGTACAATCCTGAAGATGCCCAGTTACATTCAACGCATAACCGAGTCCATGAAGAACAGGTGTCGGTCCCGACTGAAACATTCCGCGGCTGCGCATCCATTCTGTTCCTTCTGGAAAATTTTCCAACACAACACGAGCCAAATGTGGGTCTCCATCATCCCATCCTCTAAGTACCCGTTCATCAGGAACTGTCCAAAGGAATCCTGCATGTTGTCCAGAACCACCAATCTCTGACGCTTTTTCTACCACTAATACTTTTGCGCCTGCATCTGCCGCACGGCCGGCTGCAGAAAGTCCTGCCATGCCTGCTCCGATGACAATCAGATCATATTCAAGAAACATTTGTTCATCTGTCAAATTCACTAACCCCTTTCCTCTGTTTCTAGCGCATTACCAGCGGAACCCAGCAGTTAATCCCCCATCTAACGGAATGATGGTTCCTGTTGCGATTTCCCAACGCATTAAATCCACGACTGCCTGGGCAATGTCATTAGGCTTGCCACTTTTCCCAATTGGAACGTAGTCCCTTACATAATCTTGAGCATTCTCAACAGTCATGGAAGTGTTAACAAAACCTGGACAAATCGCAATCACTCTGATCCCTGCTGGCGCAAGATCCATTGCTGCCGCTTTTGTTAAAGCAATAAGCCCCCCTTTTGAAGCACAATAACTTGCTCGATTATTTAAGCCCATTAAACCCGCAATAGAAGCAATATTAATAATTAAACCCCCGCGACCAGCAGCTTTCCATGCATTTCCGACTTCCCTAGTGAGATAAAATGGAGCCGTTAGGTTCACCCTCATCGTGGTTTCCCATTCCTCATCGGTAGCATCTAAAACGGTAGTTGGCCAGCGGACACCAGCATTATTCACTAGTAGTTCGATTTGAGATGAATCTAACTCACTTACCATTTGTTTAATAAATTGAGGATCTCCGATATCCCCTACTTTTTTAATTAAAGCATTCCTTGTGACCTTCTCATCAAGAAGATCCAAGCCTACTTTATCCACATCTGCGGCAACTACAGTGTACCCCTCTTCTATTAGCCGGATAGCTATCCCGTTCCCCATTCCCCGGGCAGCACCGGTAACAATAGCAATTTTTGTCACACTCCCACCCCCATTTGATGTTACTTTGTTCCAAAGTATCCCTCTTGTAAGACCTCACTTGCAGCTGTCATAGTGACAGAACCATGATATCGAATACTTCCACCTTCAAGTACAACCATGTTTTTTGCATTCCGCAGTGCATAGGTAGCCATCTGCTCAATGACGATTACCGTCAATGCCCGTTTATTTAGCTCAGAGATAATTTCATATATTCTCTCAATCATTTTAGGTGCCAATCCCAAAGATGGCTCATCCAAAATAATGGTATCGGGTCGGGCCATGATTGCCCGGGCAACCGCAACCATCTGTTGCTCGCCACCACTTAAAAGTCCAGTAGGTTTATTTAGATGGCGTTTCAGTTCTGGCAGAAACTCTAGTATATCCTCATAGCTTCTCATCATCTCGACTTTGGATTGACCGGAGCCATAGGCTCCAATAAGCAAGTTTTCTTTCACTGTCATCGAATTAAATAATCGGCGTCCTTCAGGAACCAGAACAACTCCAAGTCCGATGAATCCATCACCTGATTGTTTACCCTTATGTTGTTTCACAGTGACCGAACCAGACGTTGGGCGAAGCATTCCACCTAAGATGAGAGCAAGTGTAGATTTACCTGCACCATTTGGCCCTAGGATAGCTGTAAAACTACCCCTTTCAATTTCTAGGGAAATATCTTGAAGAGCAAGTACTCCGTCATACCGGTGTGTTACATTTTCAAGGCACAATTCCTTTGCTACTATATTAGTGATCATCGGTTAAGTCCTCCTTACCATCTTGTAGTACAGAACCAAGATAAGCTTCCAGCACTTTTGGATTGTTTTTAATTTCATCAGGGGTTCCTGTTGCAAGTACACTTCCAAAGTCCAGTACCACCATCTGATCGGCAATACTCAGTACCTCCTGTACCACATGGTCAATAATTAAAATCGAGACTCCAGCTTGTTTCATTACTTGTAGGATTAACCGTACCTCCTTGCGTTCATCTGCATCTAGTCCTGAAAATGGTTCATCCATCACAATGATTTGTGCACCAGTAGCCAAAGCTCGAACAATATCGGTAACCTTTTGGACACCAAAAGGTACCTCCGCTGGATAGGAATTTGCATATGGCCGTAATCGAAGCTGATCAATTAACTTTTCAGCAATCTTAAGTGGTTCTTTATTATTTCCTTTGCCATTTAGTACTTTATAGCTTTGTTGGGCTGCTAGAATAATATTTTCTTCGATAGTGAGTTCTGTAAATAGTTCAGCATGTTGAAAGGTACGGCCAAATCCATGCTGTACTCGCTGGTAAGGCGCTAACTGTGCTAAATTGATTTTTCCAAAGCGCAGGCCTTCAAAACTTGAAGGTTTAACATACCCACTCAAAACATTTAACAGAGTAGTTTTCCCTGCACCATTTGGGCCAATCAGACCTACTACACTCCCAGCTGGAACATCGAGACTAACATGATTTAGAGCACGAACACCTCCAAAAGATACGCTAAGATCTGAAACCGTCAAATTGGATGTTGCTGGGTTTAAGAATCCTTCCACTAATGAATGAAGATGTTCGCTTTCATGAAATTCTATTAGTGCATTTTCCGAAGTAGCAGCAACAAGTTCTTCTTTTTTCAGAATCGTCTTACTTCTCTTTTTTAGGCGTTTTAAAATACCTGGTACAATTCCTTCCGGCAAAAATAACAATACAAGAATGGTTGCAAAACCAAATACATACCCAGAAATTCCCTGCACCTCTCGAGCTACTTCAGGTACTAGTACCAGAAACATTGCACCTAACATAGCACCGCCAATACTTCCCACCCCTCCAACTACTGTACAGAGCATAAGGTTTGTAGCAATTGCTATTGTAAAGGCTTCGGGACTGATATACATTGTGGAGTAAGCAAGAGACACTCCAGCTATAGAAGTAATGGCACCACTTAACCCAAAAGCTAACGCGTTTTCAAGAGAAGGTTTTAATCCAATCGACATGGATGCCATTCGCTGACTTTTTACAGCTAACCAACGGCGTCCAAGTGTTCCTTTAGTAATAATGGTAACTAGCAGGAAAACCAAGGTGAACAATACGGTTGTTAACACTACGTAATTATTAGCACTAATTGGATCCTCAGAAAATAACAAGCGAGCAGGACCAACCGTGATACCCTGATCCCCACCGGTTACTGAGTGCCATCGTCCGATTACCTCATTTGATACCAACCCAAGTGCCAAAGTTAAAATGGCCATGTAAAGGATGGAAAATCGTCCCGCGCTGAGACCAATTATCAACCCTATTATTAGCGTAATCACAAAACTAATCAGAATAATTAGTTCAACTGAGAAACCACGAACACTCAAATTCGCTGCTAGGTAAGCACCGATGGCTAAGAATGCCGTATGTCCAATGGACCAAATCCCAGAGTAATTCGCCAACATACTGATTGAAATAGTCCCAATTGCATATATGAGTGTAAGGTTGATCACGTAGCTAACATAAGAACCCACTAGACCCGCTGGCCCAAGAATAACTATTAAAGCTATCCCCACAATAACAATCAAACTAAGCTGAGTGTTTTTTTGTTTTCTATTTTGCCCTAGAGCGGAGATGTTATGGCTGTTCATACCCTAGCTCCCCCCTTAGCCCCCAGTATACCGCTCGGTCGAATAAATAGAATGGCGACGATTACGGCAAATACCATCGTGTCCCGAAAACTTGCTGAAACATAACTTCCAGCTAAATTATCCATAATCCCAATCATCATACCGCCAGCTGCTGCACCCATCATATTGTTCAGGCCACCCAAGAAAACTCCTGCAAAGGCCCGGAAAAGAACCATTGCCATCAAGGTAACACTAACGGAAGTCTCAGCGGCCATAATGAAAGCTGTTAACCCAGCTAAGCCACATCCTAAAAACCATGCAAGACTTGCTACTCGACTGCTTTTTATGCCTACCATTTTGGCAGCAAAGTGATCTTCAGCAGAAGCCCTCATTGCTAATCCTATACGCGTCCAGTTAAATAAGGTTGCAACGAGCAACATAGCAACTATTGCTAGACCAGTAGCCAATAGTTTTTGATAAGTAATTGCCACTCCTAAAAACGTAAAGCTACCATCTATAATTGGAGGGATTGCCCGGGGGGTAAACCCCCAAACAGTCCCAATTAACGCCTGAAGTACTAACCCAAACCCCATTGTTATGACCAATGCTGAAAACATGCTGCCGGGCCCGAGCGGGCGTATGATAAATCGTTCTACCCCGATTCCAATCATGCCAGCTACAATGAACGTAACAGGCAGTGCCAATATTACAGGAACTCCCAATGCCATCACGGATAAAGCAACGTAAACTCCAATAGTTGCTATATCTCCAATTGCAAAGTTTACAACATCTGTTGCCCTAAAAATGATAACTATCGAAAGGCCAAGTAGTGCGTAAAGAGATCCACTTACCAGTCCTGAAAAAATTACGGAGAGTAAATCATGCATCGTATTTCTTCACCCCTTTTCTAGTTTATCTACCAATCTGTCGCCGGATCGATAAAGCCCCCTACCGTTTTCCATTCTCCATTTTCAACCTTAACAGGCTGAATTTCTTTAACACCCAAATGATTGTCAGATGAAAAGGATACTGGAGGAAGAATATCTGTCTCATAATTTTCAATAGATTCCAAAGCACTAATTAACTTTTCACGTGTCGGTGCTCCATCGATTTTTTTCAGAGCCTCAACAAAGATTTTTGACTCAGCCCACGTAAATAGAGATTGGAAATCAGGTGTTGTAGCAGGAGCATGCTTTTTCAGAACCTCTCTATACTCCTTAACAGCAGGTGAATTAGTTGTAGGTGGCACAGTCCAAGACATAGCATGAAGTCCCTCTACGGCTCCTCCTCCTAACTCCAATGTATCTAGTGAAGCATTAGGTGAATATGTGTATAATGGAACTTCGAAATTTTGGTTATCCAACGCCTTTGCCAACGCAATTAA
This sequence comes from Peribacillus sp. NPDC097224, assembly GCF_044761985.1. Taxonomy (NCBI): domain Bacteria; kingdom Bacillati; phylum Bacillota; class Bacilli; order Caryophanales; family Bacillaceae; genus Peribacillus; species Peribacillus sp. NPDC097224. The sequence goes on along the minus strand of NZ_JBIWDK010000001.1, from coordinate 578,407 downwards.
TTCCTCAATCGGTTGAATCATAACAATAGCATCAGGTTTCCGGTTAATAACTTCGAGGGCAATTGGAGCATAGTCTGCCGTACCATATTTTACCGGCAATAGATCTACCGATAAACTCGATTCGACGGTTTTTACACCTGGTTCCACATTATTAGCCACTATTTCGTATACCGCCGGATCGTTATGAATAACAAGAATATTCTTAGCTCCTTCCTTAGCAGCCCATCTTCCAAGAGCACGAGCTTGATCTTCGTATGGAATCATCACCCCATAAAGATTTTCACGGGATGGATCATACCAGTTTTCTAGTCCTCCATAGACATTTAACAAAGGTACCTTTTTTTCATCTAATACGAATGAGAAAGTTGCTTCTGTTTGTGCAGTTCCAAAAGGAGCTACAATAGCGAAGACCTCGTCTCGTTCAATTAGTTTCCGGGCAGCAGCAACCGTTTGCTGTGGGTCCCGGCCACTATCTTCTGTGATGTATTCAATCTTCCTTCCGTTTACTCCTCCATCTTCATTGATCATTTCAAAATAAGCCTCAATCCCTTGGCGCTGGGTACTACCATAAACAGCTGCAGGTCCTGTCATCGGCAACCATGCCCCAATTTTGATGGATTCTTCTGTTATACCTAGCGTCTTCTCCGCATTTCCACCGCTACACCCAGCTATAAATAATAGCAGCATCGCAATCCCTAATAGCACCTTTTTCAATCGCCATACCCCCACTATTTTTAATAATGTAAATATTCAGAAATTATCTCCCAAAAGATATCTGTTATTTTCGGATAAAAGGTTGGAGGCTGGCTGTTCAGAATCTTTCGGTTGATCGCTAAAGGTCAAAATCACTTTGTTGCCATTTTCAAAGGACTATCCTTTACCATTCCTTATCAGGATCAATGAAATCCCCTACAGTATTCCATTCTCCATTTTCCACCATGACTGGCTGTAATTCCTTTACACCCATATGGTCACCTTCTGAGAAGGTTACTGGAGGAATAATACCGTTTTCAAAATTCTCCATCGATTTTAGTGACTGAACAAAAGATTCACGTGTAAGAGGCCCATCTACCTGGTTTATTGCCTCTACAAAGACTTTAGCGACTCCCCACATATAAAGGGATTGAAAATCAGGATGTGCAGACGGTTCGTACTTTTTCAAAGCTTCCCTATATTCTTCCACCTCTGGAGTGTCGATGGTTGGCGGCACCGTATAAGACATCGCCCTTAGTCCTTCAATTGCTTTGCCACCAAGTTCTAACGTATCATTTGATACATTAGGTGCGTAGGTGTAAATAGGAACATCTAGATTCTGACGATTCAATGCCTTTGAAAAAGCAATGAGTTCCTCTACCGCTAAAATAGCGACAACAGCATCGGGCTTTTTGTTTTCTATCTCGAGTCCAATCGGAGCGTAGTCAGAAGTCCCAAACTTTACCGGGAGCAGATTAACAGATGCTTCCTTGGAAATTGTATTGACTCCTGGCTCAACAGCTTTAGCTACATTAATAAACGCTGCGGGGTCACTGTGAACGACAATGATATTCTTCGCCCCTTCCTTAGCTGCCCAGTGGCCTAAAGCTTGTGCCTGGTTTTCATATACCACCTGAACCCCAAAAAGATTTGGTTTAACAGGATTCCACCAATCGTTCGCTCCACCCTGTCCCGGCAGGAAAGGTACTTTCGCCTGATCTAGCAAATAGGGAAATGTTGCCGCGCTCTGTGCCGTGCCGTTGGAGCCCACGACTGCAAAAACTTTATCCCGCTCCACAAGTTTACGAGCGGCAGCCACAGTTTTCTGTGGGTCGAAAGCATTATCTTCCACTATCCACTCAATCTTCTTTCCATTTACACCACCATTATCATTGATCATCTCGAAGTAAGCGTTCATCCCAGTTTGCTGAAGTATTCCATGTGCAGCAACACCACCTGTAAGAGGGAGCCAAGCACCAATTTTGATAGAAGTATCCGTGACCCCTGTTGCTTTTTCTCCTTGAGATGTAGTTACATCCGTTCCATTACTACAAGCAGCTAACAAAGAAGTGATTATAATTAAACCTAAGGCTAGTCTTTTCAAATCCCATTCAACTCCTTTTGAAGAGCGTCCATTCTAATTAACATTGAGATACTCAGAATTATAAGCATGGCCCCTTATAGGAAGCGCTTACATTAACTATTTAGCTCATAAATCCGCTATACAAATAATATAAGAGGATTTATGATAGTCTATTAAAAAAGTACCTTATCTTTATTTACTTAGAAATTCCAAATTTCACAAATTCCATAAGCTCATCTAATAATTTGTCGTCAACTTCTTTTCCATCCCACAAAACCCATTTCATACCAATATAATTCATAATGCCCATAAAAGAATAGACAATTATTTCTGGGTTTAGTTTTCGAATATCCCCTATTTCCATTGATTCCTCAATCCGCTTGATATAAGGTTCAGCGAAAACCTCCATTATTTTCCGATGAAGCTCTTTATCGACAAATTCAGCTTGTGGAAATAAGCTATACCAGTAGGGTCTTTCTTTTAAAAAATCTAACATTGCCTTAAAACCTTCTCTTTCCATCTCAATCCTATTGTCTATCCCTGCTGTTTTTTTTCGTAGGACTTTTGTTAACTCACTTTGCATTTCCCAAAGTAGTGATTCAAATATTTGGTACTTAGATTCAAAATAAGTATAAAAATTACCTAATGAAACTCCTGCCCTTTGGGTAATCTCTGTTACACTGCTCTCGTGATATCCATTTTTCCCAAAAACATATTCTGCCGATCGTAAAAGCTTATTTCTAGTTTGAATTCCTCTGTTAGTTTTTGGAATAAGGTTCTGATTCTCTTGGGGCATTGCAATTCCTCCTTAGTACATATAAAGTGAATCATGTTTCAATTATCATTATAACCGATTGTTTTGGTCAAGCTAATACTGTTAGAGGAATTTATCAGTATTATATTTCCTTGTATGTTTTATTTTAGTGAAAACTGATTCAGTATTTAAATTAACTTTATAATAATTTCACATTTTTGTCAATATTTTGAAAATTAAAATTATATACATCCGATAATTCTCAGATTCCCCCATCCACACCGATTAATTTTTACGGGAATATTGACTTGCACCTTGGCCACCATCAATTGGAATCGTAACACCATTAATGAACGCTGCTTCTCCAGAAAGGAGGAATGCAACAAGGAGTGCCACTTCTTTCGGCCTCCCTAACCGTTTAGCTGGAATTCCATCTGCATGTTGAGCAGCTGCAACTTCCCAATTTTCCGGATTAATATTTTTAAAATTATTGATCAACATATTCGTTGCAATTGGACCTGGTGCTATTCCATTGACACTAATGCCGAATTCAGCATATTCGATTGCAGCTGCTTTTGTTAGACCTACCACTCCATGTTTTGATGCTACGTACCCTGGCTTATGGTAAAGTCCCCGAAGGCCTGCAACCGACGCAGTATTCACCACAAATCCTTCTTTCTGCTTTTTCATCACAGCAAGAACATGCTTTAGACCATAGAACACGCCAGATAAGTTAATATCAATTAGCTTGGAAAACAGATCGCTATCATACTCCTCGAATGGCGCACTTGTGTCGACAATCCCTGCATTATTAAAGAAACCATCAATTCTCTCAAAACGACGAATAGTATGATCAACGTATTTCTTCACTAACTCTTCATCGGAAACATCTGCTGTTAAAAGGAGTACCGGGGATTGCTGCGTCTTTTCGGTAATGAGGCTTCTTGTTTCCTCAAGTGCCTCGATGTTTTTGTCAACAAGGGAAAGCATAGCCCCTTCAGATGCTAAATGAATGGCTGTTGCACGGCCTAAGCCAGACCCTGCACCCGTAATTAACACTACCTTTTTTTCAAAACGTTTATACATCTTAGCCTTCCTTTCTAATTTCTTAAACAGAAGAATATTCTGTTGGTCAAAAGACCTTCTTATTCATAAAAGAGTGAACTAGTCACTACTCAGAGGTTACCCCTCCATCAATACTTATCGTTTGACCTGTCATGAAGTTGGAAGCATTGGATGCTAGGAATACTGACATCATGGCAATATCTGAGGGCTGACCTAGCCTTCTAAGTGGAATCAAATTCAGCATCTTCTTTAAGAGTCTTTCATCTGCTATTTCTCCTGTATTGATATCCGTACTGATGAGCCCTGGTGCAATTCCGTTTACTAATATTCCATGACGAGCCCATTCTGAAGCAAGCGACTTTGTCAACTGAATGACCGCCGCCTTGCTGGCCCCATACGGAGCAATCCGTTTAAAAGTTTTGATTCCCCCAATGGAAGATATATTAATGATTTTCCCGCTCCCTTGTTCTATCATGATTTTTGCTGCTTCCTGACAGGCAAAGAACAAGCCCTTAATATTAATATTAAACATCGCATCCCAATCTTCGCTTGTAACTTCAATGGAAGGTTTGGTAATACTGATACCTGCGTTATTTACTAATATATCTAGCCTTCCAAATGTATCCGCTACCATTTGGAACATATTTTGAATTTCGTCTAAATTCGCTATATCGCAGCCAATGGCCAGTGCTTGCCCTCCCTCCCGGATCACATCTTCTGCCACTTCGTTACAATGTTGAATGTTTCGGCTCACAATGACAACGATTGCCCCTTGGTTTGAAAACGCTTTCACTATTTGCTTTCCAATCCCCCTACTCCCTCCTGTAATAAGGGCCACTTTTTCATTCAAATCAAAGAGAGAGTCCAATCTCTTTACCTCCTTAAAAAATAGCAGTTTTCCCTTTTTGATAAAACTCTTATGGGATTGCCACCACTGAGATGGATGTGACTATCTATCCAGCAATGTACTTATTAAAATTTCTTTGTCTCGATAATTTCATTGGCATATTGCATCAAACTATATATAGACTGATCCAATGTTGCAAACCGTTTGTCCTTTGTCTGGCCAAGAGACCATCTATAATAAATTTGCTGCATCACAACCGCAATTTTAAAATAAGTAAACGCCATATAGAAATGCAGTGGAGGGATATCTTGCCCGGTCTTTAAAGAGTATCGGTGTATATATTCATCGCGAGTGATAAATCCAGGTGAGGTCGTCAAGGATGGTAAACTCTGTTTAACAGATTCCCAATCATTCGTTTGGGTCCAATAACCCAAGGCAGCAGCTAAGTCGAATAAAGGATCAGCAATCGCAGCCAATTCCCAATCAAAAACTCCAACTACTTCCCCGACATTTTGTTTGGAGAACATCATATTATTTAGTTTATAATCATTGTGAATAACTGTTGCTCCTAGTGAATGAGGAATGTTCTCAGTGAACCATTTTCCTATTTTATCAAAATAGGGTATATCATGCGTTTTACTTCGCTCAAACCGAGTTAACCAATTGTTAACTTGTCTCTCAACAAAGCCTTCAGGGCGTCCAAAGTTTTCTAATCCTATAGCCTTGTAATCGATTTGGTGAAGCTGTGCCAGCGTATCAACCGCCGCATAGGAAATTTGTTTGGATTTTTCGTCTGTAGCTGTAAAATCTGTCGGGAATTTCGCATCGAATACATAACCCTCTTTCCGTTCCATAATATAAAATGGGACTCCTATTATCGACTCTTCTTCACATAAAAGGTAGGTTTTTGGTACATAAGGGAAAGCTGGATATAATTTCTCTAATAAAGAGAACTCCCGTTTCATGTCGTGTGCTTTAGGAGGAAGAGGTCCTAAAGGGGGACGCCGCATAACAACTTCTGCCTCCCCACATCGAATTAAATAAGTTAAATTGGAATACCCGGCTGAAAATTGAGTCACTTCAAGCGGTTCATTTGGCCACCAATTTAAATGTTTAAGCATATAGGAGTGAAAAGCTTCCCGATTAAAATCTTCCCCTTCACGAACGACTGATATCACATCGCTTTCATGGGATTTCATCTTATTACCGCCTTTCCGCCAATTCACTAGTTTATTTCCATTACTTGAAAACGTTTATGATAGGTGCACCTTACGACTTTATTAATCATTCTAATGATTTAAAGTATACTTAGTCTCTTTTTGATTAAACTGTTTTAATTCTTGTTTTGCCACAGCTTCCCTGTGTACCTCATTGGGTCCATCCGCCAGTCGAACAATACGTGCATATGCCCAGTTTCTAGCAAGAGAAAAGTCTTGGCTAACTCCGCCTCCTCCGTGAACCTGAATGGCTCGGTCGATTATTTTCGTTGTCACTTCTGGTGCAATGATCTTTATCATCGCTATTTCTTTCTTCGCTTCTTTATTCCCTAATTTATCCATCATATATGCTGTTTTTAGAGTTAGTAGACGTGCTTGGTCAAGTTCAATCCTTGAATCCGCTATCCATTGCCGGATAACCCCTTTATCGGAGATAGCGCTTCCAAAAGCGACCCGAGTTTGTGCTCTCTCAATCATTGATTCCAATGCTCTTTCTGCCAAACCAATTAGGCGCATACAATGGTGAATTCGACCAGGCCCAAGTCTTCCCTGAGCAATCGCAAAACCTTTTCCTTCTCCCAATATCATATTTGAAGCAGGTACCCTTACATTTTCAAATAATACTTCTCCATGCCCATGAGGTGCATCGTCGTATCCATACACGTTGAGGCTTCGAAGAACTTTTACTCCTGGAGTATCAATCGGGACCAAAATCATGGATTGTTGCTCATAGGTTGGGGCATTGGGGTTGGATTTCCCCATAAAAATAAGAATTTTACAGCGTGGATCCGGGGCGCCCGATGTCCACCATTTGCGCCCATTAATAACGTAATGGTCTCCATCTCTTTCAATACTTGATTCAACGTTTCTCGCATCAGAAGAGGCCACTGCAGGTTCTGTCATCGCAAAGGCAGATCTGATTTTCCCCTCCAATAAAGGAATCAGCCAATCCTTTTTCTGTTGCTCCGTACCGTATCGTACCAACACTTCCATATTCCCTGTGTCAGGTGCACTACAATTAAAAGCTTCCGGACCAATGAAGGGAGAGCGGCCCATTATTTCACATAAAGGAGCAAACTCCGAATTAGTTAGTCCTGCTCCGTACTCACTTTCTGGAAGAAATAGATTCCATAGGCCCTTTTCCTTTGCTTTAATTTTCATTTCCTCAATGATTGGAGGGATTTCCCACCTCGATGTGCCTTCATTTAACTGTTGCTCATATACGGTCTCATTTGGATAAACATATTGTTCCATAAACTCCGTTACCTGATGTTGCAGATCCTTTACTTTATCCGAGAACTCGAAATTCATCCTAATACATCTCCCTTATTATTAAGATATTTACCTCCTAAACTGCCTTTCTTTCCTGTTAAATTGATACATTTATTAACTTTTTATCAATTAAATCTTACGGGCAATTCGATGACCCTCTAATATTGCATGACTTATCCGCCGAGGTGAGATGGCATCGCCAACTAAGTGAGCCGGAATAGCTACATCCCTAAGTTGCTTGGCAAGAGTGTTTTCTTGACGTCTTCCCGCATCTATGACAAGTAAGTTTGATTCTATGAGTGTTTCTTCCCCACTTAAAACATTACGAACTTTAATATTATTTCCATTAGCTTCTGCGATTTGGTGTAAAATCATAAATTGTACCCCAGCTGTACTCAGTCGATTAAGAAGCAGTTGAATGCTTTCATGCGGAATGCTTGCTCCAATTGTTCGTGACGGTGTCACATATATCACCTTATAACCCTTCGCAGCAAGACATCCTGCCGTACTTAATGATGGCCAAAATCCTGTCCCATCATCTACGACAACCGCAGTTTCACCTACGCCTTTTGACAAATCGTCAGACTTTAGCACATCATAAACCGTCAATACCTTACCTTTAATAGAATCATGAACCTTAGGTTGTTCTGGCACCGCTCCAGTTGCGAGGATAACCGTATCAAAACTGTTTAAGTCATTAACATCTACGGCTTGATTTAAATTTACAGTAACCTCAAGTCTTCGAACCTCTGATTCTAAGTAATGAATGACGTCGATCAGCTCCCGGCGGTTTGGTTCCCTTGCTGCTATTCTCACCTGTCCGCCTAAGGTCGCTTCTTTTTCAAATAGTTCGACTGAATGCCCTCGTAAAGCTGCTACCCTTGCTGCTTCTAAACCCGCTGGCCCTCCTCCGACAACGGCAACCTTTTTTATGTTATTGCTCTTAGGTATTATTCTATCTAACTCATTTTCGCGGCCTGTAGTCGGATTAACAGCACAATATAAAAACGGATCAAATGATCGGCAATCCTGGTTACAGCCGATACAAGGAATAATTTCATAACTGCGACCTGTTTCTGCTTTGAGTGGCCACTCTGGATCGGCAATGAGGGCTCGGGTAATCCCGACTAAATCTGCTGCTCCTTCTGCCAAAATCTTCTCTGCCATATTTGGGTCTTTAATACGTTGACTAACAAGAATGGGTATATTAGTAGCTGAGCGAATTTCCCTTGCTGCGTCTACCGTGACTCCTTGAGGAATGGTCAAATCCTTTACATATCCTCCTCTAATCCCCTTCGTAATGTTCAAATAATCGACAGGACTAATTCCAGACAGCACTTTGACAATTTGAAGTGTGTCAGCTAACTGCATGCCGCCGCTTACCTCTTCCTCCGCACTCAACCGAACACCTATAACAAAATCACTTCCCGTTTCCTTGCGAATGGCTTCCAGTAATTGAAGTAAGAACCGCATTCTTCCTTTTAGGGAGCCGCCATATTCGTCATTACGTTTATTGGTTCCAGATGAAAGAAATTGAGCGACCAAATAGCCATGCGCAGCATGAATTTCAACCCCGTCATACCCAGCCTTTTTTAAATTTAATGCCGATAGTACAAAGGCATCGATGATCTCGTTAATTTCTATATGTGTTAGCTCAATCGGCCGGTAAAGAGCACGAGGTGATTGAATGGCAGATGGTGCTCTTAAAGGATAATCGGATTCTCCTCCAATCATCTCTCTGCCTAAGTGAACCAATTGACCAATCACCTTAGCTCCGTTGGCATGAATCGCCTCAGCCCTGCGTCGAAACATCGGAACAGCTTCTTCCAAATATGCCTCATTTAGCATTCGTCTCCGAAGTCGAGAACTTGGATGAACAATGGTTCCTCCCGTAATTAGGAGTCCTGCACCGCCTCGTGCTCGTTCCTCCCAATACTTAATGTCCTCTTCCATCGGAACACCGTCTGTAATCATTGCTGTACCATGAGCAGTCCCAACAATTCTATTCCTCAAGGTAATACGTCCAAGAGTAAAAGGAGAAAATAAATGTTGGTGCTTCGTCATCGTTTAACATCCTCTCAAAAAATTAGGAATTCAAAAAACGAGTGCCTTAAAAAAAATAATTTACCAATACATGAATCACCTTTCAACATCAATTGTAATAGACCGACTTTTGATTAGTCAATATATTTAGAATATTTTTACAAATAAATATTATATCTTGAGGCTTCCTGTTGAAGTATTCCTTGACTCGGCTACATTTCTTAAACATGAAACATTATAACGTTCTAAATACTTTTACCCTTCTAATTTCATACGACTGTTTTTACTGGTCTAACATCCCGCCATCAACGGTATATAATGATCCTGTTACGAAAGATGATTCCTCCGATAAAAGAAAATTCATTACAGCTGCTACTTCTTCCGGTTCCCCATACCGACCTAAAGGTGTAGACATCTCATTAAGCGTTTTTTGTTTCCTTACATTACCGGAGCTCTCCTCAATCCTCCTCATCATTTGTGTATTTATCGTACCAGGACATACAGCGTTTACTCGAATTCCATATGGTGCTGATTCTTTAGCCACGGAGCGCGTTAACCCTATAACTGCATGCTTAGACATATTATACGCTGAACTTCCAGGTACCCCCATTAGACCTGCAAGTGAAGAAGTATTGAGGATTGCACCTGATTCCTGTTTTTTCATTACGGGAATGACATATTGTAGTCCAAGAAATACCCCTCTTACATTTACTTTATATACTAAATCTAAATCCTCTACTGCTAGGTTTTCAATTACCCCTCTTGGTCCTTCAATCCCAGCATTATTGGCAAAGTAGTCTATCCTTCCAAATTTCTCAACTGTTTTTTGAACAAACATTTTAACATCTTGTTCTCTAGATACATCTGCTTTTACAACTAGAACGTTTGCTTTCTCTAATCCAGTCTCAAACACAATTTCTTGAAGCATTTCTTCTGCCAAGTCCACAAGCACTAAATTTAATTCTCGTTTTGCCAGCCGTTTGATTAAAGCCTTTCCAATTCCTCCAGCAGCACCTGTAACAATGGCTGTAGTTGAATAATTATGAACCATATCAACTTCCCCCTCTTTAAAAGATTCTTTCTACTGACTAACTTAGAATATTAAAAACTATAAATCAAGTAAAATTAGAATCTTTTTAATTTTCTGTTAATTCTTTTGGCGTTATGATACTTTTAATATAACAAACATTAGGAGATGATAGTGTGGGGAAACTGGACAAAAAAGTAGCTATCGTAACGGGGGGAGCTTCAGGAATTGGACTTGCAACTGTAAAAGCATTGATTGAAAAAGGGGCCACAGTTGTAATCTCTGATTTAAATGAGCCCTCAGGAGTATTTACCGAACAAGAGTTGAGGAAGAATGAAGCAGAGGTTCTATTTATAAAAGTTAATGTTGCTGAAGAAAATTCCGTTGAAAATCTAGTAACAGAAACGGTAAATAGATATGGGAAAGTTGATATTTTAATAAATAATGCTGGTATTGGCGGGTTAAATCCAACGCATACACTCACTTTTGAGCAATATAATAAAATTATATCAGTGAACCAACACGGTGTATTTTTTGCGGCAAAACATGTCATTCGTGAAATGCTAAAAACTGGGGGTGGTTGCATAGTAAATACTGCTTCTATCCTAAGTACTGTCGGCCTTCCTGAAACGTTTGCTTACACAGCTAGTAAAGGAGCAGTATTAAATTTAACCAAGACTCTTGCACTCGAATACGCTGATAAAAATATTAGGGTCAATGCCATAAGTCCCGGTTTCCTCGAGTCCGGAACCGTAAATAGGGAAGCTAATAATCTTTCCTATAAGGAGCTTATCGCTAAACACCCGATTGGAAGACTTGGAAAACCGGAGGAAATTGCTCATGCCATTATTTTCTTATGTGAAAATGATTTTGTAACAGGAACTTCGCTAATCGTTGATGGAGGCTATACTGCGAGATAATGATGCTAGCAATTACTTGGGTAATTGGGGCTCTTCTAGAGCTCCCAAAAATTACTCAAGCAAGTGCATTAATCTCATTTCCCCTTACTATTTCAAAAACACAAGGAATAGTATACTAATATTTTTTCACTATAATAGCTCATGCTCCCATACAAACTACTCCCAATATATATATTCATACTTTCATCCCTTAAACCTTCCACAAAAAATTAGTGTTATTTTAAAAATTCTGCTGGTACTTCCTGTTTCTCCGTTTCACAATTTTCACAAATAAATCTTGATTCGTACCTATCACAAAGGACCTATTAAGGGGGTTACCATTTTATTTTCAAAAAAAGTAATTCAAGGAGAAAATCATCCATGCTTTCCTTCGTATGAATGGTGATCTGATTACAAATTGGTTATGTCATCCAAACTTCTCCATGTATTTTTTGGAATAGATAAAGCACCTCCTTTAATCATCGTACCCAGGAGGTGCTACTATTTAACATTTAAATGGAACCCTTATTTTACTACATATTAAATGGCTAACTCTAATACTGTGTATACCAGGAATTTACCATCAAATAGTAGGATGAACCAATAAATTTTAGTTTGAATTCAAATTTTTCTTTGCATTGAAATTTCACAATTATTCCCACCGAGTGTTTTCTATCCTTTTCTGCTTATCCTATTTTATAAAATAGTCTTCTCCAATTCTTCTTTCCCTGTACCTATCGCCGTATTCATGTCTACATTTTCTTGATTCATCGTGGGCGGGTATATATTTCGCTTACCTGAAAAGTTATCCAGTAAGTCTTTCACATCAATGCCTGAAGATTCCTTTAAGGACTCTTGTAGTGTGGACATGAGGTTCGTCGCGTAAGAGGTCACTTTGTTAGCACCCCCATTTACACCATTCCCACCCGTATCCACTACCGTTATTTTATCAATGTTACCCAGTGGAGAAGCTATTTGTTTTGCATATTCCGGGAGCATTTTCAGGATCATATCCATCACGGCCGCTTGACCAAACTGCTCAAATGCTTCAGCAATCTTCTGTTTTGCTTCGGCCTCTGCCACCCCTTTTAAACGGATGATATCGGCATCTGTTGTCCCCTGGGCCCTTTGTGCATCGGCTTTGGCAAGTCCATCCAACCGGATACGTTCCGCTTCCGCTTTTGCCATTGCTTCAATTTTATACTTATCTGCATCAGCTTCAGTTATTTGTTTCATCTTATTTGCCGAAGCCGCTTGCTCCACCGAATAACGGTCAGCATCCGCTTTTTTCTTCACTTCGGAATCATATTGCTTTTCTCTTCGAAGAATTTCTTTTTCTTCAAGCTCAATTTGCTTTTGCCGTTCAATAATCCTGATTTGCATTTCGTGTTCCATTACATCTTGCTTAGAACGGGCTGTTTCAAGATCATATGCTTGGTCTGCACGTGCTTTAGCAATGTCCTGCTCCCGGCGAAATTCTGCAACCTTTAACTTATTGATTTTTTCGGCTTCTGCTATTTCCGTTGCCCGCTCGAGTTCAGCACGTTGGGCCTCTTTTGAAGCTTCCGCCCGTTTAATCCTGGTTTCTTTTTCAGCATCAGCCGTTGCAATATCCGCATCCCTTTTTACTTGGGCAATTCTTGGCTTCCCTAGTGAATCCAGATAACCGTTTTTATCACGCACATCTTTTATTGTAAAAGACACAATGATCAGCCCCATTTTTGCTAAATCTTGAGAAGCGACCCGCTGAACTTCCTGTGAAAATTTTTCACGATTTTTATAAATTTCTTCAACGGTCATGGAGCCAAGAATAGATCTTAAATGTCCTTCTAGCACTTCACGGGCTTCCTGTTCACGATCGTCCTTGGTCTTTCCTAGAAATTGTTCAGCAGCTGTCGCTATATCCGTTATGGAACTACCGATTTTAATGATGGATACACCATCTGCCATAACTGGTACACCTTGTTCCGTATATACTTCGGGCGTAGAAACTTCCAGTTTACTCGATAGCAGGCTTAACGGTTCTGCTTGCTGGAAAACCGGAAGGACAAATGCTCCTCCACCCCGGACAATTTTTATTTTATTTCCTGATTCATCGGCATGTACGTTTTTATTCCCCAAATAACTTCCAGTAATGATTAATGCTTCATCAGGACCAGCCGTACGGTATTTCGTAACAAAGACAGCAATAAGTGCAATAAGTAAAAAAGCAACAATAGCAATAACAATCCATATTAAACTTGTCATAAACATTCCCTCCTCAACCCTCTTTAATTATAATGGGGCAGGACATAGACAACCCCATTTTTCACCTCAATGATCAAGACTTTAGTTTCTGAAGCGATTTGTTCATTTTTGAAACTCGCTGCAGTCTTAGAAATACTGCCACTATTACTCTGTATTAACACTTCACCAAACCCGTCTACCGGAACTGTCGTTAAGACCATTCCCACCCTTCCCCTCAAATCATGATCATGAAAGGTTAAGCTTGACTCCGCCCTTGAAACGGGAATCAAAACAAACACATTCAATAATGTGACGGTTGTTAATGCCAGTAACAAAGAAAGGCTTATACTCACACCGGCATGGAAATCTGTAGCTGATTCAAATAGAAAACCACTTGCAAAAAAGATCGTCAAAAAACTAAGAATCAAAGTAGGATTAAAAATATCCGGAAGTTCTAATCCAGAAAATACATCATTAAACAAAATGATTAAAAATGTCAGTCCTCCAGATATAATTAATCCATATAGATAGACGGTTTCTAGTGGTACTCCATACAAATCCATAATTTCATCCCTTACATAAGGTTTTCTTCCCCCAAAAAATTGAGCATCATTTAATTTAGCCGCTACCTCCTCTTTCTTTTTATTTGATACTCTTTAGATTCTAGGATATAAAAACCATATTATACTTCAATTACCATTAATACGGATGAAAGCAAGAAAGGTTTCACAATTATAATAAATACGGCTTAATTCAGACCTACTACAATTGCCCTATTTGGATAGGAATAAAAAAGGGTCGTCATTTTTTTCAATATTCATTTAGAGGATAACCTATAGGAATAATGTACGGGGAAATTGTTATATTTAATCGTGGCATAGATAAAGCACCTCCTATGATTAATCGTCCTCAGGAGGTGCTGCGTGTTTAATATTCTCTTGTGATTTTTTTATTTTTACCTCTATATGGTCAATTGCCCTAAGTCCCGACTGCTGCACCGGATCCTCACGTATGGTAGAAACTTCAACTTAACGGGGGCTAACCTCGATTTTGAACTTTGTTTGGGACGTATAACTTTCGCCTGCCAAAAGCAGAATATCTCCAAAACCTTCAAATTCCTCCGCTCCTGGAGCAGCTTGGGTTTCAAACGTTATTCCACCATGTTGACTTAATTTTTCTCCATGCATCAGTGGAACACCTTTCACAAAGTTTGCCGTGTAAATGACAACTGCAGGTTCATCTGTGTATACCTCGACTGTTATTTTCCCGTCAGGACTAATTAATTTGGCTGCAATTTGCTGAATTCCTGAAGAGGTAAGGAAAAATGGATGATCGATTCCTTGAACCTTTTCAACCTCTGCGTCAATAGCTTCAAAGGTTGAACGTAATTCCTTTGGCGTACGAAAGTCATAAGGCGTGCCAATCGTGCTTCGCTTTTCCCCAGTTACCGTGGTATCTTCATTTACTGGCGCAAACTCTTCAGAAAAGATTTGTAAGAAATGATTATCGATTGGATTGCTAGGGTGCCCTGTTAAGTTAAAATAGACGTGATTGGTCGGATTAAAAATTGTGTCTTTATCACTTTTTGCTTGATAGTTCACTGACCAAGTATTTAAGTTATCCAATGTATACGTCACACTTACTTTCAAATTCCCCGGAAAGCCATTTTCTCCATCAGGTGAGTGAGTTGAAAAAATGATTGACGCACTTTCATCATTCTCCTCCACTTCATAATCCCATATTTTTTCATCGAATCCGGGATTGCCACCGTGTAATGTATTCCCTAATTGATTGACGGATGTTTTATACCGGGATTCACCAATGGAAAACTCACCATTTTTAATTCTACCAGCCACTCTACCTATTGTAGCTCCATAATATGTTTCTTTTTGATAATCCTCTATCATGTCAAATCCCAATACGATATTAGTGGGACCTGATTCCGTAAGAACGAAAAGATTGACGATTCTTGCTCCAAAGTTTGTAACTTCCATTCTTATACCATGATCATTTTCCATAGTAAACAGCAAAATATTATTCCCAAATGAGCTATGTGATACTTTCATAATATCGGCTCCTACCATATTAAATTCTTTTTTATAATGATAAGTTAATTTTTTTAAAGCGAAAAGACAAAAGCCCGAAGTATTCACTTCGGCCTTTTGTTAGGAATCATAAAAGTTCATGATGTACCTATAGATTATAATGACCAGAGTACCATATGAATTCCTGATTTAACTGGCTCCAAAAATCATAGTTGTAATTTAAGCACTTTCTCCCTTGGCTGGTTTTATTGATCCATTTTTTTCAATTTCCTCTAAAGAATGACCTCGAGTTTCAGGAACACATGTCCGGATAAATAGAACACCAAGCAAACATATAACACCGAATATTGCAAAAACGGCTTCTTGAGAAATCGTTGCTGTCATGATAGGGAATAGCAATCCAACCAAGAAAGATCCAATCCAGTTAAATGATGAAGCTAACCCGGATGCACGCCCGCGAATCGCCAGTGGGAAAATTTCTCCAACGATAACCCATGTTAAAGGCGCCCACGTGAATGAATATAGCGCAACATAAATACTTAAAAAAACAACCATCATCATCGGATTTGCATCAGGAATTAATACATTCAATATTGCGGGCAAAATAAAGGATAGCCCCATAATAGTTCCGCCTATCGTTAATAAAGTACGGCGATTGAATTTATCAGCAATCATTAAGAATAATAATGAACCTAATACAAGTATAACCCCTTGAATAATTGGCCACATCAATACTGAGCTGGCTTCATGCCCTGTTGCTTTTTCTACAATCATAGGAATATAATAAAAAATTGCGTTTGCTCCCTGGAATTGTTGAAACGCAGCTACCCCGACCCCAGCAATTACTAGATAACGGTATTTACTGCTTAAAAGGGTTCCCCATGACGCTTTTTGATTTACTTTCGTTTCCTCTTTGGCAGTGTCTTGAATTTGTTTTATTTCAGAATCAATTTGTTCTTTGTTAGAGCGAATATAGCTCAACACTTTACGTGCTTCATTAATCTTATTATTCTTAATCAAAAAGCGTGGTGATTCCGGTAACCTTAACACCCCGATAAACAAAATCAAAGCAGGTACGGCAGCCAAACTTAGCATCAAACGCCATGCCATGGTACCTGGTAAGTCTTTCAATAGATAAGCAATAATGTACGAAAGTAACATTCCGGAAACAATCATTGTTTGATTAATTCCGGACAACCGTCCACGTAAACGGGCAGGTGCCATTTCAGACATATAGGCTGGGACTAACGCAGAGGCAGCACCAACAGCTATCCCTAATAAAATACGAGCAACAATCATAAATAGAATCCCTTTATGAGGGGATACACCTGCTAAAATAGACCCAAAAGCAAAAATGATAGAAGATATTAGTATCATTTTGCGCCGTCCTAAACGATCTGAAAGTTGTCCAGCCAGGGCACCACCAAAAATAGCTCCAAACATCAAGGAAGAGGTGATCCAACCTACAGCACTAGGGTTGTTTTGAAGATTCCAATCATGTTGCAAAAAAGGCAAAGCACCCGTCATAACGCCGATATCATAACCGAAGAGAATGCCTCCAAATGCCCCAAAAAAATAAATGAATCCACTTGAGATTTTCTTTTCATTAACCATTAATGTTTCCTCCCAAAGGTTATAAAATTACATTCAAAAAATCCCTATACTATAAAAGTATTAATTTCTTTCTAAGAAACCCTAATAGTTTATAACTATTGCTTATAAGGATGAATTCTGTGTCATTATTCAGTCAATAAAACGCTTTCATCTCGCCCAAAAAAATAAAGCACGCCTACAAAATAATTTCAGGGTTTACGAATCTAATTTTCCCCTCCTCGGAAGCCAATCTCCCGTGGAGGGAAAAACATTACTTAATAACTACGTAATCCAAACCTACTAATTTTGCATAAGTTATGATTTGGTCTGTTGTTAAATTCAATGACACAACTGTATGGTGCCCCCCACCATTCTCTAGCCAAGCTTTCACTCCATCTTGGAAGTTTGGCTTAACTTCCCAAAGTACACGGGCCACTGGAAGGTTTGGTGCTGGAACAGATGGTTCAAAAGCAGAAACTTCATTAATTAAAAGTTTATAGTTTGTACCAAAGTCAGCCATGGAAACAACGACACCGTCTCCCGCTTTACCATCGAATACTAAACGTGCCGGATCTTCACGATCGCCTATACCTAATGGAGATACGACCATTTTCGGTTTATTGCTTGCTAAAGTTGGATCGACTTCAAGCATATGTGACTGTAGGATTGATTCTTGTCCGGCAGCTAATTCATATGTGTAATCCTCCATAAAGCCAGTTGATTGGTTATGGCTCATAACTTTCAGTAAGCGATCAAGTGCTGCCGTCTTCCAATCTCCTTCACCCGCAAAGCCATATCCCTGCGCCATCAAACGTTGGACGGCAAGACCAGGAAGCTGTTTCATTCCATATAAATCTTCGAAATTCGTTGTGAATGCCGTATAACCACCGTCATCAAGGAAACGTTTAATTGCAATTTCATAGCTTGCCTGTACCTTAACGCTCTTTTCCCAATCTTCCTTACTGTATGTACCATATTCAAATTCATAAAGTCCTTCATATTCTGCAAATAATGCCTCAATTTCTTCATCCGTAACTGCATTTACATATTGAACAAGATCCCCTATTCCAAAATAGTCAACTGTCCAGCCAAATTGGATTTGTGCTTCAATTTTATCCCCTTCAGTTACGCCAACGTTTCGCATGTTATCTCCAAAACGAGCGACCTTAATGTTGAAGCTCTCGTTATAAGCAACCGCTACGTCCATCCATTGTGCAATTTGTTGTCGCACTTCAGGACGCTCCCAATAACCTACAACCACTTTGTTTTGTTTGTTCAGACGGGCATTGATAAAACCATATTCACGGTCACCATGAGCGGATTGGTTTAAGTTCATAAAGTCCATATCTATCGTAGCCCATGGAATGCTTTCGTTGAATTGAGTGGCTAAATGAAGTAATGGTTTTTGTAATAATTTTGTTCCACGAATCCACATTTTCGCAGGTGAAAAAGTATGCATCCAAGTAATGACTCCGGCAACTTCATCACGATAGTTGGCTTCTTTCATGATGTTTGTTATTCTATCCGCACTAACAGCTAGATCTTGCAAAACAATTGGGTAAGGCAGAATGCCGCATTCATTTAATGCATCGGTTATCGTTTGTGCATGCGCCTTGACTTGCGCTAACGCATCTTCTCCATATAGATGTTGTGATCCAACGACAAACCAAAATTCCTTTGTTTCTGTTGTTAACATAATAACCCTCTTTTCTTAATCTACTGGTTTGATAATTTAATAGAGTTACTCTTACCTTTGACCATAATAAGCATTTTTTCCATGTTTTCGTAAATAATGTTTATCCAAAATATTTTGTGGTAATTCTTTCGCAAAATGATTTAATTCCCTTGTGAATAAATTCATTTTCGAAACTTCATCCAAGACCACACTGTTCATGACAGCGGATTTTGCATCTTTACCCCATGTAAATGGTCCATGACCATGAAGTAATACGCCAGGAACGGCTAAAATATCCAACCCACGCTCTTCAAATGTTTCGATGATTACCTTCCCAGTCTCCACTTCGTACCCACGATCAATTTCCTCTTGTGTTAGATAGCGCGCACAAGGGACCGATCCGTAAAATGTATCTGCGTGAGTAGTCCCCATCGCTGGAACATCAAGGCCTGCTTGAGCCCAGATTGTCGCCCAAGTTGAATGAGTATGAACAATGCCGCCGATTTCTTGGTAATATTTATAAAGTACTGCGTGAGTCGCTGTATCTGATGAAGGCCTCAGCTCTCCCTCAACAACATTGCCATCTAAATCGACAACTACCATATCGCTGGCTTTCATTGTTTCGTAATCAACACCACTAGGTTTGATAACAAATAAACCACTTTCACGGTCAATGGCACTTGCATTTCCCCATGTATATTTCACGAGACCATATTTAGGCAAGTCCAAATTTGCTTGATATACCTCTTCTTTCAGTTGTTCTAACACGCCAACCCCTCCAGTTTTCCAACTCATAACATCAAATTGTCAACAGCTGCCTGCTCAATTACTAAGCCCTTCCTGTATCTTTCAATAAATGTTTCATATCCTTCAATATCTACTTGGTCAGGATAAATTTCTTGCCCATCCATATCTTTGAATACTTTTTGGTCGAGGAAGTCTTCTAAACTTTCTTTTTGATTTTTATTCAACATGTAAGAGGCAAGAATCGCCATTCCCCACGGTCCACCTTCACCTGCTGTTGACATTACCGATACTGGCGTATTCATTGCAGCGGCAACGATTTTTTGTACAACAAGTGGGGTTTTAAATAAACCACCGTGAGCCAAAATACGATCAATCGCAACATTTTCTTCCTTTGTCAAAATACCCATTCCGATATTTAAAGCACCGAAAGCAGTAAAAAGGTGAGTCCGCATGAAGTTTGCTAAATTGAAACGACTCTCAGGCGAGCGTACAAATAGTGGTCGTCCTTTTTCAAATCCTGTAATATTTTCACCTGAGAAATAACCGTAGCTAAGCAAACCACCACCATCTGGATCCGCTTCCAGAGCTTTGTTCAACATTACTTCAAATAATTTATTTGTCTCAACCTTTTGTCCCATTGCCTCAGAAAATTCACGGAACAATCCCAACCATGCATTGAGGTCACTTGAACAGTTATTCGCGTGGACCATCCCAACTGGACTTCCGTTTGGTGTAGTTACCATATCAATTTCTGGATATACTTTTGAAAGCTCTTTCTCTAGTACAATCATGGCAAAAACGGAAGTTCCTACTGAGACGTTGCCGGTACGTTTTCGCACACTATTCGTAGCAACCATTCCCGTTCCAGCATCGCCTTCTGGTGGGCAAATCGGAATGCCTGGTTGTAAATTCCCGGACCTATCCAGGATTTTCGCTCCCACTTCGGTTAATTCTCCCGCTTGCTCACCTGAAACGTAAACTTTAGGAAGGATCTCTTTAAGCATCCAAGGATAACCTTTCGTAGCAATCAATTCATCAAAACGCTTGATCATTAATTCATTGTAATCATGCGTTGATTCATCAATTGGGAACATCCCTGAAGCATCCCCAATGCCAATTGCTTTATTACCAGTCAATAACCAGTGAATGTATCCAGCCAAAGTCGTAATACAATCAATACGCGGCAAATGCTTCTCTTCATTTAATATTGCTTGATAAAGGTGGGCAATACTCCATCGTTCGGGGATATTGAATTGTAATTGATCAGTTAATTCTTTTGCTGCCACACCAGTTGTTGAGTTACGCCAAGTTCGAAACGGAACAAGTAGCTCCCCTGTATGGTCAAAAGCCATATAACCATGCATCATTGCAGAGAATCCAATAGATCCAATTTTCCGAATTGTTATGCCGTAATTTCGTTCAACTTCTTGCTTCATTTCACTATAAGCTGTTTGCAGACCGGTGATTATATCCACTAAATTGTATGTCCAAAACCCATCTTCCAGAAGGTTCTCCCACTCATAACTTCCAGATGCGATTGTTTCATAACGTTTATCTATCAACACAGCTTTTATACGTGTTGAGCCAAATTCGATTCCAAGTGAAGTATCACCCTCGTTAATCGCTTGTATAATTTCTAATCGATTCGATTGCACGTTAATCCCCCTTTCGATAGCGCTTTCAATATACAGGAGGCGCTTGAATTCATTTATGAATACATTATATTTTTTGTACGTACATTTGTCAATAAACAATATTAATTATACTCACAGCTTTTAAGTTGAACCGTCATCCTCACTTCAAAGGCAGTGAATCTAGGATATTAAGTGAATAGGGATAGGGAGTAAAGGATATGGTAAAAAATCAGGTATTAATAGCTTTGTCCACAAACTGAGGTAATTTGTTTTAATCCACTCAGGCTTATGTTAAAATGTGTACGTACAATTCTAAAAGGAAAATAAATAAGAATGCAAACAACCGAAACGAGGTGAGGTTTAATGAAACCAAAGTATCAGGTAATCGTCGATGATTTAAAAAATAAAATCCTTACAGGTGAGTATAGTATAGGAGAACAAATTCCTACTGAGTCCGTTATGCAAGATATGTACAACGTTAGCCGACACACTGTAAGAAAGTCCATTTTAGAATTAGCAAACGAGGGATTCTTAAGAAGTGAAAAAGGTTCTGGGACATATGTTAGTAATCAATATCAATTAAAGTCTGGTGGGAATTTCAAATATAAAACGATTGGTGTCATCACGACCTACATATCGGATTACATTTTCCCTTCTATTATCCGCGGAATTGAAAAAAGATTAAATGAAAATAATTATTCCTTACTATTGGCCAGTACAAATAATGACGTCGAACAAGAAAAAAAAGCCTTGGAAATGATGTTATCTTTTGGCGTAGATGGTTTGATTGTTGAACCTACAAAAAGCAATCTATACAATCCCAACATTGCTTACTACCTAACATTTAAGGAACAAGAGGTACCATTCATCATGATTAACGCTTATTATGAAGAATTAGAAGTTCCTTTCTTTTGCCTAGATGATGTGCAGTCGAGCTATCTCGCTACAAAAGAATTAATTTCCAATGGACACACCCAAATTGGGTTCATATCAAAAATGGATGATTTACAAGGAAAGTATCGAATGAAAGGATATATAAAAGCACTTGGAGAAGCAAAATTACGCTTTCAACCCGAACAATTGCTTTCATATACTACAGAAACGAAGCTAGACTTGCACAAGAACTTGAAGCGGTTCTTAAACGAAAATAGAGACGTGTTGACTGCCATTGTTTGCTATAACGACGAGGTAGGGTTAGAAGTAGTAAATGTATGCAGACAACTTGATATTTCCATTCCGGAACAATTATCAATTATTGGCCAGGACAATTCTTATATAGCGAAAAATGCTAATATCAAATTAACGACTTTAACACACCCACAAGAACAAATGGGTCATGATGCAGCTGATTGGTTGATCAAGAAATTACAAGGAAAGAAGGGCTTACCCAATGAAAACCATTACCAACCAGTCTTAATTGAAGGGGAAACTGTAAAAAAGCTAGATGAAAAATAAATCTAGTCTGGTGTAAATGATTGACTATCTTCACATGGGCCCCGATTATTCCTATGTGAAGGCAGTCAAATGATGAAATCCATTTTGTCTGCTCTTTCATGATTCCATCCTCATTTACAAAGTGGTGAACATACAGCTATACCTGTAATATTGATAAATGTTCGAGTTGAGCTAAATATCAGGCTTATAGATCCCTATATTCTTTACAATCTCCCTTATATGCAATCCAATTTTCTTCCTTCAAACTTCAGAAAAAACAAAAGTTATTGACAGTATTTACATCCTATAATAAAATTTTATTTGTTAACCAAATAATAAATTAGTTTACATTAGGAGGAAACGCTTTGAATACGAGTCATGAAAAATTAAGAATGATGATAATCACAGCCTTATTTGCAGCTATTATCGGAATCCTTTCCCAACTAACCATTCCACTCCCGCTCGTGCCTATTACAGGACAAACTCTGGCCGTTGGACTTGCCGCTACGATCCTGGGTGCTCGTTATGGTACTTATTCGGTAGTTTTGTACTTATTCATTGGTGCAGCTGGTGTTCCTGTCTTTGCAGAAATGTCTGGAGGACTGGCAAAGATTTTCGGTCCTACTGGTGGCTATTTATTGTCTTATATCCCTACTGTTTTCATTACCGGCTGGATTTTGGAAAAAACCCGTTTTACATTTCCCATTGCACTCATAGCTAATATCATTGGCATGATGATAACATTAACCATTGGAACAATATGGTTGAAATATGCAGCTGCATTAACTTGGACAGCTGCCATTGCTAGTGGATTCGCACCATTCTTAATCGTAGGTATCCTGAAAGCCCTCCTAGCATCCTGGTTAGGTGTTTCCATTCGAGCTAGACTTGCTTCAGCTAAAATGCTTCCCAAAAAAAATATCTCTATTTCCTAATAGACAAAATAAAGACAGGTAGATACCATGGATTTGGTACCCCCTGTCTTTATCGTTTAATTAAATATATTTAAAGTCGGGCTTTATTTTTCAGAAAAATAAAAAAAGACTCTTTTTAGAAAAAAGACTCTTTTTTTATATGTATTTACTACGGTCCTATCCCCATAAGCCCGAATTAAATAGCATAGTAAAAGTATGATAAACCCCTTTGTTTACCTACACCATTTTACTATAACAATTAAGATTTGACAACTCTTGAATATATTCTATCACGATTGTTTTTATTTATTAACGACTTTATATACCTTTGTTTTTCCATCGCTATACGTAACTTCCAATTCGAACTCTTGGTAATCCTCTTTTAAGTTAAAGGCTTTAGTCACCTCTTGTATGACCTCATCATCCGTAGAGTCTTGGGTGAACGTCAACTTTTCTAAAATTGGCGTCAATTCTTCCATCGCTTCATCACCATGAACTTCATGTTTATTGGATTCATCATCGATAGAAGCTTCCGTTTGAGCACCCATGGTATCATATTCCGCTTCATAGTCATTGTTATTCCCTTTATAATCAACTTCTAGGTTAAAGGCTTTGAAAGTAAATGGAAGCTTTTCATTGGTTTCTGTTCCCTTTTCAGGATTTGTTTCCGCTTGGTTTTCATTTTCTTGTACCGGCGGATTCTTTACCTCGTCATCTTCTCCACATCCTGCTAATACAAGCATAGCAGCAAATGGGACCGAAAGTACTTTTAAAGATTTCTTCATATGGTTTCCTCCTAAGTCTCTTTTCTTATCTATTACCTAAATGGTAGAATTTAAAACACGAATTTATTTATATAAAGATAATCCCTCTAGTTATAGAGGGATAATATAAAATAAAACTACAAAGAAGTGTGCCACAGATCCTGCAAGCACGAAGAGATGCCATACAGCATGGTGAAAAGGAAAACCACGCCATACATAAAAGATGGCACCGAAAGTATAAAGTAATCCTCCGGCTATAAGTAATTGTATGCCTGCTGCTGGCATGGTGTTGGTTAGCGGGCCCCATGCCAGTACAATCATCCACCCCATTGCGATATATAAAATCGTGGATAGATAAAGAAACTTCTTAACAAAGAAAGCCTTGAAGATGACTCCTACCACTGCCACACCCCATACAACTCCCAATAGCGTCCATCCTAAAGCCCCTTGAATGACGAGCAGCATGATTGGTGTATACGTGCCCGCAATGAATATATAAATGGCCGAGTGATCAAAAATCTCAAAAAGGTCTTTCAATTTCCCCTCAGGAAAGCTATGCACTAAAGTAGAAGCTACATATAAAAGGAGCATAGAAACTCCATAAATGATCGAAATCACAATGAGTGAAGCCGATCCTTGATGAGCAGAGAAAATTATTAATAAAACAAGAGCGGCAATGCTTAATAAGACACCAATTCCATGGGTGATTGCATTGAATACTTCCTCTTTTTTTGTATAAACGTGCGTATTAGCCATCTTACAACTCCTTATTCATTGAACCACTTTTTCAATTTCCTTTTCAATTATATCCTACTTCCAGAATGCATTAAAGTAAGTAATTCCATTCATTAGCCCTTTTCGACTATAACGTTTTTGAGGAAATACTCTTTTATTGAAAAAGGCCTGACCGTAGACGGTCAGGCTTCATGATCAAATGGCAAAATGGTGGCCACCGATAATTTTAACCACTTCTAATTTTTCCATCCACACACTGTCGGATATACTTGGATTCCAAAAATATAATGCATCATTCGTATAGCCGTGAATGGCTATTGCTTCATTTACTGCCCGTACTGCATCTTCTCCAGCAGGTTTGTTAATGCTACCATCATCAACAGGAGAGAATTGATTTTTTTGATAAATCACTTCTCTTACTGTTTCAGGGAATTCGCCACTATCAAGACGATTTAACACGACTCCTGCTACTTCTACCTTGCCTCTATATGGCTCACCTTTTGCCTCAGCATGAACCAATCTAGCTAATAGTTCTTTATCGGTTTCATTCATGAAATGTGGAATAATCAATGTTTTGCCAGGTTCAGCAACATTATTCTTGTTATTATTGACTTCTTTTAACGTTTGAATTGGAACTCCATGCTGCTTAGCGATATCCCATATCGATTCACCTTGTTTAATAACATGTTTTTTAGCACCATTCGAAGCCTTGCTTGTGGTTTCCCAAGGGAATGCTAGTCCAAGTATGATGACACTAAGAGTTATGATCATCGGTAATACAACTGATAATTTCATCCTTTAACCTCCTCGTTAAGCACCTCCCTAGAATAACAGAATAAAAAAGAGAAAACAGCGTCAAATTATTCCCAAGGTAATCCAGGTGTTTTTTTACATTTTTTAAAAAAAGTGATTATCGTTCATTCGTTTCTCGCTTGCCATTCTTCACGTAACATCCCCATCTTGATGGAATCGTAGTAAATCCCATCGTGATAAATGCATTTCCTTATTCTACCCTCAAGTTGCATTCCTACTTTTTCAGCGACCGTCATCATTCGTTCATTTCCAGACCACGTCGTCAATCCTATCCTTTCAATGGTTAAATTTTGAAATAAATAAGGAATGAATAGGCTAATGGCTTCCGTTCCATAACCGCCATTCCAATATCTTGGTTCATATATGGTAATTCCGATTTCTAGCCATCTTGCTGGTTCATTCTCCCAATAATAAACAACCGACCCGATTATTTGGTGTTCCCTTTCTATTAATAATTCAGAGAAAACACCTAATTTTTGATCGTATCTCCGTAGTTTCATCTCATTGTTAATGTACGTAGGATAATCCATAATTTCATTAGCTGAGTATGGTGTATCCCATTTTTTCCACAAAGGATTTTCTTCTCCATACCTTAAACTCCATAAGGTTTTCAAATCGTCCTGTTGGACATTCCTCAACCGTACTTTTTTTCCTGTAATCAAAACATCTATCAAAATTGTTTCCCCCTGCATATCCTTGTCTTACTCAATCAGTTTGATGAAGTAATGACGATCTCTAGGACCATCAAATTCACAGAAATATATACCCTGCCATCTACCAAGGACCAGACTACCTTTATGGATAATAACTTGTTGTGACGACCCTACAGTGCTGGACTTTAAATGAGCAGCAGTGTTCCCTTCCATATGTAAATCCAACGTATGATTCCATGGATAAAGCTCATCCCATCTCCTAAGCATATCTTTTTTAACATCTGGATCCGCATTCTCATTAATTGTAATGCCTGCAGTAGTATGTGGACAATATACAAGCGCTATACCTTCTTGTATTCCCCTTTCCGTTACAAATGCCTGCACTTCTGTCGTAACATCTATCATATCATCTCTTTTGATGGTTTTTAGTGTGTTTTTCTTCAACAAGGTCATCCTTCTCCTTTTTATCTTATTTATATTCTCTACCCAAAAACTAGGGGAAACATGCTTTTTTATGTCTCTATCAATGGCTTATTATTCGTCATATAAAGACTTTTTAAACAATCTATAATATGGCCGAGGAACAACCTTCCCCAAAAGTGAATCATATGGAATCTTTGTACGATTAAAAAGTCTGGAAAATTGAAAAGACGGATTCAAGATTCTTGAATCCGCCAATCTTCAGTTCTGTTTTCTTTTCCAGAATCCCAAGATAAGTCCAGAGATGAGTGAGCCTATTAAAATGGCCAACAAATATAGAAATGGATGGTTAACTAATGGTATTACAAACACGCCCCCATGAGGTGCCGGCAATGTGACATTGAATGCCATCGTTAGAGCACCCGCCGTTGCTGCTCCAATCACACTACTGATAATGACCCTAAACGGATCGGCTGCCGCAAATGGAATCGCTCCCTCTGTAATGAAAAAGGCTCCCATAAAGTAATTTGTCAATCCAGATTTCCTTTCTGTATCGTTAAATTTACTTTTGAAAAATGTAGTCGCAAAGGCAATGGCAAGCGGAGGTACCATACCACCCGCCATAACTGCTGCATGAGGGCCGAAGCTTTGTGCTTCAATAGCAGCAATCCCAAAGGTAAAGGCAGCTTTATTGATAGGGCCCCCCATATCTACAGCCATCATGCCTGCAAGAATCATCCCTAAAAGAACGGCGTTTGTCCCTGATAGACCCTGAAGCCAATTCGACAAACCTTGGTTGAGAGCAGTCACCGGTTCATTAATAACGAATAGCATGATCAAGCCTGTTATTAACATTCCGAACACCGGATAAAGCAATACCGGTTTAATCCCTTCGAAAGCCTGTGGCAAATTAGAGAATAATTTCTTCAATCCTAAAACAACATACCCGGCAAGAAAACCTGCAATCAGGCCACCTATGAAGCCAGCATTGGCCTGGGCTGCCAACAATCCTCCTACCATACCTGGGGCAAAGCCTGGACGATCGGCGATACTTGAGGCAATGAAGCCTGCCAGGACTGGGACTAGAAAGAAAAAGGCCCCGCTTGTACCTCCCCCAATATCACTTAATGCTTTGGCTATCGGATTATATTCCGGTTTCGTCGGATCGGATGCATCTAATCCAAAAAAGAAGGATAGTGCAATTAAGATCCCTCCACCTACAACAAATGGAAGCATATTACTTACGCCATTCATCAGATGCTTATAAATATCGATTTTTCCTTTTGTTGAAGGTTCATCTTCTCGACTATCCTTTTTGGTCCCTTTGTAAATGGGTGCGTCCCGGTTAACAGCCCGTTTAAGTAACTCCTCCGGCTTCCTGAGCCCATGAGCAACGGGAACGATGATAACCCGCTTACCGTCAAAACGGTCCATCTCTACTTGTTTATCCGCTGCAACAATAATGACATCCGCATTGGCAATTTCCGCTGGATTCAACCTATTTTTTACACCTGTCGATCCATTGGTTTCAACTTTGAAATCAAGACCCATTTCTTTCGCCTTAGCCTTTAAAGCATCCGCTGCCATATAAGTGTGGGCTATTCCTGTCGGGCAGGCCGTAACGGCCAAGATTTTTGCAGCATCCCTAATCGTACTTGTTTCCTGTTCTTCATTTTCGTTTTCGTCTTGATCTGCTTCTTGTTCTTTTTGATCGATAATCTCCAACACTTCTTCAGCTGATGTGGCAGAAACCAATTGAGACCTGAATTGAGCGTCCATTAATAATGAAGACAATCGAGATAGGGTCTCTAAGTGAACCTGATTAGCTGCTTCACTTGCCGCAATCATGAAAAATAAATGAGCTGGCTGCCCATCAAGCGATTCATATTGAATACCTGAAACTGATTTTCCAAAGCAAATGGCCGGCGTTTTCACAGCACTCGTTTTTGCATGTGGGATGGCGATTCCCTCACCTATCCCTGTCGTACTTTGCTCTTCACGTTTCAAAATGGCGGCCTTGAATCCACCTTCATCATGTAAACGTCCAGCTTGTGCTAACTTGGCGGATAATTCTTCTATCACCCCAAGCTTTGTCTCGCTTTGCAAATCTATAAGAATGGTATCCAATTTTAACAAGTCTGTAATTTTCATAGAGTTACCCCCCTTTTATCTCACTGATACTAATTTGCGGCAATACTTTTTCCATTAATTCCAACGTGCAAAGGTCCGATGAAAAAGCTGTCGCACTTCCCGCGGCGACACTATATTGGAAAGCGGTTATAACATCTTCCGTTTTTTCATAGATCCCGATAAATCCGGCCACCATAGAATCACCGGCCCCCACTGAATTGATGACCTTTCCTTTCGGTATATTTGCAGCATAAGATTTATCTCTTGTGATAAGTACAGCCCCATCTCCTGCCATCGAAACGATTACATTTTGAGCACCTGCTTCCAACAACTTCCGCCCATACTTATTTGCATCCTTCACAGTTCTGATTTCAGTCGAGTAAAGACTCGCTAATTCGTGATGATTAGGCTTCAAGAGAAAAGGCTCATATTGAACGACATCCAATAATTCTTTCCCACTAGTATCAACCACCACTTTTACTTTCCTCCCCAAACATATTTTCATCATCGTTTCGTACACATCACGTGGGAGGCTTGTTGGAATACTACCAGATAAAACGAGCCAATCATTTGGCTTGAGTTCACCAATTAAACTAAGTAAATGATGGTAATTCTCCATGGATATTTCAGGACCATGACTATTAATTTCCGTCTCCACTCCAGTTTTTAATTTAATATTGATTCTCGTATCACCTGTTATTTCCGTGAAATTAGTCCTAATATGATCTTTTTCTAAACAGGCTTTTACAAATTCCCCAGTTTGGCCACCTAAAAAGCCTAAAGCAGTCGTATCGTTTCCTAGCCTATTCAATACACGTGATACGTTAATTCCTTTGCCCCCCGGATATTTCTTATCCATGCATGTTCTGTTCACCAAGCCCATTTGGAAGTTTTCCACCTCGACCAGGTAATCTATTGAGGGGTTGAGCGTTACGGTATAAATCATTAAATCGTCACGACCTTTATCTTGGGATTTTTCAAGAGCTGTTCGACGGCAGCTTCATTATTGTTATCCGTCAGCAAAATGACTTCACTTACATCTGCCACTTTTGCGAAGGTGACTTCATTTAATTTTGAACTATCTGAAAGCACATAACTTTGATTAGAAAGCCTTATTGCCGTCTTTTTCAATAGCGCTTCTTCAGGATCTGGTGTAGTCAAACCTAATTCAGGATGAATGCCATTGATCCCTAGAAAACATTTATCGAATCGGTAATCACTTAAAAAATCGACAGCTGTACTACCTACAACCGCATTGGTGGAAGCCTTGATGGTTCCACCAACGATAACCGTTTTTATTTCCAATTCCATCAACTTTTGTATATGCATGAGACCGTTGGTTAAAACGGTTACATTTTTATCTTTTAAATAAGGGATCAGTTCAGAGATGGTCGTACCTGCATCAAGATAAATACAGTCATCATTCTCGATAAAAGTTGACCCCAGCTCTGCTAGGAGCTTTTTTTCGGATAACGCTTTGTTTTGCTTCTCCAAGGTTGTCGGTTCCATGCCTTTTCTTTGAAGCAAGGCAGCTCCACCATGAACACGTTTTAAAAGCTTTAGTTCCTCAAGTTGGACTAAATCACGCCGAATGGTAGATTCTGAAGCTTGCAAATGATCGACAAGTTCTTGCATCTTTATAATGCCTTTTTTCTTAATCAACGTAAGGATTACGTCATGCCTCTCGGTTGTCAACAATTACCTCACCCCCAATATATTTCCATAATAACTTCATTTTTCAGATTAATCAATCATTATCGTTCACTTTTATTCAAAAACATTCATTTATATTAAAAAACCAATCATATTCCTGCAAGTGATGATATGATTATCTCTTTATCTATGAACTTTTCTACAAAAAAAAGCCCCCATCACCATGACAGGGGCTTTTTCATTATATAGGATTTATTAATTTTGTAATAAAAGTTGTTCAGGATCTTCAAGCATTTCTTTGATTGCCACTAGGAAACCAACTGCTTCTTTTCCATCAACGATACGGTGATCATAAGATAATGCAAGGTACATCATTGGTCTGTTTTCGATTTGATCGCCAACAGCAACAGGACGAGTCTTGATAGTATGCATACCTAGAATACCAACTTGTGGTGCATTCAAGATAGGTGTCGATAATAGGGAACCGAATGTACCACCATTTGTGATGGTAAAGGTACCACCAGATAAATCTGATAGCGCTAATTTGTTGTTACGTGCTTTAACAGCTAGGTCCGCAATGTTTTGCTCGATTTCAGCGAAACTTTTACGATCAGCATCTCTTACAACTGGAACAACTAAGCCTTCTTCAGTCGATACGGCTACACCGATATCATAGAAGTTCTTTTTAAGGATATAATCTCCTTTGATTTCAGCATTCAATAAAGGATACTTTTTCAATGCCCCAATGACTGCTTTTGTAAAGAATGACATGAAACCAAGTTTAACGTCATTAGCTTTAACGAATGATTCTTTATGACGGCTACGTAATTCCATAACTGCAGAAAGATCGACTTCGTTGAAAGTTGTAAGCATTGCCGCTTCAGATTGGACTTGAACTAAACGTTTAGCAATGGTTTGACGACGGCGTGTCATTTTCACTACTTCTATACGGTCATCGTTGGCTTCAATAGGAGCTGCCGCTTGTTTAGTAGCTGCAGGTGCTTTTGGAGCTGCTGCAGGCGCTTTACTTGCTGCTTCCACGTCTTGTACACGTACACGGCCTAGTGGATCAACAACAGGTACTTGAGTTAAGTCAATTCCTTTTTCACGAGCTAATTTTCTAGCAGCTGGTGATGCAATAACTTGTTGAGTGGAAGATGCTTCTTTCGTTTCAGCCTTTGGAGCTTCTTTGGCAGGTGCTGCTTGTTCCACTTTAGCTGGTTCTTGTTTCACTTCTTCAGCTTTTGGAGCTTCCTTAGCAGGTGCTGCTGCCGATCCATTTTCATCCACGATGGCAACAGCTTGTCCAACTTGAACAGTGTCGCCTTCTTCAGCTAAAAGTTCAGTAAGGGTCCCAGTGTAATCAGAGATGATTTCCACGTTTACTTTATCTGTTTCCAGTTCAAGGACATAATCTCCCTTTTCAACATGGTCACCAGGTTGCTTTAACCATTGCGCAATAGATCCTTCAGAAATTGATTCTGCTAATTCAGGCACTTTTACTTCAGCCATTTTATTTATCCCCCTCATTATTGCGTGTAATTGCTTGACTCATAATCCGTTGTTGTTCATTTTTATGGACAAGTGGATCTCCCTCAGCCGGGCTTGATCTACGTTTTCTACCGATATACGTTACAGAAAGATTTCCAGGAGCAGCCGCATTTAAGCGAGGTTCAACAAATGTCCAAGCTCCCATGTTTTTCGGTTCTTCTTGAGCCCAGTAGATTTCTTTAAGGTTCGTATATTTTTTCAATGCTTCTTGAACGCCAGTGAACGGGAATGGATAAATCTCCTCGATACTGATGATTTGCAACCAATCGGTATTTTGTTCAGTAGCTACTTTATCACGTAGTTCTACAGCTAATTTACCGCTTGCAAATACAATGCGCTCAACAGCTTTAGGTTTTTTGCCTAGCGTTTTCGTTTCAATGAATGATTCAAAACTTCCTGTGCTGAACTCTTCTGGAGTAGATGCCATCACTTGGTTACGAAGCATACTCTTCGGTGTCATGATAACAAGCGGACGCACTTGTTCCTGATCAAGTATTTTAGCTTGTCTTCTAAGGACATGGAAATACTGAGCTGCAGAACTTAAGTTAGCAACGGTCCAGTTATTTTCAGCTGCTAATTGAAGGAAACGTTCCAGGCGAGCACTTGAATGTTCTGGTCCTTGTCCTTCGTATCCGTGTGGAAGTAGCATAACAAGTCCAGATTTTTGACCCCATTTTGCACGGCCTGCCGCAATGAATTGGTCAAAGATTACTTGTGCCGTATTGGCGAAATCACCGAATTGGCCTTCCCAAAGTACAAGTGTTTCTGGAGCAAAAACATTATATCCATATTCATAAGCAAGTACTGCCGTTTCAGTAAGCGGACTGTTATGGACAGCGAAAGATGCTTTGGCAGATTCAAGAGTATGAAGCGGTGAATATGTTTTGCCGTTCACGCTATCATGCAGCATGATGTTACGTTGTGCGAATGTTCCACGTTCTGAATCTTGACCAGTTAAACGGATTGGTGTGGCATCATTTAAAATCGTTGCAAATGCAAGCGTTTCAGCATGTGCCCAGTCAATTTTACCGTTTTCACCAAACGAATCCAGACGACGGGACAAGATTTTACCTAATTTTTTATTAGGCGTAAATCCTTCTGGCCATTTCACAAGTTGTTCATTGATTGAAATAAGTTCTTCCTTAGATACAGCTGTATCAATCGTAGGAATGCCTTTTTCAATTATTCCCGGAGGATTTACTTCTTTGGAAGCTTCCGGTTTGTTTCCAGAAATTTTGGCATAGGCTTCTGCAAGTTTAGTATCCACTTGTTTTGCCATTTCTTTCACTTCATTTTCTGTAAACTCTCCAGATTCAATCAGTTGTTTACCGTAAATTTCTTTAACTGTTGGATGCTTATGAATCAAAGCATACATTTCAGGTTGTGTGACCAATGGCTCATCCATTTCATTATGGCCGAAACGTCTGTAACCGATTAAGTCAATCAAGAAATCTTTTTTGTATTTTTCACGATATTGGATGGCAAGATTAACTGCAGCCATACATGCTTCGGGATCATCAGCATTAACGTGGACGATAGGTACTTCAAAACCTTTTGCAAGATCACTCGCATATCTAGTTGAACGTGAATCTTCACTTTCGGTAGTGAAACCAATTGTGTTATTAGCGATGATGTGGATTGCCCCACCAACTTGGTAACCGCGTAGACGGCTTAAGTTAAACGTTTCAGGTACGATACCTTCACCTGGGAACGCAGCATCACCATGAATAAGGATTGCTAGCGACTTATCAATATCTTGCACTGGGAAGCCTTTTGCTGTCCTGTCTTCTTGAGCCGCACGAGAGTAACCTTC
Organism: Peribacillus sp. NPDC097224; assembly: GCF_044761985.1. NCBI lineage: Bacteria > Bacillati > Bacillota > Bacilli > Caryophanales > Bacillaceae > Peribacillus > Peribacillus sp. NPDC097224. Next base: position 544,427 of record NZ_JBIWDK010000001.1, on the reverse strand, counting down.
AACGATTGGGCCAACTACTTCCAAGTGACTTGGGTTATTGGCAAGCGTAATTCTTGCTTTCTGTACGCTTTCTTTTGTAATTTGTTTATCCAAACCTAGGTGGTATTTAACATCGCCAGTCCAACCATAATTAATGCCGGTTGAGCCTTCTGATGGGACTAAATCCTTATTAGGTGAGTGTTGGAATTCAGAGAAAATCACTTCATATGGTTTTCCAAGGACATGTGCCAGGACATTAAGACGTCCGCGGTGAGCCATGGCAATATTCACATTGCCAGTTCCATTTTGGACAGTCTGTGAAATCATCTCGTCTAACACTGGAACCAATGCATCTAGACCCTCAATAGAGAAACGCTTTTGCCCTACAAATGTACGATGTAGGAACTTTTCAAATCCTTCAACTTCATTCAGACGTTTTAGCATTAATGCTTTTTTCTCTTTTGAAACTTCAGGGAACATTTTACCAGATTCGACCATATCAGTAAGCCATTGCTTTTCATCCAAGTCATTTACATGGTGAAATCCAAAGGCTATTGTTTTTGTATAAAGTTGTTTAAGATATTGGAAAGCTTCGTATCCGTCTTTTACGTTTTCAGGTGATTGCGCACAAATAAGATCAGCCGGTATTTTCCGTAAATCCTCAACCGTCAAATCGTATTTTTCAAAGTGGATTTGCTCTGTATCTGGCTTGTCTTCAATCAATGGATAAATGCTTGAAGCAAGATGTCCATATGCACGAATATTTTCTGCCAATTTTACTGCAGACATAATTTTCTTCATTGAAAGGACTTCACCAGTCTGTGGTGCACTTTCCATTACAGTGCCTGCCTCTACTTCAAATGAAGGAGGACCAGCAACCTCAAAAAAGTTTTTCAGTTCCGGATCTACTTCTTCCGGATTAACTTGAAATAAATCGTATTGCTCCATGACATACCCAAGGTTTGGACCAGAAAAAGATTTCCATGGGTCGTAAGCCTTAGCATCCTTGATGGTCATTTTTGTAAACCCCCAAATTTTTCTCATAATTTCGTTTTATCCATCCCCAAATTCCTTCTTCTAACATTTCCCCAAATAGATAATTTATAATAAATAACTTGGTCATTGAATAATAAAATTTTAAAGGATAAAACGTTTTCAGATGCTATATTAACATGTTTTTGTCGAAATATCCAAGGGTTTCACCTCTTTATACACCCTTTTCCAAACTATTATTCTGTTTAATTCGCCTTATTTCGTCTTAAATAGACCTTTTATCTTTTTTAAGTCTATTTTTTCTAAAAAAAGATTTTTCTATTTTCGTATATTAATTCAAACAAGCTAGATTTCGCACGATTGAAAACCCTTTCAACTCAAGCAAACTCCCAAGCTGTCAAACTTAAGTTTCCATACTGAAAACTACGATGCAACATTTTTGCCTTTTTATTGGAATCTCCTGCTCCCATCGCAATGATCAAGGGAATGAAGTGACCTTTAAATGGCACCGCCTCGGAACTATATGGCCCTATTCTTTCATAATCAAACAAGGATTCCAAATCCCACTTCTCTACCTGTTCTTCCACCCAGTTTTCAAAACGGATTGCCCACCCCTCCGCAACATGCACGTCTGGCTGAATCTGGTTAAAATTATGCACAATCCCACCGCTACCAATTATAAGGACGTTATTCCGTTTGAGAGCCCCCAGCATTTTCCCGATTTCATACTGTTTTTCAAACGGTAGGTCGGAACTGATCGATAATGAAACTATCGGTATATCAACTTTAGGATACATGAGATGCAACAGCCCCCATGCCCCATGATCGAGAGGACGCCTTTCATCAAGCTCCCCCCATATGCCAACTCGTGACAACAGGGTTAAAATCTTATCGGAAAGCTCCAAATTTCCTGAAGCGGGATAGGATACCTGGTAAATTTCTTCCGGAAAATCGATATAATCATAAAGGATTTCATGCTTCTTGACAGCTGAAACCAACTGTTCATCACTTTCCCAATGGGCTGACAGAATGACTATTGCAGTTGGCTTCTCAATTTCTTTTGTATAAGCTTTTAAAAACTCGGTGTAGCTATTCTCTTCCAAGGCTAATAATGGCGTTCCATGTGATAAAAACAACGATGGCATCATAAAAACTTTAAATCCTTTCCAAACTATGATCTTTAAATTAAAATCCAATTACCTTTAATTTACTATAGTTGAGCTTGGCTTTCACTAATTAAATTGAACCTTTGGGGTTGTCTCATCTATCGTATCAAAGATATAGCCTTCTTTTTTTAGGATTTCTATTATCTTCGGCAGCGCTTTAACGGTATTTTTCATACTGTTGATATCATGCAGCAGGATATTAGCCTGTTTTTGATTTTTCAAGCCTCTTTGCACGGATGTGATGATTTGATGTTCGCTTATAGTAGGACTGATTCCATCCGTTGAATCTATATTCCAATCTGTATATATATACCCTTTATCCGTTAGCTGCTGAAGTATTCCATTAATGATTGGTTTTGTGCTTGCTTGTTGTCTCAGACGATTTCGTGATCCACCGGGAAGACGAACGATTCGGCTTTTTATTCCATAATCTTTTTCTAACATCGTTTCAAGACGATTTAAATCCTCAAAAAAACTATTCGTGGAACGATACACGATTGAATAGTCATGTGTATAGGAATGTAAGGCAATTTTGTGGCCTCTTCCTATCATTTCTTCATAGCATTTTTTTGCATATGGCTCTTCATTACCTTTAACAAAAAATGTTGCCTTTACTTGATACCGGTCTAAGATGTCCAGGATATCCATTGTATTCGTAGAAGGCCCGTCGTCAAAAGTTAAATAAACTGTCTTTTGGTTTTCTTTACTTTTGACGAGCGGAGTTATTTCTTCCGGAATTATTGCATGTACGGGTCCGGCAAGTGTTTCACTTAGGATCATTGAAAAACAGAATACTACCGTATATAAGTGCAATAATTTCTTCATAATTCTCCCCCTTGCTTTTTACCATTAAGGTGTACTATTCCAGGGGTTTCATGCATCAAATTTTTTTAGAATATAGGCATGGAATTATGGTCTTTAACAACTTCACTTCCTGTATCAGGAATTTATTCTTAATGTGCTCTCGAAATTAACTCGCCATAATCAATAAGACAGCGGATTTAACCGCTGCCTTACTTATCTATCGACATTAAAATATCTAGCTTCAGGGTGTGCAAACACTATGGCGGAAACAGATGCCTCCGGTTCCATCATGAAACCTTCAGTCAATTCTACCCCAATATCCTGAGGCTGTAATAAGCGGAAGATTTTTTCCTGGTCTTCCAGATTCGGGCAGGCTGGATACCCGAAAGAAAATCTTTGACCAATATACTTGGCAGCAAATCTCTCTTTCATGGTCATTTCGATAGAATCGCTAATTCCCAAATCGTCACGCATCATTTGATGGATTCTTTCAGCAAATCCTTCAGCCGTTTCGAGAGCAAGGGATTGTAGGGCATGATTTTTTAAGAAATCTCCCTCTTTCTTGAACTTTTCAGCCCACTTTCTAATGCCTCTTCCTGCTGTAACCAGGAAGAAACCAACATAGTCCATTTTGCCAGAAGAAATAGGCTTCGCAAAATCAGCCAGACAAAGGTTTGGACTTGTATCTTGCCTTGGAAAATCAAAAGTTTCCAATACTTCCTGATGATCCTCGGGATTGTATACCACTAATTTGTCACCATCACTTTGGGCGGGGAAAAATTGATAAACTGCATTTAATCCATATTCAGGTTCGGATTTCAGGAATTCAATCAGATCGTCAACCAAATCATTCAATTGTATAGCTTTATCGTTACCCTCCTTCAGTAATTCAGCCACCTTCCCTTTTAGACCCAGATGATGCCCAATCAACATCTGTCTATTGATATAGGGCTGAATGACTTCGAGTGGATATTTTTTTAGTATATGCCTTTTGACATCATGAGGTTTTTGAACCGGTACATTCCTTAGTGGAACCGCACTTACTGGCTTACGTTCCGGTTTTTCAATTAATGCGGCGATGACAGCATTGGCTTTTGCCTTTTCACGTTTATTTTTCAGTTCCTCAAGGTATACCATTTTTCTGTTCGTATCATGTAGGATATTCGTAACGGCCAAACCATCCATCGCATCCTTAGAATATAGAACAGGCCCATCGTATTCGGGTGAGATTTTAAAATCGGTGAACTTACGGGATAATGCGGCACCACCCACCAAAATTGGGGTGTCAATCCCAGCCTGTTTCAAATCCTGTGCTGTTAAGATCATTTGCTGAGCTGACTTTACAAGCAGGCCCGATAAACCGATAATGGTAGGTTCATGTTTCCGTACTTCCTCAATGATTTGCTGCGGTGCAACCTTAATTCCAAGGTCCACTACTTCATAACCATTATTGGAAAGAATGATATCGACAAGGTTTTTACCGATATCATGGACATCCCCTTTGACAGTGGCCAAAAGAATTTTGCCTTTTTTAGCATGATCCTCTGAATTTTCCATAAGCGGTTCAAGATGTGAAACAGCGGCTTTCATTGCCTCGGCACTTTGAAGCACTTCTGCCACAATTAGTTGGTTATCATTGAATAACCGCCCCACTTCGCTCATTCCATCCATCAATGGTCCATTAATGATTTCCAGTGGAGCATCACCACGCTCTATGGCTTCATTCAAGTCCTCGATCAATCCTTCTTTTGTACCCTCGATTATGTAGTTACCTAGCCTTTCATCTAATGGAAGAATAATTCCATCATCTTTCTTTTCAGCTTTTTTACCACGATAAAATTCAGTGAAGGTCGCCAGTGTTTCTGTTGAGGTATCAAATAAAAGTGCTTCAGCAAGCTTCACTTCCACTTCTGGTATTAAAGCAAACCGTTCGAGTTTTTCCGTATTCACAATCGCGTAATCTAGTCCAGCTTTCGTACAATGATAAAGAAAAACGGCATTCAATATTTCCCTTCCACGTGAAGGCAAGCCAAACGAAACATTTGAAATCCCAAGAATCGTCAAACATTCAGGGAATTTTTCCTTGATTGCTTTAATTCCTTTTACTGTTTCCAATGCGGAGCCAATATATTGTTCATCTCCTGTACCGACTGGAAATACAAGGGGATCAAAAATCAAGTCACTTTTCTTTAGGCCGTATTTGTTTACAAGTAAATCCACTGAGCGAGTAGCTACTTCTATTTTTCGTTCGGCGTCTACCGCCATACCAATTTCATCAATCGTTCCTACTACGACAGCCGCACCGTATTGATGAATAAGTGGAACGATTTTTTCAAACCTCTCTTCACCATCTTCGAGATTGATTGAGTTTATGATGGATTTCCCTTGGGAATGTTTCAAGGCTTGTTCAAGAACGGCTTCATCAGTTGTATCGATGACTAAAGGGACCTTTACCTTTTTGACGACCTCTTCAATGAATTCTTTCATGTCACCGAACTCATCTCCATCAGGGTCTGCCAGACAGATATCAATGACATGCGCACCTTTCTTAACTTGTGCCCGGGCAATCTCCGCTGCTGGTTCGTATTTCTTGGCACGAATCAATTCCTTGAATTTACGAGATCCAATGACATTCGTTCGCTCTCCGACAAACAGGGGTCGCATTGAGTCGTCATAAATAAGCGGCTCGATGCCAGATACGGCATGACCATGTGCAGCCTCAGGTAATTTCCGTGGTTGAATATCTTTAAGTACTCTTGAGAGCTCTTTAATGTGTTCAGGAGTGGTACCACAACAGCCACCAATGATATTGACCCAGCCTTTTTCTGCAAATTGTTTCATTTTCTCGGCTAGGGAAGTGGGAGATTCATGGTAATGCCCCTCTTCATCAGGCAATCCTGCATTTGGATAACAGCTAATCGCATTGTCGGATAGATCTGCTAGAGTACGGATATGGTCAATCATAAACTCTGGGCCTGTCGCACAGTTCAAACCGACAGCCAGAGGGTTCATATGCTCTACCGATAAATAAAATGCCTCTATGGATTGACCGGCTAACGTCGTTCCCATCGGCTCGATTGTTCCTGAAATCATTATCGGTACTTCCTTGCCGGTTTTAGCGATGGCCGATCTAATTCCAGAAAAGGCCGCCTTTACATTGAGCATATCTTGACAGGTTTCCACGAGTAATAAGTCTACCCCACCGTCTATAAGGCCAAGTGCCTGTTCTTCATATGAATCGGTCAATATATCGAAAGTCGTTCCACCTGTAACAGATAAAGTTTTTGTCGTTGGTCCCATGGAACCCGCTACATACCTGGGCCAATTATCACTTGAATATTTTTCACATGCTTTTACGGCAAGCTCTGCCGATACTTTATTAAGTTCATATGCAAGCGTGCTTAATTGATATTCTTCCAGCACTAAGCTTGTGGCACCAAAGGTATTAGTCTCTATAATATCGGCACCTGCCGCTAAATATTTTTCATGGATGGTTTGAATGATTTCAGGACGGGTTAACGATAAATACTCATTACACCCTTCGTATTGTTCTCCACCGAAATCCTCGGCCGTTAAATCTTCAGCTTGAATCATGGTGCCCATTGCTCCATCAAGAAGAAGAATCTTTGATTGTAATTGCACGTTAATTTCCCTTTTACTCATGTCCTGCCACCTCAGATGTTTGTTTACGATCATGATCCTTAATATATGTAGTAAGTTCCGCTGTCATTTCATAGCGTAAGAAAGGCGTTATTAAGTAAATTCCCTTGAACCTCTCTTGGGCTGCGTCTACCAATTCCCTTGCTATATTTATAGCTTCAATCCTTGATTTTACTGGATCAGCTCCCGCTGAGGCCATTGCTTTCCGTACACTGTCAGGTAATTTAATCCCCGGTATTTCATTATGGATGAATTCGGCATTCCTCGTACTGGTAAGGGGCATTATCCCCATGAAAATCGGTGTTTCCAAATGTTTTGTCGCCTGATAGACTTCTTCTATTTGTTCTACTGAATAAACTGGCTGTGTCAAAAACGAATGAGCACCGCAAGCGATTTTCTTTTCCATTCTCTGAACAGCCTTATCGAGATATTTCACATTTGGATTAAAAGCTGCGGAAATCTTGAAATTAGCCCGTTTCCCTAGACTTTGTCCGGAATAGGAGTAGCCCTCATTGAATTGCTTAACCAGACTTATCAAATCGAATGAAGATAAATCATAGACAGACGTTGCCCCCGGGAAATCACCAATCTTAGAAGGATCCCCAGTGATAACTAAAACTTCATCCAGCCCGACCGTATGCAATCCCATTAAATGGGATTGCAACCCAATAAGATTTCGGTCCCTGCACGTAATATGGACCATCGGATTCACCCCTAATTCAGCCTTTAATAAATTGGCTAAGGTCGAATTCGATATCCTTGGTGAAGCAAGTGAATTATCAGCTAAAGTAATGGAATCCACCCCAGCTTTTTTCAAGGCTTCAGCTCCTGCCATAAACGTTTCGATTCCTAACTTTTTCGGTGGATCAAGCTCAACTAGGATCGTTCTATCCGTTTTTGCCTTTTCATGAAGAGCTAATTCTTGTTTTTGGTTATTCACTTCAATAATTTCTATATGTCGAGCTTTCGTAATTTTTTCCTTGACTGGCGCTAAAGTGCCAATCATTTCGTTCACAGCTTGTATATGTAGTGGTGTCGTACCACAGCAACCCCCTATAATGGTTGCTCCTTGTTTTCGTAATTCGAGTGCACTTGAACCGAAATATTCTGGTTCCGCTTTATAGACCAGTCTCCCATCCACATAATCTGGAAGACTTGCATTAGGATAGATGGCAATCGACGCCTGCATAGGCAATTTCACTTCTTCCAGTGCCCTTATCATATGATGGGGGCCCAGACGGCAATTCACCCCAACGACATCTGCACCTAGGTACTCTAGCTTTTGAAAAGCTTCATTCAAATGAAATCCATTTTGAAGATTTCCAAGTTCATGCATCGATACATTTGCAATAATCGGCAGGTCCGTTTCCTTTTTAGCAATTTGAAGCACCGTTTCAAGCTCTTCAAAATCATAGAATGTTTCAAGAAGAATTCCATCGGGATCTTCCAGGAGCAAACTGTATAATTGTTCTCGAAAACCCCGTTTTATTTCTTCTATACTTAAATCCGATTTACGTATACTACGCTGGGCCCCAATTGTACCAAAAACATAAGCCTTCCCTTTCGCTACTTGTTTAGCAAGGCTGACTCCTTGGCGATTGATCCGACTGACTTCTTCCTCCAGCCCATACCGTTTCAATTTATTGAAATTGGCACCATATGTATTGGTTTGCAGAATATCTGCACCCGCTTCTAAATAGGCCCTATGTATAGACTCAATTTTATCAGGATTGGTGCAATTTATTTCCTCATAACATTGATCGATTCCATAGGAGTACAACAACGTACCCATCGCGCCGTCTCCAACTAGCATTCTTTCCTTCAATTCACTACGAAAATCCAATTAGTACACCCTCTCTTAAAAACACTATGGTTTTTGTCGGTTTCTATGAGTGTGAGAGTAAAGAAAAAAAACCTTCTCAAAGAAGAAGGCTTTTTTCGAAACATTCTCCTCATCTATCAAGCTCTGCTTGCTGGATTTAGCACCTTTGCCTAGGCTGGTTGCTGAGGTTTCATCGGGCCAGTCCCTTCACCTCTCTCGATAAGATTTATTAAGTTTAATTTTCTAAACATTTCAAAATTTATTTATATTTAATTTACATGAATCATCTGATAATTTCAAGAGTATATTTATCATTTTTTCATTTTCTTCAGACTTTTTAACGATACATCCTTTTAGAAAGCAAGGCTCCCCATTCTTCCGACAAGGATTCAATGGAAAGCAAGGACATTGCCCCCTCCTCCCCATCACGCTTATGAAGGATGACATCCGTTGCATAAAGTACCGTAACCTTATCTTGAAGCCGATCCAATAACACGATATCATCTTGTTGGCCAATTACCCCTTCTTGTATAACCCTAGCAAAATAGCCAGTTAGATTAGTGTCCATCACCAATTTCAAAAACTCTGGCTCTTTGTTAAAGTGGGAGATGGTCGAGCAAGGAATACGCCCCTGTGTAATCTGAATAACGGTCCCGCCAATGCGATAGATATCGCCTATAAACGTTTGACGTTCAGTCATTCCAGCAATCGTCAAATTCTCCCCAAATGCAGGGATGGAAAGCTGCTTATTGAATGTTCGATTCCATAAATCATAATGCTCAAAGGGATAAAAACATAGAGCACGGTCAGGCCCTCCATGGAACTTTCTGTTACCCACTCCATCCCCATCAATCCCTGATTTTGTTACGGTGATATAGTCGATGGCCTTCTTATCCATTGCCGTTTTGATCTTTACCCCCGAAAGCTCCTCCTCTTTTGGCATCCCAATTTGAAGAGACATGATTTTACGATTTTCCATTGGACATCTTCCATTTCTTTTAAATTTCCAGATTGCAATAAAGAAACATTCTTTATATTCAATCTATTCAATTATTTGATTATACCAAACAAAAGCAATAACCTCTTTACTAGGATAAAATTCGATGTGAAAAGAGAATGATATAAAAATAATCCCTTTGTTTTAGTAATTTAGTTGCTATTTCCAAATTAATTATGATAGAATATGAACACAATATATAGTCGAAAAAGACAATCCGTCGCCTATATGTTGATTCACGATTAATTTCCTCATTGTCGCTCTTTAGGGGGCGAATTTTTTTGTCTCCTTTTAAAAAGGGTGGAAAACAGTAGATCCTTACTAATTATTTATACCTAACAGGTAGCTACCAAATTGAACAAGAGACCTTCTTTTAATGAAAATTTATAGGTACGATCATTACTTTCCTCACAGTACACCACTTTTTTGATAATTTTGGTGATTTTCTTATGCCTTCATTTTCCCCTTAGCTTCTATTTTTTCGCCCCTTATATTCCAGGTATCGTAACAGCCATGCCGATATCGTTAGCCAAGCAGCTCCGGCAACAAAACCTGCCACAACATCGCTCGGGTAATGCACCCCTAGATAAATGCGGCTCCATCCAATGACCAATGAAGCCAAAAAAGCCAAAAACCATATAATGCCGTTCATATATTTACTTTTGACGATTCGTAAACATACAACTGCAATGCTTCCGTAAACGATAACCGAAGCCATAGAGTGACCACTAGGAAAACTATATCCTGAAACGGATAATAATGGAGCGATATCGGGTCTTTCCCTTTGAAAAAGATATTTTAGCCCCCAATTAAATACCCCACCCATTGCTGAAGTGATTATTAAGTATAAAGCAAGCTGTTTTCTTCTGTATAAGGCCAAAATCAAGGCAAATATACCAATTAGTACGACTATCCATGTCACCGACCCAAAAAATGTGAGCGTAGTCACAAAGCTGATAAATTGTTCACTAAAGGGCACTTGGATGAAATTGATAAGGACTTTATCAAATTCGATTAACTCCCCTTCCTTCAGTTCTTCCACAATTTCAATAAAAATGAAAAAATAAACTAGGATTAAACCAGCCATCATGGCAATATAAAGAAGTTTTTTTGAAATATGTATGCTAAAAAAGTTATGCATTCTCGGACACCACCTTTTCCCTCATTTACCACGCTACCTCTAGGATAAAACAAAAAAAGCCTAAGCGATAGATTTCGCTCAGGCTTTTTTTACGCTTGTTTCTTTTTAGGCTCCGCTCTTTTGCGTGTCGTCTTTTTCTTTACAACCATTTTCTCCGGCTTCGTCCTGTCAATGGACGCTTGTAAAGCTGCCATTAAATCCGTCACATTATTGGCCACGGGTTCTTTAGATTTTGCTGTAATGGTTTTCTCGCCAGTTTTCTTTGATTCAATCAATTCAAGCAAAGCTGTTCGATAATCATCTTTGTATTTAGTCGGATCAAACGTCGATGTCAACTGATCAATTAATAATATGGCCGTATCGATTTCTTTTTTTGCAATGGCATCATTAGCAGGAATATTAGGAACGTCGGTTGCAGAACGAACCTCATCAGGGTAATGAATGGTTTCCATCAACAATGTGTTATCCACTACCCGAAGGATAGCCATTTGTTCTTTGGAACGAATGATGATTTTAGCGAGACCAACCTTGCCTGACTCCAAGAGTGCTTCCCTCAAAAGAGAATAGGCTTTTGTACCGCCATCGTTTGGAGACATATAATAGCTTCGGTTGAAATAGATTGGATCAATTTCCTCTATTTTAACAAAATCAATGATTTCCACTGCCTTATCTTCATTTTGTTTTTTTAATTGCTCAAGTTCATTGTCTTCTAGGACAACAAACTTTCCTTTTGTATACTCAAACGCACGAACAATATCATCCTTGCCTACTTCTTTCTGGCAAACTGGACAAACCTTTTCATATTTTATCGGTGAATGGCATTCCTTATGCAAAGTTCGTAAGGATATATCCTTATCTTCCGTTGCCGCATGAAGCTTTATCGGGATATTCACCAAACCAAAAGAAATGCTGCCTTTCCATATTGTATGCAAATTCCTCACCTCATCGTTGATTAATTGATTCACTATTATTATCATTCCCATTTCTTTCAAAAAAATTATATCTCAACTCTTAAAATTAAGATTTTATGGGGAAAATACTAATAAACGCATTGAACGGAGGGAAAAATGTGATAAAACCAATGTTGCCCACCTATCATCCAGAAGCTCCTTGTTCTAAGGAATGGATATATGAAGTCAAATATGATGGCTTTCGGGCCATTTTAACGATTGAAGAAAGTAAAGTGGCAAAGCTGACGAGCCGGAACGGAAAAGAGTTGCTGCCTCTTTTTCCGGAAATCGGTGAATTCCTAGAAACCTTGAACCTCGAAGGTATACTTCCCCTTCAACTAGATGGAGAACTAGTTTGGCTAACGAATGAAGCCAAGGCAGACTTTTCCGAGATACAGTGGCGTGGACGTTTGAGAAACCAAACATTGATATCCGAGGCTTCCACCCTCTCCCCATGCCGATTCATAGTGTTTGACTTACTAACCTTAAATGGAAAAGACATTACCAAACAAAACTTGTCGGAACGGAAAGCTATGTTGAAGGGCTTAGGAAAGAAACTTCATTTCCCAGAAAATCCTAGCCCCCATGAAGAAAGCCCAATCCAACTGATTGGAAACTATGATACTGCAAATGAAGCAATGAACAAGGTCATTCTCATGGATGGGGAAGGGATTGTAGCCAAGAACATCAACAGCATATGGCACGAAAAACGGTCAACCTCCTGGATCAAGGTGAAAAATTGGAGGGTATTCCCCTGCTTTATCACCGCTCTTCATAAAGAAAACGGATATATTTCAATTTCCGTTTATAAAGACGGTGTAATTACCCCGATTGGGAGCGTCAAAAATGGCATGAGTGCCCAGGATAAAACCATTTTACACGAATTGATTAAAAAAAATGCCGTCGAAGAGAATGCGAAGTTCTTTTACCTCCATCCTTCCATTTGTATCGAAGTGCAATTTCTGCATGTTCATGAAGAAAATGAATTACGGGAGCCTCAGTTTTCCCAGTGGCTGTTGCAAACGATACCAAGTGAATGTACTTGGGAGAGGTTCCTTATCAGTCAATTTACTTTTCCGGAGTCGGTCCATATAACATCCCCAGATAAACCGATTTGGGCATTTAAGGATAGAAAGGTGATAAAAGTTGAATACCTCCAATATTTACGGGAGGTGTCATCTCATTTCTTGCCTTTTCTAGCCGACAAACTTCTGACAACAATTCGTTACCCTCATGGCGCAATGAACCCTGAACGTTTTTTTCAAAAAAATAAGCCAGAGTATGCGCCCGCATCGATTCAAACGTTCCTGAATGAAGACATCGAGTATATGCTATGTAATGAACTGGAAACATTGCTTTGGTTTGGCAACCAACTTGCCTTGGAGTTCCATGCACCATTTCAGAAAGCTGGCTCTACTAAACCAGATGAAATTGTATTGGATCTTGACCCTCCCTCGATTGAGTATTTTAACTTGGCGATTCATGCCGCTCTTGAAATAAAGAAAGTCTTGCTTCCATTACATATAGAAGCATTCGTAAAAACTTCAGGAAATAAGGGATTACAGATTCATATTCCACTACCGGAAGATACTTTTACTTATAAAGAGACACATATTTTCACTGATTTTCTTGGTCAATACTTAATAAGCTCCTTTCCAAATGACTTTACCTTAGAGAGAATGAAGAAAAATCGACAAAATCGACTTTATCTCGATTTTGTCCAACATAGTGAAGGGAAAACCATTATCGTCCCTTATTCCCCTCGTGGAAATCATTTCGCCGGGGTAGCCACTCCCTTATCATGGGAAGAAGTGAATGAAAACCTTAGACTGGAAGATTATACAGTGGAAACTGTACCTAACAGGATCAAAAGGTTGGGCTGCCCCTTCAAGAATTACAGGCAGATTGATAACGGCCCAGCATTTCTAGAGGTTTTATCCTTCCTTAAACAACAAAAGGGGCCTTATAAGTCCAAAAAATAAAACAGGTGAAGAAAAACGAATCGTTTTTCTTCACCTGTTTTTCTTTTTTTATAATAATTTACTGATTTGACAGCCTTTTGTCCCTTACCATTTCGTTTTCAAAAAGCTTTGTACTTCATCCTGCATCTTTGCATATAATTTTGTTTCCTCTTCATATTCATGTTTTTCAAGCACTGTGAAAACCTCTGGCTGATCGATGTCTATTTCAAGCAACGCTTTGAACTCATAGGTTGCATTTCCAATCAGGTCAATGGAATACGCATTACTCTCTTCATCATGGTGAACGATACATTTCACTTTTCCACCGTTGTTATAAACGGAAATTTCCTGTTCAAGCGAATTAAGTCCAATCGAGCAAGTAACCAGACTTGAAGCCGACATCGCAGTTCCACAAGCATTCGTGAAGCCTACACCTCTTTCGAAGGTACGAACATAAATGCTCCCAGGTGTCAGTTCTTTTACAAAACTGACATTGACCCCATCCGGAAACAGGTCATTCGGTTGGTTCACTTTCGTGGCAAGCTCTTCCTGTAAATTACTTTGCAATACATCGCTATCCACTAAGGTGATCAAGTGTGGATTTGGGACAGCCAATGCCGAAAATAGGAGGGAATCATGCAACTCAGGGAGCAATTCATTTAACAACTGATCCTTTTCTATTGCAAGCGGAAGATCCTTGACCCTAAAGCTGACCGGAGAAATTTCCACTTTGAATGTTGGAATTCCCGCATAAATATCATCCGTTTTTTCGACGAGTAAATTCACTTTCATCGTCTCAACAGTCATTTTATCAAGCCCTAAAACGTCATTCGTATACCTGGCCACACACCGAAGTCCATTACCACACATGGATGCTTCTGATCCATCTGCATTAAATACCCGCATTCTGGCATCTGCATGCTCACTTTTCATGACAAATAGAATGCCATCCGCTCCAAGCTTTTCTCTATTGCAAAGGACCTTCGCTAATTTTTCGCGTTCTGCCTCTGTAAAGGTCAGAGTTGTTGTTAATTCATCAATAATTAAAAAATCATTGCCCGATCCATGAATTTTAAAACCTTCAATTAACATCCTGTCACATCCTCAATGCTGTTCATTTATTTTAAATATTCTTTATCATAGCATTATAAGTTCGAACATGTCATCGGGAAAATTCCAATTAAGCGAATATTCCATCAAGAAAGCCGAGTTGCCATACAATAAAAAGCCTGTGGAGGCAATTCTACCCACTCCACAGACTCTTCAATTCATATTAACCTATTATAAAATAGATAATAAACAATATAGCGCTAACATACATTGGACCTGAAACTTCTTTCGCCTTACCTGTGACCACTTTCAGGAATGGGTATAGAATAAACCCGAAAGCCATTCCATCTGCAATACTGTAGGTAAATGGAATGAAGGTAATGATTAAAAGTGCGGGGATGCTTTCTGTATAATCGCTAAAGTCCATTTTCTTAATATTTTCAAGCATGAGCATGCCGATAATGATTAAAATTGGCGCAATGGCACTATCCGGAATCACCTTAATTACCGGAATAAATAAAAGTGACAGAAGAAACAAGAACCCCGTGATGACTGATGTTAAACCGGTCCTGCCCCCTGAGGCGATGCCTGCAGCGGTCTCAACAGTGGCTACCGTCGGACTGGAACCGATAGGGCCAGAAAGAAGAACGGAGACACTCGTTGCCTGTAGAGACTTCTTATAAGCCTCCGGACGTTCGATGCTGTTCACATGTCCGTGTACAAGACCAATGTTTTCAAAGATTAGTACCATGGTCATCGCAAAAACACTTATCCAAAATTCAATTCGCCCCACCTCGATAAATGTCAGTGAAAAAAAGAGTTCACTATAAGAGGCTGTATCCAAACCAGAAAAGTGGATATTCGAGATTTCAATCGTGCCAAAAAAGTACGCTATACAGCTACCTATGATGATCGTGATCATAAAGTTTCCTGGGACATTTTTAATAAATAAAGCAATGGCAAGTAAAAATGTCAAAATCGTTGCTAGAACAGATGGGTCACTCAAATGACCAAGTCCAAGAAGCGATGAAGAACCCCTTGTAATAATCCCACCCTTTTCCAAACCGATTAACAGCAAAAATAAACCAAGACCAACAGAAATGGCGTCTTTTATGGAACCTGGAATGGAATCATTAATCAATTTCGAGAACTTTGTAAAAGCCACGATTACAAAAATGAGGCCCGAAACAAAAACAGCTCCAAGAGCCGATTGGAAGGATAAGCCCATTCCTTGAACCATTGTGTACGCGAACAGGGCATTGACGCCCATACCGGGGACGATGATTATTGGTACATTAGCCCACAACCCAATCAAGATACAACTCACTGCGGAAAGGATAATGGTTGCAATCACCGCTCCATTAATAGGTATACCTGCTTCAGATAAAATCAGGGAATTCACGACGAGAATATATACGATTGTGAAATAACCAACCACACCGGCAAGAATTTCACGTTTTCCATTTGTTCCATATTGGGAAAAATGAAAAAACGTTTCTAAATTTGTTTTCTTCATGTAGTATCCTTACTATGTTGTCCCTCGCCCACCCGCTTGTATAAGTGACAAACTGCACTTCGTGATTTTAACAAATATTCATTTAAAAATAAATAGAAACTCTTAAAAATGAAAAAGCTGATGGTATGATTCCATCAGCTTTTGGTACATTGTTTTTATTATTTTTCTATGTGGTCATAACCGTTAACGACCAGTTCCAATTTGCCTTTATCCGGAGAAATGATAAGTCCATGGACAGGAACATTCTTTGGAATCAGAGGATGGCTTTTAATAACCTCTACACTATTTTTTAAACTTTCATAAACGTCATCAAATCCACGAAGCCAACTCTTGATATCGATGCCTGAAGCTCCGATTGTATCGATTGTTTCCTTTTGAATGCCACGTTCTACCATTTTTTCTACCGTAACATCAGCATTGACAGAAGCCATGCCGCAATCATGATGAGGGATGACAAACACTTCATCCGCCTTCAATTCATATATAGCAATCAAGATACTACGCATGACGCTACCAAACGGATGAGAAACAATCGCTCCGGCCGTTTTCAATATTTTCACATCACCATTTTTGACATTCATTGATTTTGGTAACAGCTCAACAAGGCGAGTGTCCATACAACTGACGATAACCATTTTCTTTTCAGGGAATTTGTCTGTTTTGTACTTAACATATTCCTCTTTTTCAACAAATTGCTCATTATAATCTAGAATTTCATTAAGTAAACTCATACCTTCACCCTTTTTCTATGTATTCTATTATGTATTACTATTTGATTATATCAAATCTTTAGACTATTAGCCAAAAAAATTGCCTAATGCTAACCTGATGCTAAAAGGAACGATGATGATGTACGGCTACACAAACCCCAGCATACGCAAAGGGAAACTAAGAAGAGGTGCATTTGACTTGAATATCGTTTCCCAATCCTTCGACAGCACCATACTTGATAGCCACCTTCTTTCCGGTGCCACTCATAATTTCAAAAGAATAAGAACCCTGCTGAAGTTTGTATGGATATCCATTCATTCTTGTCATAATTATAAATCATTCTATTGATCTTCACGAGGGGCTTTGTACCGTTTTCTTCATAATAACCAATGAGTTCGCCTCTTCGGTTCATGGCCGATACTTTATTGATAACCCCTCCTTTTTATTATACTCGGCTAGTAAATGACCCTTGTTCCATCATAAAAAAAGGGATCCGCCTAAGCAGAATCCCCCGATGTAAAACTTATAAAATCCTAAATATGAAGGGAATGCGATAGTCGACCCCTTCATAAGCTCTGACTGCAGCTATAATTGTAAATACAACTAAAGCTATACCTATGACCGGTAATAGTACTGCACCAATCAATATGATTACAAGTAGACCAGCGACGATGGAATATACAGTATAAGAGATAAAGAAGTTCAAATATTCCCTTCCGTGATAATCTACAAATTGGGATGAATCCTTCTTAACTAACCATATGACTAAAGGACCGACAAAAGCGGTAAAAAAGCTAATTACATATATTAGGGCAGCAAACACTCTTTCATCTTTAGTGGGCATGTGTTCTGTTCCTCCTTTCTTATATGAAATAATACGATTCAAAAAGCAATTAGTTTCATTTCTTACATGTTTTTTTAAAAAAAGTAAGTCTTTTTTCCCCCATCTTAAAACGTTAACGGATAAAAAACCGAATAAGTTGGCCCTTCCCACGCATACAGATTAAATAGTGGATTGTCCACGTAAGAATGGAGGGATATATTTGCTAAATGAATTCCAGGCCTTCATCCTTGGAATCATCCAGGGCTTAACTGAGTTTTTACCGATTTCAAGTACAGGCCATTTATATCTGGGGAGGCACATTTTCCATCTTGACGAAGCTGGCATCTTTCTAGATACTATGCTACACATTGGAACTTTACTTGCTTTATTGGTCGTTTACAAAGATGAAATCATATTCTTATTGAAAAATCCATTCTCAAAATTGACGCTTCTTCTGGTAATAGGAACGCTTCCGGCTGTTATTGCCGGTCTCCTTTTAAGTGATTGGTTTGACAGCCTTTCAAAAACAGGGTTGACGATTGGTTGGGAATTCCTCGTAACCGGAATGATTCTATGGTGGGCCGATGGAGTCAATAAAGGGAATAAGAAACTAGATGATATCTCCATAAAAGATTCCTTTATCATCGGTACCTTTCAGGCGGCTGCAATCATGCCTGCCTTATCACGTTCCGGATTGACCATCGCAGCTGGTCTTTTTTGCAGGCTTGACCGGGCAACAGCCGCCTATTTTTCTTTTTTACTTTCCATCCCTGCCATTGCCGGAGGAATCGTCTTTCAGATGAAACCCATTTTCACGGGAGAGGTTGAAAGGATCCCTTTCATGGCTCTTTTGATTGGGACCCTCGCTGCCGCAATCTTTGGATATATAGCCGTAGTCTGGATGATTGATTTCTTAAAGAAACGATCTTTGAAGATGTTTTCCATGTACGTCTGGGCACTCGGTACGATAATTTTATTCATGCAATTCACTGGACGATTTTAACAAAATAAAAAAGCAACTTTTCTTAGTGAAATGCTGACAATCGGGCTCAAAATCAAGTTGAATACCAACCAAAACCTTCCCAATTTCCACCTTCAAAAAAAAGTTGGAAATTGACGAAAAAAAAAGGCAAAAAACCTATTCCCAAACCGTTTATTTTTTAGTATTATACCTTCGTAAGGTTCTTTAGATTTAAATACTTTCTGAAAATAAAAATAGGGAAGGCAAATGGTGCGCCACCGGTTTCCGGTTCTAGTGGGTTCGATTCCCACCCCGAAATTTTTTGATGAACGACTTAAAAAATTTCGAGGGTGGGCAGCGGCTACGCATAAGGACTGCCCTCAAACGGAGGGACGGAAATGTTAAAAAAGAGAGATTTTGCAGATTGTTTTTCTCTTTATGAACACATGACTCATCCAGATGTCTTCCCTTTCGTGCGCCATAAAGTAGATTCATATGAAGAATATGTATTCATTACTAAGCAAACGATTGAGGCTGAAGAAAAAGGTGAGCTCATTTCACGAACAATCTTAGATGAATGGGAAAATCCCGTTGGTTGTATTTCTTTATACGATATTGAAAACGGAGCTGGGTTCCTAGGTACATGGCTTGGAAAACCTTTTCATGGTAAAGGGTATAATGCCGTTGCCAAAGACGCCTTCTTCAAGGAATTATTTTTTGAGCTCGGCATGGAAACGGTTTTTATGAGGATTCGCAAAATAAATATCCGTTCCATTAAAGCAGCCGAAAAGCTTCCTTATGCGATCAAGGCAAATGAAACCAGAAAAGC
Organism: Peribacillus sp. NPDC097224; assembly: GCF_044761985.1. Classification (NCBI taxonomy): domain Bacteria; kingdom Bacillati; phylum Bacillota; class Bacilli; order Caryophanales; family Bacillaceae; genus Peribacillus; species Peribacillus sp. NPDC097224. The sequence continues at coordinate 525,064 of NZ_JBIWDK010000001.1, read as the reverse complement.
TCTCTATGATCAAATAAATCAAGAGGAAGACATTTATGATTTATTTGAAATTCCCAAGGATTTATACACCTTGCATATCCTAAGACAGGATAATGATGAAGACCAGCAATTACTTGAAGCTTAATCTTAATAAAGGCATGCCAACTCTTTCTTATGAAAGAAAAGGTACCCTATCATTTATATACAGAAAACGGAAGCGTCCCGGATTTGGGACGTTTTTTTATGTTTATTTACATTTCCCCCTCTTTTAGCCATATGGAGTACAATTTTTCTGGGCCGAATAAGCATATACCCTATTAATTTACTCAATCTTTTTCTATAATAAATACAATTGACCAATTACTAAATACATTCAAATAGTCATGGAAAGGATCTAATTATGAAAAAAATCATTCTTTTTATCATCCAGCTTTTCCTGTTGGTTATTATTTGTGAACTAGGGATTTATTTATCCAATTTCTTCAGTTTGCCCATTCCAGGAAGCGTAATTGGCATGCTTATATTATTCATTTTATTACAAACTAAAATTTTAAAAGTGGAGTGGGTTGATATTACATCAACCTTTTTAGTCAAACATCTGGCCTTTTTCTTCATTCCGATTTCTGTAAGCTTAATGACCATGGGTTGGCTCTTTCTAAAATACGGACTTCCCTTAGCCCTAACACTGTTAATCAGTTTGATTATCGGATTCATCGTATCATCCCTGGTCGTCCAAAAGTTCTCCCGTAGAGAAGAGGTTAAACAGCGTGACAACATTCATCACACTTTATAGTATAATGATTACGATCATAGCCTATGCTATCGGTAGGAAAATATACAGTACACATCCTTCACCTTTTACGACGCCTGTTTTTTTTGGAACAGTCACTATTATTCTCGCGTTGCTAATAAGTGGGTTGGATTTCAATGACTATACCCCAGGCAAAGACATCATCACGTATTTCTTAGGACCGGCTACTGTTGCGTTGGCCGTTCCTCTTTATAAAAATAGAGCCATAATCGCAAAATATGCGATACCAGCAATCAGCGGTATGGTTCTGGGTCTTGCCGTGACATTAACCCTTGCCTTAACCATCGCCAAAGCCTTAACACTTCCGCTTTATATCCTTCAGGGATTGGCGGTTAAGTCCATTACAGTTCCTATTGCCGTGGAAATCACCAAAATTTATGGCGGAAACCCTAATATTTCTGCAGCTTTCGTCATTTTAACCGGTGTTTTAGGCACGATGATCGCACCTAAATTGATGGATAAACTGAACGTCACGATGCCTTTCGCCCGTGGCATTGCTTATGGCACAATTGCACACGGACTTGGGACTGCCCAAGCAACACAGGAAAGTGAATTTACAGGAGCGGTCGCAGGTGCGGCAATGGCCCTTTCCGGCATCATCATTTCATGCTTATTTCCACTAATTAATCATTTTCTCTAGTATGATAAAAAATCCACATCGTCATTTGCCGATGTGGATTTTTTATGAAAAGATTCTGACTGAGGACCTAGCCTATTTCCCATCATTCCCAGGCAATTTTGAACTTTTAAACGGATGGTAATCAAGTGTACCAGCGTTGGTCAGGTTAACTGTTATGTTAATTTGGTCAATTGAATTTCCCTTCAAATAATCATTTGGTTCCTTAAAGCCTTTAGCTTGCCAAAATTTCAATTCTTTACGGTATAGAGTTCTCCCCAGACCCAGTGGATCTCCATTCCGTTTTAAGCCTATTTTATATGTCTTTTCAATTTCTTTTCTTATATAGTCTTGAACTACATTTTCAAAGTTCTTTAAAGGTTCTGTATTTGACATTTCCAAGATACTCCCATTAATATGTATATCCAGGTTGTATTTAGCTTCATTATCTTTAATGAACGGTTTGATTTTCACTTTAGGGTGGGATAATGAGATGTAATTTGTGCCGTCACCTTTTTTAAATTCAAGTGGTGTTCTATTCGTATCTTCCGTTACCCAGCGCAATCCTTTTAAATCATCAATGGAATACCAATTTAACGATTTTTTATAATACAGGACAAAAGCTCCGTCAATCATGAAAGTCCTGCGCTTTTTCTTGTCCTCGGTCCAATCCTTTTCACTAAAAGAAATCGTCGGAAGGATCGTAGTTATCGAAACGTCCCTGTAAGTGGAAATAAAGGTTCTCAATGAAATCGGTTTAATATAGGAAATGTTTTCATAAACCGCTTTTGGAAAATGCAGCTCTGAATATAAAGGCGTTAAATTGAAAAAACCTTTAATAGCAAACAATTCCTTCAATGGCTTGTTCGTCGCAAAAATATTACTTGAATACCGAATCAAATTATATCTGAAAGCGGCATCAATTATATCATTTATATTGTGCTTTAACGCCCTATCCGTCAACACAAAGGTAGAAACTTGACCAAGGTATAATCGTTGTTGTGCCGACTGATACAAATGGTTTATTGCCTCCGCAATGGATTTCCCTGAATGTTTCCCGACATACACTTTTCCCGGTTCTGTACTCTTGTTTTCTTGCTTGGCCACACCAGATAAGTCAACCAACTGTACATATACCTCATACTTGCCATCAAGATAATCCACTCCTAAAGTAGTCACGTAATGGATGTCCTGAATATCCTTATAATCCCAACATCCCGTTAAAAGTGTAAAGGCCGATAAGATGAGAAAAAGCTTCGACAATCGTCGTGTCACTGTTTACTCCCCCTTTTCCGTTTGGTCTAGAGCGCCTTTAGTTCTTTTCTTAACATTCCATGGGATTTTTATAAAAGCATCTGAAACTTTCGAAAGACTTGGAGGTGAAAGTTCATTCATATAAGGTACTCCAAACGACTCGAGAGAGGAAACCCAAAAAGTAACGAATATAAATCCAATAAGTAAACCATAAATACCTAGTATAGAACTAAGTATTAAGATTAATAAACGGATGATTGATACGACCCCTGTCAAAGATTGATTAACCAAGGTATAGGAAGCCACTGACGTGACTGCAGCGATGACAAGCATTGTTGGAGATGTCAATCCGGCACGAATGGCTGCATCACCGACGATCAAACCACCAACGACTGCAACAGTCTGGCCAACTGCTTGAGGTAACCGTACTCCCGATTCACGGAACAACTCGAATAACCCTAGCATGAGAAACATTTCAAGCGCAACAGAGACAGGTAGTCCCAATCTGGAGATACTGACTGTTGCAAGTAAAGGAAAAGGCAATTGTTCTATGTTATACGCTGATAATGCCACCCAAAAACCTGGAAGCAATATAGAACACACCAATCCAAAGACTCGTAGAAGCCTTTCTAAAGAAACGAATATGAAAGGAAGGCTTGAATCTTCGGCCGCTTTAATCTGAAGCAATAATGTGGTCGGTGCTATGATGACGGTGGGTGAACCATTCATAAGTACAATGAACCTGCCTTGGTTTAATGATCCGACGCAAAAATCGGGTCTACTCGTATAATGAGTCAGTGGGAACAGCCTGAAATTTGCCTTTGAGATCAACTCCTCAAGCTGTTGATTACTAATCAATACATCAATATCAATTTCATTCAGTCTTTTCCTTACCAGCTTAACAAGTTCAGGATTTATTATGTTCTCTATATACATTAGGGCGACTTTTGTTTGGGTGCTCTTCCCAATTGTAAACTCTTCATAGGATAGCGAAGCTGTTCGCATCCTTTTACGTATGAGAGCCACATTCGTTGCAAGATCTTCCACAAACCCATCCCGTGGGCCCCGAAGAGAAATTTCAAATGATGATTCCTCCGGACTCCTGTTTGGAATGTCTGGTAAAGGTAATGCAAAAAGCTGCTGTGTTACTTGGAAAAAAATAAGGATTTCCCCGCTGAATACCCGTCTACTTATGTCCTCTTTATCAATCGGACTGCAAGAAAGCTCTGTCAAAGTCAAAGAAGGATGAAATGGAGGCTCGAGCTTTTCATAATCATCCTTTTGCTCCAGCATAACGTGAATGTATTGCAATACATTATTATTCAATTCAATTGTATCTACCATTCCGGGGTAATAAAATAAGAGGATGTTCGCTTTTTTATTCTGTTCACTTTCCATTACCCTAAATAAAATATCCGAACTATTCCTGAAAAGTTCTCGAAAAACTTCTTCCGTATAATAGTATGGTTTATCATGGGCGCTTTTGAATCGTTTCATCAGGAACCACCTTTCGTTTAGGTTTCATCTTGGCTGCCACTGTAAATAAAAGAATAAGAATAATGAGCAAAAAGAAAGTACCCAGAAAATAATAGTTCTTTAAGAATGTATAAAAATGAATATCGCTTAAGGGAATTACATTGATAATAATCATCATTATTGCCAGGACTATCAGGATCCCTTTCTTCATATTCGCTGTTTTTACTCTTAATAAATCCGGAAGTAAAAACATCGCCATTGATACCCGAATAAAGGCGCCAGCAATCCATTGATATATGGAAAAAAAGTCTGTATGGGCAATGTACTTCCCGATAGTCAACAAGCGCCATTGTTCATAAGCCGGATATCGCATTTCGCTAGAAAGAATTGGGCCGAACTCAATAATGGCACCGGTAAGCGGGCCAAGGATTAATACCGTGATGATGCCCATCATCCCCAATACCGTTTTCAGTTTAATGGCCTCTCCATTTGAAAGATGATGCTGAAATAATATAACGATAATCAACTCCAGATATCCATTTGCAATGTAGTACATTGATTTAATCCCAAAAAAATAACCCTGCTCAAATAGTGGAAAGAGAAAATCATAGTTTTTTTCGGGTATATTACCAGTAGCTACAAAGATACCTAAAACAATCACAATGGGTAATAAAATCGCTGAATTAATGGCAATGGTCTTAAGGTTAGAATACGCAAGCACGGCACATATACACGTAAAAGGTATAATAATGGCGATTGAAGGTGTTTCTGGCAAGGACGTGGTACGGACCCAGTCAACCATATCTTTAGCCGTCGTCAAGATGATCGTGATCAAATATACTGAAAGCACAAAACATATTACCTTTGTAAACCGTTTTCCCATTCGATTTGCCAACCAGGGAAAAAGATGCTCCGTTTTTTTCTTCTTTAAAATCCAATACAGTAGGAACGCCCAACCAATAGATAAGACACCTGTGAGAACAGCAAATATCCAAGCATCTCTTCCTGCCACATCCAATACCAAAGGAATGATCATAACGTGGTTCAGAAGTCCGACCGAAAGGATGACTATCGGTAGTGAAGAATTAAAATTAATCTTTTTCATATTTAAACTCCATAAGGGAAAAGTTTTATCCATAACTATAAAGCATTCATTGTTTTGGAATAATAAATAGCATTTGCAGTGTAATAGGAATATATCCAAAAAGATATAAGGTCTATTTTTAAAAGACAAGAAAAACATAAAGGAGCCGCAACGTAGAATACGTTGCGGCTCCTTTATGTTTTTTCTTTTTTAGTGAGTTCATATAAACGTCTTAACTCATAGGTTTTATACAATTCTAACTTTCTTCGTTCAATAGGATGATAACTGATTCCTGCAGTTTTTAACTGCTGAATGAACCATCCTTTCGAGTATTGGTGAGCCATCCTTCCCCCTCCTCTTTTCGAAAAAAGATATGCTTGAGGAAGGGAAATAATAACCTACTTTTTACTTTTCATTACATTCGTCAACAATTCATACATTTCCGCCGCAGTTTTGAACGGACGCTTTTGACGCATTTTCGTTTGGTATGCGTCGGAATTATTGACTAGATCAAGAAGTGCCTGGTTAAAGACTTGATCTGATAATTCCTCTTCCTGAATCACCTTACAGAAGCCTTGCTTTTCAAAGCTTGCAGCATTTAAAATCTGATCCCCACGGGATGCGGCCGCACTAAGCGGAATAAGTAGCATTGGCTTTTGTAGGCCGAGGAATTCAAAAATTGAATTCGAACCTGCTCTTGATACAACAACATCAGCACACGCTAGCAAATCGAATAGTTCTTCATGTACGTATTCAAATGGGGCATACCCTCTTTGCTTAAGTTCCGACTTGACATTATCTTTTCCGCAAATATGAATAATTTGATAATCCTTTAATAATTGATCCAAGTTATCCGTTATCAAGTTATTTATTTTAACCGCTCCAAGGCTGCCGCCCATGACCAATAATACGGGCCTGCTATTCGTGAAACCACAAATGGTCTTGCCTTTTGAAGGTTTACCTGTGAATATCCCATCACGTAGTACCGCCCCAAGGTACATGGCCTTATCTTTTGGCAAGTCCTTTTCCGTCTCTTCAAATGTCGTGAATATTTTAGAAGCAAGCGGCATGGCAATTTTATTGGCTAGCCCTGGTGTATAGTCAGATTCATGAATCGCTATGGGGATTTTCAACATCCTTGCTGCCAATACGACCGGAACCGAAACAAATCCACCTTTTGAGAAAATGAAGTCAGGCTTAGTTCGTTTTAAAATCTTTCTTGCGTCAAAAATCCCCTTTATTACACGGAAAGGATCTTTTGCATTTTCTACAGAAAGGTACCGCCGGAATTTACCAACTGAAATCGTTTCATATCGAATTTCAGGAAATTCCTTTTCAATGATATCTTTTTCAATCCCTTTTTTAGAACCGATATAAGTAACATCCCACTCATGTTTTAAAAATTCCGGGATGATTGCTGCATTAACTGACACATGACCGGCTGAACCTCCACCGGTAAACACTACTTTCTTAGTCAAAATTTCCACCTTCCAAACTTAAAAAATCACTTTCCATCCATAGTACCACATTTCAAGGGTATATTTACTCGAAAATGCAAACAATGATATAGAATAACGTAATAAATGCAATGAGCGATTATTTTTTCATTTTCACTCTGAATATATTATAATCTTAGTATTCTACAATTCTACAGAATACATTGGAGGAACATTACATTGCAAGAAGTTTCTGAATCTCTTAATCAATTTGAAGGAATTGATGCATGGACACAACTAGGAATTTCTATCATTATTTTCCTTCTGGTCCTTTTGTTAAGGAAAGCATTCACTACTTATATTTTCAAATTTTTCCTTAAAATCGCAAAAAAAAGAAAAATTGAATTTGCCGCCAACCTAATGCTAGCCATTGAGCAACCAGTAAGATGGCTCATCGTTTTGATAGGGATCATCATTTCGATGCACTACTTTCCAATTGACATCCCATCAGAAATTATGAGGTCGAAGATATACCGTTCGGTCTTTGTCTTCTTGTTCTTTTGGACGATTTTCAATATCAGCTCGATTTTAACCATCTTGTTCCCTAAGTTAGTTAGTAAATTCGGACTTGAAGTCGATCAAATCGTGATGCCGTTCTTAACGAAAATCATTAAATTGATTATCTTGGCACTGGGAGCATCCATCATTGCGGAAGAATGGGGATTTAACGTCAATGGATTTGTTGCAGGTCTTGGACTAGGAGGTCTAGCCTTTGCCCTTGCTGCAAAGGATACTGTCAGTAACTTCTTCGGTGGAATCGTTATCGTTACCGAAAAACCTTTTACTATCGGCGACTGGATTAAAACACCAAGTGTCGAAGGGACGATTGAGGACATTACGTTTCGTAGTACGAAGGTTCGTACATTTGCGCAGGCTCTCGTTACGGTTCCGAATGCCACCCTTTCGAATGAACCAATCATCAACTGGTCGAAGATGGGCAAAAGGCAGATTGCTTTTCATTTAGGCGTGAATGTCACAACGCCAAAGGACAAGTTGGAAAATGTCATTAAGAGAGTTGAAAAAATGCTTACTGACCATCCGGAAGTCCATCCCGAAACCATACTGGTGAAATTTGATGAGTTCAGCCATACGGGTTTCAACATCTATTTGTATTTCTTCTCAAACGAAACCAACTATGGGGAGTATTTAGCCATCAAAGAAGATATCAACTTTAAGATTTTGGATATCCTCGAAGAAGAAGATGTCCAGATTGCCATCCCTTCTCAGGCATTCATCCTACAAACCGATTCGCATACAGCAGACATGAACGATTTTCAATCCATGCATGACTGACAAAAGGGACTGCCTAAATACCGGCAGTCCCTTTTTATATCTTGCCTTAAATAAAATCAAAATGTTCAAGGGATTTTATGATATAATTCTTTCATTGTGAAAAAATTTCATACACCGAGGTACATCGATGAATCAAACTTATAAAAAGTCAGAAAAGATCCGTTTGTTATTTTATATTTTGATACCTATCCTCATCACCCAAATCAGTCTCTATGCCATGACTTTTTTTGATGTGATGATGTCGGGCCAATACAGTACTGAAGATGTTGCCGGCGTCTCGATAGGAAGTTCGCTCTGGACTCCAGTCTATACGGGATTGAGTGGCATTTTGATTGCCTTGACTCCGGTCGTCTCACAGCTAATCGGATCAAGACGTACAAAATTGGTATCCTTTTCAGTGATGCAGGCCATATACTTGGCCATATCCTTAGCCGTCATAGTTTTAGTCGTCGGGTCATTTGTTTTAAACCCTATTTTGAATGCCATGGATTTGGATTCAACTGTCCACCGGGTCGCGCATGACTATCTGGTTGCCCTATCAATCGGGATTGTTCCATTATTCATATACAATGCCTTAAGATCCTTCATTGATGCACTGGGTCAAACAAGAATTTCGATGGTTATTACGTTGATCGCACTTCCGATAAATGTTGTGTTCAATTACCTTCTCATATACGGAAAATTTGGTTTTCCGAAACTTGGAGGGGTCGGTTCTGGTTATGCCACCGCGATTACCTATTGGTTAATCGCTATCATTGCCATCTTAGTCGTGGTGAAAATGAATCCGTTCTCTTCCTATCTCGTTTTCCATGAATTTTTCAGGGTATCTTGGATTGAATGGTGGTCCCTATTAAAGATAGGCGTCCCTATCGGATTGGCCATCTTTTTCGAAACAAGCATTTTCTCAGCCGTTACCCTCTTCATGAGTAAATATGATACGATCACTATTGCTTCACATCAAATTGCGATGAATTTCGCGTCATTGCTTTATATGATGCCGCTTAGTATATCTATGGCCCTAACCATTGTCATTGGATATGAAATTGGTGCTAAACGATATAATGACGCCCGTGAATACAGCAAGATAGGAATAATCATGGCTCTGTCGATGGCCCTCGTCAGTTCAGCTATCCTATTTTTCTTCCGGGAACCTGTAGCTGCTCTCTACACAAAAGATCACGCTGTAGTTGCACTAACTTCCCATTTTTTGATCTATGCCATCTTCTTTCAGATATCCGATGCCCTGCAGGCACCCATTCAGGGAGTATTACGTGGATACAAAGATGTCAATGTCACTTTCGCTATGTCACTTGTCTCCTATTGGGCACTCGGACTGCCTATAGGCTATCTATTTGCTAAGTTTACGGAAATGGGAGCTTTCGGATATTGGGTCGGTTTAATCTCAGGTTTGGCACTAGGAGCAATAGGTCTGGCCGCTCGTTTACGATACATTCAGCATATAAAATTCAATAAAACCGCTTAAAAAGGTGAAAAAAGGATTTATCCTTTCTTCACCTTTTCTTATCTTTATCTATCCTATTACTTCTTATTGATTTTACCTAGAATATCACTTCCGCCTGTGATTGGAATGACGCTTCCGGTAATGAAATCAGATTGATTTTCGCACAAAAAGGTAATGACTCGTGCAACGTCTCCTCCTGTTCCGGGTCTTCCTACCGGGACCAACTCATCCTTCTCCCCCTTGGCCATAAAAATCTCGGCTTCCTTCCATGCACCTACAATATCCCCTGGACAGACCATATTGACCGTGATTCCATTGGTTGCTTCTTCTAATGCCAATGTTCTTGTTAAAGAGGTCAACCCGCTTTTTGCAGCAGCAAAAGCCGAGCGGTAAATCCAGCCGGGTGCCGTCTCACAACGGTCAAAACCGAGCGTGATGATCCTACCCCATCTTCGCTTTCGCATATGAGGGATGATTTCCTTTGTCATAAAGAAAAAACCATTTAGATTACCGTTCATCATGTAATTCCATTCTTCACTGCTATACTCGGTCATGGATTTTCGTTCATGCAAATAAGGTCCTGCATTATGGATGAAGAAATCTATTCTTCCAAAAGTATCCATAACTACTTCCACCAGGCTCTTGCAATCTTTCTCAACTGAAGCATCGCCTTCAATTGCCAATGCTTTTACTGAGTAATTTTCCCTCAATTCTTGTACCAATGCTTTTGCTTCCTTTTGACTTTTCCGATAGGTGATGACTATTGACGCCCCCATACTTGCTAGGGAATAGGCAGTCCTTCTACCGATTCCCTTTGCTCCTCCCGTAATAACAGCTACTTTTTCATCCACAGGCATCCCTCTTTACCAAATGATTTTTATTTTATATTATACATAGGCACGAGTTATTTTCCTAAAAATTAACATATCGGAAAATGAACCCATGGGTTTGAGCCTGCATAAAATAACAAAAATAACCCTGTCACCAGAAATGCAGGAGAAAGGAATTCAATATGTTTCCTTGGAATTCACTTTTTTCTTTCCAGAAAAACTCAAATCAAAAGGACTTCTTAAAGAATATGCAGCAAAGTGATGTACAGACCTTTATTGAAAAGGTATTTACACAAGTCATACCAGAAAATATGCAAGGAATGACGAACCAAGCTAATAATCCTTTCCAAAAGGATAATAAGCCTTCAGAACACCCCTTACATTCAGAAGTTTTCGAAACGCATTCATTTGTCTTCATAAGAATACCCATCGAGGATGAAGCCTGGCTCAAACAAATGAAACTGAAACATACTTCTAATCAATCAATCGTTGAAGGTATACCAGAAGCATCGGATCGACATGTGATTACATTGCCTGCTCTCGTTAAGAAAAAAGGTGCTGCTGCACAATATAAAGACGGTACATTAGAAATCCGTCTGCCTAAAAGCTTTAATTCGCAGTATTCCGAAATCGATGTTTCAGAATTTTAATTCCTCTAGAACGATTACATGCAATCATTTCTGAACTAACGCAAAAAAGAGTGTACCTCAAATTTCAAGGTACACTCTTTTTATTCTATTAAACTTATTATTTACCGATGAATTGTTGAGTCCAGTAGTTACCTGATTCTACATATCCAACACCGATATGAGTAAAGCTTGCATTCATGATATTTTCACGGTGGCCTTGGCTGTTCATCCAAGCTTCAACCACTTCTTCTGGTGTTTGTTGACCTTGTGCGATGTTTTCTCCAGCTGATGTATAGCTAATTCCGAATTGTTTCATCATATCGAATGGAGAACCGTACGTGGGGCTATTATGATCAAAATAATTATTGTCTTTCATATCTTGAGACTTCGCACGGGCTACCTTGCTCAATTCTGTATCAATTTCAAGAGCTGCTAGACCTTGTTTTGCTCGCTCAGCATTTGTTAGTGTAACTACTTCTTGTTCAAAAGCACTTAATTCTGAGCTTGTCTCTTTTTGTTCCTCATTTGTTTTCTCTGTCGTTACTTCTTCTGTTGCCTCAGGTTTTGCTTCTGGCGCTGTTACTTCTTCTGTTGCTTCAGGTTGTGCTTCTGGTGCTGTTACTTCTTCTGTTGCTTCAGGTTGTGCTTCTGGTGCTGTTACTTCTTCTGTTGCTTCAGGTTGTGCTTCTGGTGCTGCTACTTCTTCCGGTGTTTCAGCTTTTGCTTCCGGTGTTAATTGTACTTGCTGTACTAATTGTTGGAATGCGAAGTGTGAAGTTGGCATTGCAATATTATACTTAGCTAAGTATTGTTCAAGTACTTTTTGTATATCTTCCTGATTGATAGATTTATATGTTACTTGTTTCACAGTTTCACAGCTTGCCGCTTCAGTTTGGCTAGCACCCGCTCCTGTAAAAATTATAGCTGCAGCAGCTGCTGCTGATATGAACATTTTCTTTTTCATTTGTATTTCCTCCCATTAATTCGTTGATGTGTCTTGGCTCTGGAAATATCATATCATGCATTTTTTGTAATAAAGGCACCATCAATTTCCAGAGCCCTATCCAACAACAATTGATTGGAAGGAATATTATCCTAGTTTCATAGTCATAGAGAAAAACCTTATTCTATCAATGTTTTGCTTTTTCTTACATATTCATATATTTTCCATGATTTTTTTGTCAATGGAAGATACTTATTACCATTACCATGGAATACTAATAACTTTTAGTTGACAACTTGTATAAACCCTTATTGATATGACTTTTTTTACTTTTATATTACAAATATTTCGTATGAAACACGTTTATAATGTTCCTTTTTCTTTCTTTTTTGAAAAATAATGATAGACTCAATTGAATTTAAAAAAGGTTCGAGTTTTACCGAACCTTTTTTCACTACGAGAAGTTGTGACAAAAAAATCATTTTCAATGATCACTTTCTTCATGATCCATCTCATCCATGTTTTTGGAACCACCATTTTCCTCGGGTGAGCTTGGAGTTCCGATTATGAATTCCTTCTTAGGCATATTGTGCATATCCCTGGCCGTTACATGGGCATATACATAATAAGTTCCTTCTTCATTAAAGGACTTTTCCAATTCATAGATTCCATTTCCTTTATGGGTGGCGGCTATTTTTTCATGATCCTCACTATTTGCCAGCCATATTTCAAAACTCACATCATCTGCATCCTTCACTTCTTCTTCACCATAGGTCACTTTTGCCTTGAATGTTACTGGCTCGTCCCTTTCACCTTTAGTAGGTTCGACCGTTAGATCTACATTCAGCAGTTTTGGAATCTCTTCTTCTTTACCACAACCAGCCAGTATGGCTAAAGCTACACACATTCCAATCATCATTTTTTTCATTGCCATTCCCCTTTTTTATTAATTCCATTCATCTACTATAGTCGGTAGCACTATGCTAACTTTTGTACCTATCTGTTCCTCACTTTCTATAGTAATTTTACCTTTTTGCTGCTCAACCAATTTCTTGACGATGGAAAGCCCCAGCCCCGAGCCCCCATCAAATCGGCTTCGTGCTTTGTTCACTCGATAAAAGCGTTCCATCACATGATGAATATCTGATGCCGGTATTCCTCTTCCAGTATCTCCGATGATTAGCTCACACTCTTCTTTTTGCTGGGTCAATGTTAAGTAGATGGTGCCCCCCGTTTCCGTATATGTAATGGCGTTATCCAGGATATTATGAAGAACTTGTTCTACTCTTCCTTCGTCACCCATAATAATCGGGTCAGGATCTAGTTCAACCTCCAACCGGATTTGCCTTTCTTTCATAATAGGCTCATATTTAACCAACACTTCTTCTATGAATTGGGCAAAGGCAATTGGCGTACTATGAAGACCACTTTGTTCACTGTCCAACTTAGCTAAATTCATTAAATCCCTTAAAAGTTTTTGCAGCCTTTGCGTTTCCCTTGAAATGAGTTGAAGGTATTTTTGTTTTTCTTCTTCATCTTTCACAATGCCATCCTTAATGGCCTGCGTATATCCTAAAACGTAGCTCAATGGTGTTCTAAGCTCATGTGCTACATTTTCGAGGAATTCTTTTTTTCTTTCTTCTTCTAAATAAATGGACTGTGCCATCTCATTGAATGCTTGAGCCAAACTCCCTATTTCGTCTTGGCTCTTGACTTGAAGCTTAATATTATAATCACCATCCGAAACGCGATTGGCAGCGTGTTCCATTTCCTTGATCGGCTTGACCAACTTTTTCAACCATTTTGTCATAAAGAAAATCACAACAATTAAAAATAAAAATGCGGCCCCCAACCATTTTGCTGCAAACTCTCTAAGTAAATCGGTAATCGAATCAACGGGAATATATGTATAGATGATGCCTTCAAGGCGATCTCCATCGTTTAAAGGAATAATTGCCGCTACAATATTCTTATCGAACCTTTTCTCATACCCTTCTTTTTCTACGGCTTGTCCGGCCAATAGGAGTTGCCTTTCTTCTTCTGAAATGAGGGTGTCATAATCGATTTCAAAGGGCAGGCAAGCACTTAATTCCCTTGGGTTGCTGACAACAAAGACTTCACTATCATTTTTACTATTGAACCATTCTACCTTTTCCACGAAATCTTCAGTGATTTCCCCTCCGGAATAGTCCACACCAAGCAAGCTGGCTTCATTAACTAAATCTGTTTTAATTTTTTTTACATATAAGTTTTTGTAATAATATTGTGATAGCGAGTATGCGAATAGAACCGATAGAATAATTGCGGCAATAATCGTTACCCATATTTTAATAGATAGGGACGGTCGCTTATTCCACATGTTTTTCCTCGATTTTATAGCCAATGCCCCATACCGTTTGAATATAGTCGTCAGTCTTCAATTTCATCCTTAACGTTTTGATATGGGTATCTACCGTACGTAAAGAACCCCCATATTCTCCGCCCCAAATGTTCTCGAGGAGCTGCTCGCGGCTCAGCGCTTGATTTTGATGACGGATGAGGAATACGAGCAATTCAAACTCCTTCAATGTCAATATCACTTGCTTCCCCTCTAGAGACACAGTTCTGGAATCAAGGTTGACGTTAATTTCACCCAGCTGAATGCTATTTGTATCTTCTCGTTTCAATGACATTTTCCCTGCTCTGCGTAGTACAGCTCCAACCCTGGCCACCAGTTCACCTGGATTAAAAGGTTTCACCAAATAATCATCGGCGCCTATCCCTAATCCTTTTACCATATCCCATTCCTCACCTTTTGCACTGACAAAAATGATAGGGACTTCAGATTGTGAGCGGATTTTTTCACATATGGAAAAACCGTCCATTTCTGGCATCATGATATCCATTAAGATCAAGTCTACATCATGAACTTCAAGCAGGGATATGGCCATTCTCCCATTATCCGCTTGAAGACATTTATATCCTGAGTTAAGCAAATACATTTCTACCAAGTTACGCATATCTTCTTCATCATCAACGATTAAAATGGTGTAATGATGCATGTTATCTACTCCCTAACCAACATTTGAAATGGACCTTCACCGACTTTTGCCGTTTTCTTGACCTCCATGGTTTCAGTATCCACTATATACACTTCATCACTGTCATACCCTGCCACTATCAAATCCTCCTTGAAGTTTCCCATTTCAAAAGGATTGACACCTACAACAAGGCTCTTGATCACTTCATATTTGTCATTCAATTTATATAAAGAACTTGAACCATGACTCAGAATAAAAATCCCGTCATCATTTTCAATGAATTTTATTGGCATAGTCGCCGCCTTAATCCTTTTCTTCAACTTTCCCGTCTCTGTCGAATAAATATAGAGATTTTCTTCTACCTTTTTTCCCTCACCATGACCGCCTATCCAAATTTCTTCATTTTCCTCCCTTACTAAAGCGCCTGTGGAGGAACTCTTTATCGTAAACTCCCAATCAACTTTTTTTGTTTCAAGATCAATCACCGAACAGATGGTATCCCCAAAGTTAACGACAAACAAATTATGTGATTGCTTCCCTTGAAGTACGGTTAAGGGGCTTTGACCAACCCTGACCCTGTCTTGCTCCTTGCCTTCTTCATCTAAAAAGGAAATGGAATGATTCAATTGGTTGACAGCCACAATCCCCTTGTCTTCTTCTAGCATAAGCATATTGACGATCCCCTTCCCTGAATTCCAGCTGTTTATGTGTTTACCAGCGGATAGGGAAAAGATTTCAATCGTCGACATCTCCTTTCCATACAGAAGGAGCGTATCTTTGTCCGCTAAGAGCAAAGCTCCTGTAAAGGGTTCAGAAATATCCCAACTGGCAAAGCGCTGATAGTTTTCATCCAGGAACGTCAAGCTTGTATCTTTAATGTTGACAGTAGCCAAAAAAGATTTATCCAGGTTTATTTTGGTATACGTTTCATTGCTGTCGCATCCACAAAGCAGGGCAACGGCAAGCAAAAGGGGAATGACCCGCATCATGACTTTGACTCCTCATTCGTTTAAAAGCTATTTTCAAATATTCTAACAATAAAATGTGAAAAAAGTATGAAGCAAAAAAGAAAAATGATGAACAACTCTCGCTTCACTTTGAAGCCAACAGTCGTTCCTGTACCGCATGGTAAGCTGAAATGATTGCTGTCTTTTCTGCATCGGTAAGAGAGGATTCCCTCACCCGATTGACACTTAAATGAAATTTATCATGAATTGGCTTCCTTGCCCGAGGATGGGCATTTTCATCCAAGAGTTCACGTCGGATAAGTTCTGACAGAACTTTTGACGGTTCTTCTTCCCCCTTCAATACCCTCCTGTTATTCCATAGGCTTAGATAAGCCTCCAATATTGTCTCATCATTCATTAACTTTTTCATCCATTTCCCTTCCATCCATTACTAATTTATACATATTAAAAATCATCTTCGTAAAGACTATAAGTATATTTTAACTTTATTACTTCTGAAGGAGTGAGTGAATTGTCTCAAGTATATCGTTGTCCGAATTGCAGGACAAATAAATCCCGTTTCAATCTCATTGAACAGGTTCCCACCCCTGTTAAGAAAGATCCGCAATCCGGTGAGATTGTCGAACAGTACTCAAATGATGCCCTTCAGCCGTTTCACCTAGCCTATAATGGTCCTGAAGTTCGAGTACAGTGCGCAGCATGTGGGCTTATTGAAGATGAGAAAACATTTGCAGCTTTTGGACTGCAGTCATAAAAAAATCAGGCCCATGCTTTAAGGGGCCTGATTTTTTTATTCTTTTCCGACTGCCATTTTTGCTCGATCAATGGCGATTGGAATAGCTTTCCCGTCCTCATATCCTTCATCAAGTAAAGCGTTCGCTATCTCAATGGCTTTTTCACGGACATCTGCATCAAGATTTTTCATTGAATTAGGATAATCGCTTTTGTTCCACGGCATCCATAACCACCTCCTCGATAACTAGTCCTCCTCTTTTCCCGGTTTTGATTGGTGGTAAACGCCTATATCGCCGCTTTCACTTCCAAAGCTTTTAACTCATTGATTATCTTCTCTTTATCCAGTTTTTCGCCGATTATGACGATATTCAAAGGCATTTTAATCATTTCATTCATATACAATGGCATCCCATAAGAATATTGGAATAAGTAAGGATGCTGCGAATGCGTGAAGGAAAGATATCCTTTCATCCTGTATACCGTTTCAGGGAGGGCCCTGAGCCAATCCTCAAAGTCGGTTTGATTAATGGTCCCTGTAAAAGTATGCACGATTGCACTTAAATGAAGATGGCTATGTACTTCGAGCTTTTGATGGTTTTTATGTTGGTTCCTATGCATTTGTTGCAGGGAACCTATAGATACGGCTGCATATTCCGTCAATAAACATACGGCTTCTGGATTCAACCCCTGAATGGAATAGATGAGTTGGGATGCTTCCATTTCACTTACCAAATCCGCTTTATTTAATAAGATGAAATCTGCGTGGTGTATTTGCTCGGACAACAACTGTCTAAGCTGTGGCGAGAGCTGTTCTCGGTCACGCCACCTCAATAAATCGACCACCGTGATAATCCCTTTATACTCTAACTTATTAGCAAAAAATGGTGACATGATTCCATCGAGTACTTCTACTGGATGTGCTGCACCTGTTGTTTCAATATAAACGGCATCTAGATCATTTTCGGTCAACAATTCTTGCAGCTGAATTTCAAGCTTGTCCTGAAGGGTACAACAAATGCAACCATCAAACAATTCCTTTAACGGTACGTCATCGCCAATCAAACCACTATCCACCGATACACTGCCAAGTTCATTTAAAAGCACGGCCACTTTTCTACCCGCTTCACTTTCCTGCTTTAATATATTTCGAAGAAGCGTCGTCTTCCCGCTACCGAGAAAGCCGCCTAATATATATACTTCGGTCGTTTTCATTAGTATCTTCTCCTATAATGTACACGATTTTTATTTCCGTTAAAATTTTATCATACTTTTCCCGCTTAAGCACCCTGCGGGGCCACATAAAAAAACCAGCCCGAAAGCTGGTTTTTTCACACTTTTATTATGCCTGAACTTCATCTTTTTCATATATCGGAACCCAGCCGGCCGCTGTAACGAAAATACGGACCGCGACTGTTCTTCTATCTTCCGCTAGCGTGAAGTAGTGACGAGTCGATTCAGGTACGCTGATCAAATCTCCAGGGTTAAGTCGGACATCGAACCATTTTCCCTCGCTACCCTCGATGGCGAAGATACTCGTTCCCCCAGCGATGAACCGTACCTCGTCATCTTCATGATGGTGTTCCTGCTTGAAGTTCTGCAACAATTGGTCCAAATTGGGATTGGAATCGGATAATGTGATAATATCATGCGCTTTATATCCTCTTCTTTCCGAAATTTCTTTAATCTCTGACTGGAAAGCATCAAGAATCTCTTGTTTATCTTCATCCGTAAGATCATATTTTTCCACCAGATGGGCTGGCAATTTTGAAATATCCCATTGTTCGTAAATTACGCCTTGAGTCTCTAAAAAGCTCTGAACCTCTTCATTTGTTTCAATTACTTCATTTGTTTCTTGGAATCTAATTGTAGCCATTATTTTTCCTCCTTTATATTTTTAGCTGAGCGAACCTGTCAATATCTTTTGCTGGTTAAGTAACAGCTGATATTGAAACAGGAATTCACATGCTTCTAAGATTTTTTTTGCTTCCAACCCGCTTTTTCCCCATACGGTTATACCATGATTTCTGATAAGCACCGCTCCTGAGTCTGCATCGACATAGGGACTGAATGTCTCAGCCAACAACGGAATATCTGCATGGTTATGGATGATGGGTATCTTCAATTCTGCATCTTCCTGCCATCGTCCAGTAGCCTTGATAATTTCATGATGACAAAAAGTCACTTCCCCAACTTCACTATATAACTCGGAAATCACGTTATTTTCTACTGTATGGACATGGAGGACGCAATTGGCATCCGTTTTCCGATAAATCTCTGTATGAAGAAGAGTTTCAGCGGAAGGTCTGAGCTCGGTCATTTCGACTGGTTTTCCTGACAAATCCACCAAAATAAAATCGGAATCTGTCTGCTTGCGTTTATCCTTGCCACTTGCGGTTATATAAAAAGAAGGGCTATTAGCCTCACGGATCGATAAATTTCCACTCGTCCCCATGAACCAATCTCTCTCGGCTAGTTCTCCCTTTATTTGCGCTAGTTCCTGCCACTCTTTTGAAGCTGTCACCCTTACACCTCCTGCATTTTTTTTAGAATATCAATCACATCATGGAAAGTTTCAAACTCTTTATGGGGAATGGCTTCTGTGCGGCACTTTTCAAGGAGCCTGTCACGGGCAATAACAAAATCTGCCTGTTTAGCCGCTTCAAAGTCGGTAACGGAATCTCCAATCACCAATTTATACTGATCCTTTGTAGAAAGCTTTCTCATAATCGTAGGTTTACAGCAACCACACCCATGATTACATTGGTCATCACAAGTATGCGGCCACTCAATCATAATTTCTTCCTGACTGAAGTCGGCATGATTACAGTAGACATTCTCTACAGGTAAGAGGTCATTCAAAAGAGGTTCAACGAAAAAGTCCATTCCACCACTGACAATATAGAGAGGAATATCTGATTTTTTTGTAAATTCCACAAAATCACTGAACCCTTGGCGAATACCCGCTGTCTCCTTCACATATTGAATGATGTCCTCCTTTAAATCGCTATCCAGCAGGGAAAACATTTCCCCTACACCGTGGGAAATGCTGATTTTTTGCTGAAGAACACCATCTTTTAATGCCTCCCAGCCGGGCGGGGCAAACTTCTTCATGATTGAGATGATATTATCCGAGTTGGTGATCGTTCCATCAAAATCACAGAAAATGATCGGTTTGACCATGATTATAGCCCTCCCCATAGGGCCAGTGCTTTTTGAAGTTCCTCATCTTCCTCAGCCGCGATTGACAATGATTTTCCGGAAAGGACAGCTTCTACTGCGGAACGGAAGGCCTTAGCTCCGCCTTTTGCACCATCCGGATGACCATGGACGCCCCCACCAGCATTGATCACACTTTCTATCCCAAAATCCTTGATGAGATCTGGAACCATGCCAGGATGGATACCTGCCGATGGAACCGGGAAAGTCCTTTTCCAAGATGTTTCATTTCTCGTCAATCCTTCAGCAATCGCCAATGTCTCTGCTTTATCGAGTGCCACATTTCCGTATGGAGAGGGAAAGAGGGATAAATCTGCACCTGATATCCTCACCAGTTTTCCAAGGAGAAGCGGATAGCTGAGTCCATAAAATGAAGATGAAGCTAATGCTCCGCTATATGCCGGATGAGCCATGATCGGTAAGTTGATCCGGTCATTTTCGCGTAAAGCCTGTAGAACATCCAATCCATATGTATGAACATTAAATAACAAGGCATCTGCGCCGGCTTCGGCTGCCAGTTCAGCTTTATCCAATAGTTCTAGTGTTTTTCCTGACAGGTTCACAGCATATAAGGTTCGATGTCCCGTTGTCTCATAGATACCTTTCAAAATGGCCTTTCCGGTTTTGACTCTATCGATGAAAGGCGTCTGATCTTGGTCAAAAAGAATCTCATCGTCCTTGACAAGATCGACTCCTCCCAATGCCTGTTGCTCCAATTGTTCATTATGAAAGGCGAGGTCTCGACCTAACACACCTTTAAAAATACTCATCACTAGGGGGCGGTCAAACACATCAATTTTTTCCCTGATCCCACTAATTCCGAATCGAGGACCTGGAAAGGCTTTTTGAATATCGCCGACAAAGTCCAAATCCATCAATTTGATTTCCCCATCCAATGACAATTTACCGAATACTGTCGTCAAGATAGCCGGTAGATCATTAGAAAAATTACCTGCCGGGTAGGCAATCCTGATTGTTGAACGGTACACTTTTTGACCGAAATAGAGATTAACTCGCTCTTCTTCGGGAAGGGGTGTTACGGAAACTACCCTACCTTTATGTTTTTCCAGTTGCTGTTGCACCAAGTGAGGAAGTTCAGTCCATGTCCCTACAGTCAATCCTAAAGCAATGCCTTCTGCTTTTTTCTCATGCTCTCCTTTGAAGTCATGAAGTAAATACGTAGCGATTATTTCGCTCATCTGATCACTCCCAATACGTAAAAGTCATTCTTAAAGTTGTCATTGTTGGTCTTTCCTTTAACAAGCTTCTAACCATCTGCGAACAAAGTTGCACTCCAATTCTCTGTTAAACATGTAAAAGCCCCTTCCTAAAGAAGAGGCTTTGAAAAAGCCATCTTCTTATCTCCCAGCTCTATAGCTGCAAGAATTAGCACCGTGCCTTACGGAATCAATAAAATGATCCGGCGGTATTATCTCCGCCCCATTTCACAATGGTATTACAGTCGGTTGCTGGGCTTCATCGGGCTAGTCCCTCCACCTGCTCAAAATAAGAAAATGCTATTATATTTTCGTTTATGTATCTTAACTAAAAATTTAGAATTCTTTTTTATATTCTTTCACGCAATTCATACTTTGTCAATAGGTATAATGTTCAAACTATTCAATATCTCACTGATTTTCTTTGAATATATTCAATGTACGAATTCTTTCTACCGCTTCTTGGAGTCTGTCTTCTGAAGTGAGAAGTCCCACCCTGACGTATCCTTCACCAAATTCACCGAAACCATTTCCTGGTGCAACTGCTACATGGGCATGTGCCAGTAAATGATCTGCAAAGCTCGCTGAAGTATATCCTTCAGGGACCTTTAGCCAAGCAAAGAAGGAAGCATCTGGAGCCTGGACATCCCATCCAATGGATCGTAACCCTTCGATAAATACATTTCGTCGTCCTTCGTACATGTTCACGAGTTCCTTCACACACTCTTGTGAATCCAGTAAAGCGCATGCCGTGGCTTCTTGTATTGCGGGAAAAAGACTGACGTAAAGATGATCCTGCAATAATTCAAGCGATTCGATGACACTCTGGTTGCCAACCGCAAAGCCAACCCTCCACCCCGCCATGTTATATGTTTTAGAAAGGGTGTAAATTTCTATCCCCACTTCTTTTGATCCTTCTGCTTGAAGGAAGCTTACCGGTTTTTTCCCATCGAACCCAATTGCACCATATGCGAAATCATGAACCACACATATCGAGTGTTCTTTTGCCATGGAAACCGTTTCTTCGAAGAATTCTGCTGACGCCGATGCTCCTGTGGGATTATTGGGATAATTCAAGAACATCATCTTCGCTTTGTCAAAAACCTCTTTATCTATTTCCTTATAATCGGGAAGAAAATCATTTTCTTCGGTCAAGGGCATAATTTCCGTTTTAGCTTGGGCTAACGCTACACCTGACAGGTAATCTGGATAGCCCGGATCAGGCACTAAAATTGTATCGCCTGGATTCAACAAGCATTGCGGTAATTCGACTAGACCAGCCTTTCCACCGAAAAGAATCGCCACTTCCGTTTTAGGATCTAGCTTGACGCCATATTCACGTTCATAAAAGAGGGCCGCAGCTTCTTTTAAATAGGGAAGCCCCCTAAAAGGAGAATATTTATGATTCATGGAATTTCCTGCTGCTGTCTGCAGGCTCTTCACGATATGTTCAGGAGTCGGTTGGTCTGGATTTCCCTGCCCAAGATTAATGACATCCTTGCCTTCTGATGTTATGTTATTAACTTTTTCGACTAAAGAAGCAAAAAACTGCTTTGGAAGCTCTTGAAGAAGTCTGGATTTTTCGAATTGCACCATCTTTGCACCTTCTCTGAAATTTCTTGAAATTATAGTCACAAATGATATATGTTTATCTTAATCTTGTAAAGTACTTTTTTACATATGGAGGTTTTAAATGATGAAATGGAAAATCGCCTGTTTACAAATGGACATTGCCTTTGGACAGCCAGATATAAATTTTCAGGTGGCAGAACAATGGATTGAAAAAGCTGTACAGTCTAAACCGGACATCGTCATGCTGCCGGAACTATGGACAACCGGCTATGACTTAACGAGATTACATGAAATTGCAGACGAAGAAGCAGAACAAACCATTACCTTTCTAAAAGCCCTTGCAAAAAAACACCGAATTAACATAATCGGTGGCTCGATTGCAAAGAAAACTAAGGAAGGCATCTATAACACAATGCTCATCATCGATAAAGAAGGCAAACTGGTTAAAGAATATGATAAACTCCATCTGTTTCAATTGATGGATGAACACCATTACTTACAACCTGGCAAAAAAGACGGCTTATTCTCCCTCGATGAAAAGATTTGCGCCGGATTCATTTGCTATGATATCCGTTTTCCGGAATGGCAACGGGCCCATACGGTACGAGGTGCGGAGGTTATCTTCGTGACCGCCGAGTGGCCAAAGCCTAGGCTCCATCATTGGAGGGCACTGTTAATCAGCCGGGCAATAGAAAACCAAGCCTTCGTTGTGGCTGTGAATCGTTCCGGTTCTGACCGAAATAATCATTTTGCCGGACATTCCATCATCATCGACCCGTGGGGAGAAATCATTTGTGAGGCTGGTGAAGAAAAAGAACTTCTACTCGGCACCCTTGACTTAGAAAAAGTAGGAGAAGCAAGAAATAAAATACCCGTTTTCGAAGATCGGCGGCCGGAGTTTTATTAATTTACCATTGACAAACTATTTGAAATATTGATATCATTCATTCGAGATTAATTTTCTGAAAATAAATACAATACTCTTATCAAGAGCAGGCTGAGGGATAAAGGCCCTATGAAGCCCAGCAACCGACTGTAATACCATTGTGAAATGGGGCGGGAATTCCGCCGGATTATATCCACAGAGCACGGTGCCAAATCCACCAGAAAGAATTCTTTCTGGGAGATAAGAGGTTCGAAGTGAAGCTTCTGCCTCTTTCTATGGGAAAGGGGCTTTTTCATATTTTTTAATGTACTTGGAGGGATAACAATGACTCAACCATCAAATTTCAAGCTATTGACAAACGAAACGGCAATTGACCTAACGAAGAAACTTGGGTTACTGCATTCAGATGACTCATTACTATGTAATGAAATCGGTGACGGAAATTTAAATTATGTTTTTCACGTTACAAATCCCGTAACAAATAAAGGAGTTATCATCAAACAAGCAGTTCCTTACGCAAAGGTTCTTGGTGAAAGCTGGCCATTGACTTTAAAAAGATCGGCTATCGAAGCGAATGCATTAATTCAATTCAGAAGCTATTGTCCCGAACTTGTCCCACAAGTCTATTATTCTGATGAACAGCTTGCAATCACCGTCATGGAAGATTTATCACACTTGAAAATCGCCCGGACCGGATTAATTGAAGGAGATCATTTCCCTCTATTATCCAAACACATTGGTGAATTTGTTGCAAAGACCGCTTTTTATACGTCTGATTTTCATTTGGAACCGGCAGCGAAAAAAGAGGTTGCCCGGAACTTCACGAATCCAGAACTCTGCAAGATTACTGAGGTTTTCATTTTCACGGATCCTTTTTTGGAGGAACATCCAGGCGAGTTTGAGCTTGAGTTGCTGGAGGCTGCCAAGTCTATATGGAAAGATGCTGATTTAATACTGGAAGTGGCTAAGTTAAAACAAAGCTTCGAATCCGAGCAGGAGGCCCTTCTTCATGGCGATTTACATACGGGAAGTATATTTGCAAGTGATACAGAAACAAAGGTAATTGACCCTGAATTCGCTTTTTATGGTCCTGTTGGATTTGACCTTGGACAATACATGGCGAATCTCCTATTCCAGGCAGTAACACGCGAGGCCACTGGGAAGGAAGAAATCTTTACTCATCTTCAGGAATTTTGGAATACATTTGAAGAAACATATACGAACCTGTGGAATTCTGAAAATAAAAGTCCTTACAGTAAGATCGAAGGTTATCTTCCATATGTACTCAACAAGTTTAAAGGTGATGCATATGGCTTTGCAGGATGTGAACTAATTCGAAGAACCATTGGCCTATCTCATGTTGCTGATTTAAATGGCATTGAGAATAAAAAAACTAGAATTACAGCTAAAACGGCTACCTTGAAAATCGGGGCCCATATAATCAAAAATCGGAAAGAACTGAATATTCCAGCAGTGATAGAAGCCGTAAAGCAATATACATTGCCTTCCTATTCAGCCCTATAAGGAGATATACATATGACAACTACAACGCCACTACCCTATTCCGTCCAATGGAATGATACCCATATTACCTTATTGAATCAACAGGCCTTGCCATCAAAAATAGAATTCATTGAACTTTTTACGGTTAAAGATGTATATGACAGCATCTTGACCTTGAAGGTCCGTGGTGCCCCCGCTATCGGGCTAACTGCAGCATTTGGCGTTGCTCTTGGTGCAATCCAGGAAAATACCACGGATTTATGGCAATTTAAACACAATGTCACGAAACATGTTACTACACTCGCTTCTTCAAGACCAACAGCGGTCAACCTTTTTTGGGCACTGAAAAGAATGGAGAATACTCTACAAGCAGCCAATAGCATCGCTTCAGCCAAAAGCGCTCTTGTTGCTGAAGCAAAAAAGCTATTTTCAGAGGATGTGGAGATGTGCCGAAAAATTGGTGAATACGGATTGTCTTTATTCAACGAGGGTGATTCTATTTTAACCCATTGTAATGCTGGGGGGATAGCCACTGCACGGTACGGAACTGCCCTCGCACCTTTCCACCTGGCCCAGGAAAGAACCTTTCCTATAAAGGTCTATGCCTGTGAAACGAGACCTGTCTTGCAAGGGGCACGACTCACCGCATGGGAACTTATGCAAGCTGGAGTGGACGTTACATTAATCTCGGATAATATGGCAGCCCACACCATTCATCATAAAAAAATCGAAGCCATTATAGTCGGAGCAGACCGTATTGCGGCAAACGGTGATACAGCCAATAAAATTGGTACATTGGGTTTGGCGATATTAGCTAAGCATTACGATATTCCTTTCTATGTAGCAGCACCATCAAGTACATTCGATTTATCTCTCGAGTCGGGTATCTCCATCCCAATCGAAGAAAGGAATGGGGATGAAATCACTTCTATACAAGGAGTCAGGATAGCACCAGAAAATGTGAAGACATTCAATCCTGCTTTTGACGTTACGCCCCATTCTCTTATTACAAGCATCATTACCGAAAATGGCATCATTTCACCTGATTACAGGAGTAATATCCCGCTTTTTGTAAAATGAAATTATTTATAAAGGATTAATCAAGGGGCTGTCCCAAAAGGTGTAATTACACACCGAAATTGAATAAATAGTAAAAGGCAGAAACGTTGATTTAACAACATTTCTGCCTCTTTGTTTTTGCGAAATTCACTGGAATAAGGACTTATTAGACAGCCCCTTCATTCTTTTCACGATTAACCTTGGAAACCCATTCAGTTGCTCCTGTTATATTTATTCTGACGAGGTTCTTTTTGATAGATATAATCGCAGAATTTAGTCAGATTGGCATCTAGCCTTCTTTGATTTTTCTGCCGCTTTTCGGTAGTAATCATTCTTAGCCTTGTATGAAAGTTCATGTTCCTCAAGCAGGGTTTACCGCTCGTTTTCTTCAAATTCTACTTCATCATGGATACCCTTCCATTCCCCACCCATTGGTACTTCTTCCATGGTCACCTTATGGATTACACACACACCTAAGTCAAGCATACGAAAAACGGCCCATCAGCAATAAATGCTTGCTGATAGGCCGCTTGTTTTTATAAAAGATTATTTGATTTTCTTTTTCAATACTTCCACCGCTTTTTTCACTTGAGTATCATTTTTAAGGATTTTATCCCTAATGACTTCCATCAATTTAACGGTTGTATCGTCTTTAATGACACCTGTTTCTTTGATCTTATGATCCTTTTGGAATTCCTTGACCGCTACCTTTGTTTCTTCATCGAAATACTTATCCACTTTTCCTGGATTATACCCGGCTTCTTTCAGCATTTTCTCCGCTGCTTCTACTTCACTCGAGGAATCCGATACTTTCAATCCTTTATCAGGAGAGATATATGGAAGATTGGCATACTCGGGAAGCTTGACTTTTATATCCGGTTCAATCCCTTTTTTATGGATCCAATTGCCTTTCGGAGTCAGCCATTTTTGTGCTGTATACTTAAAGTTGGAACCATCATCAAAGTCTGCGGCTTTTTGCACGGTCCCTTTCCCGAATGATTTTACCCCTACAAGCTGAATACCCGCAGATTCACTAACAGCGGCGGCAACGATTTCAGATGCACTTGCACTTCCATCATCAATTAATACGACCACTGATAGCTTCAACTCACCATTATTCTGGGATTTATAGACTTCTCTTTTTCCTTTTCGATCCTCGACCTGAAGGATGACTTCCCCATTCGGGATAAATAAGTTTGCCATCGCGATCGCTTGGTCAAGCAATCCACCCGGATTTCCACGTAAGTCCAATATTAGGCCTTTCATCTTTTCTTTATCCATGTCTTCAAGTGCCGTATTCAGCTCTTCCACCGTATGCTCAGAAAAACTTGTAACCTGCACTTTGGCAATCCCATCATCAAGCATCTCTGAATAAACCGTTTCAATCGGAATGGTATCACGCTTAATGGACAAAGTAATCGGTTCCTTTTCACCCGCCCTTGAAATGGCAAGCTCCACTTTTGTTCCCTTTTTCCCCCTGATTTTCAAGACAGCTTCCGAAGAACTTAAGCCATCAAGGCTTTTGCCATTGACACTTAGTATAATATCATTAGGCCGGACTCCGGCTTTTTCAGCTGGTGATCCTTTAATGGGGGAAACCACCATGATCTGTCCATCCTTCTCTTGGATTTCAGCACCTATTCCTTCAAAGGAAGAAGAGATGCTCTCATGGAAACTGGAGGCTTCTTTCTTATCCATATAAGAGGAGTAAGGATCATCCAACGATTCTATCATTCCATTTATAGCTCCATCCACGAGCGTGTTCTCATCGATTTCTTCATAATAATTATCTTTGATCGTATCATATGTAGAATATAACTTTTCAAATTCAGGATGATTACTCGGTGCAAGTGACTCTACTTTTTCATCGCCAAAGGTCAACGCGATTGTAGTTATCCCTGCTGTCAAAAATATGAGTAAGAAAATCCCCATAATAAACGTAAACTTTTTTATTTTCACAATTTTGCCTTCATCTTTGGGCTGTTGTTGATTTTCTTCTTCCACTGAAGCCTCACCACTTTCATTCTTCATGACAATATTAACTAATACATCCTATTTTATCAGCTTTCTAGCAAATCGGAAAACTTTAGTTATCAAATTTTTTGAATGATATGTAAGTGCCTACCATCTTGCTCCAATCCAGCTTTCTTATAGAGACCAATTCTTTATCCACATTCTATTTACGTGCAAAAATACGGACTCCGTGGAATAGAAGAGACTAAATATCTTAGTTTCTTCTATTCCTGGCTACCCGTAAATGATAACGTTTATAGTCAGTCTTGAATCGCTGCCTCTAAAGAAACCTCAATCATCTCATTGAATGTTGTTTGGCGCTCTTCGGAGGTTGTTTCCTCACCTGTTAAAAGATGGTCGGAAATCGTTAAAACGGATAATGCTTTACGACCAAACTTAGCAGCAAGTGTATATAATGCAGCCGATTCCATTTCTATAGCAAGGATTTGGTACTTGGCCCACTTTTCCAATTCACTATTATCATTATAGAATTGATCTGCGGTAAATACGTTTCCGACTTTCAATTGCAACCCTTTGTCCACCCCTGCATCATAAGCTTTTTTCAACAAATCAAAATCAGCAGTAGGAGCAAAATCAACGCCACCGAATGTCATGCGGTTCATTTGTGAATCTGTAGAGGCACTCATAGCCAGGATTACATCTCTGACCTTCACATCTTTTTGAATGGCACCAGCTGTCCCAACCCGGATAAGTTTTTGGACATTATAGCTATTCATCAATTCATTTACATAAATCGAAATCGAAGGGACACCCATTCCTGTACCTTGAACGGAAATGCGTTTTCCTTTATAAGTTCCTGTATACCCAAACATATTACGAACTTCATTGTATAATTTAGCATCCTCTAAAAACGTCTCAGCAATATATTTTGCACGTAACGGATCCCCAGGAAGCAAAACCGTTTCCGCAATTTCATTTTCTTTAGCACCAATATGTACGCTCATTCTTAAAATTCCCTCCTTGAAGTGGTTGAAATGACATTCCCAATTACTATAACATACCAACCCCCTATTAGGAAAATAGAACTTCTTTATCTACTGCAGGAAGTAGGATATAACACTCTTTAAGTGATCGGTGGAACGCAGCAAAACGGCGGAAACCCGCCGTCTTTTTGGTTGATTTTAAGGAGTAATGGCAAGAAAACTGCCATTGATTGATGATACATCATTCATCGACTTCCTCATCAATAATGCATTTTTCAAGAAGGTATTCGAATGTGATGTCAGCAAGATCTTCAACTTCAGATTCTTTTGGAAGATAGCCCCGCTTTAATAATTCTTGGTAAAAGAATTCCGCTATCTCTTCAGTATCAATAAAAACCTCAATTTCTCGCAAATCATCGCCCCCTTAATTAAAGATGTATGAATGTATAGGTATAAATATGCCAGTAGGGCATTTTCTCTCAAAACTTACGCATATCCTACACTTTATTCGTTGATTCAATTTCTTAGAGATGAGTCTTCATCGGCTCGTGCTAAAGTGTATACATCCCTTTTCGAGACCTTTTATTTCGTATGCTCTTTTTTGTGACCTGGGTAAATTTCTTCCGCCGCCTTCTCAATTTTAGCAAGAGCTATTTTCATGATATGTTGATATTCATCATCGCCAAATTGATGAAAAAGCTTACAATAATCATTATATAAATCCAACAGTCCATCAATCATTTCCATTTTTTCATTTTTTGTCATAGTCATATCTCGCTCACCTTTACCAGGGTTGTTTTGTTTAGCAATGATAGTAAGCTCGTTATTCTTATTAGAAAGGAGCAGCCCTAATTTTTGAATGATTGCATCTGCACGTTTGGCATCGGCTACTAAAGTCAATTCTTCTTCATGCGCTTCCAGCCATTCCCCATCGGAGATACGTGATAATTCATATATCACATCTTCCCAGGCATTCTCTTTATAGCGCCAAATCTCCGTTCGATAGCCAATTATCTTAAAATAATCATATTCATATCCATCGACCTGGACTAAATCACCGATAATATATTTATATTCGATATCGATTTGTTCCTGTTGATAAAGGATTTCTCCTTCGTATTCAGTTATAGACTGTAATGTCTTTTCAATATATAGGCCTTCGCTGTAATTTACTTCATACACATAAGAACCATCGAGATATTTTATATCGGTTATATTCCCGACTGTCCCATACATTATAATTACGACTGTATCGCCTAATTTGAATTTTGGCTGATTTTTCTTGCCCATAAGAGACATCCCCCAATATGGTCCTTATCGTTTGATAGTAAATTATATGCATGAACAAACAAGGTGGTTAATGGAAAAGAGGGGGCATTTGACTCATTTAGATAGGTTATGTAAGAAACTTTTATTATGGTAACCTATCAAAAAAATAGGGCAAGACAGGAAAACCGCCTCTTTAAATGAGACGGTTTGTTGTCGGAATCGTCAAGATCACTTCTGTACCTTGTCCATATTTACTTTCGATTTGAAATTTCCCTTTGAGTTCATCCATGATTTGGATGCAAGTTGCCACTCCCAAACCATTTCCTTTTAACTTTGTCGTATAAAAGGGCATCCCGATATTTTTTAAATTCTCAGGTTTAATCCCTTTTCCATCGTCTCGGATCTTCAATTGTACATAATGAGGTGAAGTATCGACGGTCATTTCAATCTGCCCTTTTGACTCAAACGATTCGCAGGAATTATTCAGGACATTAAGGATAACCTGACGCAACCGATTTTTATCGGAATAGGTATGTACGGGTTCTGTCAATGTATTAACGAGTGTGACATCTTTATATAGAGTAGAAGCCGAATAGACAACAACCAGTTCATCAAGGAATTCCTTCAGATCCAAATTCTCCATTTCAAGCTGGTGTGGTTTAGCTAAATCAAGGAGTTGTGTAACAAAAACGTTCACTCGATCTACTTCCCCAAGCATGACATCACTGTACTTTTCAATTAACTCTTTTTCATAATCCTGCTTCTTCAACAGTTGGAGAAAACCCCTGATGGTCGTCAATGGGTTCCTGATTTCATGCGCTACCCCTGCGGCCAGTTGTCCGACATATTTTAACTTTTCGGTACGGACGATCTCTCTTTCCCTATCCTTAATCGTATCCATCATCCTTAGAAACGCATGATTCAACTTCTCCATTTCTACAAAACTTCTTTTATCAGAGACCACGAACTCTTTTCCCTGGATAAAATCTTCCGTCACTTCCACTAGATTATGTACTGGTTTCACCAGAGATTTCGTAAGTAAATAGACGCCTAGAATGATGGACATAAATACAATGGTGTATATAGAAAGATAGCGGGATAAAAGATCATTTAACGGCTGATATACTTGTTTTTTGTCAGCTCCCACTACCACAAACCATTTATTTTCCGTTTGAGCTATCGGTTGAACGTATTGAATGGAATATATCTTTTCTCCATTTTCTGCACTATATAAATTATTGGAATTAGCGGATTCCAATAACTTTTCTTTTGTAAGGCCCATATCTTCCAATGTCGTATTAGAACTCTCATGAATGCCATTCGGGTCTTTTTTTGAAATCATAATGCCATCCTGATTGATCATATAAAAATTCACAGGGTACTTTTCACTAATGTCATTGGCCTTTTTCTCCATCATATCCCAAAGGCCTGATATCCGAAAGGCCGGGGACACAACACCGACCATTTTCCCTTTATTATCATTTACCGGTGCACTTAAGGCTATAATAGGTTCAGCAAATGCTTTCGTTTTATATACATCCGATAGGAATTCATGCCCCTTTAGCCCTTCTTGAAACCATATTCTATTAGCTAAGCTTGTTCCGACCATTTTATTTGAGGTATCAGCCATGACCGTACCTTCCAAATCTAAATATACGGCACCAAAGTATTCACCTTTTGCTTCTGTGAATCTTTTCAATTCATCGGTCTTCTCCTCTTTAGAAGAATCAGGATTGATCAATACCGTATTCGTACTCATTAAGTTAACATCACTAATCCGTTCATTTAAATAACTGTACATTTCATTTACCATATTAAGTGAACCTGAATTCAATGTACTCTTCGCTTCTTTAGCTAGCAAGGAGCGTTGTGATTCATAAGAAATGATTCCCAATATCAAAACAGGTAAGCTCGATATAATTAAAGAATAAAACAAAATTCGGGCTTGAAGGCTTCTAAACATCCTTCGGCTCCCCCTATTCCTGTATCTATAGCAGTCCTTCTTCTATTTGGACATATTGATCCCATAATCGATCGAATATAGTCATACTATCTAAATAGTCTCCATTTAACTCCAAGTAACTGCTCACTTCATGATAATCATCCGATTGCTTTGGAAAACTGTGATCTTCGTATGCATGGTTTGCGAATTTTGTAAATTCATCAATTTCCTTCGGCTGTCGATATTTCATTAAAAATAAGTAAAACGGTCTCATGTCGAGCCCCCTTATCAAAATACTATGATTTAAATCTTAATATATCGGAAACTAACGCTTACGTCTACACCTATACAAGTCTTGATTGTTAATTACCCTTTCAACTATAAATTCCATCTAGATGCTTTACCACGAATTTTGTGTATATAGAGTAAATCTTCAGGCGCTGATAAATGTTTTATTATCCAGCTGGTTACCCCTCCAATTTTTCATAATTTAACTAAAAGTTCATTTTCAGTTCATTTAGTTACATTACAATGAAATAGAAAGTGATGACGAGCTTAAATGTGATGTCCGCATTTCACATTGCAGCTCTAAACTATAAGGGGGAAATAATTAAATGAATTCTTTTTTACGCCCAATAACTGATTGGGTTTCAACTAAGAAAGGTATGTGGATTACAATTGTCACATGGCTGGTCTTAATGATTGGGTTAAGTGCCGGTCCGGCAGTAAGTGATTACAAAGTGACAAACTTTCAATCCTTACCCGACGATGCACAATCCATTATTGCAAATGAAAAATTAGAAAAATACT
Source organism: Peribacillus sp. NPDC097224 (assembly GCF_044761985.1). Taxonomy (NCBI): domain Bacteria; kingdom Bacillati; phylum Bacillota; class Bacilli; order Caryophanales; family Bacillaceae; genus Peribacillus; species Peribacillus sp. NPDC097224. The sequence continues at coordinate 492,037 of NZ_JBIWDK010000001.1, read as the reverse complement.
TCCCTAATGATCAAGGGACGCCTGGTATTCTTACCTTTCATAACGAAAATGGTAAGGTGAACTTAGAAGAAGTTACAAGCATTATGAATAAAATCATCGGTGCTAAAATTGAGGGTGTCGATGAAATCGTCAATATCTCTCAATTACCGCCAGAAGCAATCGAAGGGTTCAAGTCAGATGACCAGTCTACGATCATCATTCCAATGACTTTAGACCCTGGTCTTGATAGCCGCCAAATTGGCGAAACCGTAGATGCTATGGCTGAGGTTGGAAATGGCGTTACAGAGGGTATGTCTGAAACTTCCTTCCGTATTACTGGTCCTGCAGGAATTGCTGGAGATACGCTTAAGTTGTTCGAACAAGCAGATTTCGTGTTACTATTTACCACAATAGTGATTATTTTAATCCTGCTCATCGTTATTTACCGTTCTCCATTATTGGCTTTTATCCCACTATTAGCAACAGTAATCGTATACCAAGTAGTGAATCAAACACTCGGATTAATGGGTGCTGGTGGACTTGAAATCAACAATTCAACTACATCGATAATGAGTATTTTGCTGTTCGCGGCCGTGATTGACTATTCATTATTCATATTCTCTCGCTTCCGAGAAGAACTGAACCACCATGAGACCAAATATGAGGCAATGAAACATGCGATGCGTGCTACAGGATTGCCAGTATTCTTAGCAGGCGGAACAGTACTCGCCGCAATGCTAGTATTATTCTTTGCAAACTTCCGTGATTATCAAAACTTTGCGCCAATTTTTGGAACGACAATGTTTGTCATCATGTTAGCATCCATTACACTTGTCCCAGCGCTGTTCACCCTATTCGGGCGTAAAGCCTTCTGGCCGAAAGTACCGAAGTTTGGTGAAACGAAAGAAGTGAAACATCGCTTCTGGGGACCCGTTGCAAAATTCGTTGTAAATAAACCAGGCCTTTCTGGCGGGATTATCGCCATTTTAATGGTTGTGTCAGCGTTAAATGTATTTAACCTTGATTTTGAATTTGATACAGTGAAATCTTTCCCAAAAGATTTACCTTCACGTGAGGGCTACGAAATCGTCGAAGCGAAATACGACAAAGGTGAATTGGCTCCAACATCCATTTTATTCGAAGGAAAAGAAACGTTATCAGAAAAACAGATCGAAGCATTACGGACAACGCTCGAATCTGAAAAAGATGTTACATCAGTTCGACTAACAAATGTATCTGACGACGCGAAAGTAGTAAAATATAGTATGACGCTTGACCTTAACCCTTATTCTGTCGAAGCAATCGATATGATGAAGGAGTTAATTGAAAACGATGATGAAATCCTAAGTAAAGCAGATATATCCGGTGAAGTGTATTTTGGTGGAATTACTCCTAAACTTGTTGACGAGCGTGATGTCAATAATCGTGATATTTGGGTGATCGTCCTACTAGAAACATTATTAATTTTAATCCTCCTATTCGTGTTAACGAAGTCAGTAAAAATGTCGGTTTATATGATGGCCACCATTTTACTTTCATTCTTGGCGGCATTAGGATTAGGTCTGTTCCTCATTGATGTTCTGTTCGGTTATGAAGCAGTAAGTACACGTGTACCTGTTTATGCGTTTATCTTCTTAGTCGCTCTCGGGATAGACTATAACATTATTTTAATATCCCGTTTCTTAGAAGAACGCAAAACAAAAAAAGTGAAACAGGCTTTGGAAATCGCTATTCGGAATACAGGTGGGGTCATTTCATCTGCTGGTTTAATTTTGGCAGCCACCTTTGCGGCATTGACTACGATGCCAATAGCCGATTTATTCGTCTTTGGATTCATCGTTGCCATCGGTATTTTAATGGATACATTCTTAGTGCGTGGAATGCTATTGCCCGCATTAATATTATTCTTTGAGAAAGATAAGAAATAAAAGAAAAAACAAATATACAAGCCATACGCAGAGACTTCCACATGTCTCTGCGTTCTTACCTGTTTACATGCATGTAAGTATAGATTTCATGAAAGCGAACCCATGTACATATAAAGCAAAAAATGGTTTGAGGTGATTGTATTGAAAATAATGGTTTGTGATGACGACAAACATATATTACAGCTGGTAAGTATTCATTTAATGCGGGAAGGATATGATGTCATAAAAGCTAATGATGCGAAAGAGGCGCTTTACTTATTAGAAGAAGTAGTTCCTGACTTAGCCGTAGTTGATGTGATGATGCCCGGGATGGATGGCATTGAGTTGACAAAAATACTCAACCAAGATTATAAAATTCCTGTTCTACTGTTAACGGCAAAAGATCAATTAGAAGATAAAACGAGAGGGTTTCTAGCAGGTTCCGAAGATTATGTAGTAAAGCCCTTTGAACCTAAAGAGTTACTATTTCGGATTGCCGTCATCCTTAGAAGATTTGATAAGGACAGCCAAAATATCATTCGGATCGGTAATGTGACGATTAATCGTAAAATTTTTGAAGTGTCAACCGAATCAGAAACACTGATCATGCCCTTAAAGGAATTTGAATTGCTATCATTACTTGCAAATCGGCCCAATTATGTCATCGAGCGATTTACCATCATGGAACAAATATGGGGACATGATTATGAAGGTGACGGCCTGACCCTTAATACACATATCAAACGCCTGAGAAACCGATTGGATCGTCTAGGGGCTAATATCGAAATAAACACAATCCGTGGTTTAGGATATAAATTAGAGGTTCAACATTCATGAAAACCTTGTATCAACAGTTCATTATCACTACGTTAAGCCTTATGCTATTCAGTACAATTGTCGGCTTTTTTTTAACAAACACGTATTACCATCTGGTTACTAAGGAACAAAATGATGAAAAGAATGTCGCCATAGCACAAAATATTACACGATATATCGAGAGTACGCCTGATTTGGATTTAGAACATTATTTATCGACACTTGGCGATATAGGGTATCAATTTTATGTTGTCGGGGAATCTGGTTATTCTCAGTTCTTTGGAGGGGCATTTAAAACGTCAGAATTACCCCCTTCCGCCAAAGAAACGGTATTTAAAGGAAATATCTTTCATGGTATGGAGAACTATCCAAATCAGTCATTCATGACAGGTTTTTTTACGAATAAAATTATCAATACTGTCGGTGTCCCCTTTATATATAATGGCGAACAGTATGGGGTCTTCCTTCGGCCCAATATTGGCTTATTATTTTCTGAAGTGCATACAATATTGGCTTGTTTGATCATATCCATGGCGATAATCAGCCTGATTGGAATGCTATTTGTTGCGAAACAATTAATACGACCCATTACACAATTAACGGAAGCCACTAAACAAATATCAAAAGAAAATTATGACCTTCTACTGAAGGTTAAACGACGCGATGAAATTGGACAGCTTGCATCAAGTTTCAATCAAATGACGAAGCAATTACAGGAAACAGATCGATCAAGAAAAGAATTCATAAGCAATGTTTCTCATGATTTCCAATCGCCGCTATTAAATATCCAAGGATATTCTGAACTATTGAAGTCACCCAGCATTACAGAAGAAGATCGCCTAACATACACATCGATTATCGAGACAGAGACTAAGCGATTATCTCTCTTAACTAAGCAATTACTACTGCTAACCTTTTTAGATCAGCCTACACGTGCATTAAAACGCTCCTCATTTGCATTGGATGAACAACTTAAGACGCTGATTCAAAAATATTTGTGGCTCATTGAAGATTCGGGCATCGAACTATATTATAAAATTGCACCAATCCGTTTCAATGGTGATGAAGGTCTATTGGAAACTGTCTGGGATAATTTACTTACAAATGCTTTAAAGTACAATAAACCGAACGGTTCCATTAAAATTATCGTTGAAGAAACAAACGATGATGTTTTCATTCAATTTCGAGATACCGGTATGGGGATTAAAGAAGAAGAACTTTCTCATTTGTTCGAACGTTTTTACCGAGCGGACGCTTCTAGGACAAAAGAAGGCACTGGTCTGGGACTGGCAATTGTCAAAGAGGTAGTGGATTTCCATCGTGGCAGCATACGTGTTTCAAGTCAATTCGGAAAAGGAACATGTTTTTTCATCACTTTGCCTAAACTATAAATAGGCTAACTACGCACCTAGATCAACATATACCTAAAGCCACCAGGATTAAGATATGGTGGCTTTAACTATAATAATCCATCCTTTTGAACATTCGTACACCCTCCCTTCCGCGTTACTCAACCAACTAAAAACGAACATGGAAAAGTTTTTCTAAACTTATAAAATAAGGAAAGTAGCTTATTCTAGTCTAAGCCTATTAATTATTACATGGAACTTGCTGCAGAAGAGATCGTCGGACATTAGTGTGAAAGAGTTATAGTGGACAATATTAGGGGCTTTTTCTGCAGAAAACCTCAGCTATCCTTGCACTTATAATCAGTCCGTTTAGCCGATTTTATCTAGGTTCAATTCAAAAAAACATCTATCCAATCCCGAGGATCAGATAAATGTTTTATCAAAAATCATAGTTTGTATTTTTTATAGAATTCGCTCCTCCTAAGAAAAGTCAAAATAATTCCGTTTCAGCATTCGCTTCATCTTTAATAGTTCCTCATACGTAGTCTGCTTATCTAGCTGTTTCGTATCAATTAAAAACAGCTGGTCTTCAATTTCTTTCACGATTTCATCACGTTGAAATAGGGCGTTACAATTTTCACAATAGGATGATGGCGTTTCGGTAATCTCAACAGCCCTCGTTCCATCCGGTAATTCCCAATAAACTGTACCTTTTATGGAAGAGAGTTTTCCTGTTTCACACCACGGACATACTTCCATTTTACTCCCCTTCTTCCTTTTCACTTTGTGGAGCTATATTTTTTATCTGCTGTGCCTGAAATTTTTTTTCTTTTAGCTGGTCACGTTTTTCGCGTTGGTTTTTTAAAGAGGCATGTTCTGGGTTGGTATGGTACTTTTCACGACGGTTCATCCGTTTCAGGCCTTCAGGTACTAAATTAAATTGTTTGTCGTTCATAAGACCCGCTATCCCTGAATCTGACTGTTTTGCTTCAACATCGGGATAAATCCCCTTGAAATAATCATCGGCAAGTCCCGGTGTGTACTGCTCCGGTTCCGGATAGGTCGTGATTACACCTTCGAAATTCCGTAGGACTGTCTTCGTCGGGGATTGAGACAGGATGTAATTTGGCTGTAAAGTGATTTTCCCTCCGCCTCCAGGTGCATCAACAACGAATGTAGGTACTGCATAACCGGATGTATGACCCCGTAAGCCTTCGATGATCTCGATTCCTTTAGATATCGGAGCCCGGAAATGACCAATTCCTTCTGACAAATCGCATTGATAAATATAGTAAGGGCGTACACGGATCTTGACAAGGTCATGCATTAGCTTCTTCATGATAGGGACACTATCGTTAATGCCCGCTAAGATTACAGCTTGGTTTCCGACTGGCACACCCGCATCCGCGAGCATCTCACACGCTTTCTTCGACTCTTCCGTAATTTCTATCGACGTATTGAAATGCGTATTTAACCAAACCGGGTGATATTTTTTTAGAATATTACACAGGTTTTCAGTGATACGCTGAGGAAAAACCACTGGAGCCCGTGTACCGATTCTAATTATTTCAACATGGGGAATGTCTCGCACATTCTTCAAGATATATTCGAGGATGGTATCGTTGATCAATAATCCATCACCACCGGAAATTAGCACATCCCTGACCGCTGGTGTATCCCGAATATAGCCGATTGCTGCATCTAATTGTTTCTTTGGAACGCCCATGCCAATTTGACCTGAAAAACGCCTTCTCGTACAATATCGGCAATACATCGAGCACTGGTTCGTCACCAGGAAAAGCACACGGTCGGGATACCGGTGAGTCAATCCCGGTACGGGTGAATCCTCATCTTCATGTAGTGGATCCTCCATATCATACTTAGTTTTATGCATTTCTTCCGATATGGGCACGGATTGCATCCTTATTGGACACCTAGGGTCCTCTTTATTCATAAGTGACGCATAATAGGGGGTAATGTTTAAGGGAATCGTTTTGGTGGAGATTCGCACCCCTTCCTCTTCGTCTGGAGTAAGGTCGATTACTTTCTTCAAATCATCCACAGTTCTTATTGTATTTGTCAATTGCCACAACCAATTGTTCCATTGTTCATCAGTTACATCTTTCCATAACTCTATATCTTTCCAATGACGATCTGGTTTATATAAATCAAATAACATAGCCATACCTCCTAAGTCTTGTTAGTAGTATTTAATGCAAGAAGGGTGCCAAAATTGCCCAAAAACTAAATATGAACGCTAAAAAATCCGGTTATATACGATATACCGGATTTTTTAGCGTTCAAGTATGTTTCTTGATTTTATATTGGAGGGTCTGCCTCGGGATGTCCAATAGCTTTGAAGCTTGAAAGACATTTCCTTCGGTTTGCAAAAGTGCCTCTGATATAAGTTTTGTTTCCATTTCCTTCATGGCTTCCCGCAGCGGCAATACCTTCTCTTTAGGAACTGTACTCTTTTTTAAAAATGGGGGCAAGTCACCCGCTGTCAAGACTTCACTTTCGGCATGTATCATCATGAACTCAATCGTATGCTTGAGTTCCCTTACGTTACCTGGCCAATGATAGGCATGTAGGATTCCCTTGGTCTCTTCATCGATTCCTTTTACGGAGCGATTCATCTTCTCGTTAAAGTTTATAATAAAATGCTCCGTAAGCAATAAAATATCCTCTGGACGATCTCTTAGCGGCGGTAGCTCATAGCTCAAAACATGTAAGCGATAAAATAAATCCTCACGGAGCTTTTTCTCCGTGACAGCCGTCTTCGGGTTTACATTCATCGCAGTCATGATCCTGACATCTACCTGAATGCTTTTTGCCGCCCCTATCCTCCTAACGGCCCCATCCTCAAGTACACGAAGCAGCTTCGCCTGTAAATCAATGGGCATCGATTGCAGTTCATCAAGAAATAGAGTCCCTCCATTCGCCAGCTCAAATAATCCCTGGCGTTCGACAGCTCCCGTGTAACTACCTTTCGAAGTCCCAAATAAAAGCGAGTCCAATAAATTTTCAGGTAGTGCCGCACAATTTTGTGCAATGAAGGGCTTTTTTCGCCTATTGGAGTTGTGATGTATACTTTGGATGAAAAGTTCCTTTCCGACACCACTTTCACCATAAACTAAAACCGAAGACGATGACCGGGCAGCCTTTTTCCCTTGTGCAATCAACTTTTCAAATGGTGGATCTTGGGTTAGAATATCAGCAAAAGTGTATAACGTACCATTCGTGGCTACTTTTTTTTCTTTTCTTGTCGTCGTTTTAAGAGAGCTTTCCAAGTCTGCTAAGCGTTCCGATAATTGTTTCAGGCTAGAATAATCTTTCGCAATTTCGATTGCCCCCATTATGAAACCGTCTACATATATAGGCAGGGTTGTATTGAAGGTCTCAATGATTCGACCATGTGCATTTACATAAGATTGTCTATGATGGTAGATGGGCTTTTCGGATTGGATGACACGCAGCAAGGTCGAAGATTTATGATTTAAGGACGGAAACGCTTCAAGCAGTGGTTTTCCAAGCACTTCCTCTACCTTCATTCCATCATGGTTGGCCGCCACTTCATTATAAAAGATCGTTTGACCTTTTGGATCGATTACATGAATTCCCTCATCAATGCTTGCCAGAATCGCTTCTAAGACCTGATTTGTATTAAAACATTCACTGATCAATGTCTTCCCCCTCTCTCACATTCCTTCCATCATATATATGAAGTAGTGCCGAAAACTTGTCATATGCATGCCCGAAAATGGGCATTCATGTATAGTTCTTCACCCATAAGTTCATATCCTCCAATTTATCGAAAATGAAGCAGTTATTGGCTAATCTACCCCTGTAATAATAGCCTTGCTGATGCAATGCTGCATTCATTCCGAATGATAGCGCCCTTGCGATAGAATAGATACAATAAATGTCATGTGAGACGAGGTGACTTTCAAGCTTCTCAATCAAGTGCTTCATTAATCCATACTGCCGATGACCCGGCAGTGTTGCACAATCCGTTATTTCCGCATTACGGTAGAAGTCATTTATTTCAGCGGATGCCGCACTGACGATTACTCCATCATGTTCGTACATGTAAAAGACCGTCCCGCTTTTCATGCATTTCCTCACATATTCTGGTTCATTCATTGGGGTTGGGTAAATTTCAAATACTTTTCCGTACAATTCAGCAAGCTTCACGGCATCTATTTCCTCCGCCTTCCTTCCTATATAGGTTGATGGGGGGGCCTCTAGCTCTACTTTTGTTGGAAGTTTCTGTACATTTTCTAGAATTTCATCCTCCTTGATCCAATGAGAACTGGCCCTTCGCTGATCTTGGGTATATTTAACAAGGAAGTGGCAATCACTTCCTAAAAAGAACTTATCGATACTTCCCTCATATAAAAAACCTTTGCTCAGCAGATCCAGTACATTTTCCGTTCGTGCCTTAAATATGATTTTCTCCGCTGATATATTATCAGCTGCTTTCAAAGATTCTTCGACGCAATCTTGAAAATGGCCCAAATAGTCTTCGACCCGTACGCGCTTATTAAAACGATCCATCGTTATATGTAGTGTAGAACGGGACAATTGAATTCTTTTTTCAACAATATCCATTCGGCTCTCTCCTTCCTTCTCTATCTAATAGTGTAACAGAAGGCCTGACCCTATTTTAGGAATCAGACCCGGTACCCCTTATATGTCCCTCCACTCCACACCATTCCAAAATTGTTCGTGCAATGATTTCGGCCGATTCCAACATTTTATCCACTTCTATATATTCATTGGCATCATGGGCCAATTTTGTTTCGCCTGGTCCGAAAACCACTACCGGTATGGAACCGACCGAAGATAAATACCCTCCATCCGTTCCCCAAGGGGAAGCTTCCACAGTCGGCTGTTCTCCCATGACTTTTTCATAGTGGGTGGACAATGCCTGAATCAACGGATGATCCAATTCCAGGATTCCCGGTATCCATCTAGCTCCGAACCATTCCAATTCAATTGGTTTTTCCTTGAACCAATTATCCTTACGATTCAAATCGTCAATCTTGTTTTTCAAGGAGAGTTGTGCCGCTTCCATGGTTTCCTTCGGGGCAACTCCAAATCTACCTTCTAGAATCGCTGTATCAGGCACAGAAGAAGGCCAATTCCCACTTTGGATGCTCCCGATATTAATGGGAATGGGGATGGGGATATTATGATAAAGTGGATGATCCATCTTTTGGTTACGTTCCTTTTCAAGGTTCTTGATTTCCTCGATTACAAGATAAGCTTTATCTATCGCGCTTTGTCCTTCATACCGGGTTCCCCCGTGTGCTGATTTGCCTTTTATTTTCAGTCGAAACCACATCGATCCTTGTTGAAGGGGGAAAAATTTCATGTTCGTTGGTTCTGGAATGATCGCTCCATCAGCTTTATATCCTCTCAATACAGCTGCGAGTGAACCCGCCCCACCGCTTTCCTCTTCGATTACACTCTGAAATATCACGTCGCCCTTCAACCTTATGCCTGTTTCAACGATGGATTCGAGCGCTAATAATAATGAAACATTCCCGCCTTTCATATCCGTCGTCCCCCGCCCATACACTTTCCCATTCTCTATTTTTCCACTGAATGGATCATCCTTCCATGCTGTTCTATCACCTTCAGGAACGACATCGATATGACCGTTCAATATAAGCGACCTGCCGCCGCCACTTCCCTTCCTAACCGCGACAAGGTTGGGATTCCCTTTAAAATCTTTTCGGTCACAATAAAAATGAGGATGATTTCTTAGTGCACCATCCCCAATCTCCCATAGGTCGATGTCAAGACCGATCTGCCGGCACTTTTCGACGACGATGGCTTGTGCACTCCCTTCCTGCCCGCGTTTGCTGGGTTCCTGCACTAATTTTTGAAGTAATTTAATGCCATCATTTCGATGCTCTTTCAACCATGCACTGATTTGCTCTTCATACATGCCCTCATACTCCTCTCTCATTCTTTTACTATACAAAGCTTGCTAGACACTTTAACATCGGCTTCCGTTCTTTTCTTGACTTCTTCTATTGTAGTGGAAGCGAATAAATCAGTTAATAGGAGACCTTTTGGAGTAACAGAAAAAACGCCCAGTTCCGTGATAACCTTATGTACACATCGTTTCGCCGTTAATGGCAATGTACAGTTCTTCATTATTTTAGAGATACCGTCTTTGTCGGTGTGCTCCATTAGGACAATGACTTTTTTCGCCTTTGCCGCAAGTTCCATTGCCCCACCCATTCCAGGTACTCGCTTACCGGGAACAATCCAATTTGCCAGATCCCCATATTCACTTACTTGAAGAGCACCTAAGATCGTAACATCAACAAGGCCACGGCGAATCATCCCAAAGGCGAGTGTACTATCGCAATAGGATGCTCCTTCCCGGATGGTTATGGGGAGGCCTCCTGCATTACAAAGATGTGGGTCTTCATGGCCCATGGCTGGAGAGCTTCCCATACCAACAATCCCATTTTCTGCTTGAAACATCACTTGATGATCGGCTCGTAGATGATTCGGCACTAAAGATGGAATGCCGATACCTAAATTGACCAGCATGCCATCCCTAATTTCAGCTGCCGCTCTTTTGGCTAATCGATTTCTCGCCTCGGCTCCCAAACCCATTTCCAATCGACTCCTTTTGAAGGAATGATATAATCTACAAAAGCACCAGGTACAATGATTTTCTCTGGATCCATGCTGCCCAGAGGAACGATTTCCTCGACTTCCACAATCGTGATTTGACCTGCCGTTGCCACGAGTGGGTTTGTATTTCGAGCACTTTTGTCGAATATGAGATTGCCATAGGGATCTGCTTTTGCTGCAAAAACGATAGCGATATCGGCAGTCAATGCAGGTTCCACTAGGTAATTTTTCTCCCCGATTTTGACGGTTTGTTTCCCTTTCCTGACGATATCATTATCCAGACCAATATCGGTTAATATTCCGCCAAGACCCATCCCCCCTGCACGGATTCGTTCAACCAGTGTACCTTGCGGAGAGAACTCCACTTCCAACTCTCCATTATTCATGGATAGTCCGGCATTCGGATTGGAACCGATATGAGAAACAATGATTTTTTTTGCCCGCCTTTGAGTAACCAGCCTACCTATTCCGATATCAGGGAAGCCAGTATCATTTCCGATTAAAGTTAAGTGTTGTATACCCGTCTCCAAGATTAGATTGATGAGGCCCGGAGGAGTGCCAATTCCACCGAACCCGCCAAAAAGAATGGACTGTCCGTCTTCAAAGAGATGCAGGACATCCTCAAAACGGCAAACTTTATGGAATGCATTATCATTCAATTCTGTTCACTTCCTTATTTAAGACGGCAGATATCCAGGGAGGATCTTATCTTTAAATTCACGGAGGGTTGAGTCCAGTCTCCTTAGCAATTCAGCACTCTCTTCCTTTGTAATGATTAAGGGCGGAGAAATGATGATGGCTGCCCCGTTAATGCCATCAAGCCCCGCTGATGCAGGGTATAAAATAATCCCATTGTTCATCCCCGCCTTTATAATTTCAGCAGTCACATCTAAAGTTTTTGGAAAAGGTTCCTTCGTTTCTTTATCCTGGACAAATTCCATCCCGATCAATAAACCCCTACCGCGGAGGTCCCCGATAAACGAGTATTTCTTTGCAAGCTTTTTTAAACCGTTGAATAACTCCTTCCCTCTTTTAGCAGAGTGTTCTACGAGATCGTTATCCTCCATATATTCCAAAACGGCAAGCGCTATGGCACACGACAATGGATTGGCACTAAGTGTATGTCCGCCCATGATTGAACGGGAACCATTCATGATGGGTTCCAACACTTTTTCCGTCATGGCAGCGGCAGCGATAGGCGTGTACCCCCCGCTTATCCCTTTCCCAAACGTAATAATATCCGGTTCTACTCCCCAATGTTCAGAGGCTAGCATCTTACCTGTCCGACCGAATCCAGTCATAACCTCATCAGCAATGAATAGAATGTCATGTTCCTCACAAATTTTCTTTAGTTTCTGAAAATAACCATTAGGCGGAACGATTGCCCCACCTGCTGCACCGATAACTGGCTCACATATAAATGCTGCGATGTTATCTGCACCAATGCGCCGGATGGATGATTCCAACTCCAAAGCACAGGCCATCCCACATGTTCGGTGATCTAATTGATATGGACAACGGTAACAATAAGGAGGAGCAACAGAAGGGTATGATTCAAGTAGAGCGGTAAATCGCTCTCTGCGTATAGGATGACCAGACATTGAAAGAGCGCCGATCGTAATGCCATGGTAGCTCATCCATCTGGATATTATCTTTTGTTTCCTGGGTTTCCCTTTTTCCTGCCAATGCTGGATGGCAATCTTTAGTGCAGTTTCGGTCGCTTCTGAACCACTATTAACAAAAAAACTATAGGGGAGCTTCCCATTGGTTAAATCTGCAATTTTTCGGGCAAGCTTCTCTGCTGCCTCGCTCGTGAACTGGGAACGATACACAAATGACACTTGGCTTGCCTGTTGAACCATGGCATCTGCAATTTCTTGCACCCCATGACCAATATTGGAGGTTACAGCACCGGAAGATGCATCCAGATAGTCCTTCCCTTCTTTATCGTATAAATAGACGCCCTTCCCATGACTAATTGTCGGATAGGCGACGCCAAGGAACGGCTTGATCAATGAAGACTGCTCCATGCCCACACTCTCCTTCTACCACCAATTATGGCTTATGCTAAAGTGTATGTCCCCACTAGGGAAATCTTGCTAAGGAATTGTTGCAACTCTTTCAAACTATTTTTATAGGAAGGTTTTAGAAGGATGGGGAATCTATTCACCGCGGGGAAAGTAAGGAAATACGACAAAAAAAAGTGTATCCACGAGAGATACACTTTTTTTCTTATAATGAGCTATTTAGTTTGTCTTGACGAATGGAATCTATGAAGCTTTCATCCTTTAAAATAGCCAGCACACTTTTATAAAAAGCCGCTTTGTCAATGACTGAGGTATGTACGTATTCATACTCTTTTAATGATGGATGACGCAAGACATGTTTCATGCAAGAAAGACAGACTTTTTTAGTACCTAACTTATAGTAATTCAAGTTGCTTGCATCCCCATTAGAAGTGTCTTCGTTACAAACGAAACAGGTATGGCTTACCCGGCCTTTTTTATTATACTCGGATAAAGCGCCTTCTAAACGAATGGATGCGGGAATTGTTAATAACACATAATCACCTTTTCTATTTTAAATCTCTTAGTATTATATCAGAAAAATAAAGAATTTGAACTATTAGCCTCATATTCCCTAATAATGCTTGTAAAATAGGAAAATGAACAGGGATAAAACCCTATTTTACCCAAAAACAGGGACCGATACAGACAATGACCGATAATCTCGGTTCATCCTCTTAAGTTGCCCTATATATAGGTAGTCTGACGATAAGTCCATCTATTTTTCAAGAGAGGATGGTCACTTTCGCGTTACCGTTCCTCACGGTCATCTTAACACTTTCGCCCATCGGTATAGTAGCAAAAGGATGGACATGACCAAAGTTTGCATTCGCTATGACAGGGATACCATTCAGTTCCCTCTTAGTTGCAATGATTTGCTGAAGGGCGTAAGGTGTCATCCCTGAATCCTTTTGAAATCGACCTATGATAACTCCCTTGATACCATCTGCATCAGGCAACTGTAGCAAGGATTGTAAATCCCGATCGAAACTAAAAGGATGGCTTTCTTCATCATCCTCAATAAAAAGAATGCGGTCCCGTAACGATGGCATATACTCCGTCCCCTGCAAAAGATTTATCGTACAAAGGTTGCCACCTAAGATGGTACCAGCTGCTTCGCCCTCCTGTATGACCATATATCCCGAATTTGGATGGAAGGAACGGTCCTCCTGCTCCAGATGCCATGAATCATCGCTCCAGGTTTCACTTTGTTCTAAATCAAAGCCATCATCCATAAGAACCGCTTTCTTAAAGTAGTCCATTGTATAGTCCAGCCCAGTCTTCATCCCAAAAGTAGAGAAATCAGGACCAGAATATGTAGTCAAACCAGTTTTTTGATAAATGGCCAAACCGATGGCCGTAATATCACTATAGCCCATCAAAACTTTAGGATTCTTTTTTATTAAATCGTAGTCGATATATTGTAGCAATTGATTGGCATTATATCCACCTACGCCAGCAAGGATTGCCTTTACAGACGGATTTCTAAACGCATCATGCAAATCTTCAACCCTGTCCTCAATCGAATTCGAGAAAAAGTCATCATGTACCAAAGCTGTTTTACCGTATGTAACTTTAAAACCGAGGTCCACCAATCTTTCCTCTGCCAGTCTGCGTTGCTCACCTTTTACAATCGCAAGACTTCTCGATGGTGCAATAACCCGGATTTCATCCCCGCGTTTTAAACGAGAAGGTTTCATATCTCTTTCCCCCTAAATATATTACATCTTAAATTATTTTAGCAGATATACAGAACAAAAGAAAATCATGGCTCATTATTGATTATAACACAAAAGAAACATATGTTCTTAATCGAATCCCTTTTAAAACTCCACCCTTGAGCCAGTCCCTAGCCAAGGCTTAATCTTGGGTAATTCTGTTATAAAGAATGGCCTCCATAAGAAAAGACCAGCTGATAGCTGGTCTTTTAGTGTTATATTTAGCAGCAGAATGATGCGCCGATGATAACCAACAGAATGAATAAGACAACGATTAATGCGAAGCCTGAACCAAAACCGCCACCGCATCCGCCACCGTATCCTCCGCCGTAACCATAACCGCCGCCGCAGCCGCCACCATATCCTCCACCATATCCGTACATAAAGTTTCACTCCTTCTTGATTTCTGTTTTCTCTTTACACCCTTACCATATGTCGATATGCCCGCCTTGGTCTGTGTATTTGCCCATTTTTTTTTATTTAAGCAAAAACTCCTCCATTCTTCTATATAAATCCCCCTCAATAAAACGTGTAATCAATTGGTTTTAAAAACGGGAAATGAAACCAAACCTTATTGTATTACCTTAAATTTGCGATATAATAAGGTTAAAATATGCTTTTCGGCCTATACTTACCACACCAACCTACAATAATGTTAATCGGAGGAAATGAATTGAAAAAAGTCTCGAAATCCCTCATTCCATTCGCAGGAATTGTCCTCACACTCCTTCTCATTTACATCCTTCAAAAAGTTCCAAAAACATACGGTTCCGATGAGAACTTAAATGTATACCAAAAATACCAGGATGGTCAGCCGATTGACTATCTGATTATTGGCGATAGCATAGGCAGGGGGTCCGGGGCTGAAAATCCGAGTCAAACTTGGTTTAAACAACTGGAAAATAAAATGAGCAAGCACCATTCAGTTCCCTTTAAAGGGGATTACGTTGTTCAAAGCGGCTCCACTGCTTTTGAAGGTCTTTATAAGCTCTCTCAAATAAAAAGAATGGGCCATAAGGATTTGATTTTCATTGTATTCGGTGAAAATGATCGTAAATACATGAATGTGGACGATTTCAAAATGACGTACGAGGCTCTGATTAGAAAAGCAAAGCACCTATATCCTCATGCTGAATTGTTCACGATTACGGAAAGTTGTTTGGAAAACGAGGAATTTGCGAATGCTATCGGTCTGTTATCTGACTATTATGGGGCCACCAATATTGACATGCGTCCAGTTTTCAATTCTTCAGGGTTCACTGACAAGGAATTGACGAAAGATTTGATTCATCCAAATGGCCTTGGCTATCAATTCTATGCAAATGCGATTTACCAAAAGTTTATTGAAAATGCACAAAAAGAAAAACCTGTCGCTAGTCTTCCTCCTAAATTTCATCAAGGCTCCGAAATAAATTTAAGAGATAATGACAACTATGATTCAATGGTGGGGTTTAGACCAAGAGGCGGTTATTACACAAGTGATGAGACAGGGAGTTATATTGAATACCGATTCGAAGGAAATATACTTGGAGTTAAATTACTCAGAAGCCCAGATGGCGGAGAAGTTGATGTATTCATTGACGGCAAACTGAATACATCCCTTCATACGTGGTGGCCCTTTGCCCGCGAAAGGTATTTATTCATCGCCAATGGCCTTTCTCCCGGTCCTCACACCGTGCGTTTTGTAGTTTCAGGGAGAGAAACCTCCAAGGACCTCCCTACCACACATGTGCGGCTTTCTTCCATCATCACCAATGATTCAAACCACTAAAACAAGTAAGCCCCTATCACAGGATGATAGGGGCTTACTTGTTTATTAAAGAAACAGTTTCTTATATTCACCGTATCCTTCTTTTTCAAGATCTTCGAGTGGGATGAATCTTAACGAAGCAGAATTGATGCAATATCGTAACTTGGTTGGTCCTGGTCCATCATCAAACACATGTCCAAGATGGGAATCGGCCGTTTTTGAACGCACTTCGATCCTTCTCATGCCATAGCTTGTATCCAAATTTTCCACAACTTCACCATCATCCAGTGGCTTGGTAAAGCTTGGCCAGCCACAGGCGGAGTCAAATTTATCTTTGGAAGTGAATAGCGGTGTACCGGAAACAATGTCCACATACAGTCCATCTTCATTCAAATTCCAATATTCATTATGAAAAGCAGGCTCTGTCCCGCTATTTTGTGTGACTTCATATTGAATGGGTGTTAATTTTTTCTTCAAATCATCTTTACTGCTCATTTCTTTTCCCCCCAATGATGTTTTTGAAAAGCCTTGCGCCCGGAGCCAACTGAATATCTCTCGTAGTGCTCTGGTTGCTTTTTATAATAATGCTGGTGATACGTTTCTGCCGGATAAAAGGTTTTGGCCGGTAGAATGGGTGTCGCAATGGGCTTAGAAAAAATGCCGCTCTCCTGTAGGTTTGCCCTGGAAGCTTCCGCTATTTCCCGTTGCTTTTCGTCGTGATAGAAAATGGCCGTTTGATAGGAACTACCACGATCAAAGAACTGGCCTCCAGCGTCTGTTGGATCAATCTGTTGCCAAAATAATTCAACTAAATCTTTATAAGGGTAGATGGAAGGGTCAAAGGTAATCTGAACAGCTTCATAATGTCCCGTCGTTTCCGAGCAAACCTCTTTGTATGTAGGATTCTCCGTTGTCCCCCCTGTATAACCGGAAATGACAGATTCAATACCAGGCTGTTCATCGAAGGGTTTTACCATACACCAAAAACATCCTCCAGCAAATGTTGCTTTGTCTAAATGGTTGGTCAACTGTAATATCCTCCTTTTTTGGAAAAGTTCTATTGAATGCATTTTAAACCTTTTATAAGGTCATGTAAAATCATCTGCTGTCTAAACTTCTTTTGTTGATGAAACTGGACTGATTAAAAAAATCAATCAAATTTGAGTATACGAAAGACACATGCCCAAGCATGCTACCATATGATGTCTTCATAATGATTCAAATGAGAGGTGATAGACATGAACCATAAAGACAAACATTTACAAAAGGCCATGAATTATGATGCATTATCCTGCTACTATAAATATACTAACCCACATTTACATGATTATTATTATCATAAACACTTAAAGAGCATGGAAAAAGCCATGCAACCAATGAGAAGTGAACAAATCAATACGGTAAAACCGGCACAGGTCCGTATTTTACATGCAGCTCCAAAAGCACCTGCGGTCGATGTATATGTAAACGAAATGCGCATCCTTCAGAATTTCGCTTACAAAGACAATAGCAACTATTTATCTTTACCCCCGGGTAAATACCAAATTGATATATATCCTGCCGGACAAACCACGTCCACCTTCCTTAGCCGTAAAGTCGATCTGGAAAGTGAAAAACTGTATACTGTCGTTGCTACAGGATCCAATGAAATGCCAAAACTACTTACTTTCGAAGACAATCCTTATGTCCCCCAAGATGAATCCAAGGTTCGATTTGTCCACTTGTCTTTTGATACGTCACCGGTGGATATCGCTGTAAAGGATGGCGATGTCGTATTTTCAAGACTTCCGTATCGCAAAGCAAGTGAATACCTGAATCTCTACCCCATGCAAGTCGATTTTGAAGTAAGGAAAGCCGATTCGAAAGAAGTAGCCCTCTCCTTACCCAATACAGATATTCAGGCAAATACCCCATTATCCATTTATATAATCGGCACCAGTCAGGGTCAACCTGGCTTAGAAACACTTATCTTAACACCTTAATACAAAAAAAGATGAAAAGCCAGGATGCATTTGACCTGGCTTTTCATCTTTCATTTTCACTTATTGTAAAGAAGAGGGGACAGTTAATAAAAATGAAATATCATCATTCTTTAAATCAAATTCATTAGCCTTGACCCTGACGTCACTTTTTAATTTCATGTCCTGTAAAGACACATATATGTTTTCCTCATTGGGATTTATGGTGACCCAATCCGGCATTTTATACCGTTCATTAATTAAGTTCATCACATATGAAACAGGAAGGTTCATCTGGCCAATCGCAATCGATTTTTGTTTTAAAACCAAATCCCCGTTCTTTTGCGCAATGGGTTCGAATGTTAATTTCATTTCCACTTCACGGTTGAAAAAAGGCATTTTCCCGTATAACTCCACTTCATCTCTTAAATACACTTCATAATGTATCAATCCAGTCAAGCCTTCTTTATCAAGATACTGGTTGATTAATCGGGTCAAATCTTCCCGGTTTGTATGAATCTGAAACTGGATATCTTCTTCCTTAGTTACAACTGGCTTCATATCTGAATCTTTTGCCGGTAAATTAATTAAAACCAGGATTGAAAGGATGACCAGGATGTTAACGGCTAATAAAGTAATAAACAAAGTCTTCCATTTGACTTTTGTCATTCTTGGTCATCATCTCCTTTGGCGCTAGCTTCCATTGTATCCTTTCCGATTGTTAAAACTTCCATGTTATTATAGATTCTTTCTGCAATCAATTCATATCCCCGATCATTGGGATGGAAGTAATCTTCCGTATATAGCAAGTCTTCTTTGGAATTTTGGAAAATATCATCTATTTCGATAAAATATGCAGAATCATATTCGGTGATAATCTTTTTTCCGCTATCATTCCAATCATTCATGATTTCATCTAGTTCATAAAAATCAGCAAACCACTTTGAAAATGGGTTATACACGCCCACTAAATAAATCTGTGCCTGTTGATTTTCAGAGCGCACCTTATCCAATATCTGTCTTAATCTTTTTTCATACCCTATTTTAGCTGAATCGAATTGGTTCAGTTCCAAGTTGGAGAAATTCTGTTTAAATACTCTCATGATATCATTTCCACCAATTGTGACGACAATGGAATCGGCTTGTTCAATATCTTCTTGAACACGGGATTTATCCAACCTTTTTAATAATTGGTCGGTCCGGTTTCCCCGAACTCCGTGATTGATCATCTCAACTGAAGTAATAGATGGCTCTTTCTCAAGATTTTTCTGCAAGTAAGGGAGATATCCCCCATTATCTTTACTATCGCCGACACCTTGAGTTAGGGAATCACCTATTGACACGATTTGAACAGGATCCGGAAAAAAGCTGGCTGGAATGGTTTCCTTTTTGCTTAATTCAACAACATTATGCTGCTGAACGAGTGGCTGTTCTGAAGTAGTCCTCTGAGAGCAACCTGAAATCCAAACTAGGCATATAAAAAGACAGGTGATTTTGTGTCTCATAACCTCACCTTCCCTACCTAAATATTATATCATGGGGAAAATATAAAATTGAATCAATTTGACCTTTACTTGTCGGTTTTATTTGTATTTATCACTGTATAGTATGAAAAAAAGCTGGGAATTAAAGCTTATCCCATGAATTTTAGCATGTACCTGATGAGTAAATTCATTCTTCGTAACAGCTATTTGTTCCATACGTCATTCCGTGATTACTATAGAAACTAAAAAACTATTGAACAGGTCATTCTCCTGTTCAATAGTTCTGTAGTATTTTTATATGCTTAATCATCTCATCAAAAGGAATATCCTGAAGTCCCGTGTAATCCCGGATGACTTTTCCCTCTTGATCCATTAGATAAAACCTTGTCTGGTGAATCACCTGATCTTCATTGTCAGGCTTCAATACAATCGTTTTAAAGTTATCCTTGGCAAATGCCTCGATTTCATCTTGACCATAACCAGTCAAAAAGTGCCAATTTTTGTAATCGACGTTGAACTGGTCGCCAAATGCTGTCAAGACATCAGGCTTGTCCACTTCAGGATCCACGGAAAATGACACGAACTCAACATCTGAAATTCCCTCATCCTTCAGTTTTTGTTGCAACTTCACCATATTGGCAGTCATGGGGAGACAAACATCCTCACAATTTGTGAAAATGAAATCGGCTACCCAGACTTTTCCTTTTAAATCAGTTTTGGAAAAGGGTTCCCCATCCTGGTCCACATAACTAAAATCTTCGATATCCCAATTCTTCGCATCAGGCACCCCAGTTGAACCACATGCTGCCAGCATCAACAATACCCCAATGCCCATAGCTGCCTTCAACAAATGCAGCTTCCTCATCCATACCCCGCCTTTTATGTATAAATATTCTGTCACTTCTTTCATTCTACCAGACCACCAGTAGGAAAACAGCACTATTTTTATCATAAAATGAACATTTGACTACATTACTTAGCTATCATCTCCTGCTCTTTAGGAGGTACTAAAAGCGAACATCAATCCCAGTAATACATGATGGCCATGGCACCTTCGCCAGTATGTGTGCTGACCACAGCCGTTGTAGCTTCTAACTTAATATCCTGGACCCCTGAAATTTCAGTAATCGCTTTGCGAACTTTATCGGCCATTTCATAGCCATTTGCATGGACGAAACCAATGCCTTTGACTTGTTTTCCTTGTGTATCTTCTTTGAATTTTTTTGAAATGAATTTTACAACCTGTGATTGGCTCCTTGCTTTTGAAACGGGATTCAGCACGCCTCCGTCCAGAAGTGCAATCGGTTTAATATGTAAAAGAGATCCGATGAATGCTGATACTTTGCCAATCCTTCCGCCTTTCACAAGATTGTCCAGCGTTTCAATGACAATGATTAGACTCGACTGTTTTCTAATGGTCTCAAGCCTTTGCATTATTTCTTCGGTGGTTTTGCCTTCATTCGCCATCTTGGCAGCCTCTATCACTTGGAATGACATGGCTTTTGAGATGAATTCCGAATCATAAACGGTAACTTTAGCATCGGACATCCCTGCTGCACTTTCAGCCGAACGTACTGTACCACTCATGCCACCAGTCATATGGATTGAAATAATCTCACTGCCATCCTTTCCAAGTTCATTATATACTTCTAAAAAAGTCCCTACTGCCGGTTGGGAGCTTTTAGGGAGTTCTTTTGACTGATTCATTCTTCTTAAAAATTCATCCTGTTCAATTTCCACTTTATCCAAAAAGGTCTCTCCATCAATATAGATCGACAAGGGGACCATTGTAATGCCATAATACTCAAATTCTTCTGGGGTCATATCCACTGTTGAATCCGTTACAATCTTCACTTTATTCATCTTTACACATCCCTAAATTAACGTATCTATTGTATTATACCTATTCAAAGTACGCTTTCAAACTAAAGCTTATATTTTTTTCAGAATAATGATTCTCTTGGACACATATACGTTGAAAATCAGAAGAAAACTTTGTAAAAAGGCATATATCTTATTTGGATCTAATCAACTTTATGGCTGAATGATGCCGATTCAATAACTTCAGCCATAAAAAATGACCCGAAGGAATAAATCCTTTGGGCCATTTTTTATATGCCATCTTCATTATTAAGAGTTTCTTCCAGCAAGCTCTCCCGTTTTACCCTTCGTCGATAGACAATTTTAGAAAGCGAAATACTAACTTCGTAAAGTAACAGTAAGGGAACCGTGACCAAAAAATCAGACATGAAATCTGGCGGTGTGATGGAAACAGCAATGACCACGAGAACAAAGTAAGCATACTTCCTTAATTTTTGAAGCACGTAAGGGTTGATAAGACCGATGGAGGTCAGGAACATCGTAACGACTGGTAGCTCGAATAAAAAGGCAAAAGGAATCGTCATATTGAAGACAAATGAAAAATACTTATCTGCGGTGAAATTGGTTATGAACATGCCTTCACCCAGTTCAATTAAAAATTGAAGGATGGTCGGAAAAATGACAAAATAACCAAAAGCAAGGCCTCCAATAAACAAGATGAAAAGAGCTGGAATATAGGCAAGGGTGGCCCTCACTTCATTGGGCATTAAAGCTGGCTTAACGAACAACCAAATTTGAAGTGCTATAATCGGAATCGTTGCAGCAATGGCAACTACTCCTGAAAGCATGAAGTAAATCCAGATGATATCACTTGGACCTAAGACCATTAATTCGAATTCAAGATCCTTAACAAACCAATAGTAGATTTTTTCCACATAAATAAAACTGACAATAAAAAAGACGAAAAAAGCTACAGTCGTAATGATTAGCCGTTTTCTCAATTCATCGAGATGATCGATGATATTTAATTCTTTATCTTCCAAAATAAATCACGCCTTCATTTGAAAATCCGTTTCTTTGCTACAGAACAAAAGACGTAAGAAGGTCCATCTTACGCCCTGCATTTAATCATTCATGATTTTTTGGTTGTTGTATTTTCTTATCCTCTTCATAGTCGCCTTTTGTCAGTTCACTCGTGGATTTCTTGAATTCTCGAAGCGTTTGTCCAAAAGCACGTCCGATTTCGGGAAGCTTCTTCGGACCAAAAATGATTAAGGCCAATACCAAGATGATAATTAGACCAGGTATTCCAATATTCGACATGAATACATCCCCCTCGATGTTATAATTCAACCTATTCTGCTTTTAATTATAATACCATTTTCAGCCAAATGAAAGGAACCTGGCAAATCGTCATACAACGGTAACAATTATCGACAAAACACGACTGCTGGATAAGTTGAATAATATGTAAAAATATATATATTATTCTAACCTAATTTAAAATTTTGTCTAGTTTAAATTAATAAGTGGAATAAATTGCTGTCTTTATTGACTTCCACGCTTGAGAAACCCTTCTTATTCATTCTCTGAATAAGTCCTGTATAATCAAATTTGTTTTTTAACTCAATACCAACAAGGGCCGGGCCACTCTCTTTATTATTTTTCTTCGTATATTCAAATCGACTAATATCATCATTGGGTCCCAACACTTCATCAAGAAATTCCCTTAATGCTCCAGCACGTTGTGGGAAATTCACGATAAAGTAATATAGCAGGCCTTCATATAATAAGGACTTTTCCTTGATTTCCTGCATACGGCCTATATCATTATTACCCCCACTTACAAGGCACACGACCGTTTTCCCCTTTATTTGGTCTTTGTAAAAATCAAGAGCTGATACGGAAATAGCACCCGCTGGTTCAGCAATAATGGCATGCTGATTATATAAATCGAGAATCGTCGTACAGATATGGCCTTCAGGCACTGCAACGATATCCTCAAGATTCTCTTTACATGTTTGGTAAGTCATTTGCCCTACACACTTCACGGCTGCACCATCTACAAACGTATCGATATTCTCAAGTTCAACGACTTTTCCTTCTTGGAAGGAAGTTTTCATGGACGCGGCTCCGAGCGGTTCTACTCCAATACACTTCGTATCAGGGGACACTGATTTGAAGTAACTTGAAACCCCAGCCATTAATCCGCCGCCACCGATTGCTGCGAACACATAATCAATCTTATCTTCACAATCATTCAGGATTTCAACCGCCGTAGTGCCTTGACCGGCAATCACCTTTTCATCATCAAAAGGATGGATGAAAGAACGCCCTTCCTTCTCGCAACATTCCATTGCACTTGCGAATGCGTCATCAAATGTATCACCAATTAAGACAATTTCAATATTATCCCTACCGAATAACCGGACTTGATCGACCTTCTGCCTTGGCGTCGTAGCAGGCATGTAAATTTTCCCATTGATTCCTAACTCACTGCAGGAAAAAGCCACTCCCTGTGCATGGTTCCCGGCACTTGCACACACGACACCATTCTTTGTTTCTTCCTGAGTCAAACTTTTCATTTTATAGTAAGCTCCCCTTAACTTAAAGGAACGAACATGTTGAAGGTCCTCACGTTTCAAATAGACATTGCATTCATACTTACTGGATAAACGCTGATTCTTTTGTAAAGGTGTATGTAAGACAATATCCTTCAATTCTCTATAGGCAATTAGAATATCCTCCAACTGAATCCCCCTATTCACTGATGCTGTCTGGTTCATAGTTATCCCTCATTTCCTTCCTAATCAATTCTATAATTATAGCACTTTATCATAAGTATGTAACTGATTTTTCTAAAAATTCTATCTCTTTGGTTTTGTACAAAAAAACCGACTATGGCTTATTCACCATAAATCGGTTACTAATATCATTTTTTTCGTAAAACAATAAAATCATGGGCATATAGATTTTTATCATCTGTTACCCCAGGGGTCGTCTCCACGGTTTCCCACTCCGTCTCATTAATGATTGGAAAGAACGTGTCCCCTTCAAAGACTTCATGTATTTCAGTTATATATAACCGATCGGTTACTGGCAGGATTTCTTTGAAGATTTCCGCTCCCCCTATAACGAATACCTCTTGTTTACTATTGTCGGCATACGTCTTAATCTGATCAACATCATGCAAAATGGTGCAGCCTTCCGCTTTAAATTCATGATTCCTGGTCACGATGACGTTTTCCCTTCCAGGCAGAATCCGCCCGATGGATTCAAATGTTTTGCGCCCCATGACGATTGGGTGACCCATCGTTACCTTTTTAAAGTACTGAAGGTCCGCTGGCAAATGCCAAGGCAGCTTGTTATCTTTTCCAATCACACGTTTTTCATCCATGGCTACAATTAAGGAAATCATATACTCACCTTCCCTTTAATGTGGGGATGAGCTTCGTAATTTTCAAGTTCGAAATCTTCAAACCGAAACTCAAAGATATCTTTCACTGCAGGATTGATTTTCATCGTAGGCAGTGGTTTAGGGTCTCGTGTCAACTGTAATTTCACTTGATCCATATGGTTCGAATAGATATGGACATCCCCAAAAGAGTGAACGAATTCACCAGGCTCCAGGTCACATACTTGGGCTATCATCATCGTTAAGAGTGCATAAGAAGCGATATTGAACGGCACACCTAAAAATACGTCCGCAGAACGCTGGTAAAGTTGGCAGGAAAGCTTACCGTCCGCCACATAAAATTGAAAGAATGCATGACAGGGAGGTAAGGCCATCTCTTCAAGCTCTCCGACATTCCAGGCACTTACGATCAATCTCCTTGAATTTGGGTTCGTTTTGATTTGCTCGATCACTTCACTGATTTGATCGATTTGCCTTCCATCCGCTGCACCCCATGAGCGCCATTGATGCCCATAGACGGGACCTAGATTTCCTGCTTCATCAGCCCACTCATTCCAAATGCGCACATTATTTTCCTGAAGGTATTGTACGTTTGTATCGCCTTTTAGAAACCATAAGAGTTCATGGATGATTGCTTTTAAACTGACTTTTTTCGTAGTCAAAACAGGGAATCCCTCACGCAGATTGTACCTCATTTGATATCCGAAGGTGCTGATTGTTCCTGTTCCGGTACGATCGCCTTTTTGAGTTCCATTTTCAAGTACATGCTTACATAAATCCAAATATTGCTTCATGGTAAACCACCTTTTCAACATTCATTCTTCTTATTTTAACTTTTTACTGTTACCAGTTCAATGTGTCAATGTGAATTACGATTGAATTAAATCATTCAATCTAGTTGTTTAATAAAATGGTAGGTCTCTGGAGCTTTCCATCTTAGCAATTGATTTTGTTCCGGATTTACATAAAACATCGCAAACGCTTCCGCAAAGTATTCTTCGGGATATGTAGAAAAATAAGGTTGACCAGGAAACAGTGCATCTACTTCTTTTCCCCATACGCTTAAATACTTTATATCCTCACGAATGCCGCCATACACGATTTTATCGAGGGAATGGGCAATTTCATGGAGTTCGAGATTTATAGAACTATGGCCGTTACCTTTATCGCTCGCGCCGATTTTAACCAAGACCATATGCGAGCCCCCCATACCCGGAACATCATCCCATGTAGTGCTGGGATTAACATACCCTCTTGGTGTCTGCCCCTTTAAATGAGCTGCAGAACGATTGTCTGTCAGGCTCCCACTGAAAAGCTTTATTTTCACACCCCGATCAATAATTTTCACTTGAAGGGAATGCGGGAGTTTATTGATTGTTTCAACTATGTTTAAGGCTTCCTCTTCATCAAATTCATCTACAGGATATATAAACAAGTTCTGTAATGTCTCTTGATCCTGAAAAATGGCTGCCTGCCTTAGTAGGCTATCTTTTTTCAAGTCCCTCCACTTTAAACCATCTTCCTTAGCAAAAGAGATGGAAAGCATGGAAAGGAAACAGCCTGCCAAAATGAATAATCCAATCCACTTTTTATTTGTCACCTTCTACATCCTTTCCATGGTTTAATAGGATTTTTCAAAGAAATATGTATACTTCAATCCCAATTTATTATTCTAGTATAACATGAAACTCCTCTATAATTGATTGATGTATTTTTGGTAAAAATAAGTGGAATATTCTTTTCTCACGAGGCACGGATCACCCAGTATTTTCATATAAAATAATATAATCAAAAAAGGTTCAAGGTGATACCATGAAACCAGTTAACAGAAGTCTCATCCTGCCAGAACCACATGAACTAGCCGAGGAAGTACTGGAAATTTACAGTTTAAAAGTGTTCATCATTCTAGACTTATTGCTATTTTCGATTTTCTTTGGCATCTTGCTGCATCCATTCCTCACATCACTATGGCTAAACCTGTTATACCCTTTGCTCTTTTTTACATTTTTCACTCTCCTTTTTCATCTATTTGAGTTTTATTTCCAAAGAAAGAGCTGACACCATTTTGGTGTCAGCTCTTTTCCGTAAGATTATTTACTGTGTTCTTTAAGCTTTTTTTCCCTCTGAAAATGAAGCAAGATGGTCGTTCCAAAAATAACAAGAATGGTCAAAAAGAAGATGACATGTGGAACTTCGATTTTCGCCACCGAAAGAAGCATTTTAATCGATATGAACCCTATCAAGACATAGGCAGCCGTTTCCAATTCGGGAATCTTATCAATCAGTTTCAAAAAGACTCCGGCAACGCCCCGCATCATCAGGACACCGATCATTCCGCCCAACAGGAGGACCCAAATCTTTTCACTCACCCCAAAGGCAGCCAAGACACTGTCAACGGAAAAAGCAATATCCATCATCTCAACAGCGACAACCGTTCCCCATAAATTACCGAACATACGGATTAATAAACTATTTTTACTCATTCCCTGTAACTCTTCATCCTGGTTAGCCTGTTTATTTCTCTTATCTCGGAAATACTTGAATGAAAGCCAGGCAAGATAAACAGCTCCGAGGATTTTTACCCAAGAAATCTTGATGAGATAGACACCTATTCCAATGGCTAAGAAACGGAATGCATATGCACCCAATAATCCATAGAAAAGGGCCTTTTTCCTTTGTTTTTCCGGAAGATGCCGAACCATAACGGCCAATACCAAAGCGTTATCAGCCGATAAAAGGCCTTCCATTAAGACAAGGGTCCCAATTAATCCCCAGCTAACAGGGTCTGTTAGTACTTCCCCCCACATGTCCCAATCAAAAAACTGGGAATAGGTATGGAAGATTTTATTTAGCAATTCTACTGACATGATTAAAGCACCTCTGCAAAACTATAAAATTCACTGCAAGTGCTCTCTAGAGGCACAGCGCAGTTTTCTTGCTATGTATTATTTCACACAAAATAAATACGTTGCAGAACAACGTATCCAAAAAGAACATTATGAACTTACCTTTATGTATGTTCATTATCATCATACTCTTCCCTTTAGATAAAATCAATGAACGAAGAGATTTAGGATATTCTATCTTGATTCGTCCATTTGGGAGGAGTGTTTTTATCCCAATATATTTTCCCGATGTCATAATGCGTGGCAAAAGAATCGTGGTACGTGTGATAATGAAAATTAAACCAATATCCTTCTAACGGTGGATTTTCCTGCCTAACATGGAATCGGATGACATCATTTCCACTTATCGAGTCATAAATATGAAAAATTTTTTCGGATCTACCTGCACTTGGCCGCTCCGTGATAGTTAGCTGTTGCAGTTTTTCATCAGGAAATTGGTTCGCCATATCGTTTACCGTCTCTTCTATTTTCGGCAAAATGATCATTTTGAACTCATCACCTATTTTAGGGTTTATTTTTTCACCAAATTTCACATAAGCGCTTTCTTCTGCTTTATCAAGAATATCCGATAAAAAGTTATCACGGTCGAAATGATTGAAGCCACTAGATTCCTGTGCAGAAGGAAATGGTGTATGGTCTTCTTGCACTACCCCTTTTTTCGAATCTTTTAAAGAGTCAGCATCAGCTAACCATGCCAAATCTGTAGGTGTGACAAGGCCAAACGTTAAAACGGAAACTAAAATGACAAGACTTTTCCTAAACCATGTTGCCGTTTTCAAACCATTATCCCCCCCTCCTGTTGTTCCTTTTTTTTAGTATACTGCGATTTTCCAGGTAATACGAATATATAATACCCCATGTTTCAAAAATCGCCAAAAAGGATAAATACCTATATGCAACATACGTGTTGCATCTTTTATACCATTTTTCACTATAAATATATAAATTAAAGGATTATTAGGTAATTTGTAGAACTTAAATAGATTCAGGTATCTTTTTAAGGAGGGCTTATAAATGGCTTTGACTACAACCGCCATGGTGGCTTTATGTCTTGTTACATTAGCATTTTTCGTATATTTATCATTTGCTGATTAAGACTAAAATACTTATGAAAGAGTCCTTGTCATTCTATTAATGGCAAGGTTTTCTTTTCAATGAAGTTCGTCTCTAGCTCAAGAAAGAACTTAAGACGATATACTGGAGGAATTTTGATGGAAAACATCGATGAAAAAACCAAAGAAGAAAACTATAAAAGAGAAACGGCAACAGGAAAAGCTGGTATGGTCGTCACGGCTCATCCAGTTGCGACTAAAATCGGGGAAAAGATCTTACGCGATGGCGGAAATGCCGTTGATGCAGCAGTAGCCATCCAATTTGCATTAAATATCGTGGAACCTATGATGACAGGAATAGGCGGCAGTGGATTCCTTATGGTTTATAATGAAAAAAGTAAAAAAACGAAGATATTCGATGGACATGTCAGGGCACCTAAAGCGGCATATCCTGAATTGTTCCTGGATGAAAATGGGGAGGTTATTCCCTTTAAAGAGCGTTCGACAAAAGGGACGGCAGTTGGCATTCCAGGAATTCTAAAGGCGATGGATGAAGCGCTCAATGAATATGGCAGCAAGCCATTAGCCGAACTCATTGAACCCTCTATAGAATTTGCTGAAAATGGGGTCCCGGTCAACTGGGTACTTTGTGATGCCCTTAAAAACTTTGAATATCGATTGGGTGATGAAGCGCGAAACTTCTTCATGCCCGAAGGAAAACCATACCAGGTGGGAGATATATTAGTTAAGGAAAAGCTGGCAAACACTTATAGGATTTTACAACGCGAAGGGGTATCTGCTTTTTATGAGGGCGAGATCGGCGAAGGAATCATTTCCTGTATCAAGGAACAAGGCGGATTCATGGAAATGGCCGATTTAAGAGATTACAAAGCAACCGTTGATGAACCCATGGTCGGCACCTATAAAGATTATAAAATTGTCTCTTCGATGGCTCCTAGCGCGGGAGGGTTTACCGTCATTCAAATATTAAAGATATTAGAATCATTCCATCTAGAGCAATATGATGTACGTTCCTGGGAGAAATATTATCTGATAGCGGAAGCGATGCGTCTGGCCTTTACAGATAAAAAGGCATTTCTGGCTGATCCCGAATTTGCCGAATTACCGCTTACGGGTCTTATGCATGACGAATATATAGCTGAACGACGGAAGTTCATTAATTTCAAGTCACGGAACAATGCCATTGATTTCGGAAATCCATGGAAGTATGATTCCGTGAAGCAAAGGGAAGTGATTCAACAGCCAAATGATGAAGAACGCAGTGAAACCACCCACTTCACGGTGCGCGACAGATGGGGCAACATCGCGGCTTGCACCTCGACTGTTGAGCACCCTTTCGGTTCTGGCATCATGGTTTCCGACTATGGTTTCATGTTGAATAATGAATTGACCGACTTTGATTCCGTTCCAGGCGGCATGAATGAAGTACAGCCTAATAAACGACCAGTAAGCTGTAAGAGTCCGACCATCATTTTTAAAGACAATCAACCCATTTTAACACTTGGTTCCCCTGGGGGACCGACAATCATTAGCTCAGTTGTCCAAACCATCATTAATGTGCTCGATTTCAAAATGGACTTAAAGGCGGCAATCGAAGAACCAAGAATTTTCACGCCGATGGGCCCACATATTGAATGGGAAGCCGGGATTGATATGAACAGCAAGGGACACCTCGAAGGAATGGGATTTGCCTTCAATGAAGTCCCCCACTCAATCGGTAATGTCCAGGCCATACAAATCAACCCATTGGACGGTTCGAATTATGGCGCTGCTGATTCCAGCCGTGAAGGCTGTGCAATGGGTCTTGATGAAGGGGATTATCAGACCGAATGAATTCATAAAATGGAAATGAAGCCATAATGGAATTTTGAGGTTTTTCGTTCCAACACGTCAAATCCAAATCTCTGGAAGCGGGTACTGCGAAAATGATCTTTCAACACAACTCTTTTTCGTGCGACCCGCTTGGCTTCATTTATTATTTCCATGGTGAAATCATGATTTGCAGCAAAATGGGTCAGGCCTTTAATGCCATTAGATTCTTCAATGGTCTCCTCAAACATCGGATCAAAATAGACGACATCGAAATGATTATCCGGTAAAGTTTTCAATAACTCATTATGATTAGCCTCCATAACTTCTATCCTCCTCATTACCGATAACATCCACTCTTCTGCATCACTCCAAGTCTTTAAACCATGGTCCACAAGTAATGCCAAGTATTTATTTTCCTCCAGCGCTAACACACGCCCTTTACTACCGACTGCAAAACTAGCGACAATGGAGTCAGCACCTAATCCCAATGTACAATCAAGCACGGAGTCCCCTTCTTTAATATCCCCTGCAATAAGAAAGGGATCAGCCTCCCCATTCAGTAATCGCTTCAATCGAATCATCGCTAAGTTAGGATGGAAAAAGAAAGGCTCCCTCTCTCCGTACCGGTATATTTCCATTCTATTTCTCCCGAAAACGAGACAATCATCCTTGTCGTTTTCCCTTTGGATATCCTGAATCGAACGTTTTCTCCTCGATACAAAAGGAATCTTTTGATCCATCGCGAACTCTTTTGCCAACTCTATAACATCTTGGTCAGCTCGTCCAGCTGTAGTCACAAACATGTACCTGCTCCTTTAATAATCTGAATTTGAAAAAGAATGCCCTTTTACAGGACATTCTTTTTTTTTTACTTATTTTATTTTACTTTACATTATCGAATGCTACCAAGAGATTTTCCATGATAGCTTCCATAGGCTGGCCTTCAATATCA
Source organism: Peribacillus sp. NPDC097224 (assembly GCF_044761985.1). NCBI lineage: Bacteria > Bacillati > Bacillota > Bacilli > Caryophanales > Bacillaceae > Peribacillus > Peribacillus sp. NPDC097224. The sequence continues at coordinate 460,371 of NZ_JBIWDK010000001.1, read as the reverse complement.
TGGCGAGGAATGAAATGAACGACCTCTTTCCCTTTTAATAGAGCCATGGATGGAGAAGAAGGTTCAATCCCATTAAAGTACTCACGCATTTTAGCTGTCGCTTCTTTATCTTGCCCTGCAAATACAGTGACTAGATTATTTGGCTTCTTCTCTGCTTGGAGTACAGCTTGAGTCGCTGCTGGACGAGCTAAACCTGCAGCACAGCCACAAACTGAATTGACGACAACAAGTGTAGTCCCTTCGGCTGCCTCCATGAATTCCTCAACCTTTTCAGCTGTTTCCAATTCCTTAAAACCCGCTTGCACCAATTCAGCACGCATTGGCTTCACCATTTGTTTCATGTATTCATCATAAGCCATAGACATAATAATTCCCCCTTGAAATAACTAGATGACTATAAGGATACTATAATTTATGTTCATAATGCAAAGTTGACGCTTAAACCTTCTACGAAAGGCGAACCTTAACCTTGAATCCACACAATTTAGGTTTACCAACATCCAAGCCCTGCATAGAAAATAGGCAGCAGAATTATCTGCTGCCACCCTTTCATTTGTGAATTAAATCTTCATGACGCCGCCAGTGCTTGCATTGGTGACAAGCTTGGAATAACGACCCAGATACCCTCTTGTTACCTTTGGTTCGAAGCCTTTCCAATTCGCTTTGCGTTTTTCAAATTCTTCGTCAGAAATTTCCAATTGGATGATACGGTTATTCAAATCCAGCTCAATGATATCTCCATTTTCTACAAAGGCTATTGGTCCTCCTTCGGCTGCTTCAGGAGATATATGACCGATACTGATCCCTCTAGAAGCACCTGAGAAACGCCCATCGGTAATTAAACCTACCTTGGCCCCAAGACCCCTGCCGACGATTTGCGAAGTTGGTGCCAGCATTTCCGGCATACCCGGTCCGCCTTTAGGTCCTTCATATCGAATGACCACGACATCCCCTTCTTTTACTTTACCAGTAATAATTCCTGACAACGCATCTTCTTGGGAATCAAAGCAGATTGCGGGACCTCGGTGATACCCGCCGACAGACTCGTCTACGGCACCAACTTTAATGATCGATCCTAGAGGAGCCAGATTCCCGAATAATACCGCAAGTCCTCCACGTTCGGAATGTGGGTTATCTAGGGTATGGATGACATCCGTATTCAAGATTTCGCAGCCTTCCACATTTTCACGTAGCGTTTTACCGGATACAGACAGACAATCACCATTGAAAGCTCCTGGCTTTTTCAGTAACTCATGAATAATAGCACTGACCCCACCCGCATTATGGACATCTTCAATATGATAATCCGATGCCGGTGCAATCTTTGCAAGATGTGGTACCCTTCCGGCTATTTCATTGATTCTCTCCATTGGATACTCAAAACCTGCTTCATGGGCCAAAGCAAGGGTATGAAGGACGGTATTGGTCGATCCACCCATGGCCATATCCAAAGCAAATGCATTATCAATCGCTTCCATCGTAACGATATCGCGCGGTTTACGATCCATTTTGATTAGTTCCATCAGTTGTTTAGCTGATTTCTTTACGAATTCCTTTCGTTCTTCAGCTACGGCTAGAATAGTACCATTACCTGGAAGGGCAAGACCTAATCCTTCAGCTAAACAGTTCATCGAATTGGCAGTAAACATCCCTGAACAAGAACCGCACGTAGGACATGCCACTTGTTCGATTTCTTCTAAGTCTTCTGCTTCAATATTACCTGCTTGATAGGCTCCAACACCCTCAAAGACAGATGTTAAGGATAGAGACTTACCATTCTTATCTTTTCCAGCCTTCATAGGTCCTCCGCTGACGAACATCGTCGGGATATTGACACGAAGTGCCCCCATCATCATCCCTGGTGTAATCTTGTCACAGTTTGGAATGCAAACCATCCCATCAAACCAATGTGCAGAAACAACCGTTTCTACGGAGTCAGCAATGATTTCACGACTTGGTAAAGAATAACGCATACCAATATGTCCCATGGCGATTCCATCGTCTACTCCGATCGTATTGAATTCAAATGGAACCCCGCCAGCTTCCCTGATTGCTTCCTTCACGATCTTACCGAATTCCTGAAGATGGACGTGCCCAGGAACGATATCAATATATGAATTACAAACCGCAATGAACGGTTTGCCGAAATCTTCTTCTTTAACACCCGCTGCACGCAATAGACTTCTATGTGGAGCACGGTCAACCCCTTTTGTAATCATGTCGCTTCTCATTTTTGCTGTAGACATTTATGTAGCCCCCTCATTTTAGCAAATCAACATTGAATATATTAACTTTTTATAATACTCTAAAAATTCTAACATAAATGTGGTCAAATGTAACCATTCTAGCTCAAAGTTTTCTACATAAACATTTTTCTAAAATAGTAGAAAAGGGATTTATTCATATAAACGGATGATTTTATCCATTTTTCACCTAATCTTTCATCCCTTTTTTATAAAAAAAGAGGATGACCAACAAACACGTCCTTACACGGTCTGTGATTATCCTCTTTCGGTCTTTAAACTTACTTATTTTTTACTTTCTTGATTCCGTCATTTGTTTCCATACAGAACCTTTCGCTTCTTCCCCATTCTCGATTCTATCAAGGGCCATTTTCACTTGGAGTGCGACTTCAAATTCGGGGTCTTGTTCAGCTTTCTTTAAAAAAGGTAGGATGGATTCATCACCAACTTCGTATAAAAACATGGCTGCCCTCCATCTCACTAGTTTATTTTTATCCGATAGAGATAATGCCATTTCACCCATTGCTTCCTCAAACCCAAGATCAGATAAACAGTCCCCGGCCGTCCTTCTTACAGCGGCACTTGAATCCCTCAATGCTTTATATAAGCTAGGAAGGACTTTTGGGTCTTCAATCATCCCTAAATATACAGCAGCAAGTCGACGAATGGAAACTTTGCTATCGGCAAGGGCTTTTTCCAGTACCGGAATATCTTCAACCGTCGGATCGCTCATCTGATCCAATAATTGATATCTCTTTTCCCAACTTTCATCGTCTAACATGTCAACGGTCAATTTTATTTTGGGGCGATTGATGACCGGTTCTTTTTTATCCACGGTTTCTTGGGCGGCATCAACTAATTTATTAATTCTTTCCTCCGGATAAGCTGCAACCAATTCTGCCGCTACTTCCTTGACGATGTCTTCCATTTCTCCGTAGCGAATGCCGTAATCCTTCCATTTACGAAGTAGGACGACATTATCATCTTCTTTTTGCGAAGCTGATATGCCCTTAATGAAATACTCCGGTAACGCAAAACGTTTTTCGTGTGTGCTATCATTTGCTTTAATCTGCATGGGAATACCTTTAAATTGTTGGATGGAAACGGAAACTTCTCCATAATGCTCATTTATTTGCGCTTGTTGATTTTGTTTTCCAGTATCCTCACCGAAAACTTGGCGAACTTGGACCAAAATATCTTTCCAATCAAATTTCGCATTACGTTCGACTGCTAAAAAGTCAGCCACATGGTATACACCCTTGACACCGTCAATTTGTAACATGTCTTTTATCATTTGCGGCGCAAGTTCCGCTTGATCTTTTTTATAATTATTGCTCTTGCCTGCTGGCAATTCTTCCGTAAGATTAATTTTCATTGTATTTGGACTTGGCGTAGGTTCTATCGATTTAATATTCAATGCTTTTCTCTCCTTTATCAATACGTATCCTCGTGTCCTAGATTTTATCACACTGGCAAGAGATTCTCATGCAATTGAGATTCACCGAAAAAAAGACCGGGCCAAGCTAACGCATCCTGGCCCAGTCTTCAGCTTATTCCCCTTCAAGTTTTTCAGCGAGATATGTCCATCTCTCCATTGTATACTCTAACTTTTCGTTAAGCTCTTTTTCTTCTTCTAGAAGCAGGCGGACCTTTTCAAAATCACTGCCGGCTGCTGACATTTCGGCTGTGATATCCTTCAGGCGACCTTCGACTTGCTCCATTTTCCCTTCGATTTCTTCCCATTCCTTACTTTCCGCATAAGTAAGCTTTTTCTTCTTCTTTTCCGTCCGATTAGGCTGTGGCTCGATAGTTTTTTGAGGAACCGTTTCTTCTGTCTTTTCCTCTAAAAACTCAGAGTAGTTTCCGTAATAAAAATCTATTTTACCTTTATCTTTGAAGACGAGTAGTTGGTGACAAGTTTTATCAAGAAAGTACCGATCATGCGAAACGGTGATGACGACTCCCGAAAACGTTTCTAAATAGTCTTCAAGGACTGTCAAGGTTTGTGTATCCAGGTCATTTGTCGGTTCATCCAATAAAAGGACATTGGGTGAACCCATCAAGATGTTCAATAAATAAAGTCGTCTTTTTTCTCCTCCTGAAAGTTTCCGTATCGGAGTGCCATGCGAACCCATGGGGAACAAGAACCTCTCAAGCATTTGTGCAGCGGATATGAAGCTACCATCTTTAAGAGCAATTGAATCAGCCGTTTGCCGGATATATTCGATCATTCGGAGATTTTCATCCATATCGATGCTTTCTTGTGTATAGTAGCCGATTTTGACGGTTTGCCCGATTTCAAGATTCCCACCATCCAACGGTTCGCGTCCGGCCAAGATATTCAATAGTGTGGATTTTCCACTTCCGTTATTACCGACAATCCCAATACGATCGCCTGGCTTGAAAAGGAAAGATAAATCTTTGATAATTGTCTGATTACCGAATGATTTGGAGATGCCTTGCAGTTCCAACACTTTTTTCCCTAGACGGGCGCCGCTTAATTCCATTTCAAGGCTTTCGTTTTTCTGCTTATCCTTAACACCGGTTTCTAACGTTTCAAAACGCTGAATCCTAGCCTTTTGCTTCGTTGAGCGCGCCTTGGCCCCTTTGCGGATCCAGGCCAATTCTTTTTTGAAGAGACTCTCTTTTTTTGAACGTTCAGTTGATTCATTTTCTTCCCTTATGGCTTTTGATTCAAGGTAGTCTGCATAATTCCCCTTGTATTCAAAAAGCTGAGCTTGAGCTATTTCCCATATTTTATTGGACACACGATCAAGAAAATATCGATCATGGGTCACAAATAAGACGGATTTCTGATACTTTGATAAGTATTCTTCCAACCAGGTGATACTTTCAAAATCCAGATGGTTGGTTGGCTCATCCAAAATGAGCAAATCAGGAGTTTCTATCAATGTCTTTGCCAATGCTGCCCGTTTCTTTTGTCCACCTGAAAGCTCACCCAATTTCCGAGAATGATCAGGAAGGCCTAGCTTAGTCAAGATTGTCCGGGCATTGGCGCTAGTATCCCAGGCATTAAGAGCATCCATAGATTGTTGTTGCTTCAATAATCGATTTTGCACTTCACTATTTTGGGGATCGATTTGCAATTGCACCAATGTTTTTTCATATTCTTTTATCAAGGAGAATACGGGTGTCGAACTTTCATACATATACTCCATAATGGTCAATTGTTCATCAAAGTCAGGATCTTGTGATAAATAAGAAATTGTATAGTCATTCGGATGATCCTTCGTACCCAGGTCACTTTCTTCCAATCCAGCTATAATATTCAACAGCGTGGATTTACCGGTCCCATTTATACCGACGATCCCGATCTTTTCACCTTCACTGATGGATAAAGAAACATCTTTAAAAAGAAGCTTCTCTCCTTGGGTTTTCATTACATGTTCCATGCTAAAAACTTTCATAAACGTACATCCCATTCCTTATAGAATTCTTCTAGAAAACGAACCATGTATTCATGGCGTTCACTCGCGATATTCTTCGCTGTATCTGTGTTAAGCAAGTCTTGTAAACGTAATAATTTTTCATAAAAATGGTGGACGGAAGAGCTTTTACCCATTCGATATTCCTGCTTGGTCATCTCTTCACGGACCGAGAGAGATGGATCATACATAGGTTGTCCCTTTTTACCCCCATACGCAAATGTTCTTGCAATTCCAATCGCCCCGAGAGCATCCAAACGATCGGCATCCTGAACAATTTCAGCTTCGACGGACGTCAGATTCACTTCTCCAGCACTGTAGGAAATGGTAGAAATAATCTCCTTTATCTCCTTAACCGTATTCAGGTCCACCCCGGTCATCTTCAACCAATCATCGAGCTTATTCCAACCTGCTTCCATATCATCATTCAATTTATCATCTGGAATATCATGAAGGAGGGCTGCCATCTCAATTATGAATTCATTACCCTTTTTTTCTTCACGTGCAATATGTAAGGCCAGCTTCCGAACCCGATTGATATGATACCAATCATGGCCACTGACATCAGATTTTAATTGTTCGTAGACAAATGATTCCGTTTGTTCAATTATTGTTTTTTGCATTTCACCACTCCATGTCCTTTCTATTTTACCATGGTTCTAATTTTTAGAAAGGGAAATTGCCCTAAACTTCCTTGAACCAACTGATCCCGATTGTCTGTTCACCTGTATGCACCCCTATTGCACTACCTAGTGGTGATATATGTATTTTCACTTCTGGAAACTCTTCTGTAATCCTCTTTTCCCATGGTTCGGCCTGAACGGGTGAACCTCCGTACAAGATACTGCATTCTTTTACCTTACCCAATGAAATGGATTTGCGTAATTCATGGAATATTTGATTTTCCGCTTTCTTAAGATTTCGAGTTTTCGTTTTGGTTTGCAGCAACCCATTCTCTATGGTTATGATCGGTTTTAAGCTCAATAGACTTCCAAGGTAATACTGAGTCCCCGTTAACCGCCCACTCCGGTGTAGTTGGTCTAATGAGCCAATCAAGACATATGTCTCATGGCTATCTGCATACTTCCTTGTAAGGGTGAAAGCTTCTTCCATTGAGAATCCGCTGTTTATATAGTACATGAGCCTTTTTAATAACAGAATCATCGGATACGATATAAGCAAGGTGTCAAAAACATCCACAGGTATCGTGACAAGTTGTGCTGCCTGACGGCTTGAGGAGACCGTCCCACTCAATTTACTTGAGAGATGGATGGAAACCACCCGATCATAGTCTTTTTCAAGTTTCCTATACAACTCGTAAAAGGTGCCCACGGATGGCTGGGAGGTGGTCGGGACCTTATTTTCCTCCTTCATTTTGCGATATAGTTCTTCAGGTAGTAGGTCGACACCATCTTCGTATTCCTCACCATCCATGATGACAATCATAGGAACGACATATACATGTTCATTTTGAGATAGTTCCTCGTCCAATAAAGCCGTACTGTCCGTAACCCATGCAATCCGTTCCATTGTTTCCCTCCTGGGTAAAATAGTTGTTACCTATTATATTCCACTTCATCCCCATTTTTCCCCCTTTAAATTACGGACCCTTTTATTCCTTAAATAAAAAGCCCACCGATAAGAACACGGTGGGCCATTGAATCATGATAGCAATTTTTTTATATCTTCTTCCATTTCAAGCGGTTTTGTTTTGGGAGCATAGCGGTTCACAATATTCCCTTCACGGTCGATCAAGAATTTGGTGAAGTTCCATTTTATTGACTTCGATCCCATCATTCCTGGTGCATTCTCCGTTATATAGCTAAATAGCGGGTGAGCATCCTTTCCATTCACATTCACTTTCGCAAACATTGGAAAGGTTACACCGTGATTGAGCTTACAATAGGAATCGATTTCAAGCTCGTCGCCAGGCTCTTGGTTGAGGAACTGATTGCAAGGAAACCCTAGAACTTCCAGACCGTCCTCTTTGTATTGCACATATAGGCTCTGCAGGTCATCATACTGTGGTGAAAATCCACATTTACTAGCCGTGTTAACTATAATCAATACTTTTCCCTTGTATTCCTCAAGCGAAATGACATCACCATTGATCTTTTTCACTTCAAATTCATAAATGGACATATATGATCTCTCCCTTTAGCCCTGATGAGGTCATTTTACCTTAAGTGAAGGAAACTTTTCCAGTTTGAGTGTTCTTGATTAGTTATTTAAAGAACCTTCAACAATTTGTATGGATTGTATCAGATACTCTACCATATCTTCTAAATCTTCCATTTGCTCTTCCTTTATAAGTCTTCCGAAAGAAATACCAAATGTTGAATGGCATGATGAGGATGGTTCTTTTTCACTAACCGTTTCAGAAGTAGTCAATTTAATGATTCTCTCACTCCCCCAAAGGGTCTCGAGTTCAATTAATATATTTCTAACTTCCAAGCTGTTGAGCTTTCTCGGTATGGAAATGAATAAATTCACGGCACAACCGGAATGCGTATCATTCAGGTTCGACTGCAGCAGCTCGGAACTTAAATTCTCCAGTGAAGCGTATACCTCAAAGCCGCCGGTCACAGAATCAGTATGCTCTGATTCTTTCATTTCTAACTCAATTTTATATTTCCTTGCAAGTGTTGAGAGATTGACGATATCATCACGACCAATAACCAATATATCCCCAATGAGGTCGCGATCATATACCGCTCCTTCCAATACCACTTTCATATTCTCATATGCTGTAGGATCAAACAATATCCATATACCCCTCTTCTAGATTCTTAACTGTCATAAACAAGTTTTATATAACTCATCATCATTTTACCATTCTACAAAATTCTTATGAGGATCTAAAAAAATAAAAAAATCGCTTTTCTATTTTTAAATTTTCTATATAATTGAAATATTATGATTTCACAAAGGAGGCAAAGCTAACTATGCCAATCAAAATACCAAGACACCTGCCAGCTAAAGAGATTTTAGAAGAAGAGAACATCTTTGTAATGGATGAGGAACGGGCAATCAGCCAGGAAATCCGGCCATTAAATATATTGATTTTAAACCTTATGCCTGAAAAAGAAAAAACAGAGGCACAGTTACTGCGTTTTCTTGGCAACACGCCTATTCAAGTAAATATATCATTTCTGGGTTTGAGTACCCATGAATCCAAAAACACAAGTAAATTTCATTTAAATCAATTTTATAATTCTTTTGAAGACATTCGTTCAAAAAAATATGATGGGATGATCATCACGGGAGCACCTGTCGAAAAGATGGACTTTCAAGAAGTTAATTATTGGGAAGAATTAAAAGATATCATGAACTGGTCAAGCAAAAATGTCACATCCACCCTACATATTTGTTGGGGGGCTCAAGCAGCTCTATACCACCATTATGGTATAGGTAAATATGAGCTTCCGGAAAAATGCTTTGGCATCTATAAACATGAGGTTCTTGAACCGAATGAAGACCTCGTCCGTGGCTTCGACGATTATTTCTTGGCTCCTCATTCTCGCTATACTGACATAGATTATCAAAAGTTAGTGAATCATCCCGAACTGAAAATCTTAGCACAATCAGATCAAGCCGGTGTGTTAATAGCCGCTTCCACCGATTCAAAGAGAATTATGGTGACTGGTCATTTCGAGTATGATGCGGGAACGCTCGGTGACGAATATAAACGCGATATTGAACGCGGAATCGAAACCCAGCTCCCCGAAAACTACTTTCCGGATAATGACCCATCTAAAACTCCGTTGCATCGTTGGAAAAGTCACTGTAGCCTCATGTTTTCCAACTGGCTCAATTATTACGTCTATCAATCCACGCCATATGATTGGGATTGAAAGCGAAAGAAAAAAAGGGTCTTTGTCCGTTGATTGCCCTTTTTGGGGGAACCTGCCACACATCTGTCTAATGAAAAATCCTGATGAGAAACTCAGGATTTTTTTATTTCGCACTAGAATGAAATGATATTGAATACCTATGTCTGTTAAATGCAAACGTGTATCTACTCATCCTTTTTCTTCATTCTCAAATCATTCATTTACTACTCTTCTATTATCATAAAAAAAGGAATCCAATTTTACTTTTTAAGACTCTTTATCGCCAAAATATACTTCTTCATAGGGCTGGACAACAATAAACCCCTGTCCTTCGAATTTCATCTGAACTGACTCTCCGCTTCCTCTCCCAAAAAATGATTTCAAGGATACATCCGTTACGAAGTCTGGCTGTAAGTTCCCTGACCAGGCGACGGTCGCATTTGGATCTGTATAGACTGGCTTTCCCTTTTCAACAAGTAAAGTGAGGGGTTCGTTGTGTGATGTGAACGCAACCATCCCATTTCCTTCAAGCCTGACATTGAACAATCCACCAGCCAACAATCCGGCAATGCGTCTCATCATTTTAATGTCCCATTTCACACTTGATTCAAAGGCAAGTAAATCATTGCCGTTTATACAAATGGCCTCTCCATTCAATTGTATAATCGAAATCTTCTTTCCTTGGTCGGCCACATATAGCTTCCCTTTCCCTGTCGCTTTCATTAAAGAGGTACCTTCACCAGTAAAGGCTTTCTTAAATAATTTTCCAATCCCATGCTCCAGCATGCCTTCTCGTTCGAACTTAATACTGCCCCGGTATGAAATCATCGTCCCCATTTTGGCCCAGATTTGTTGTTCGAGATTGATTTCAAGAATTCGTTCCGTCTCCAGTTCAAATAATCCCTGGCCCTTATCCTGCTGTTTCGTTTTTTCGACAAATTGATTGATATGATATTTTTCCATCATTGAATACCTTCTTTTTGAAAGAGGAAGAGCCACATAAATGAAACGGATTGTTTCAATTCTTTTGAAAAGTGACCTAGCTTGGAGTAGTCCACCCCTCTTTTTTCAACACCAGTCTCAGCGACTAGCTTCCAACCAGTAGATAGTGCAAGCTTTTCAAACTCCCAGGCCTGCATCGTATTCATGATCACATCTTCACCAAATAACCGTTGGTAACTAAATTTTTTACGAGGCTCCGCCGTAGGTCCTAGTATTCCAAAACATACATATCCCCCGGGCTTTATAATTCGATGTATTTCCTTCATCACCGTCAGTGGCTCACCAGTATATTCAAGTGAATTGATCACCAAAGCGGCATCCATTTCATCATCCTTAAATGGGAGACTGTAAAAATCTCCTTGAGTAAAAGAAAGGCCGGGTTGTTGGTCGGCATTTTCCTTAGCCAATTCAACCATGACGTTTGAAAGGTCCACACCTGTAACAATGTAACCGGCTTGGGCGAGTTTTGAAGAACCGACCCCGTCTCCGCAACCTATATCCACAACCTTCGATGCCGCCTCCACATACTCAGAAAAGAAAGGAATGATCTTTTTACGACTACCGGTCTCCCACATTTCCTGTGAATTCTTCGCCCATCTAGGGGCAAAAACATCCCATTTCTTTTCTGCTTCTTTATGCCAAGTTTTTAAATTCAAATGTTATTCCCCCATTTCACATAGTTTTTCAGATTTACTGATCGCACTTTTTCATGATTTAAATGGATATATTTTATGGTATTTCAAAATATCCCCTTTATAATAGCTATTCTGTTTTAAGACTAAAAATCCTCTTTTCCCCGTCATGTGGTTACTTATTTAAGAAACGAATGATGGTTTTAGAGCAAAAAAAAACTGCCCATGGCAGCTTATTTTGCATTTTCTTCATTTTTCTTTTGTATATTTCTTAAATCCTCAACCCGGCTAGGTGATTCCTCAAAGAATTCTACAAGGTCACCAATTCGGTCTATCGCATTCCAGCTCAGGTGATGCTCGATTCCTTCAACATCATGGTAGATATTTTCTTCCTTGACCCCTATCAATCGTAGCATCTGCTCCAATAATTCATGACGGTAAACAAGTCGTTTACCCACTTTTTTACCATTTGCTGTCAAAACCAAACCACGATACTTCTCATAGATTAAATACTTTTCGTGGTCTAACTTTTGTACCATCTTCGTCACTGAAGAAGGATGTACAGAAAGGTTTTCAGCAATATCCGAAACCCTTGCATATCCTTTTTCTTCTATAAGTAAATATATCTGTTCTATGTAATCCTCCATGCTCGGTGTAGGCATCAGGAATCCTCCCATTCAAACGCATATCTAAAAATCTTACTATAAAAACGACCCTGAAACAAGATTATATCGTCTCAGGGCATGGTAGAAACGCTTAATTTTGCTTAACTGGTTGATCCGATATAAATTTAAAAATTACCTTCTTCTCGGTATCAGACCAAATTAAAGCAGCATCAAACGTCTTGTCCCCTTTTTTGAAACCACTGATCACATCGGTTTCTCCATGGGATAAAAGCTTTTTAACATTGACCTGACTGATTTTTTTATTAAGGATTTTTTTTGAGACGGTAAAGTTACATTTGGTTTTCTGATAACTTGCACATCCATAGAATTCCCCTTTATCGACAACTTTAGCACCACATTTCTTGCAACTTCCTACTGATGTCACACTTTTTTTCTTAAAACCCGGTCTTTGAATCGAATCGATATCTAAACCTTGAAAGTCCCAGGTTTCACAAGACTCAACGGCATCGCTAATAATCTTTGTGGACATCTTTTTAACGGCTTCCATGAAAGCACCCGCGGAAGCCTTACCTTCCCCGATTTCCCTTAGGCGCTGCTCCCATTTAGCCGTCATTTCTGGAGAAGCAAGGATTTTCTCGCCAATTGCTGTAATGAGAACCTTCCCTTTATCGGTTGCAAATACCTGGTTTTTCTTAACATCAATATATTTTCGATCTTTCAGCATGGTAATGATCCCCGCACGTGTCGCTTCGGTTCCTAAGCCTTCTGTTTTCATCAGGACCTTTTCAAGCTCTTCATTTTCCAGATGCTTTCCCGCCGTTTTCATCAAGGTTATTAGCTGACCCTCTGTATAACGCTTCGGTGGCTGGGTTTTTCCTTCTTTCACTTTTACCTTGGACACTAGCCCAGAATCGCCTTGTTTAAGGAGGGGTAAAAGAACATCATCATCTTTCTCATCTTGAAAAATGACCTTACGCCACCCTTCTTGAATCTGTTGTTTACCCTTTGAAATGAACTCGGCCCTCTTCTCGACCTTTGTCTTGATCGTCGTGTAATCAAAAATGGCTTTTTCATAATGTGCCGCAATCAGTCTTCGTACCACTAAATCATATATATTACGTTCCTCACCGGAAAGTCGTTTTGGATCTACAACCTGTTCTGTCGGAATGATGGCATAGTGATCCGTAACTTTTTTTTCGTTAACAAATCGTTTATTGTCGCTGATACTGGAGATAGGTAACGGGAAAAAGGGTTGATATTCTGAAAATCCACTTAATTTTTGCATAATGTCCGGAAATGTTTCAGCTTCGCCTTTAGTGACATAGTTGGAATCCGACCGTGGATAGGATACAATTCCTTTTTGGTATAAACTTTGAACGATATCCAGGGTTTTTTTAGGTGAGTACTTATAGAGCTTATTCACAGTTGCTTGCAATGACGACAGATTAAATAAGAGCGGAGGCTGAAACTCTTTTCTTTCCGTTGTCATATCGGCAATTTCAGCTTCTTTTCCCTTACAAAATGCAGCTATTTTCTCTGCCATCTCTTTAGTCTGGATTCTCGAATCATTATTTTGTTGCCATTTTCCCTGATACTTCTTTCCATCCATCTTGAAGTCTGCAAATACTTCCCAAAACGGTTCTGATTTGAACCGTTCGATTTCCAATTCCCTTTTGACTATCAAAGCAAGGGTTGGGGTCTGAACGCGACCTGCTGAAAATACATCCGATACACCCTTTTTTTTCAAGAGAATGCTATATACCCTTGATGCATTCATGCCTACTACCCAATCCGCACAAGCACGCGTATACGCTTCATGATAAAGTGGCCTGGTTTTCTCTTCACTGATTAGATTTTGAAACCCTTCATATATGGCCTTTGGAGTCAGTGAGGAAATCCACAAACGTTTCATCGGCTTTTTGACATGACATAGTGAAATGATATTACGTACAATCAATTCCCCTTCGCGACCAGCATCCCCAGCATGAATGATTTCATCAACATTCGGTTTACTCAGCAAAGTCTTGACCACATTGAACTGTTTGGCCTTTTGGCGGGTCACTTCGTATTGAAATTTTTCCGGTATCATCGGCAGGGTATCAATCGACCATTTTTTCCAGTTAGAATGATAGGTTTCCGGTGATACTAGTTGACATAAATGACCGACTGCCCACGTTACATAAGCGCCATCGGGGAAAAGCTCGTTTGGCATGATTTCTATATATCCTTGCTGTTTCTTCGATTTAAATTGAGCTGCCAATGTTGAACCTTGATCAGGTTTCTCGGCAATGATCAGCTTCATATTCTCTTCACCTAATCCGTTACAAAATACTTTCACACTTATATTATACCTTAATTATGAAAATCGGAAAGATAGGGGGTCGCTTTTGTCCCAGGTCCCCATTTGAAAACATTGAACTATCCTGCTGCAGTCAGGTAGTCAGTTCGAAAATGATATGGCGTTTGTAGACGACATAAAAGGCCGACTATCCATTTGATAGTCGGCTTTTCATATGAGTTGCTTCATTAATATGCTTACTTAAAGATAATAGAGATTATTTCCTCAGTCTCCATTTCACTATCTATCACATAAGAACCCGGACGTAAATTGTTCGCCTTGCCCTTCTTTTCGACTTCATTAAAGAAATCTTGGGCATTCAGGATGATTTTCGACCGTTTAAGATGTTTACCAACATCAATGCTGGTCATGCCTTTGGTAACTTTCAGGACCGTCCGATAAATAATCTTTTCGCTCGTCCCTTTTTCAGCTACCTCCTGGTTGGCTTTCAATTCATCAAGTTGCTCTTGATATTCTTTTTCGGTATGAATGACATACCCTTCAGAAGTTAACTTGTTTTTCATCTCATCATCAGATAATTTTTCTACTGTTTTTGTGCTAGCCGTTTCTTCAGAATCGAAGAAATATACTGCTCCGCATATACCTGCTGCAACAAGAATGCCACCGGCAAAGCTGCGCATCGATTTAGATGTCATTGACAACTTTTCTCCTTTCGTTCTTTGCTTTTATGTAAGGAGCAAGTAGGTTTTCTATGTCTTCAATAGATCGTTCTTTTTTTGCTGCTATGCTATCGATTGAATATCCACGTTTATATAAATCTAGTACATCGTGCAACAAAATCCACTTCTCAGGGGGTCCAGACAGTAAACCTGCTTCTTGTGCCATTATTTCAGCATCTATCTCAAGACTTCTTATTTGCATTTGTAATTGGCTTACTTCGTCTCCAAAGGTACTTGTAACCTGTTCAATTTGCTGTTCTACTTTCATCGAATCCGTCTTTATAAACGAAAAAATGAAGAGTAAAACTGCCACACCAAACAAAATGGCTAACGTCCATGACATCATTCTATTTCCTCCTTAACCTTATAAATCCTTCTAGCTTACTCATTATAGCTGGATTTAGTCGAAAACTCGATTTTAATTAGCCGAACCTTGATAAAACAGAACAAAAGTCATGTATTTATGACAAAAAAATACGTGATTACTAAATTATTAAAGATTTTCATGTATAATCCCCCATTTTCCAATCCCTAAGATTCTTCTACTCTTTCTCACTCTTACTAGCCATTTCTCGTGTCCCCCCTTTAACGTATAATAAATGACAAATAATTTTTTACACGTTAGAATGTATGTAATCACGAATTACTATGAAAGATTTTTTAAAATGATTATATTAATGGATGATCTTTTTATATAGAAGGAAAAACTAGCAGCAGCGATTACTAAAGGAGGATACGATGAATATAAAGGTCAAGAATATTCCACACTCTATGCAAAGTGAATTGAAGAAAATCCAAATGAAATTAAATCCCTTATTGAAGAAAAATATGAAGTATGGTTTCTTCTCCACCGTAATGATAGGATTTTCCGTCATAAACCTTTTTTTCCTCTTGTTTATGAATGATTCTTATCCTATTTCTAAAATAGCACTATGTATTTATGCACTAATAGGTGCAATAGGATTTGCTTTAATGAAAGAAAATAAACACAACCAAAAAGAAATAGTGAAAATGAGCCAAAAGTTTGTCCTTGAGAGAATGAAAAAAAGTACCTATCTAACGGATGCAAGGAAAAATAATTATTATCAAAAAGTGAATGAGCACCCTTTTTTAGCGATGAATGTTTTCATTGAGTTTCTGGCCGAAGAAGAACAAAGAAAGAACAACTCCTCCCATAGTTAAATCCGTTAACAAAATCTAAACAAAAAATGGAACCCGACACGATAAGTCGGGTTCCATTTTTTAATCTAGTTCCGATCTTTTGGCCCTCGCCGTCATCGCCTTGTCCTTATTCCAAACCTTTAACTTCATATAAATGGTAGCAAGCCCGATGATTATGATGAATAATAAACTGATGAAGAATCCAGGACGTATCTCCTTTTCAAGAAGGGTTCCACTAACTGTTATAAGTATTAAAACAATCCCGAAAATAGCAATGACTTTACTCCACAATTTATGTTCGAGAATTTTAAGCGAAGAAAGTATGATGAAACCCCAATTATACAAAAGTAAGATACCAGCTGATGTTGTAATGTATTCATAAATCTTTCCTGGCAGTAGTAAAGCTGTAATAATGGACCCCAGGAGCCCTATGGCTGCCAGAACGAGAGAAGGTAACGGAAGGTCTTTAAACTTCTTTATCTTCTTCATGAAAAATGAAGGGGCATTTCCATCATCCGCAAGTGTCACCAACAAATTGGTTACCCCAAATAATGAAGCGGTCATCGTTGAAAAGCCCGCTATGATGATGGCTCCATTAAAAACATGTGGAAAGAATGTAAGATGATAACTATCAATGGCTGTTACAAAGGGACTTTCCTTTTCACTGAATGCTTCCATCGAAACCATTGTCACGGCTAATCCTAAAGATATTACATAGATGATGGTCAGAACTAAAAGCATGATGGTTCCTGCCTTTTGCGCATCTTCTTTCTTTTTCAATTGCATTGCCATCAGCCCTATCACTTCAATGCCGCCAAATGCATAAAAAGCATAAATGAGCGATGTCCAAAAACCTTTCATCCTTTTTGGAAATAATTCATGGTACGTATTCGGAAATGAAGGCGGCTTTCCACCATCTAATCCAAACCAACCAACTACCGCACATATGGCAATGATGATAAACATGAAGATAGCCGCTGTCTTGATAACTGCAAGGATGTTTTCAACTCTGTCAAAACCCTTTGTTCCCAGCAAAACGACCACTATTGAAACAAGCGCGAATCCAGAGGCAAATAGCCATAATGGCACCTTTGGAAACCAAAATTGAGAGAGGAGAGAAAGTGCTGTTAGCTGGCTACCCATTATCAAAATATTAGAGGACCAATAATTCCAGCCACTGCTAAAGCCAGCCCATCTTCCGAATGCTTTATTAGCATAATAACAAAATGAACCCTTTTGAGGGTCTGCAGCTGTCATTTTAGCAAGTAGATTATATACGATATATGTACCTAACGCAGCCAATACAAAGGAAAACACAATGGATGGCCCAGTTGTTTTAATTCCTATTGTCGAACCTAGAAAATACCCTGTCCCAATCGTGCATCCGACACCGACTAAGGATAGCTGCCACCATTTCATGTCACCTTGTTGTTCACTTGAAACAGAGTTTTTAGCGGCATTCCCTTTTGCTGAGCTGCAATTGGCTTCTGTTTTCATAAGAATTTCCCCTTCCATCATCCATAGTATGAATAAACCTACAATGAATTATGTTAGAAAGAAGTTCCATAATGAAATAGAAACGCGGTAAAGAGATTTAGAACCTTATGAAACGATGGCTTTAATGCCTTGATAAGCAAAATAACCACCAAAGCCTAAAAGTGATGCACCCGAAGTGATGGATATGACCCTTAAGCTTCTTTCTGTTAAAAATCTCCTAAACCCATTCGTCAATAAGGCTACAAAAAAATCCCAGCAAGTGAGGCCCAGAAATATCATCCCGCTATAAATGAATACCTGCGACGTACCATAACTGGATGCGGTTTTAGCTAAAATCGACCCGTATATCCCTAACCAAAACAAAATAGATAATGGACTGGTCACCGACATAATGAACCCGGTTAAAAAACAGGAAAATAAGGAATCCCTATTTCTATATTGATTTAAGGTTATTTTGTTGGACTGTACAACGCTTTCGACCCCCGTATAAATGAGAATGAATCCACCAAAGAGCCAAAGGAAAATTTGAACGACTGGTATCTCTAAGAACCTTACCATGCCAATATAAACTAAAATCATGAAAATGGCATCTGCTATCATGGATCCTGCCCCAACAATCCACGCATGCCAAAATCCATTCTTGATTCCTTTATCTATTCGAGCGGAATTTACCGGGCCAATTGGGGCAGCAAGGGTTATTCCTAAAAAGAAGTAACTTAAAAGTAAATGTACACTCAAAAGCATCCCTCCATTCGTTTAGGTAATAACTTGTACATTCTATGAGAAAATCCCCAACCTATTACCTTTACCTGGAATATATTGCTCACATGGATCCAAAGGTTTTCCATCCCTTCTGACCAAGCTTTTTAGGATTATAAAAAAGTTGGTTTGAGAGTCCGCTCGTTTGAATACATTCAAATTAAGAGATATCAATGAAGGGGTGATACTTTGGATTTAGTTGTTTTTTTAAGCTACGTATTCTTAGGCTTGTCAATAGCGGTTCCTATCGGTCCTATTAATGCTGCTCAATTGGACATTGGAATTAAGAAAGGGTTTTTCCATGCCTGGATTTTCGGCTGGGGCGCCATTTTAGCGGATACTGTCTTTATAGCCCTTGTCTTTTTTGGTTTTATCCATTTTATGGACAACTCCTTCCTGAAGACGTTTTTATGGATTTTTGGATTTTTCGTTCTGACTTATACAGGGATTGAAAGCCTCCTAAGCGCTGGAAAGATTGAAGTGAATAATCAAAAGTCCAATGACCGACTTGCTTCTTCATTCTTATCTGGGTTCATTATGTCGCTTTCGAACCCTTTATCCATTTTGTTTTGGTTAGGTATTTATGGTTCGGTACTTGCAAACTCCGTTTCAAAATATGATATGTCTCATTTACTCATTTATAGCTTGGGAATTCTTCTTGGACTTTTATTATGGGATTTCACGATGGCTATCGTCTCCAGTTCCCTTAGACGATTTTTATCGAAACCTATACTCACAGGCATTTCGATAATATCGGGAGTTTCTTTAATAGGAATCGGTATATACTTTTCCATTCAAGCAGCAAAGCTTTTATTTACATAAGAGTCATTACCTTTCGTAAACAATGATAATAAGAGTGCCTCTTCTTCCATGTCAGGTGTAGGTATAGCCTGACATTTTGTTTCACTCAAGTGCCCGAAACAACCTGTACGCACAAAAAAAAGAGAATGCCTAAGCATCCTCTAAGTACTAACATTCCTAACATAGAAACAGAAACGTTCTGGTATGTATTTCTCAATAGTTAATCTATCTGTCATTTATCTAAATGAGTATCTGCAACGACCAAGATTTTCCCAGCCTTGATATCCTCTACATACTGTTTTGCTTCAGCCTTATCCAATCCAAAATCCATTAATGGTTTTTCCAATCCACCTGCACCTGATGCTGCACCTGCAGCAGCTCCACCAAATGTGGCAAATAACGGGCCTGCGGCCAAAATTGGTCCGATGCCAGGTACTGCAAGTGCACTCATTCCAATAAGTAGACCAGTTAAACCAACTGCCCCTCCCGCCGTTGCACCCGCTATAAATCCATCCGTTTTAGTAGGACTCACTTCTTCAATTTCATTAGACAAATTCTTACTATCTTTTGCCACAACTGAAATCTGATCGGATGTATATCCTTCTTTCTTTAACTGTTCAACTGCTACCATTGCTTCATTTTCATTATTAAAAATTTCTATAAATCTCTTGTCCATGGTATCTGCTCCTTTAAAAAGTAATGTACTATACCATTACCCGTTAAAATGCTTTACTAATCATCATGAACTAGAATGCTTCTACTCTCTTATTTGACCTTGACCATATATAAAATACTTGCTTGAGGTCAAGGCAGGTAACCCCATAGGTCCACGAGCATGAAGTTTTTGCGTGGAAATGCCAATTTCGGCACCGTATCCGAATTCGAAACCGTCTGTAAAGCGTGTCGAAGCATTATGATAAACAGCGGCTGCATCTACCTTTTTCAAGAAGGTCGCCGCATTTGAATCGTCGTTGGTAAGGATCGCTTCGGAATGCTTCGTACCATAACGATTAATATGTTCGATGGCATCAGATACATCCTTGATAATTTTCACACTGATTTTCAGTGCTAAATATTCAGCGGACCAATCTTCTTCCGTCGCCATTTTGGCTGGTGAAAAAGCGGCACAGACCGTATCATCCCCAAATATCTCTATACCTCTTTCATCCAAGGCTTCTAATAAACGATGTCCATGGCTTTCAAACCAATTTTCATGAACTAGCAAACTTTCAATGGCATTGCACACGGAAGGGCGCTGAGTTTTTCCGTTCAAGACTACCTTCTCCGCCATAGCCGGATCAGCCGTTTCATCAATGAAAATATGACAATTGCCTGCCCCGGTTTCAAGAACCGGAACACTTGACTCTTTCATGACGGTTTCAATTAAATTCTTTCCTCCCCGAGGAATCAAGACATCTAAATAATCGTTAAGATGGAATAGCTCTTTAGCCGTTTCACGACTGGTGTCTTCAATTAGTTGAACGGCATCCACGGGGATGGCTGTACCCTCTAATGCCTTGTGGATAGACGAAACCAAGGCCTTATTAGAAGATTTGGCAGATGAACTACCACGTAAGATGACTGCATTACCCGTTTTCAAAGATAAAGTCGCAGCATCTATGGTCACATTCGGCCTTGCTTCATAAATCATGCCAATGACCCCAATCGGAACTCGTAGCTTTTTAATCAATAAGCCATTATCCTTTTCAATCGTTTCTAGTTCTTCGCCAACTGGATCTTTTAAGTCAACTAAAAGGCGAATGGCCGCCGCCATATCTTCAATCCGTTTTCCATTCAGCATGATGCGGTCCAATACCGATTCATTCATTCCTTTTTGGCGGCCCATATCTAGATCCTTTTTGTTTTCGGCCAAAATGTATTCCTTATCTAAGACCAGGCGTTGAGCTACTTTTTCAAGTGCCTCATTTTTCACTTCAGTAGACAGGCCGATCAGCTGATAACTTGCGCTCTTGGCCGCTTTTCCTTTTGCTAACACTTCACTCATATCCATAAACCCCCTTGAATTTTTTTGATTAAGCTTTCACCCATTTATCACGATGGATGACTTCTATCGAAGAAAGGACAAGCTCAGTCGTGCGCTTTCCCATCGCCTGCTTCAATTCGGAGGATGAGTATAGAACCTCTCCACGTCCCAAAACACCGCTGGCACCGAACACTTCGACGACATCCCCCTTAGTGAAGTTCCCTTTGATCTCATATATCCCTGCAGGTAATAAGCTGCACCCTTTCGAAACTAAAGCCTTTTCAGCACCTTCATCGATGTAAATCGCCCCTGACACTTTTGAATGAAGGGAAATCCACTGCTTATTTTTGGTAACAGTCGTTAGGACCTCATTGCCGATATATGTGCCATCACCGTTTCCTTCTAGGATGGTAAGGAGTTTCTCTCTCCCCTCTCCGGATCCAATAAACACCTTAACTCCCAGGGAAAGGGCTGTCTGAGCTGCAATCAGCTTAGATTTCATACCACCCGTACCCACACTTGACCCCGCACCTTCAGCCATTTGCAGCAATTCTTCGGTAATTTCAGAAAGCTGGCCGAATCTGCTAGCCATGGGATTAGTCTGCGGATTAGAATCATAAAGCCCGTTTATATCGGTTAGGATGATTAACTGGTTCGCATGGACAAGGCCGCTAACAAGGGCAGATAACATATCATTATCCCCGAATGTCAGTTCCGCAATGGATACGGTATCATTTTCATTAATTATCGGAAGAATCCCCCGCTCAAGCAATTCCATCAATGTAGCATAGGCATTTTGATAGCGTTCTTTATTCGAAAAATCATTTCTTGTTAACAAAATTTGCGCCGGGACGATCCCGAATTGGCCCAGTTGCTCCATATAGGACTGAATCAATAGACTTTGACCGACCGCGGCTGCCGCTTGTTTTCCTTTTAATGTAACAGGCCTTGTCGGATAACCTAATTTACGAAAGCCAGTTGCTACCGCTCCGGATGAAACTAAAACCACTTCATGCCCAGCTGAACGTAAGGCCGCTACTGCGTGAATATGATCGGAAAATTTCTTTTGGTCGATTTCACCTTGGTTGTTTGTTAAAGAACTACTTCCTATCTTTACAACGATGCGCTTCTTTTCCATCGATTTTTTCCTCCAATAAATATCTTAAAAATGAAAAAAAGCCCTTTTCATCCTCGAAATAAGGACGAAAAGAGCTCTCTCCGTGGTACCACCTTCATTGGATGCACATGTATACATCCCACTTTACCTAATAACGCCAGGGTTCGCGCCTATGTTTTGCATAGGACTCAAGAAGCAGGTTCTGCGCTTTTCTGTCGCGGGTCTTCCAGCTATAAACTCCGCTCTCTGTCACAGTAATATTTCGCATACTAATCTTCTCTCAACGTTCATTGTTTTAATATAGTATGCAAAATTATCGTCGTGATGTCAACAACATTCCAGGTGCCTTACTAAATCTTAAAGGGGCATTGCCGGACCGAAAAACTCATAATGAATTTTTTCGGAATCGACCCCTAGCTCCTTCAAGTGAGTGATGATCGTTTTCATAAATGGTACAGGACCACATACATAATAATCTGCATCCGCTTTAATATGATTGCTTAAAAGCTCAACATCCATGTATCCTTGTTTTTCATAGTTTGGAAGATCTTGATCTTCTTTACTAGGGTTCATGAAAACATACGATAATTGATAGTTTACTAGCTTTTGTGAAAGTCCTGCCAATTCTTCTCTAAACGGCTGAACTGCCCCATTCTCACAAGCATGGACCAATTGTACATCACGTTCAGACTGTAGGTCAGCAAGGGAATGCATCATACTCATGAAAGGCGTGATTCCAACACCTCCGCTAAGAAAGACAATTGGTGATTGTTTTTTTAAGTCCAGGGTAAAGTCTCCTGCAGGAACCGTCGCCTCAATACTATCCCCAACTTGAATGGCATCGTGCAGGTGGTTCGAGACCCTTCCATCAGGAGAGACTTGTGTTTTTTCTTTTTTGACGGAGATACGGAAATATTCTTTTCCTGGTGCATCCGATAAACTATATTGACGGTTGAATAAATACTGTTCACCCTGGATTTCGATGCGTACTGTTAAATATTGCCCAGGTAAATATGATGGGACAGCTTCTCCATCGGCAGATTTTAAATAGAAAGAAGTTATGACTTCACTTTCCCGTACCTTCTTAATAACAGTAAACGGTTTGAAATCAGTCCATCCCCCATTCTGGTTAGATGCCTGGTCATACATTTCCTTCTCCATGTTAATGAAAACATCAGCTATGACACCGTATGCATCTCCCCATGCTTGAAGGATCTCCTCGGTAGCTGCATCACCCAACACTTCCTTGATAGCAGCCAATAAGTATTCTCCGACAATAGGATAATGCTCAGGTTTCACAATAAGGCTTCTATGTTTTTGAGCAATTTGTTTAACTGCCGGTAAAATCGTTTCAAGCTGGTCGATATATTTAGCGGCAGCTAGCACCGTGTTCGCTAATGCGTTTTGTTGACGCCCCTTTTTCTGGTTAGTGTGATTAAAAATATTCAATAGCTCTGGATGGGCTTCAAAAAGATTTTTATAAAAAACAGTTGTAATGGTAGTACCATGCACTTCTAATACAGGCACGGTGGATTTTATGATATCAATGGTTTTTTGAGATAACATGTTTAGGCTCCTCTTTTGAATAAACAAGTATTTTAAATACATGTTTATCTTAAAACCAAATATCGATAAAAGCAATATCTAGAATACTTCTTTTTAGCACTTTAGCATTGATGTTAAAAAATGTTCACATTTATGATATAGTCAAAGGGATAGAATGTGAGGCGAAAAACATGAGGCTAACGAGTTATTCAGATTATTCACTAAGAGTTTTGATTTACCTAGCTTCCCAGGAACAAAGCACGTTGACAAATATAAAAGAGATTTCTGAAGTCTATCATATATCTAAAAACCACCTGATGAAAATTGTCTATAACCTTGGTAAATTGGGCTATATTGAGACAGTACGCGGACGAAATGGTGGGTTACGGCTGGCAAAAAAACCTGATGAGATAAATGTTGGAGAATTGGTCCGTAAAACGGAGGAAGATTTTTACTTAGTAGAATGCTTCAAAGATGATGATAACTGTGTGATTTCTCCCGTATGTTCTTTAAAATTTGTACTTAATAATGCCTTAGACGCTTTTCTTAAGGTTCTTGATCAATATACAATTGCCGATTTCGTTGAAAATAGAGTAATGCTAAAAGCCTATTTCGATTCGGTAAAGCCAAAGGACAAAGAGCCCGATATTTAAATCCGGCTCTTTTTCTCATTAACTTATGATCCGCTCAATTTGTAATTCCTTTTCCATTCTTAAATCCACGAAACCTGCATCGGTTTTCATCAGTACTTTAAGAGGGTCATATGGGTTTATCATGATAATCGTCCCAATCTGCTGATTCGTCAGCACGACTTCTTTTCCCACTAGCGTTTCCATCAAGGAATTAATGAATACCAACAAAATTTCAGGATTGAATTTTCCGAACACATCTCGGTTCATTTGTTCGATGACCATATAAAATGGCATGGCCTGATGATAAACCCGATTTGAGGACATGGCATGAAACACATCAGCTATTGCTACGATTTTGGAAAGATAGTAAATATTATTCCCGTTCAGGTTTAATGGATATCCATGCCCATCCTCACGCTCATGGTGCTGAAGTGCCGTCAATGCTATAGAAGGATGGAGCCCTGGTATGTTCTTAAGTAGCTCGTATCCATAAATCGTATGCCGTTTCATTTCTTCATATTCTGCAAAGGTTAGTTTCCCCGGCTTGTCTAATAAACTCTCAGGTATCCTAGTTTTACCCACATCATGAAGGGTTGCCGCTAATGTAAGATTGGAGAGACTTTCACTCGACAATCCGAGCTTCTTCCCTAAATAGGTCGCTATGATCCCGACCCCTATATTATGCTTATACGTATATTCGTTTTTGGACTGCATTTCTTCGAATAAGTAGTAAATATCCGGAATCCTGGCTGCCTCTTGAATGACTGGGACAATTTCCGCTTGAATTCCGTCAATTGTCCTGCGTTGAATTTTCTCTTCTTTGCGTATGTCATCAAATATATTCTTTATTTGTACCGTAATATCGTTTATTTGGTGGTGTAGGTGATCCCCCATTTTTTGTTTATCATGAAGGTCACTAACTGACTCTTGGTTTTCTTTTGTCTTTTTATTCAGTTCTTCCAACAAAGAATCGATTTCGGGAATGGTAAGCGGTACTTTCCACTCTTTATTTAACTTTCCTTTTCTTTTATTCATAGCTCCACACTTTTCCTTCTTTTTCCCTATAATACCATATTATTCTATGTTATTGTGAAAAAAGTAGGACCCACTTCTTATACCTGTGTATCATCAACCAGTTTGTTTCCCAGCTCTCTTAATTTTTCTCCCACAGTACACTGTGATATACAGAACTTATGAGCATATGAACGACCTTTATCTTTTCGGAATTGTTTTTGCAGAAAGCAATCCTGGCAGTAAGATACAATCACCTCTTCTACTTCTTCATATATTTTTTTCCGATTCATCGCTATTACGACTCCTTTGATCAATAATTTCCAAATTACTAAAAATGGATTCACCTTGAAGAGCGAGTGTTGCCAAACGATCCGCTTCCTGATTCTCCTTCCGCGAAATTGGCTTATAGACCGGAATGATTTTCATCTTTTCCAGTTTCGCTTCTATGCGATCCAACCATTTATTTAGGGTCTCTTCCATGCATGGCCAATCTCCCGACAATTGATTCAATACAACAAGGGAATCTCCTTTAAAGGAACAGCTTTGATGATGCACACCCAAGTCTTCCATCCGATTCAACGCCTCATAAAATGCAGCATACTCCGCTTCATTGTTGGATTCCAATTGTTCAAGCTTTACATTCGAGCGATTGCGGAAGTGTTTTTTTCCCTGCCGATAATAAATGGCTACGCCTATTCCAGCAGTTTTTTGATCTTTTTGGTAGCCCCCATCAAAAAAGACCGTCACATCCTGCGGCTCCTCTTCAACCACTGTCAAAAGTTTCTTTAATTCTTTCTTCGTCCATGTTGTATCGAAATCATCCTTGAATTCTACGTCCTTCAGTCGGCCCGTTTTTTCAAGGTCGTCAGCTATGATTAAAGCACTTCCGGCATCAAGCCAATCTGAAGTGAAATCCGCTGAAGGTTTCCTGGAGGTTTTATATTTCCAATGCATGATTACTTTCAATGATTTTCAGCTCCTTAAAATCGCTCTATTTTATACGATTAGGTTCGACAATTTTCATACCTATTTTCCGTAATACCATCTATAATATAAAATATACTATTAAATATTCTTATAATATTCCTTTATAGTAGTTCCCTAAACAACACGAATTTCTCACTTTGGAAATGAAAATATTTTTCGTTTCCAAAGTGAGAATGATATAGGAAACAAGTTTTAATCATATCATATTAATATTGTGTACTCGAGGAGGAACATCATGATTGAAGTGTATATAGATGGTGCAAGTGCCGGAAACCCTGGACCAAGTGGCGCAGGCATTTTCATAAATAATAACGGTGTGGTAGAGCGTCATTCAATTCCACTTGGCTGTATGGAAAACCACGAGGCGGAATACCATGCATTAATTAAGGCTTTAGAGATTTGTGTTGCCAGTAATTATCAAGTCGTCTCATTCCGAACGGATTCCCAGGCAATTAACCAGGCTATTGAAAAGAAGTTTGCTAAAAAGAAATACGGGCCCTTGCTTTATGAAGCACTTAAACTAACCGACCAACTAGAGTTGTTTTTCGTGAAATGGATACCAAGTATAGAGAATAAATCGGCGGATGAGTTAGCTCGACGGGCCATACGTCTGAATAAGGATCAACATGAAAAAGACTGCTGATGCAACTTTACTATTCGTGGTATTTATTTGGGGTGTCACATTTGTAATGGTTCAAAATGCCATCTCTTTTCTCGAACCCTTTAGCTTTAATGCTGTCCGCTTTCTCATTGCCTTTCTGTTTTTGCTTGTACCATATTTTTTGACTTTACATAAAAAAGGGAATAGATACCATAAAGAAACAATGTTGGCAGGACTTCATATCGGGGTTTGGCTTTTCTTGGGTTATGCCTTTCAAACAAAAGGGCTAGAGTTAACGACTCCTGCAAAGACAGGCTTCATTACTGGATTAAGTGTGGTGATGGTCCCCGTTTTTTCTTTGGTGCTCCTAAAATTGAAGCTGTCACGCAATACGGTTTTGGGAGTCGTTGTTGCAACTTTTGGGCTTTACTTAATGGCATTCGTTGACCATTCATCTGTGAATGTCGGGGATTTCTTAGTGTTTCTGTGTGCCATCAGCTTTGCCATGCAAATCATCACGACCGCAAAATATGCAAAAACCCTTCCGGCGCTTCCATTGACGCTAATACAAATAGGAACGGTATCCCTTTTATCCTTTCTCTCCGCCTTGCTTTTTGGTGAGAATTATTCAGTAGTCTTCAAGGCTGAGGTCATGCTACAGCCAGAGGTTTGGACGGCCCTATTAGTAACTTCAGTCTTGGCCACCTCATTTGCTTTTTTTGCACAAACCTATTTTCAGGCGTATACGACGCCCACTAGGGTTGCCTTGATTTTTTCTATGGAACCTGTATTTGCTGCAATGACCTCATACATATGGATTGATGAAAAATTGACAATCGCTTCTTTAACCGGTTGTGGATTCATTTTTGCCGGCATGATTCTTGCTGAACTGCCACAAAGAAAATCTATACCGAGGGAAGTAACGTAAATAGGCTGGACTTCTACTTACGAAGTCCAGCCTATTTAAGTAAACCTTGTTCTTTAGCAAACGCTACCGCTGCAAAGCGCGTTTCAATGCCATTTTGCTTTAGGTTTTCAAGGAAAGAGATATAAAAACTGCCATCAAACTTTTTTTGGATTTTCAAGGTCAATTCGATTGCCGTATTGACTAAAGTATCACTCGCTTCCGTGTACCGTTTGCCAAAATAAATAAAGCCTATGGCATCATCTCCGAAAGAGAAACCTTTTCCTTCAAGAAATCTCACATATTCTTCAGTTGATTGCCCCACTACTGCATCCACTCCATCATTCATACTTTTTACATCTTACCGTAAATTAGGGGTTTTGCCTATCCATTTTTCGACAAAAACCCCTATTTAAATAAAAAACGAATTCCCCATTAAGGAATTCGCTCATTCATTTTATAGCATCCGCAATAGTGTTTTATATTCATGATCCCTGGCAAGATTTTGGACTTTTTCACGATCGAATTGATAGATCGCCTGATCTAAGGTACATGATATCGGAACATCACATTTGATTTCCGCCAGCTGCCTTGATAAATGAAGCATATCAAGGGCTGATTCAATCTTTGTCCGCTGTCCCTTCGTCAATGAAGCAACATTTTCCAGGATACCCTCAATATTTTGATATTGTATCAATAACTTCAACGCTGTTTTTTCCCCAATCCCTTTTACACCTGGATAATTGTCCGCAGTATCACCCATCAATGCTTTAAGGTCGATCATCTGTCTAGGGGTAATCCCTTTCCATTCAAAGAAACTAGTGGGATTATGCACTTCATAATTGCCGTAACCCTTTTTTAGTAAGAGGACGGAAATGTTATCTTCAATCAGCTGAAGCATGTCTTGGTCACCCGTTAGGATTCCGACGCGACTATGATTGGCTGAAGCTTTTGCAATGGTACCGATACAGTCATCCGCCTCATACCCCGGAAGTCCTATATTAGGAATATCAAAAGCCTCGACCGCTTGTTTCGCTAATTCGAATTGTGGAATCATTTCAACTGGGGCAGACGTTCTGTTAGCCTTATACCCATCAAATAATTCATTACGGAAAGTTTTACTACCCATATCCCAGCAAACTGCAATATGACTAGGGGAGAAATGATTTACCGCTGTGAGCATATGCTTTAAGAAACCCTGTACAGCATTTGTGGGGGCCCCTTTAGAATTAATCATAAACTGGCCTGTGACAGCCGTTGCATAAAAGGCTCTAAATAAAAGTGCCATTCCATCGACAAGCATAAAGGAAGGCTGCTGTTCTTTTTCATTCGTTAACACTTTATCACCTCTATCATGATGTATATCTATTTTACCATAGCTGTACACCTTTTTGAGGATTGTTAATTGGAAATAACTTAATCATCCTATAGGATTATCCGGGTAGGAAATCCAGTCACTGAAGCTTCCTACATATACCTTGACATTAGTGAAACCGGCTTCCTTCAGTGCAATATAATTGGGAGAAGCCGTCACACCTGAACCACAATAAACGATGATTTCCTTATCACCGCTAATACCCTCGAATGTTTTCTTCAGTTCATCCCTTTTCAAGAAATATCCCCCGTCAAGAACATTCGTCCATACCTTATTGATTGCCCCCGGTATGTGCCCTGCCTTTTTATCGATAGGCTCTACAATTCCTAAGAACCGTTTAGTTTCCCTTGAGTCTATCAACACCACGTCATCCGGTCTCTTTTCGCTAAACTCCTTCACCTTTTCGTAAGAAGCCAAAATGGGTTCATGTATGTGTAGTCGATATTCTGCCTGTTTATATTCTGGTATACTGGAATCCGAAGGGTACCCTCCATCCTTCCATGCCTGATATCCACCATTCAGGATGTAGACATTCTGGTGCCCAATATAGGAAAGCAGCCAAACGAATCTTGAAGCGAAGCTACCCTCCCCACCATCATAGGCAACTAAAATTGTATCGTTGGTTATTCCATATGATTCTAGCTTATTTTTAAACTGAACCAAATTCGGAAGCGGATGTCTCCCTCCATGTTCTTCAACCTGTCCAGATAAGTCTTTTTCTAAATCAAAATATACGGCACCTGTAATATGTTCTTTTTCGTATTCTTTACCGCCCACTTCTGGTGACCCAAGCTTATATCGGCAATCACAAATTCTGACATCCTCTAATTTGCTCATGGATATTAACTCTTCTACCTCTATTATATATCCCATTTTACTATCTCTCCCCCTTTAGAATGGACCAATTTATATGATTGAGTTCCTTCTCCATGTCCCTTCCCACCGGAAGCTTTGTTACATTCTCTTCCAAGAAGGGGAATGTTCCTTTCAAGACCTTAAGATTTTCTTCACTTGCAAGTTTCGGAAAATCTTCGCTTTGTTTAGCCATGAATATTGTAGTCATCCTCTTTTTCATATCTTCTTCAAGCACCACGGACTCCAGCAATTCCCACACATCTATGGGTGGTAGCGATTTTTTTTGGATTAGATAGTGTAACGTCAAATACGATCGATAAACTTGTACCCAAGTTTTTAACGTTTTAATTTCCGTATCCTTTTCTTCAGCCAATCGTTGAATATTGCTCTTAATCATGCGGAGGTAATGATGCCCTAAAACCTTTTTGGAATAAGCTACATTCATTAAACTTAGCATATTTCTGCGATAGGTTGGCTCGTCGATAAGTTGAATGGGAGACGTAACTGACTCATAAACAGAAGGGTTACTCTTTAACATGAGCCGGGAGGCCTTGAACAAA
The DNA here is from genome assembly GCF_044761985.1 of Peribacillus sp. NPDC097224. Taxonomy (NCBI): domain Bacteria; kingdom Bacillati; phylum Bacillota; class Bacilli; order Caryophanales; family Bacillaceae; genus Peribacillus; species Peribacillus sp. NPDC097224. The sequence goes on along the minus strand of NZ_JBIWDK010000001.1, from coordinate 429,779 downwards.
TCCCATCCTACGAGGTCTAAAGAGCCCTCAACCAACTGGATGGAGTCGACAGGCTTGCTTATCGATAAATATGTTTTGACTTCATTTTGGACATAAATAAATCTGACATCGAAATCCGAACTTGATGATGATAGACCAAAAGAATGGCTGCCTGTTACAGCAGCCATCATGATTGTAATATGTTCACGCTTTTCAAGTTCGGACAAAAGTGAAATAAGGTTTTCTTTCATAAAGTAACCACGTTTCCATTATTATTCTAAGAATTCATTTTTACCAATTTTTCTACAGCAGCCTCATAGTAAGGTAAATCTACCTTTTCCTCTAAAGCAGCACGTAACCCAGCAAACACATCGGCTATTTCCGCTTGGAATTTCTTTTGAATCGATAGCAATTCCTGATCCAGAATCGTTGTATATAATTCAAAAAGACGGGCACCCTGTTCTTTCACGTAAATTGAGGCAGGCTCATCCAAGCGCAATTGGATATCCTCACTCATTTTTACCTTTTCATTTTTTTCGAAGAAGCTTTTTGGATTCTTGAACTGAGCTAACTCTTTTTTGAATTCACCCGCATCCATTTGGTTAAAAGCACTTGTGAACTCAAGGGACTCTTTCTCACTTGGTTCATATGGTTGTAACGAAATTGTTTTTCGGACATTCTGGATCTGTTGGAGCAAACCGACTTGTTTTTCATTCAACAATTTATTGACGAACATCTCAGTCCTCAATGCTGTGGCACGCATTTCCTGTGATAGGTCGAATCCTAATGATTCGAGTAGGTCCTTTAAGGCTAACTTAAGGACCTGTTTCAAGTCCTGTCCGTCGTCCTTTATGACAGCAGGGTTGAATGATTCCTTGAAAAAGTCATTGAACCGGAAAAACACCCGTTGTTTACTATAGAAAGTCAATTCATCAATCTCTTTTTTCAACCGTAGTTTTTCGGCATCCCCTTTAATGACTTCCAAAATTCCTGTTATGGTCTGAGCCTCTTGCGCCAATGTCTCAAGGGCCTTTTGCTTGGCTTTCTCATCTTGCTTAGAGGCCGTAATAACATCACGCATTAATTCTTCGGTCCTTCGTACAGCCGCCTGCGCCGATTCGATTGCAAGCCCCGTTAAGTCATGTTCGATGAACGAATCGAATTGCAATTGAAATTCCGTTATTCCACTATCCTGAAGGAAAGAGTGCTTGAATGAACCAGGAAGTTTCTTTTCTTCCAAAGCACCTTTACTAGTAAGCGGGAATAGCTTTGGAAAACGGATACCGAAGCCATTCAATTGATCCGTAACATACTCCATCACTTCTTCCAACTCGTCGGTATTCTGGGCAAGATCGACTGCATTGACGATAAAGAACATTTTATCCATTGCAAAAGAATCCTTAACGCGACCAAGTTGGATCAGGAATTCTCGGTCAGCCTTTGAAAAGGGATGGTTGTAATAGGTCACGAAGAGAATCGCATCCGAGTTTTTAATATACTCGAAGGCAGCTCCAGTATGCCTGGCATTAATGGAATCCGCTCCAGGGGTATCGACAAGCACCATGCCCTGCTTTGTCATTTCACAGTCGTAACGTAATTCAATCAAATCCACGAGACATGACTTCGATTCCTCTGCTGCAAAACTCTTGAATCCTTCCAAATCCACCGTTATGACTGACCCTAAATCTTTTTGGTATGGCGGCATTCCTTGATGGAACGCACGAAGGAAGGATAGATGAGTTTTCCCTTTATCCACTTCACCCGCTTTTTCGATAATCTCCAAAGCTAGTTGATGTGCCTCACTCAGTGACTTGGCAGTTTGACCAAACGCACTTAAAGCCAATTTCACATCCTCTAGGAGCATTTCTTCGGTTTTTAATTTAACAGTCGCTGTACCATGTGGATGTTCACTGTCCGAAGCCAAGATTTTATTGATTGCGGCAGTGGTAGGGTTCGGTGATACCGGTAAAACGGTTTCCCCCATCAATGCATTGGCGAAAGATGACTTGCCGGCACTGAAAGCACCGAATAATGCAACAGTGAATGTCTGCTTTTCGAGTCTACTCGCCTTCTCTGTTAATTCTTTATAGAGCGATTGGAAACCTTTCAAAGGTTGAATCAGTTTGGCTGCACTTTGTAAGTTTCTTGCCGTATCCATCAATTTTTCCTTACCACGTAAGTCCCCTTTACTCATAGAAGGGGTGACCGATTCGATTTGCACCTTTTTTTCTTCCATGGACGTTTGGGATGGCTTCTGTTTCTTTTCCTGATTTACCGCTTCGGTTTCACTCGTATTCATTATTTTAACCTTGATATTTTTATCTTCTTCATCCCATTGAGTCAGAAGTGCCTCGATATCACTTTCCTTGGCTGACTGTACAGTCTGATTGGCAATGGCATCCAACTGTTCCTTATGAGCGGCTATTTCACCGTTCATTGCTGCTGTAACCTTAAGGGCTTCTGCAAAATCAGCAAAACCTTCCAGCTCTTTATCAATGGATTCTGATTGTAAACCAATTCTTTCTTCCAGGGTGACAATCACTTTATTGAAAAATACATCCGCTTCATCACGGGACTTCTTTTTAATCGTGGAAGCTAGGTCATTGGTATAGTTCAATACATATTCCCCTGTAACATTGACCTGTGGTTTCAGAGATTTCCGGATATACTCTTCTGTAATCTCGATATGTAATGTCTGGGCATCACTTTCTAGCGTTGCATCATGTACTTCTGCCTCAGTAAGAGTCTTTACCGCCAACTCTTTAAGGTGCCATTCAAGTTGAGTCTTAACCTTTTCTTGCAAATCAGCTAAGAAGGATTGAAGGCGCTCCGCACGTTCAGCTTCCGTTTTTTTCTTTGCAAATAATAATCCCATTTTAAAATCGGGCTGGACGGATTCCAAGAATGATTTTCCCAAATCGCGAGTAGTTGCCGGCATGATATACGCGCTTTTCAAAATGACTTCCAAATCCTCGGCAAACTGGGCTTTTATCTTCTCCAAGCGATCCGTTAAAGATCCCTTTTCCTTGATTAGTTTATCCACTTGGTCTGTCAACTTTATCCGCTCTTCATTAGGAAGCTCCGACAGTACTTCAAATTCACTGGCATGTTCTTCTTCATACTGCTCTTTTAACCAGATAAGATGTCTTTCAACAAGAGCATTCGCAGATTGCATGATGGCGTCCTTGCCATTCGACAAACCATTTTCCGCCATTTCATACAGAAAATTCCGCACAGTTTCAATTTCATTCTCGCTATTGTCCAAATCTCTAACAGACGTAAAAAAGATTCCATCAGGATATACATTCCAATTCGCAAAAGCTTCTGAAACCGATAATTTAAAATTCTGGAAGCTCAGCTCATTTTCATCATGCTTATCAATCATATTGATAATTAAGTACGTCGGTTTTTCCGCTTCTACTAATTCTTTCGTGAAAAGGAAATTCACTTCAGATTGGACATGGTTATAATCCATAACATAAAAAACGACATCCGCTAGATGCAAGGCTGATTCAGTCGATACCCTGTGAGCATCATCGGTCGAGTCAATTCCCGGCGTATCCATGATTGCACAAGAATCTGGCAATTGAAACTGATTGGAGCTAATGGTAATGGCCGATACGGAATCGCCGTCCTTGGCGAATTTCTTTACCTCTTTAAAATCATATGGTGCAGGAAATACTACCGGTGGCTGATGATGATAAAAGACCTTGGCATAGTCATCTCCTTTTTGAACTTTAACTGTATTGGCACTCGTAGGAATCGGACTAGAAGGCAATACTTGATCACCCAAAAAGTAATTGATCATGCTTGATTTCCCTGCGGAAAAATGACCACAAAAAGCAATGATAAATTCTTCTTTATTCACTTTCATGATTAACTGTTTCAGTTTATCGGCATTACCCGTATCACCTGCCAATTGGAATTTTTCATACATGGCAGTCAAAATCCCCAATTTAGACTGTTGCTTGGTTACTTCAGAAATCATCTTTCCATACCCCTTATTCTATCGTCATTTTGATACTCCTATTGTAAACGATTTCGTTTGTTATTCATACCGTTTGCTTGATGTTTTACTAGTAAAAGACGCCGTAATGCATTGGAAAACTCAAAAAAGCCCACAATTTTGTGGGCTTTCATAAGGCTTATTGCTTTACTGAATGCAGATTCTTACCGAGGTGAGGGTGTTGGGTGGTAACTAGTTTGATTTTCGTTATTTGACTGGGTTAAAGAACGATTCACCTTAGCCGGTTTTTGGATATTATTCAACACATGTTTCATCACAAATGTATATGTAGCGACTGTCAATAAAATGAATAACCAAATCATTACAAAACACCATCCTCTTTTATATTCGTACATTTTTAGTTTTAATTGTAATAGTTTTTCTTTTCAATACAACCATTGAGAATAATTTTCATCTTCATTTAGAATCTTATCACGAACGATAATCATTTTCAATAAGAAAACCAAACTTTTTATTATTTTTGCTTAAAAGCTGTAGAATATTCCGTATGTTCTTTTAAAGCCCTTTCTTCTAGTGGTATCCTCACTGACATCATCCAGACATTTAAAAGGCTGAATATCATTGCTGTATAATAAGCATTGAATAACAGTGAAATAACGATTATTTCAGTGGCCACGATGAGGTAATTCGGATGTTTAACATACCTATAGGGGCCTTTGATGATTACTTCCGCGTCAGGAACGACTATGATTTTTGTATTCCAATGCTTACCAAGAGACATGATCACCCAAACCCGGCCTACTTGGGCCAATAAAAACAACGATAACCAAATCGGCCAAAGGGGAGAAAAAGCTCTAGTAAATCCAACTACCTCAAATATGAGTGCTAAAAAGAAACTCAAGTGCAAGAGGACCATCCACCGATAATGGTCCACTCCATACTCGACTCCCCCAATTCTCTTCATCTGCTTTTCATTTTGCTTGGCGATGTATAATTCAGCAAGGCGCTGTAAGGCAATCAAGCCTATAAAAATCCCAAATAGCATCAGTTCCACCTCATTAATACTAATTCAGATGAAAATCCTGGCCCCAATGCAGCGGCAAGACCATATTGACCAGTTTGACCACTACGCTTCATGAATCTCTCCAGTACATACAAAATCGTAGCCGATGACATATTACCAAACTCTCTTAAAACCGCCATTGATTCCGCCGTCATCCCTTCGTTGAAACCTAACGATTCATGATAGGCATCAATAACCTTCTTTCCGCCAGGGTGGGCTATAAAATCCTTAATATCCCCAAGTCTAAGTCCTTCCTCCTTTAAAAAGTCTTCCACGTTCGGTTTAAGCCATTCCTTGATGATAGTAGGTATGTCTTTTGAGAAGATGACATGGAGGCCCTGGTCTTTCAAATCCCACCCCATCACATCCAATGAATTGGGCATAAGGGTGGATTGTGAATTCAAGAAATGCAGATGGTGGTCTTTATTTGATTTTCCTTCAACCTTAGCATCATCACCGCAGATCAAGACACAGCTAATTCCATCGGAAAATAAAGAGGTCCCAATTAAATTACTTTTGGAAATATCATTTTTCTGAAAGGTTAAGCTACACAGTTCTACACACAATACGATAACCTTTGCTTTCGGAAACGCTTTACAATATTCAAATGCGCGTGATAGGCCACTTGCCCCCCCGGCACAACCCAGCCCCCATATCGGTATCCTTTTCATATGAGAATTAAAAGGAAGTTCATTCATGATCCTCGCATCTATGGTTGGGGTGGCTATTCCAGTACTTGAAATATAAAAAAAGGCGTCAATTTCATTAGGATGAATCCCATTTTTCAAGAAATCAGTATTAACCAAACACTTTTCTACGGCCTCTTTTCCGAATTCGACAGCCTGTTTAACATATACTTCATTTTTTTCTTGAAAAGTATGATCTTCCCTAAACCAATCCAGGTCATTGGAAAAATACCTATTTTCAACTTGGCCGTTTTTGAACGCCTGCAATAATCGTTCTATATTCTTAAAAGATGCACCGAAAATTTCGCGGGAAAACTCCATGATTTTTTCCTGTGAAAGTTGATAAGGGAGTTTTATGTGGGAAGCAGATAAAAGATATGACATGAATTCACTCCTTATTAATCAATATATGGTTAAGCTTCCCAATCCCTTTGAATTTAATTCTAAAAAACCACGTAGTCTTAAATACATATTTTTCATTATTTTTTTCAATAAAATAGGTATTTCACCCTATAAATTTGATATTATAGGATTAACCATACAATCGGAGGAATTTAAATGGAAATCAGCGCTAGCATTACGAAAGTTTTAAACGGTACGATTTCAGCAGTGAAGTCCGTCCTTCCTTTTTCTTCGGATGTCCAGAAGCCTTCCCTCATTATGCAACCTTTTGAACAGGAATCCATCTCTGTACTTATTGGAATGACGGGAGCCGTTCGGGGTAGATTAATTATCGAAGGAACAAGTGACTGTGTAAGTAAAATAGGCGAAGTCATGTTTGGAATGCCTCTAGAAGGCGAAATGCTAGAGTCGTTCGCCGCAGAGCTTGGTAATATGCTTGCAGGTAATCTCGCAACTTCCTTAGCAAATGATGATACCTTAATGGATATAACACCACCAACCGTCCTTGTCGGTCAAACGAAAATGTATGGCTTCAATCAAGCCATCAATTTGCCTGTAGTCCTCGAAGGGGCTGGAACCCTTCATATTATTCTGATGATTGAAAGCTAGTATCAACATGAAAGAACCCCCTTACCTTCATACTTGGTAAGGGGGTTCTTTCATTCTTCTTTCTCCACGGAAGATTGATTTTGTACTTGGATGATGATGTTCTGAAATTCCTCTTTCCCACAGACAAAACATCTACATTCCTGATTCAAAATGGTCCGACAATGCATACAATATTTTTTTTCCATTCCTATCACTTTCTTTCTTAAACAGATACTAATAATATATTCAGAAAGTGAAGAGAGTTTCCTTTTTATTTTTTAAACCAACCATTTTAATTCAGTTGCCTAGGGGACAAATAAAAACTGCCTCCCCACCGAATCGGATAAGGAAGACAGACTCATTTTTTGATCATGTGAAAATAATCAGGCTACTTTTTGTCCTTCGATACGCACTTTCTTTACTCTCCCTTTTGTCGGGATAACATTGAAAATGATATTCAAGAAGATCGCAGTTAAACTTCCAGCAACGATACCATTTTCGGTTAGAATCTGGATGCCGCCAGGAATATTTGCGAACACCTCGGGAACAACCGTCACCCCTATTCCCATACCTACTGAACAGGCAATGATCAACAAATTTTCCTGGGAGGAAAAATCCACCCTGCTCAGCATTTTAATTCCCGCTGCAATCACCATCCCGAACATGGCTACCATCGCGCCTCCTAAAACGGATGGAGGAATGATCGTTGTGAACGCACCTATTTTAGGTACGAAACCAATTAATATGAGCATGCTCGCAGCTACATAAATGACATTTCTTGTTTTGATGCCCGATAATTGAATCAGGCCCACATTTTGCGAAAAAGCCGTATATGGAAATGCATTAAACAGACCACCGATTATACTGGCCAATCCTTCCGAACGATACCCCCGCGCCAAGTCATCTTCAGAAATTTCTTTATCTGTGATTTCCCCCAAAGCATAGTAAACACCTGTTGATTCCACTAAACTTACTACAGCAACCAGGGTCATGGTTATGATGGCCGTGATATTAAACTCAGGAAAACCGAAATAGAAAAAATGTGGCATATGAAGCCATGAAGCGCCCTCTACGGCACTGAATTCTACTTTACCCATGAAGAAAGCCACAAATGTCCCAAAGAATAATCCAAGTAAAATAGCAATGGACCTGGCAAAGCCCGTTGAGAACTTATACATCAAAATGATGAATAGCAACGTTCCAAAACCAAGGGCTACATTATTCAAGGAACCAAAATCAACCGCACCTTGTCCGCCCCCCAGATTATTAATGGCCACTGGAATGAGCGTAATTCCAATGATTGTAACTACCGATCCTGTTACAACAGGCGGGAAGAACCTCGATAGCTTCCCAAAAAACTTACTGATCAAAACCACAATCAAACCTGAAACCAGAATGGCCCCATAAATGCTATTCATCCCATACTGAGTACCAATTGCAATCATCGGACTTACTGCGGTGAAAGTACAACCAAGTACTACAGGAAGGCCAATCCCAAAATATTTCATTTTTACGACTTGCAATAAAGTCGCAATACCACACATTAAAATGTCGATTGAAACTAAATAGGTCAACTGTGTCGAGTTCAATCCCATAGCACCACCAACAATAAGGGGGATAACAATGGCACCAGCATACATTGCAAGAACGTGTTGTAACCCTAACGATGCAACTTTCAATGGGGATTGATTTTCAGACATGAACGATAGCTCCTTCCCGCTCCTCAATGAATGTTATTTGGCCTACGTTCAACTCCTTGATCCTTGCTAAGGATTCAACTTGGAAACCTTGATCCCTAAGATCTTTGCCACCACTTTGGAAAGCTTTCTCTATAACGATTCCTATACCGACCACTTCAGCGCCTACCTGTTTACAAATATCCGCCAACCCCCGGGCAGCCTGTCCAACAGCTAAAAAGTCATCGATTATTAAGACTTTATCACCGGCTTTAATATACTTATCCGATACGGAAATAGTATTGGTTTCTTTTTTAGTAAAGGAATGAACCGATGCCGTCACTAGCCCCTCAGTCAATGTAAGGGATTTACGTTTACGAGCAAAAATTAATGGAACATCCAATTCCAAAGCTGCCATAAGACCTGGTCCAATCCCCGAAGATTCAATCGTAAGCACCTTTGTTATCTCTTTATGTGCAAATCGTTTTACAAATTCTTTACCGATTTCTTTCATTAGCACAGGATCCATTTGGTGGTTCAAGAATGAATCCACTTTTAAAATGTCTTTAGATAACGCTTGCCCCTCTGACAAGATTTTTTCTTTTAATAGTTGCATGAAGATTCCTCCCAATCTAAGATGATTGATTATTTTAAGTCATGTCATTGTTTCCTGGTAAATGAAAAATGCCCAAGAAACATTGCATCACATAGTAGAGTGAAGCAATATTTCTTGGGCATTCATGAAAAAGGATATATAAAGTCCCTTCAAGTCGCGACAAGATCTATTACTCACTCATAGTCAGATTATTTACGGTAATCCGGTAGAAACTTGCAGGCCATATTCCTGCGATTATACGAGTGAAAAAAATTTATTTTTAATAATACAAGAATTATAACAATGCCTTCACAATTTGAAAAGAAAAACTTGATAAAAAAACGAACTTTAAATTAAAATGATAGTTTATCATTCGTGTTATTTGAAAATTCAAAAAATATATTTTGGAGATATCCTTTCGTATGGAATATAAATGGCAAGTTCATAAACTTCACAATACTTTCACAATACGCCTTCCTTTCAAACCAACACTTTCCTTAACGTTCAATATTCCCCTATTTCCAACTTGTTAAGACAATGATTGAACAATTTGTGAAATGAGAAAAAACAGCTACTATTCATCTGGTACTTTTGTATGATTAAGTAGCTTAGTTACTCTATTTTTTTCTAATGGGAAAGGTGTGAAAAAATGTCCGAACCTACTGGCAAGAACAAAACACAAATAAAACAAGATTCTGATTTGAAAGGCACACTCGCTTCGGTTTTACTACTTGGAATTTTTCTAATAGTGATTTGGGTCAGCATTTATTTTTTATTTACGGGTCGTTTAGGTTAAGTGAGGAGGATAAATGATGCATATGCATAAGTTTGAAAAGATTTGGCTCATTTTAGGAACGGTCGCCCTACTCATTTTCTTAACAGTTCTAGGGGTAAGTGCTTTCTATTTAGGGAACCAGCCACCAAGCTGTTTAGTAACCATCGACCCTGAAAAGGTTGATACCACTGCCCCCTTCAATGATCCCGGATTACATAAAGTAGACGGAAAGGATTGGGATTATGAATTAGTATTTGTGGCTTCGGCTTTTTCGTACAGCCCAGCAAAGGTGGAGATTCCAAAGGGGGCGACTGTCAAAATCATTGCGACAACCAAGGATGTCATCCACGGATTTGAAGTAGCCGGGACAAATGTCAATATGATGCTTGAACCTGGTTATGTCAGTGAATATACCGCTACTTTCAATAAAGTGGGGGAAAACCTAATTATATGCAATGAATACTGCGGAGTTGGTCACCATATGATGAGCTCTCAAATTGAGGTGGTTTCAAAATGACAAAAGCTATTGATAACGAAAAAATTCACCCACTTGATGCGAAGCTTTCCATGGCACATTTCTATGTTGCCATCATTGCCTTGGGACTAGGGGGCTTTGCGGGACTCCTTCAAACACTTGTACGTTCAGGCAAAGTCGAATTGCCTGCAGGAATAACCTATTATCAACTACTTACTGTCCATGGCGTTTTACTCGCACTAATTCTTACGACCTTCTTCATTTTGGGGTTTCATCTTTCAGCAATCAGTAAAACCATAGGACCTTTAACCAAATGGGCAAGATTCTCAGGCTGGGTTGGTTTTTGGACAATGACAGTTGGAACGGCAATGGCGGCTCTTATGGTGTTATTAAACGAAGCTTCCGTCCTTTATACTTTTTATGCCCCACTTCAAGCCCATCCTATTTTCTATGGGGGATTGACACTTGTCATCGTTGGCAGTTGGTTTAGCGGTGGCTCCCTATTGGTGACATACCATAAATGGCGGAAAAATAACAAGGGAAAATCCAGCCCCTTATTAAGTTTCATGGCTGTGGTCAATACTTTATTATGGTTCGTAGCCACGTTAGGGGTCGCTATCACCGTCTTGTTCCAGCTTCTTCCTTGGTCTTTAGGATGGGTTGATTCGATTAACATTTTAGCAAGCAGGACTTTGTTCTGGTATTTTGGTCATCCACTTGTTTATTTCTGGTTGCTACCAGCCTATATGTGCTGGTATGTAGTGATTCCTAAGATCATTGGCGGTAAAATATTTTCGGATTCATTAGCGAGGATGTCTTTTATTTTATTTCTGTTGTTCTCCATTCCTGTCGGGCTTCATCATCAATTGCTTGAGCCAGGAATAGATCCTGTTTGGAAATATATACAAGTTGCATTAACTTTCTTGGTCGTAATCCCTTCTTTAATGACTGCTTTTTCTTTATTCGGCACTTTTGAAAAATACGGACGTTCACAAAATGCTACAGGTTTATTCGGATGGTTCCTAAAACTCCCTTGGGGCGATGCCCGTTTTACCGTTCCTTTTATCGGGATGGTGGCTTTCGTCCCAGCTGGAGCCGGGGGACTTGTCAATGCATCGAACCAATTGAACCAGGTTGTTCATAATACCATATGGGTAACGGGACATTTTCATTTAACATTGGCCACTTCAGTAATTCTAACTTTTTTCGGCATTTCTTATTGGCTGGTTCCTCATTTGACTGGACGGATATTGACTAAAAAACTTAATAAATTAGCCATCATTCAAGGTATCTTTTGGGCAATCGGAATGTCCATCATGTCTGGGGCTATGCATATTGCCGGACTACTGGGTGCACCTCGTCGCTCATCTTTTTCTACTTATGGGGAGTCAGCACAGGCACTTGAGTGGATTCCTTATCAAATCGCCCAGGCAATCGGTGGAACCATACTATTTATTGGAATCGTTTTATATATTATTATTTTCATCCAATTGGCCTTCTTTGCTCCAAAGGGAAATGAAGAATTCCCAGTAGGTGAATCAAATGAGGATGCAACGATTTCTCTCGTTTTTGAAAACTGGAAATTATGGCTTGGAATAACCGCAGCACTTATTCTTTTCGCCTATACCATTCCATTTATTGATATCATTCAAAATGCCCCACCAGGTTCAAAGGGTTTTAAATTATGGTGATTAAAGAAAGCCTTGGCAAGTTGCCAAGGCTTCACTTTATCCATGTTATTTAACTTTATAAACCGCTTTATACTTTTCTTCTAGATACTCGATTAAATATTGCACATTCAAACCTTCCCCCGTTGTTTCTTTCAAAATCTCTAAGGGTTTTTTCAACTTACCGAATTTATGGACCTTTTCGTTAAGCCAATTCCTGATAAGTTCAATGTTACCCGCTTCCAAAAGTTCATTAAATTGTGGTAAATCCTGCAGCATCGCATGTTTAAATTGAGCGGCATACATATAGCCAAGTGCATAGGATGGAAAATACCCAAAACTTCCGTCAGACCAATGGACGTCTTGCAAAACACCCACTGCATCATCTTCAGGTATGATACCCAGATACTCCTCGTATTTTTTGTTCCATGCACTTGGTAAGTCCTTCACTTCAAGCTCACCATTAAAGAGAGCCTTTTCCAATTCATAGCGAATCATGATATGTAGTGGGTATGTTAACTCATCGGCTTCAATACGGATAAAAGAAGGCTTCGATTCATTAATTCCACGATAGAAATCTTCAAGTGCAACATCCGCGAACTGCTCGGGAGCAAACTCCTTTAAAAGCGAATATTGGTTTTTCCAGAAACTTAAGCTTCGGCCAATGAAGTTTTCAAAAAATAAAGATTGAGATTCATGGATTCCCATCGAAGTCCCACTATCGAGAAGTGTACCCGTTAACTCCTCAGCAATATTCTGCTCGTAAATAGCGTGGCCACACTCATGGATGGTGCCAAAAATTGCGCCTCTAAAATCACGTTCGTCATACCGGGTCGTAACACGAACGTCGCCTCTATTGATTCCAGTTGCAAATGGATGGACGGTTTCATCAAGCCTACCAGCCTTAAAATCGTACCCGATTTGTTTTAAAACTTCGTGGTTGAATTGCTGTTGTTTTTCCTTAGGAAATTCCTTATAAAGGAAATCTGTCCCAGGTTGATGCTTACTATCGGCAATTTGCTTGACCAAGGGAACGATGCTCGCCTGAAGCTCACCAAATACTCGATCTAGGATCTCAACGGTCATACCCGGTTCATACATATCTAACAAAGTATCGTATGGCTGGTCCTTGTATCCCCAATATTCAACAAATTTACGAGTATAGGCGACAACTCTTTCAAGGTAAGGTTCAAATATAGAAAAGTCCGCTTTTTCCCTTGCTTCTTCCCACGCACTTTCCGAACGGGATTGTAATATCACGAATTCCTTATATTCATCTGCTGGAATCTTATTATTTCTCTCAAAGGTTTTCTTACATTCCTGTACCATTTTCATCGTTACTTCACTAAGTTTTCGTTCTGCTTTCTCTGTTGTGAGCTCATCAATAAACCGCTTCATTTCGGAACTTGTGGTCATATTGAAAACTTCAGAGGAGAGCACCCCAATCACTTCAGATCGTTGCTCCACACCCTTTTTGGGAGCTCCCGTACGCAAGTCCCAGAATATGAGTGCAAGCGCCTCGTTATATGCCGATATTTTCTTGACGTATTCTTTAAATTCTCTTTCTACTTGCTCCACGCTACCTGTCAAATAAAACATCCCCTTTCACATTACACTTTACCATATTATACAAGGGAAAATCACATCAGAACGAATTGAATTCATAAAAGGTCCAAGGGGATTTCCCTTGGACCTTAACATGTTTTTTTATTAAAGAGATACCGGAAGGACAGAAATGATTTTTTCTTTAACTTGATTTGATAAATCATTGTCAATCAGTATTTGTACAGTTCCAGAGTCGTTGCTGGTCCGGATTAAACGTCCAATACCCTGACGTAAACGAAGAAGCATATACGGGAGGTCAACGGCTTCAAATGGATCGGTGACCGAGTTCCTCTTAGCTTCGAATACAGGATCATGTGGCGGGAATGGGAGGGAGTGTATCACTACATTCTGCAATGAATCTCCCGGTACATCCAGGCCTTCCCATAAATGATAGGAGAACAGAACGGAATGCTCTTCTTCCTGAAACTTTTTAACAAGGTCGCTAATCTCCGATTCACCTTCAAAATAGAAAGGATAATCACCCTTCCTGCAGTTCTCCTTGAACCAAAGCAACTCTTCTTTTGATTGAAACAATACGAGTGTCCGTCCTTTGTTCTCCTCGATTGTTCCCATTGTATAATTGAGTTTAGCTAACCGATCTCCTTTTTCAAAGGTCGGCATGTTCATCTTCATCACTTCTTCATAATCAAATGGAGATTCAACCGAGAAGCTATCGAACTTTTTAATCCCCAAGCTATCCGCAATATATTGGAATGATTTATTATCGGATAAGGTCGCTGATGAAAAAATGTATGGAATTTTTTTCGAGAATACTTGTTCAGATAAAATATCCTGGACAAGTCTAGGCATGATGACCAACGTTTTAGTCATTTCATTTTCTTCAAACCACGAAACGGCTTGTTCATCTTTCACGAAGAGAGAAAGTGAGTATCCCAACTGTTCTAAATACTCTTCAGTGACTTTCAAATCATAGTCGTTAATCGTATACATTTCCGATTCAAAAACAAGGCTTTCTTCTAGTTCTTCCACCTTTTCATGAAGTCTTTTAGCAAAATTGGTGATTTCTTTCGACATCGGTATTTCATATCGGTTTGAACCACTTACATGAATTGCCTTTTCGTCGAGCAAATCAAAAAACTCTTCGTTTATATCAATTAAATCTTCTATGATGTACAGCGTTTCCTCACGCACTTGATTAGCTGTTAACAACTCCAAAACTGAAGCGAGGGTTTGTTCACCCACTTTATATGTTAGAGCCTTTTGTGCAGAGAATTCGAGTAAATGACCTTCGTCGAAGATTACACAACTATGTTCTGGCAATAACGGTAGTTGTCCTTCACGCTTGCGCTTATCTTTCGTCCAAACATGTTCCATGAAGAAATCATGTGAACAAATGATTAAGTCACTTGATTTCCGGTAATGATCACGGGAAAGTGTTTGTCCACAACGCTGACGTTTATCACAGGTAAAGCAATTTTGTAACTGGTCCCAGCCTACTTTAGACCAATCTTCATCATTAAGGTATGGATATTGTTTACGATCCCCATAAGGCGTATAAGCATTCATAGATGAATTGTTATGCACAAATTTAGGGAGTTCATCAAATAGCTGATCGATGCCCTCAGAATCCTCATGATTCACAGCATGATCCAGCTTCTTTAGGCATACATATTGATCGTGGTATTTCGCAAGCCTAACATCCACTTCAATACCTAAGGCGCTCTTTATTTTTTGTATGTCGCCTTCTTCTTTAACGAGTTGTTCAATCAAAGTCTCATCAGCGCAGGAAATGATTGCCGGTTTATTGGTGTATCTGGCATAACAGATTGCATATAACAGATAAACCAATGTTTTACCCGTCCCTACACCAGCTTCTGCGAAACTTATATTTTTTTCCTTAAAGGCCTTTTCTAGTTGAAAAGCCATGAATATTTGTTCGTCGCGTAGCTCGAATCCTTTTTCGGGAAGAATATCGTAAAAAACATCACCCATCCATTCTGAAAGCTTATCATAAAAAGAATCTTCCTTTGTTACCGAAAAAGGCAGTGTTTTTAGCATCCTGGTCTCCCCTTTTATCTATCTTAAGTATATGAATTCAGGTTTTAAAATATATCTAGGCAAAAGTATATTATCCTTCAATTCCTTCACATAGTCAAGGTATTTTGTCATGGCTATTAAAAAGTTTTATGTACTATGGTGTTTATATTGCTAGGGATTGCGAAAAAACAAAAAGACAGACTCCCTAGAGAGCCTGTCTGTAAATACTATAAGGTTGAATTAAGCTTTGTTTACGTTTGATGCTTGCGGTCCGCGTTGACCTTGTTCTACATCAAATGTAACATCTTGGCCTTCTTCAAGTGTTTTGAAACCTTCTCCTTGGATAGCTGAGAAATGTACGAATACATCGTCTCCACCTTCGCGTTCGATGAATCCAAAACCTTTTTCTGCGTTAAACCATTTTACTTTACCTTGTTCCATTTTTGTTGCCTCCTAGTGTGTTTGCCACACATTATATTACTATCCTTGCTCACTGATTAATAAGGTATTCCTTAAATCTGAACAAAAATAATTCACTATCAGAATAACAGAAATGGAAGGGATAATCAAGAATAGAACCCACTTTAGATAAAATGTCCTGACTTTTCAAAATCTTATATTATATTATACCTACTTATTCGCCTCTAGGTTGTCTTGCCGGCCTTTTTCCCCAATATTGATAAAAGTCCGTCCTAATGAATCCATTGAACAGCTTCCTTTTTTTCGTAGCTGGTTTCCCATAAAACTGTTCAAAGTCCGGGTTTGAGGTAATCATGTAAATAGACCATGTATCAAGCTTTTTAAATGCCTCTCCCATCTCTTTATACATCTGCTCAACGGCTTTCTTTTCACCAAGACGTTCCCCATATGGTGGGTTCCCCACAATGACGCCATATTCCTTCCTCGTCGAGATATCCCTCACCTGCATTTGCTTGAAATCAATCAAATCTCCAAGACCTGCTTCGAAACTATTGGCTTTTGAGATTTCGACCATGCGGTGATCAATATCACATCCTGAAATATCCAAATACTGATCGTAATCAGCCAAATCCTCAGCTTCGGTTCTCGCTTCATCCCAAACCTTGCTATCCATCCAAGACCAGGTTTCGGAAATGAAGTCACGGTTAAATCCAGGAGCAATATTCTGTCCAATCAATGCCGCTTCAATAGGAATCGTCCCGGAACCACAGAATGGGTCGATGAATGGTTTATCTGGTTTCCAGTTCGTGAGCATTACCAACGCTGCCGCCAAGGTTTCTTTAAGAGGTGCTTCACCTTGCCCAGTGCGGTAGCCACGTTTATGTAATCCAGCTCCTGATGTATCTATCGTAAGTGTTACTAAATCTTTTAAAATCGATACTTCAATTTTAAATAATGGGCCTGTCTCTTCAAACCAGGAAACTTGCTTATACTTACTTTTCAATCGATCGACAATCGCTTTTTTCACGATGGCCTGACAATCAGGAACACTATACAACTGGGATTTAACTGATTTACCGCTGACTGGAAACTCAACATCTACAGATAGGTAATCTTCCCAATTCAAGGCTTTGGTTTTTTCAAACAGCTCATCAAAGGAATACGCCTTGAATTCAGCGACCTTAATTTTCACACGATCGGCACTACGTAACCATAAATTAGAGCGGGCTATGGCCATTTGGTCCCCTTTGTACATAATTTTTCCGTTTTCAACTTCACAGTCGTAACCCAAGTCACGGACTTCCTTTGCAACAATAGATTCCAATCCCATTGCTGATGTTGCAATAATATCGAATTGTTTCATTCGTCATGCACCTTCTTTCCTATAATCAAAATCGGTTTCCACATTTCCAAAAAGTCATGCAATTCAGTAACGGGTAACGGTTTTGACAAGTAAAACCCTTGAATGATATCACACTTTTGCGTTTTCAAAAAGTCTACTTGCTTTTTAAGTTCCACGCCTTCTGCTATGATTTCCAGATTAAGCGTCTTAGCCATAGTAATAATCGCTATCACTATTGCCGAGTCATCTTTGTCATTATCTACGTTTTTAATAAAACTTTGATCGATTTTAAGAGTATCAATAGGGAATTTTCGCAAGTAACTCAATGATGAATAACCAGTCCCAAAATCATCAATGGACAATTTAAATCCCTGTTGCTTGAGTGCGACTAATTTTTTTATCGAATTCTGGGCATTAGGCATGATTATGCTTTCGGTCAATTCCAACTCCACACGATGGGGATTGATGTTAGTGTCTTGTATGAGGCCAATGACTTCTTTCGCAAAGTTTTCCTGGGTGAAATGCAATCCTGATATATTGATACTTACCTTTAAATCAGGATACCCAGAAATATGGAATTTTCTAATTTCCTCACATGCCTGTTTAATGACCCAATGGCTGATTGGGATGATCAGTCCCGTTTCTTCCGCAATAGGAATGAACTCGGCAGGAGAAACCTGTCCTAATTCAGGAACACTCCAACGCAGGAGTGCTTCCACACCCACCACTTTCCCTGTTTCAAGATGGACCTGCGGATGATAGTGAACCTGAAGCTCGTTGTTTTCGATTGCTGTATGTAGCCTATTTTCTATTGTTCTTCTCCGGGTATCATTCCCCGTTTGTAAATCTTCATGATATAATTCAAAGCTATTAACCCCATTGGCCTTCGCTTTTTGTAACGATTTTTCAGCATTTATTAATAATGTTTCAACCTGTGAGCCATCAAAGGGATATAAACTAATTCCTACACTAACTGATGTATATACCTCTTCGTCATATAAATAAAAAGGCTGTTTGAGTGTTGAAATGACATCCTCAGAGACGTGGACAGCTTCTTTTACATGCTTTAAATGGGGCAAGACAATGATAAACTCGTCGCCGCCAATTCGTGCAATCACATTTTCGTTTTTCAACATTCTCTTTATTCTTGCTGCAACTTTTTTCAGCAATAAATCCCCATATCCATGACCTAGTGTTTCATTAATCGCTTTAAATCGTGCAAGGTCTAAGTGTAACACAGCGAGTGTTTGATTGTATTTTTCAGACATTTCGATTAAGCGGCACAGCTCTTCATTCAATAAAGAACGGTTAGCCATTCCTGTCAAAGCATCATACCGAATCAGTTTTTGCAGTTGATTTTCCTGATGCTTCCTATCGGTGATATCAGAAAACAACGCAACATAGTGTGTGACTTCTCCAGATTCATTCGTAATGGCAAGAATCGTTAACCACTCAAGGAAAACCTCACCATTTTTTCGTCTATTCCAGATTTCTCCGCTCCATCTTCCACATTCCCCTATCTCTTTCCACATGGCATCATAAAAATCTTTTTTATGATATCCGGATTGAAGAATATTTGGCTTTTTTCCAACTGCCTCTTCTTCTGTATATCCTGTCACGATTTGAAAGGCTGGGTTCACGGATAGAATGACACCATGCTTGTCCGTATATAAGACACTCTCTTCAATATTCATGAAAATTTTTTCAGCAAGGATCCTTTCTGTTTCTTCCCTTACCCGAAAATCATGATGATCAAAAATAACAGAGTAAAACATTTGTCCCTTTAATGAGATTCCACTAATTTTCATTTTACTTTTAAATCGCTCTCCATTTTTACGGATCATAATTGGAGAGCCAGTATAGGATTGACTACTTCGTAATTCCTTACTCATCATTTCAACCTCATGCTCACTGGCAAATAAAGAAGGAAATAAATGGCCACATTGTTTAAAATCAGAGTATCCGATAATTTTCTCCGCCGCCTTATTCCATTGGATAATTAATCCTTCTTCAGTATAGACCAAAGCCCCCTCCTGCATTTGCTGCAGCATGGTATCAGCCAATGAAAACACTTCCGGAAAACCAACCTGCATATCCCTCATGTTGAAAACCTCCGATAGTACACTAGTTTATACTTCCATGATAAAGTATTTTACACACGTAGTGTTAAGAAGGGGAAATCCGACATTGTTTTGACATATTTAGATTAGATAAAATTTCATAAACAAAACAAAAACTCTCCTTTCACAAGGAGAGTTGTTCTTTAATTGTTATATGGTAACGTTCTGTAAGCCATGTTTTGTTCCTCAGTACTGCAAGCGACTTGCGTCTCGTACTTCGGCGGTAATCATCTATCTACAGAAGCAATGCTTCTGTCCTTCTCCTCGTTCAATTCCAAGGAAGAAAGCGCCCCTACCATTAATTTGGGTTTCTCGCTCGTGGGGTTTACCTCGTTCCACCCTTTGCATTTCTGCAAAGGCTCCGTCACTGTGGCACTTTTATAGGTATTCATGCCATATCCAAAAGGACTTAGGCATTTTCCCGGCCGTCAACAGTCAAAGACTGCTGCCCAAGCTTATTTTTTCGCCAGGCACGAACACTACGGGCATCTCAGCCCGTGCGAGCATGGACTTTCCTCAACTGCATAAATGCAGCAGCAATTACCCAAACGTTAACATAACATTAATGATTATAACCCATAAACAAATAAAACACAATACAATTTCAAAAAAGAAATAAAACCAAGCAATTAATCGAACAGTTTATTTCCAAAGACATGCTTTTCTAAGTTGGATAACCGTTTTAAAATATCAAAGTTTGTAGTACCAGGAGTTGCTCCTGGAGCAGGTTGACTCGGACGTTTCGGATTCTCTTCGGTTTGTTTTTTCAATTTAAGATTTTCTTGTTTAAGATCTTCAATTTCCTGATGAAACACTTCATAATCCTTGATGATAAGATCTAGAAACTGGTCTACATCTTCAGGTTTATAACCTCGCATAGCCGTTTTAAAATCTTTTTCAAGAATATCTTTAGCCGTTAATTTTATCTTATCGGATAGCATAAGACTTCACCTCAATACTTTCGCCAATACAATCGACTTTTTATTATTTTTTCAAATCTGCTTGGATTTGTCAAACAAACACATTTTTATTTAAAATAAGGACAAATTTTTTACGACTTGCAGGACTACCTTTTGTTTCTAATTTTCATCATAATATGATTATGCTCTGGAAACAACATTTAGTCCATGATTTATTGCTTTATGGTTTAATCGTTAGCCCAGTTATCCTCTTCCGCTACTTGCTGCAAATCGTCAAAGCTAATCTGGTAAATGGGATAGGCTAGGGATTCCGCTTTTTTCATGGCTTCATAATATGGATATTTTGCAGATCCTTCCTTTTCAGGATCGAAAACAATCAACATGGCATCACTTTTCTTGACCATGTAACGATTTTTAACTTTCAACTGCTGTGGTCCTTCATAAGGCTTCTTGAAAATTGATTCGACAAAGTCGGCACGTGTCAAAATGGAACGGTAGAAATCCTGATTCGTCTCATTCCATGACTCTTCCTGATTCAAAAAAGGAGTAAGCACACCCAATTTTAAGGAAGGGTACTCCTCTTTCACCTCGAATACCACCTCAGCCCCCCATAGCTCCGATCCTAACTGGCCGGAAATGATCACCCATTCAAGTCCATCCTCGACTAAGGGAATGAGCCGTTGCCTAATCGCTTTTTTTATGTATTGTACGCCTTCATGATCATTTTTAAATATCCCTAATTCGAATGCTTTATAACCAGTTAGATACAAAACCTTCATCTAAAGACCACTCCCCCTTTCAGACATTATGTAAGAAAAATAAGGGCTTATTAGGCCCTTAATTTTTTCAGTATCCAAATTGCCTAGGTGGGCAGCAAGGATTGACTGGCGGCATACCACAAATCAAGTTTTGAGTGTAACACTCGTTCACTACAGATTGAGTATGCGGGAAATAGTGTTTATATGTGTTGCAATGTTTATTAACCGTTGTTGTATGAGATGGGTGAATAACAGGAATCACTGTATTAGATACATTTGTGTTTACGTATTGCTGAGTAGGAGATACTTGTGCCGGTGCCGTTTGCGTAGGAAGAGCCTGGGTTTGACCATGTACTGGAGAAACAGCAGTCGGATAGTGTTGCGCTCCCATCACATTGGATTGTGCCCCCATTACATTGGATTTTGCTCCCATCACATTGGATTGTGCCCCCATTACATTGGAGTGTGCTCCCATTACATTGGATTGTGCCCCCATTACATTGGAGTGTGCTCCCATTACATTTGAGTGTGCTCCCATTACATTTGAGTGATATCCCCCACAATTACGAAAATACATATATAATTCGTCCCCTTTCATCAAGATAAGTTTTGCCTTACCATTACAGACTATGAAAAAAAGGGTAGACGTGTACTGATGAAATAACCTATTTATATCAATTAATCCAATAATCAAGGAAAATTCAAACTACCTTTCATCTTATGTGGGCAGCTTTACCTCGTGCTTTTTATAAAAAAGAATAAAAACTATCTTTTAATGATGTAAATAAAACAATCGTCAAACATAGGACAACAAAAAATAGAAATAATGTGGTTTTATACATTTCTTCGCTCCGCTTTCACTATTAAATTTATTGAACGGATGGATGTTTCTACATTCATCCTCGACGACTATCATTTTACACATTATGACTTGAGGCTACAATACTTGTTTACTACATTTTTATCACAAGAAGAATTTGGCAATTGGTAGTTACTTATTAATCATTAGAGCTTTTATTGTAGGAGTCTATTTTTTCTTTCAAGCCGCAACATCCTTTTTTCTAATTCCAAAAGTTTTTTCTCCAAGTTCAGCCTATTCCCATTGCCCATTTCCAGCATTTCTTGATATGCCTTCTTGGTGCAAGTAAGGGCAGCAGCGGGATTCTTGGATTGGTGCTCCAAAATTTTTGCGCATTCAATCTGAGCCTGAATCCTCAACCGAGGTATCCCATTTAACGCTACTTCCTTCCAGATTGTAAGTGCCTCGTCAAATTTCCCTTGTTTCTTTTTCTGAAAAGCTATTGCATGACCTGCCGAGATCCGGTCTTCCTCATTTCCGACTTCCCTTATTTTTTCATACGCCTCCACAGAGTCTTCCTTTTTCCCTAAGTAGGCGAACCAACGGGCAATCTCCAATGATTCTTCCGTATATCCGTCCATTTGTAGGATTTTTCGGGACAAGTGAATATACAAGGTGATTAGCGATAAAATATCCAATTCATTATGTTTCATGATCCCAAAAAGAATGTCCGGATTCTTCCGTTCAACAAAATCGAAATAAATCATTGGTGCCAAGTACCCTGGGATATCATCTTCGCGTTCAAACCCTAAAATGTCCGTTTCCACTGCAGATAATTTCACTCGTTCTAATTTATCTTTCCAGAGCCGTCTTGAAGCATGATATAAATCAAAGTGACCGAATTCCGGAAGCTTCGGGACATGTTCCTTTATCAAGGTATGCCTTGTTTTTAACTGTGGCCAGTCAAATGCCTTTCCATTATACGTAACAAGTGTTTCATAATTGATGTTCTCAAGAAAGCTTTGGTAAAGCGGGACCTCACTACCAGGCTGGGGCAGGATATGCTGTTTGACGACGACTTCATCCCCTTCAAAATAAGCGTAACCCAGTAAAAAGATGGTGTTGCCTGCCCCACCACCTAGTCCTGTCGTTTCCGTATCAAAGAAAAAGAGATCTTCGCCCTTAATCCCTTTAGCAGACAAGGGGTGCTCTACAGAAGATTGATTCCATGCCTTTACTATCCCCTTCAACTCCAGGAACGAATACAAACCATGTTTATGTTCCAAGGGATAACGAACTTCACGGACGAAGCAATAATCTCCATCAAAATGGTAGGCACTCGTGTCATTTCCAAGCCACTTTTCAAGAAATGGAATGTCAGTTTTCACCATGTCGTCGCATTCCTTTATCAGTGGTTGTCTATCTTGTGTTTCATGGTTCATATGGGTCTTCAGGCGATTCAGTTTATTTTTCAATGACAAAAAGCTACACCTCTATTCATGTAATCCGGCCATTGAATGGTTTTACCGAAAATACAGGTTCAACATCCGGAGAGCTTTAAAATTAACTCGTTCTTTCTTTCAACTAAAATTGGTCTAGCAACTCCACACTTCTCTTTTTGGCACGTACCCCTTCTATTTCAGTCCCTATACATGAAGGGCACCCATCTTTGCATGGGCATTTTCTTATAAGATTCTTCGCTGCCTCTTTCACCTGGTCAAAACGCTTATAAACATCTTCAGCTAGCCCTATTCCACCTGGATAATGATCGTACATAAATATAGTGGGTAGCTGGGTATGTGCCGCTTTTATTTGGGCAACGACATGGATATCATTCCTATCGCACATAACAAGAATGGGAACTACGTGTCCCAAAACATTAGCAACCCCTTGTAGGAGCTGCTCCAGTGTTTTTTCGCCAAGTGTGGAATCAACTTCTTTTATTTCCAACCAAGTTGCGCTAGTATGCAGTTCTTCCTCTGGTAAGTAAATGGGACCTGAACCTATGTTTTCAAATGTCGTTAGTTTTATCTTTTTAAAGATGCTTGGTAAGATATTGATGGTAACATCGCCATAATTGATTGACGATTTCCTCGTATTGACTGTTTTATCTATTTCCAGTACTTTTAGCTGTACGGCTAAGTTTGCATCTGTGTAATATTCCACGTCCACTTCCCGCACATATGCCTTTTTATGTTCCCAATCTAGTTTTTCAACTTGATATTGGACTCCTTCATGTAAATAAATTGCCTCATCATGTAGGAGTGTCATAGCGCTAAACCTATCCATTTCCCCGATTATTTTTACATTTGCCGTTTCTGATTGATCGACTATAACGACATTTTCTTGGGACGCAGACCGTAAACTGATATTTCCAGCCGGGAAAGATTGATTGGCCCAGTAGAATGTATCACCATTTTGGTGAATAACCCTTTCTTCCACTAGATACTCCAAAATTTCTTTCACATCCAAGGGACCAAATTCTTCATTTTCCTTAAAAGGGAGTTCGTAAGCGGCACACTTTAAATGGTCAACCAGAATAATTAAGTTTTCCGGATTAATCCGGGCCGACTCAGGAGAACGGTCAAAAAAGTATTCTGGATTTTGTACAATGTACTGTTCTATGGGGGTAGAACTTGCCACCATCAGTATCAAAGCTTCCCCATGCCTTCTCCCTGCTCTCCCAGCCTGTTGCCATGTACTCGCCACACTTCCCGGGTATCCTGTCATGACACATACCTGTAACTGCCCTATATCCACTCCCAATTCTAAAGCGTTCGTACTGACAACACCTAGAATATTGCCTTCCCTTAAGCCCCGTTCTATTTCCCTTCTTTGTTTTGGGAGATATCCTCCGCGATAGCCCCTAATGGATTTCGACCCGATTTGACCTTTCACGAGGTCCTGCAAATGACTTAATATGATTTCCACTCTAACTCGGCTACGAGCAAAAACGATGGTCTGGATTTTATTCTTCAAGAATTCCTTTGCTAGGTTGTTAACCTCTACAGTTGCACTTTTCCTGATGTTCAAGGGCTTATTAACAATTGGCGGATTATAAAAAACGAAGTGTTTTCTACCGCTAGGCGCTCCGTTATCATCTATTAAGCGCATGGGATTACCAGTTAGCTGCTCCGCCAATTCCTTCGGGTTGGCGATTGTAGCGGATGTACATATAAAGATCGGATTACTTCCATAAAATTTACAGATTCGTTTCAACCTTCTAATGACATTGGCAACATGGCTTCCAAACACGCCCCTATATGTATGGAGTTCATCAATGACGACATACTTGAGATTTTCAAAGAGACTCACCCACTTTGTATGATGCGGTAAAATGGCCGAATGCAACATATCCGGGTTTGTAATCACGATATGACCAGCCTTTCTCACCACCTGGCGAATGGCAGGCGAAGTATCCCCATCGTAGGTGTAGCTTTTGATGTCTATCCCCATTTCACTGATTATCTCGTTCAGTTCGCTTTTCTGATCTTGGGCTAGAGCTTTAGTCGGGAAAATATACAACGCACGGTTTTCCCCATTTTCTGCAATGGATTGTAACACTGGAAGGTTATAACATAGTGTTTTTCCCGAAGCCGTAGGGGTTACGGCTACAATATTTTCTCCTTTCCTCAATGTTTCATATGCTGTGTATTGATGGCTATACAGGTCACCAATCCCTCTTTTTTGCAAAGCATTTTTAATTCTATCGTCAACGCTGGAAGGCAACGGTCTCGTCTTCGCTTCCCGCGGTTCAATTTCATGCCAATTAATGATATTTTCATTTTCCCTTAATTCTTTTATTAATTCCGAAAGTGATTTCTTTCCAATCATACTAGTCACCTCTTTGTACATAATAGTTTACCGAATAAACGTTTGGTTGACCAGTTGGGATATACTGCCAAACAAAAAAAGACCTAAAACTGCTTAGGTCCATAGTTAGTGTAATTTTAGCTTTCACCAATTGATAAAATTTTCACCTTCTACTATTTGACTTCTTCAATGAAATGTTCAAATTCACTCGCAAGCCTTTCAGGGTCTTCAAGCATTCCCATATGGCCGCATCCTTCTAGGACTACCTCTTTTATATTCTTACCCTTTATGGAAAAGGTCTTTTCCGGGGCGATGACTTTATCCTTTTCACCTGCGACCAAAAGGACTGGTAGCTTGGTATCCTGTAAGACGTAATTTTTATCTTTTCTATTTCTCATAGCATGTAACGATCCAATTGCCGCTGTTTCCCTCGTTTGATATCCAATCCTCTTAACCTGCTCGATTTGAGGGTCATTGGAATCCGCAAATAACTTAGGGATGAGTCCATCAATGAAAGGCGGCATACCATCAGCCTCAATTTTTTCAACTGCCTTCATGCGCCCTTCCTTCCCTCCCTCATCATCCGGAAAAGCAGTAGAATGAATAAGTGAGAATCCGTTCAATTTTTCCGGGAACTTCTCAGCAAAGGCCAAAGTTATATAGCCTCCTAGAGAATGCCCGAATAAATATACCTGCTCGATATCCTGGTCTTCTAAAAAGAGTGCAATATCCTCAGCCATATCTTCAATAGAAAAAGATGTTACATTCGATTCGCTTGCTCCATGGCCACGCAGGTCGACCGCAATGACTCTATACTTTTTCTGCAAGTTTGGAATTAGCTTCTGCCAATATTCATGGCTCCCGCAAAATCCATGAATAAACAATAGTGTATCTTTTCCTTCGCCTCGATCTATGTATGATAAATTACTGCTTCCAGTCATCTTCAATCCCCCATCCCCAAGATTATGTTTAATATTGTTATTCCCCGTGGGTCTATATCTAAACCACTTATGTCCATTCACACATCTTTAGCCTCTACATAGCCTATAGGCAAAGGAGTTTTTTAGATAGGAGGACCGTGATGACCCCTTTTGAAAAGAATGATCAACCCCAAGAAAGAAAAGAACCTTTTACCCACTTCATTAACAAAATGGATCGTTTGTTCTCTGAAAGGCCCGCCAGAGGCATGCTACAGTCCCTGGACGGATTCTTTGGCTCAGCTAAAGAACAAACTTTCCCCATCTATCTTGATGAAACAAATTCGGAATATATCCTTACCGCAAGCTTGCCCGGTATTCCCAGGAGCCAAATTTCCATCGATTTATTGCCACAATCCGTGACCATCTCCACGAAGTCCAAAGTAGGGGAAAAGTTTCGCCAACCCCCAGGCTTCATTCAAAATACGCAATCATCTAGTCAGTTAACAAAAACCATTTCCTTTTTAAAACCAATCGATGAACAAAATGTAAGGGCTAGGCATCGCGATGGCATCCTAACGCTTAATCTGCCTAAAGTGAAAGGGAATCGAATTGAGATCAACGATTGAATTAGGGCAAACTTAAGTAGACGTAAAAAGTGGCTGGGTCACTTTTACGTCTACTTTTTTATTTTACCCATCTAAACTTTGAAGAACCCCCCTACTCCCTTGACCATCGAAGAAACTTGAGAGACCGTATTCATCATTTGTCCAGCTGTATTCATCATTTTTGTAATATCCATCGATCCGTCCTGTGTTTTAAATTGGTTCATGACAGACTTAATTCCCGAAGGCTGCTGCTTTTGCATGAATTGTTGTTTTGGATATGGGTTATAAACTTGTTGTTGCATTTGCGGAGGTCGTTTCGTCGGCTGTAGCGGGTTATCAAAAGGGTTGAAGCCTTGAGTTTGTTTTGGCATGTATTGATTGACAGGCATTTGTTGGTTGGGGTACATAGGTTGAATAGGTGGCATTGGTGACATGGGTGGCATTGTCTGATTCGGTGGCATCGGCTGCATTACACTACTGCCCGGGGCCGCCCCTGTATTCATGGCCTGTTGTGGCACCGGTTGGTAGGATGGAAAGGCAGGTTGCTGGTATGGGTCTTGATAGGGTGGCACCAAGCCTCCATTATACTGGGGAGAGTAATGGTGCATATTCGGGTCCTGAATGGGTGACTGCTGAGGGTACGGCATTGGTTGCTGATATCCCCCCCAGTATTCAGGCATGGATTGCGGGTACTGCTCTTGATTAGGGAAGACAGGATTATAATCCGATCTCATCATGTTCTATGCGTCTCCTCTTTTTTCCTGACATGGTTCCATTATTATATGAAAAAAGAGGATTTTAGTGTTTGGAAGATCATGATAGTAATCTGTCCACTTCTGATTTCACATTGTGAAGGATATACTCAATGGATTGAACATGGCTTTTAAACCGTTTATAGCTGGTCTTCGGAAAGAATGCCTGAACCGCGACATCCGAAAGATTATTGGCCGTTTGTTCGATTTGCTCAGGAAATAGATGTTTGAATGGCGTTTCTTTCATCCACTCTTTTATACCATGCTCCCATTCCGCACAATTTGCTTGGACTTGATCGGCAAACGGCTTGACCTCCGTAAAGAAGTCTTTTTCTATTCCTTCCTTTCGAACACTTTCATAAATTTCATTCGCTTGACTTACGTAATGTATTAATTGTTCGGTTAATTTTTGAAGTTTCTCTTTTTGCACGATGAATTCCTCCGTAGCATGTTTCCAACAGTATAATCGAATTGATGAAAAAATGAAATTCTAGCGACTCATACTTATACACTTAAACTTCTGCTAAAATTTTGGGTACCATCATTGATTTTATTGATTTAACGGGATAAGGTCGGCTTATTTCTTCTGTCTCAACCAAGAAATCCCCGGCTTTCTCCATCGCTTCCTGTGCGTCATCCACTAAATTGTGCTGCTCCGCCCATAGCTTACAACGAGCCGTATTCATGGTCTCACCATAAGCATTTTCCAATTGATCCAGACTGGTACTGATTTCAGCTATCATACTTAAAATTTCTTCTGTTGCTACACTTTTATTGATCATGCTGACCCCTCCCATTCTATACCTGTTACTATTCTTTTTTTAAATAAAAAGCCCTTCTAGGTTGACAAAACTAGAAGGGAATCGGCAAAGAAAGTGTAATTTTCTTAATTTATAGGGGCCTTCGACAATATGGAGCGAATGAAGCTGGCCATTTAAAACAAGAATACAAGCAGGAGGTGATTTATTTGCAGTCGAATGAAAGCAGACAGCAAAAAAACGAAAAACGACAAAAGCCGCCGGCAGAAAAGGCAGGAAAAGGTAATCCAAAACTTAGTGGTGAAAACAAACCCTCTACCTAAACGAATAGGGGTATGACCACACATCAGGGAAGGCGGAAACATCGCCTTCCCTACTTCTTTTTCAAGACCAGCTTTTTGAGCAAGATGACCGTATGCAATTGTTTTTGTTTACGATCGAACCAATCGGTCAAAAGAGGATTTTCTTTCCACTGCGGTTCGAAAAACCATTCTTTTTTTAATCTTTTCTTTATACACCATTTCTCCGGGAGAATGGGATGATGATCGATGATTGGATAAACCATACGCAGCATCGGCGTTTCATGTAGCCTGGGTATCTTTCTGTACTGTTCATAATCAAACCTCGATCCGGTCGGCTCCGTTCGACTGGCGAATTCCAAAAATAATGGAAAAAGCTCTTTCCTAAAAAGAAGATCAGCCAATCTTTTCCCCAATTCGATTCTTTCATCTAGATTCCGAAAATGAGAAACGGATGCGCCATATAACACCCCTTTACATGTGGGAAATAATACGGTGCTAAAATGCATACAATCCTGTAGAAAAAATAAGATGGAATGAAATACGAGAGATCGCTTTTTTATGATGGGTTCAATGATATTCTGTTCATTTATAATAAGGGCGGTGATTAATCTTTCCTGATTTCCATCCTCCCAAAAAGAGTACCACTCATTTATGATGAAATCAGTAATAAAAAAATATGGACATAAGTGAAACAAAGGGCGCTTAAATTTCGTCGAATAATGATAGATGAGTAACTGCGGATAGGCATCCTCAAAAATCCGCCAATTCGCTTCTTCGTAAGCAAGGAATAACTGACGTTTATATTTAGAACCTAATAATTGCGAATACCAGACCCCTTTAAGATCACACATATTCCAACCTGCATTACGGGAAACCATCCCTGCTAGAAAGGACCATTTTATTTCAGGATGAAGTAGGAAGAATTTTTCATAAGCTTGGGTTCTGGATATATTATCTTTGTTCCATTTAGCAGTTTGACCTTTTATAATAGATAACAATTGCTTTTCCATGCTTGTAATCTGATACATAAGAACCACCATTTCCAGGAATTATGACATTTTTCAATTGTTAAATCCTATCGTTCTAAGAAACAATTCTTTTTATTCACATTTTGGATTCTTTTTTTGCTAATATAGATAGGTGAAAAAAAAGGAGGGGTAAAAGTGGCATTCAATTATCCCAACGGACGGAAGTTCGTACCGCAGCCCATGAAAGAAAGGAAAAGTCCACTAAAGAAGTTCAGTTACAGTAATCGTGGAAAAACATTAGAGGATGATTTGAATGAAACCAATCAGTATTATTTAGCGCACGGGATTGCTGTCATACATAAAAAGCCGACACCCGTACAAATTGTGGATGTCCACTATCCCAAAAGAAGTGCTGCCGTTATTAAAGAAGCTTACTTCAAGCAAGCATCGACCACGGATTACAATGGGGTCTATAAAGGTAGATATATTGATTTTGAGGCCAAGGAAACAAAAAATAGGAACTCTTTCCCTCTCAAGAATTTTCACGAACACCAAGTTGAACATATGAAGCAAATCGTTCAGCATGATGGAATTGCATTTGTTATTATCCGCTTTTCTGCGACGGATAGTATATACTTAATGAGCTCCGAACAACTGGTGTTGTATTGGAATCGGATGAAAGACGGTGGACGCAAATCCATTACCCTTGAAGAGGTCAAGACCAGTTCAAAGAAGATTGCGCTTGGCTTTCAACCGAGAATTGACTATATTAAAGTAGTAGATTTACTTATCGCAGAAAATTTTTAGTTTTTTTCTAGAAAGGCAGGTTAGCTGTAATGGCTGAAAAATATAATACAAGAGAAGAACGTAGAAAGCAGGGTCAGGCACAGAAGAAGGCACCAAAAAAAGGGCCGAAAAAACCCACGAACATGCTTAAGCGAGTTTTTCTCATTCTCGTTACAATTGGAATTATTTGTTTAGTTGCTGGAGGAGCTACATTAGCTTACTTTATCAGTGATGCTCCCAAGCTCGACGAAAGCCTTTTAAAAGACCCCGTTACCTCGAAGATCCTTGATGAAGAAGGTAAATTACTTGGAGAGGTCGGCACTGAGAATCGTGACTTTGTCAATTATGAAGATATACCTGAACTAGTCGAAGACGCATTCCTGGCAACAGAAGATTCCCGTTTTTATTCCCACCATGGGGTTGACTTCCTTCGTTTAGGCAGCGCAGTCCTCGCCAATGTCAAAAATGGCTTTGGTTCAGAAGGTGCTAGTACTTTAACCCAACAGGTTATCAAACGCTCTTATTTAACACCTGATAAAACGATTAAAAGGAAAGTCCAAGAAATGTGGCTGGCCATACAGCTAGAAAGAAAATATACAAAACAAGAAATACTGGAAATGTATGTGAACAAAATTTTCTTTGCCAATCGTGCAAACGGAATTCTGACGGCTTCGCAAACATATTACGGGAAAGACTTGGATAAATTGGACCTTAACGAAGTGGCCATGCTTGTCGGGTTACCGCAAAGCCCAAGTCGCTATGATCCATATAAATATCCAGAACGGGCAAAAGAACGTCGCGATATTGTACTTCATCTCATGAATAAACATGGATATATTAGCGAACAGGAAATGAAAAAGGCACAAAACGTTAAAATAACAGCCGGACTTCAAGAAGTCGATAAAAACCAAATCGATACGACTGCTTATGATGCCTTCATAGATTTGGTAATAGAAGAAGTCGGAAATATGGGTGACTATAATGTGTTTACAGATGGTCTGGAAATCCAAACGACCATTGATAAAGACGCCCAAGAATACGTTTATAAAATGTTGAATAGTAATGATATCGTTAGTTATCCAAGTGAAGATCTACAAGCCGGTGTTACTTTGCTTGATACGCAAACAGGCGAAATTAAAGCCGTTGGCGGTGGCAGGAACACGAACGTCAAACGCGGGTGGAACTATGCAACAGATGCTAAGCGTTCACCAGGGTCGACAATCAAACCTATCTTAGATTATGGTCCAGCTGTCGAATATTTAAACTGGTCAACCTATCAACCTATTAAAGATGAGGAGTATACCTACTTTGATGGAACTCCCCTCAAAAATGCATCAGGTACTCATTATGGAACGGTTCCTATTCGAGAAGCTCTCGCGAGATCATTGAATATACCGGCCTTGAAAGCTTTCCAAGAAGTCGGGAAAGAACGAGCACGTGATTTTGCAATTGACCTTGGCGTTCCTTTTGATAAAGATAAGGAAATCAACGAATCCGCTTCAATTGGCGGTGGCACAGATGTTTCCACGCTAGAACTTGCCGGAGCATATGGGGCATTCGGTAATGGTGGGATTTATAACGAACCACATACCGTCAAGAAAATTGTATTACGTGATAAAACAACCATCAAGAACAAAACAGAAACAAAACCTGTCATGAAAGATTCCACGGCTTTCATCGTCACGGATATGCTGAAAAGCGTCATGACAGAAAGTTACGGAACAGGTAGATTGGCCAACATACCTGGGCTTCCAGTCGCTGGTAAGACTGGATCCACTAACTTCACGCCCGCACAACGTGCAGCAAACAACATACCTGCTTCAGGGGTAAAGGACAGCTGGATGGCTGGTTACACGACTAACTATACCGTTGCCATATGGGCGGGTTATGATAATAATGCAGGTAAAAAGATGGAATACCTAGGCGATTCTTCTCAAAGAATACCAAAATACATCTTTAAGAATTTGATGGAACACATGGCCCAATCAAAAACAACGAAAGACTTTGAACAGCCGAGCAGTGTTGCAAAAGTTGGTGTCATTAAAGGATCGAATCCTGTAGTGAAAGCCAACCAATACACTCCAAGTGATAAAATCAGTTATGAATACTATGTTAAAGGCCACGAGCCAACACAAGTTACCACAGAATATGAGAAAATAGATACACCTAGTGTCAGTGCGTCTTATAATCAGGAAAGCAATGAAATTCAGCTTTCATGGTCTCACAGTGATGGAGATCCACAATTTGAAGTCCAAATGTCTGTTGACGGCGGCTCAAAAAGTGTTCTGAAAAAATCGAAGGATACTAGTTTAACCATTCCAAACCCTACACCGGGAAGTAAATATACTTTTTCTGTCGTAGCCATCGTTGATAATCAACGAAGCGACCCTGCTGGTGCTACAGTACAGATTCCTAGTGCTATTGAAGAAAAGCCTGAGGAAGAGGAAGATATTGAAGAGCCAGCCGAGGATGAGGATCTGGAACAAGATACTCCTACTGAAGACGAGGGTAATGAAGACGAAGATAAAGATAAAAACCCAGACCAGGGCAACACGGATAACAACGGGAACAATGGAAACGGGAATGGTAATGGCAATGATGATGCCACCAAAGACGATGAGGATGTCGAAGATGAGGATCCAGGAAAAGTTGATGAGGATAAACCCGCGGATACTCCTGAGCCCGCTCCCGCTCCTGACCCAGAAAAAGACAAAAATAAAAACAAAGATAAAGATAAAGAAAATGGCAATTAAAAAAAGGTCTAAGCTTAACCGCTTAGACCTTTTTTCGCTTTTCTTAGCTTGTTTCTTACAAAGAGCTTTTCCAATTCGATGAATAATTCGCTAAGCTGTCTGAATGAATGGTAAAACGCCGGTCTTTCCATGATGAAAGATAATCTTTCAACCAAGTTTATCGGTTTAACCGGACAGGCTTCCATCTGTTTCTTCCATGCATTTAGCTTCACGGGTATTTCATTCATCCAATAGACTGCCGAAAAGAATAATCCAATTCCTTCTTTCATAGGCTCCAAAGCCAGTCCCGCTTTTCTATTCGAAAAAAACAATTCGCAATCCTTTTTAATGAGCCTCCATTTTTCAAACAGTTCAGGTATATGCATATCCCCACTCTTCCAAGGTGAATAAACTTCTTCCCCCATGTAAAAAAGCAGCTCATATGAAAACACTTCAACTTCACTGGGATTTCTCCACTCTTGGTAGTCTTCCTTTTTTAAAGGTTCTATTTCATTAGGGAAGAAAAATGGATCGTCCAATTCGGCCGGTACGTTTAATGAATTTAAATCAGTCATTTGGCTTCTATCCTTTTTAGCCGCTTTTTCCCTTCACGACACAAATCAAGAAGCGGACAGGTTTCACATCTTGGAGACTGGGCTTTACAATGATAACGACCAAAGAAAATGAGTCTATGATGTGTAACGGACCATTCATCCATTGGCACTTTAGTCATTAAGGTTTTTTCCACCTCAAGGACATTGTCTTTCCAGCGGCATATACCCAGCCGTTTGGACACACGCTCTACATGGGTATCCACTGCTATAGCCGGCACGCCAAAAGCCACTGAGACGACCACATTGGCCGTTTTCCGACCGACACCCGGTAACTTGGTAAGCTCATCACGGTCCCTAGGAACTCTTCTATCATATTCGTCTATCAGCATTCTAGACAACTTTTGAATGTTCTTTGCTTTATTACGGTACAGACCGATTGAACGAATATCATTTTCCAATTCTTCAATCGGTACACTAAGATAATCTTCAGGCGTTTTATATTTTTGAAATAAATTTTGAGTCACTTTATTAACCAATACATCTGTACATTGAGCCGAAAGAGCAACAGCAATCACCAATTCAAATGGATTGGAGTGATTCAGCTCACAATGGGCATCAGGAAACATCTCGCCCATCGTATCCAGACAGTAACGAATTTGAGCCTTATTCAGCATGTTTGTTCTCCTTTAATTCACATTACTGTTCGAGCCAATTATAAAAGGGTACATCTTTCAGTGGTTGTGTCGGTTCTATTTTACGGTCCCTTTTTTGATGGACTCTGAATTTTTGTCCTTGTTCCCTTGCTTGTTCCAAGGTTTTAATCCCATTCTTTTTCCACTCGAATAAAATTCGGTCTATATAACGGAAATTCAATTTCCCTGAAATGACAGCCTCCCTTAAAGCCGCTTTGATGATATCTGGTTGAT
This sequence comes from Peribacillus sp. NPDC097224, assembly GCF_044761985.1. Classification (NCBI taxonomy): domain Bacteria; kingdom Bacillati; phylum Bacillota; class Bacilli; order Caryophanales; family Bacillaceae; genus Peribacillus; species Peribacillus sp. NPDC097224. The sequence goes on along the minus strand of NZ_JBIWDK010000001.1, from coordinate 394,828 downwards.
GGTCATCCTCCATCCACATTGCCAGGGTTTCACATTCAAAAGGAGATAATGGACGCCCGAACTCCTGTTCAAATATTGTATACAGGCTCTCCCCTGCCTTCTGTACCTCGGCAGATTCAGCCTGTTTCAAAGACTTCAAGAAACAGTCCATCATTTTCTCATATAGTGGATCGAGCGAATACTTTTCCTGACCAATTTCCTGATTATTTTCAACGACCATCTGGACGAATCCTCTTTGAACTAAACGTTGTATTAAATATAGGCATTCGGATTCCTGTAATGTCATTCGGTCGGATAGTTGAGACGGTGCTGGGAATGGATTATCTCCATCGATAAAATTCTGCAATTGGAGTAGTAGAACCATCTCTTGCTCATTCAGCCCCATTGTCTTATAGTGAGTCAACAAAAAGGATGGAATCGTTATCGTTCCTTCCTTAAACCAAGCATATAAATGTTCTTTATTCATGTTTTGGACACCTCTAAATTAGTATAACATGAAAAATGTGATACGAATAAGCTTATAATTTTAACAGAATTAATAGAAAAAAACGGTTATTCGCCCAGTATGGCTAAATAACCGTTTTTTTACAAATCAAGGATATAAGCGATTTAAAAGACGTGGGAAAGGAATAGTTTCACGGACATGTTCAACGCCGCTAATCCATGCCACTGTCCGTTCTAAGCCAAGGCCAAATCCAGAATGTGGGACAGATCCATATTTCCTTAATTCCATATACCATTTATAAGCATCTTCACTCAAACCATGTTCAGCAATGCGCTGTTCAAGAAGCTCCTGATCATGGATTCTTTCCGATCCACCGATAATCTCACCATAACCCTCTGGTGCGATCAAGTCGGCACATAAGACGACTTCTTCCCGGTTTGGATCTGGTTGCATATAGAACGGTTTAATTTTAGTAGGATAGTGTGTAATGAAGACCGGCTTATCATAGCTTTCAGCAATGGCCGTTTCATGTGGTGAGCCGAAATCGTCTCCCCATTGAATATCTTCAAACCCTTGTTCATGAAGGAACTTGATAGCTTCATCGTAAGTGATCCGCGGGAACGGAGCCTTGATTTGTTCAAGCTTTGTCGTGTCACGGCCAAGTGTATTCAATTCTAGCTGACAATTCTTCAGAACAGACTGAATGACGGCTGTGACAAATTGTTCCTGGACTTCTAGGTTTTCTTTGAATTCCACGAAAGCCATTTCCGGTTCAATCATCCAGAATTCGATTAAATGCCTTCTTGTCTTAGATTTCTCTGCCCGGAAAGTCGGACCGAAAGAAAATACTTTTCCTAATGCCATGGCTGCAGCTTCCATATAAAGCTGACCGCTTTGTGATAGATAGGCATCCTCATCAAAATATTTTGTCGCAAACAACTCACTCGTTCCCTCTGGTGCGCTACCAGTTAAAATCGGCGGGTCCACTTTGACAAAACCTTCATCATTGAAGAATTCATATGTAGCACGAATGATTTCATTACGGATTTTCATAACCGCATGTTGACGCTTCGAACGAAGCCATAGATGACGATTATCCATTAAGAATTCTGGTCCATGAGCTTTCGGAGTGATTGGGTAATCAACTGAATCATGAATGATTTCAATATTGTTCACCTGTAGCTCATAACCAAAAGGTGAACGCTCATCCTTCTGAATGACTCCCGTAACATACATGGAAGATTCTTGTGATACCGACTTTGCAGTAGAGAAAAGGTCTTCTCCTACATCAGCCTTCACGACTACCCCTTGGATGAAACCAGAGCCATCGCGGATTTGAAGGAAAGCAATTTTACCACTAGAACGCTTATTAGCAAGCCAGCCTCCAATTGTCACTTCTTGATCGACAAATTTGCTAGCATCTTTTATTGTAATTTTCACCGAATTTCCCTCCAAATATAACTTAACTACTAAGAAATTTACTCTATTTATTATACCTATAGGGCTCATTACAAGCAAATTATTCAGCTAATCTACTATAAATGTCTACTTTACTGCTCATAATCTTTTAACCATATAAAAAATAGGGAAGATATAAAAAAGCCTACAAACCCCCTAAACGAAATAGGGGACCTGTAGGCTTTTCAAATACTACGCCATTTTCGCTTTAACGAATGTATGAATTCTTTCAACGGCTGCTTCAAGTAGGTCCAAAGATGTTGCGTAGGATAATCTGATGTTATCCGGAGCCCCAAATCCTGAACCTGGGATGACGGCCACTTGAGCTTCTTCTAATAAAGCGGTAGTAAACTCTTCGACATTACTGAACCCTGTTAATTCAATTGCACGTTTCACATTCGGGAACAAATAAAATGCCCCCTGCGGTTTAATGCAGCTTACTCCCGGTATATCTACTAATTTTCCATAAATCGTATCCAATCTACTTTCAAATGCTTGACGCATTTCCTCTACCGGTTCCTGTGGGCCATCATATGCTGCAATTGCACCATATTGAGCCGTGGTAGTAGGATTGGATGTACTATGGCTAGCTAGGTTTGTCATGGCCTTGATGATGGCCTCATCACCTGCTGCATAACCAATTCTCCATCCTGTCATGGAATGTGATTTAGAAACCCCGTTGATGATGATCGTTTGCTTTTTCAATTCAGGAGAAATTTCTGCAATCGATATATGTTTTGCAGTTCCATATACCAATTTTTCATAGATTTCGTCCGAGATGATTAAAATATCATGATCTAGGCAAACTTTACCAATGGCTTCTAACTCATCTTTAGAATAGAGCATGCCAGTCGGGTTGCTTGGAGAGTTAATGATGACCGCTTTCGTTTTATCAGTGATGAATTCTTCGAGTTGTTCCTTTGTGATCTTATACTGGTTTTCTTCAGAGCCAACAACATACACGGGTTTTCCGCCAGCAAGCTTAATCTGCTCTGGGTAACTCACCCAATATGGTATAGGAACAATTACTTCATCTTCTTCATCCAAAATCGCTTGGAACAATGTATAAAGCGCATGTTTTGCACCAGAACCGACAATAATTTCAGAAGGCTTATACTCTAGACCTTGATCACGTTTTAACTTTGCTGCAATCGCGGCTTTCAGTTTTGGAAGCCCAGCAGAAGGCGTGTATTTGGTTTGTCCTTCATTCATGGATTGCATGGCTGCATCGATAATATGTTGAGGAGTATTGTAGTCAGGTTCGCCGGCCCCTAAGCCAATAATATCAAGACCTTGTGCTTTGAGTTCTTTTGCTTTTGCTGTGATTGCCAGTGTTGTTGAGGGTGTTAATGACTGAACCCGATTAGCTAATTTCATAGTAGTAAAATCCTCCATTCTATATACTTCGATAATACTTAAGCCATTCCCCTGTTTTGAAATCGTAATAATCATAATTATACCGTTCAGAATCGTCGAGATATGTTACCTCCCAAAGAGGAACATCCTTTTCCATACCAAGCTTAACAGATATGATTTCTTCAGGTTTTAGCTTATCATTCACTATGTTTAAAATTTCTTTTTTTGTCTTACCGTCTTTAAAATTCCTCACAACTATTTTTTTCTTCTCGTCCTCAGGAATCCAGACGATTTTTTTACTTCCATTTTTCGTCTTGCCAATGATAACAGAATATGAGGTTTGACCATTATAAAGGTAAAACTCATCCTTGGTATCAATTCCGCCTGCTTTCTTTGCCTTTTCAAAAGCCTCATTACCAGCTTCTTTTTTATGCTGTAATGCTTTAATGTATGCTCCGCTGACAAAACCGATAAAACAAAGGACTAGGATAGAAGCAATAACCAACCATTTTTTCAAAGCCGCTTTCCCTCTTTCTATGTACGATAAATAGTAAATATCGCTTTTTCTTGATCTTGTGAATCCAATGCCAGCCCGAACATCAAATCGTCCTTTTTCAACGTTCGATTCAAAGAATCCACAATCTTATACAAATCAGGTGAATTTTGCAGCCTGACTGTCGAGATCACTTCAATTTTGCTCTCCATGAAAATGCTCCTCCATTTTAACTAAAAATTGTCAACAACCACTGGTATGTATGGAATTTGAAGGCATAACTACCTTTCACATTATACCAGTTCATAGGTTATTTTTCTTCATTATTTCGCAAAATTCCACCTATAATAGGAAAAGAATAGAAGAGTCATTAAATCCACTCTTCTATCAAATCCGCCATTTCTCTAATGGAGACATTTTTCCAATCGATAGGGGGAATCGATTTTTTAAACTCATGCCCATATTTAGCCGTGATAACACGTCGATCCAATACGATCAGCAAACCCCGATCTTCTGGCGTACGGATTAACCTACCGAATCCCTGACGGAACCTTAACAGTGCTTCAGGTAAGGAATATGCCGAAAAGGCGTTCTTCCCCTGTTTTTCGAATAGCTGACATTTTGCAGCCGTAACCGGCTCATCGGGAGGTGAAAAAGGAAGCCTGACAATGACCAGACATGATAGATCTTCTCCTGGTATATCGACACCTTCCCATAGACTCGTCGTCCCGAAGAGCACTGCTTTCTCGAAATTTTGGAAATTCCTTAACAACCTCATCCTGCTTCCACCAGAAATCCCCTGTGCAAACAAAGTGAAATCATCCAAGACCTCGGAATCTTTTATGGCATAATATGTGGCACGCAACATCTCATGTGAAGTAAATAAAACCATCATCCTGCCCTTGGCAGCCTGGGCAGCTACAATTATATGGTTAGCTGCGTTCTCGGAAAACTCTTCCACTGTTAAACAGTTTATATCGGGGATATCATTCGGCACCAACACCTTTACCAAGTCCTTATAAGGGAATGGTGAAGGGTAGATGGCTGTCTGTACCCATTCTTTTTCCAAACCAAGCTGTGCCTTGAAATACTGGAAGGAATGTTTCACGGCTAACGTAGCAGATGTCATGATTACACTCTTCTGACGTCCAAAATAAGATTCCCACAACCATTTGCTTCCTGATATCGGTTGAACCGTCAACGTAACACCGTGCTGTGGCGCCGCTTTTGTATAATCAAGCCAATAAATATTTTCTTCATGAGGCTTAATGAAACATTCATGTAAGGAATCTCTTGTATCCTGAAGATGTCCAAGCAACACTTCGATATCATTCAGGTAAAACAAGGCATTTTTCCCTAAAGATGATTCATTATCCATTAAACGATGCAATCGCCTCTCAAGTTCCATGATCATTGAACCTGATAGATCCACTAACCGTTCCGCTATAAGTATCGCCTGTTTCCAGGAAGGATCTTCTATTTTAAAGGCAATTCGCTTCGGACCTATAGACCGTGAGAGTTTTTCCGCTTGATTGGACAAGAAATAAAAAAGTTGATCGAATTCATATGAAAAGTCACTTAGCTTTTGATCAAATGTATAGGTTGGACTGCCATCCGACCATCCATTGTTCGAAAGCAATTTTTCAAGTCTATAAAATAACTGCTTTTGATCGAAGGTCCCTAACCTGTTTAGCATGGTCTTTACTGAAATATAATGGAGCCTCCTACCAAGTTGTGTGGAAGCCGCCTGTTCCAAGTGATGGGCCTCATCCAAGACTAAATACCCTTCTTTGGGAATAAGGGCGTCTTCTGTAAGGAGGTCACTCATTAAAAAGGAATGGTTTGTAATGATAATATCTGCTTTTGCGGCTGTTTTCTTGGCCCTTTCAAAGAAGTCCAGTTCAATCCAGGGTTTTTTCAAACCTACATATGTAAGACCATCACTTTGAAGCCTGTTCCAAAACAATTGTCCACCACTAGTAAGATTCAATTCATCTTTATCCCCTGTTGCCGTTTCCGTCAACCAGACCAATATCTGCATTTTCGTTAAAGCAGTTTCATAATTATCTTCTTTTTCTCGCAATGCCCGCTCAAACTTTGCCAGGCTCAGGTAATTGCTTCTTCCTTTTAGCAAAACGGCTTGAAAGGAAAAAGGAAGGATCTTCTTCAGTTTAGGTACTTCATTTTGAAGGAGCTGATCCTGCAACTGAAGAGTATATGTCGAAATGACGACAGGTTCATGATGTTTCTTGGCAAAATAAACGGCCGGCAGTAAATAACCCAATGATTTTCCAATACCCGTGCCAGCTTCAATTATCGCATGCTGTCGGGATTCGAAGGAATCATGAATTAAGTTCATCATGCTAAGCTGTCCATCTCTTGCTTCAAAAGCGGGGTATGCATTTTGAAGCATGGCTATTTTCCCCTCGTCATCGAGTGGGAATTCTGTTTCTTGTTCAATATGCTCACTATCATCGGTTACTTTTTTAAATGCCAGTCCTCTAAATGTCGTAATACCTGGTAAACGGACCTCAGCTTTTGTAAGTTTGCTCGCAATGCAAGCATCTATTAATTCGGAAACCTCGCTCTGTAAGGAAAAAGATAGCCGGTATAATTGCTTAAGTGTCATCAATGGTAGGTCCAACAGCTTTTTTTTCAATTCTAACAATAATAAAGCGGTAGCATATGCATCGCTATCCGCTTGATGTGGCCTCGAATGGTCTAAATTTTCCTCTTTGGCCAGCTGATGCAATTTATATCCATCGGAAGTCGGTTTCATGATTTTCGCCAATTCTACCGTATCAAGCGTAGAACCATAAAAGGGCTCAAATCCGCACCTTACCAATTCTTCCTGTAGAAAAGATAAATCAAATAATACATTATGGGCGACAAAGCAAGCCCCTTCTATAAGATGGGCAATTTTTTCCGCGACATCTTCAAAATCTGGCGCATCCTTTACGGTCTCATTACTTATCCCGGTCAATTCTTCAATGAAAAGGGATATTTCCTGCCCAGGATGGATGAATGTTGAATAGGTATCAACAATCTGATCATTTTCAATGACCACACCAGCAAACTGAATGATCCTATCCCCTTTTTTGGGTGAATTCCCTGTTGTTTCTAAGTCAACCACTACATATCGTTGTGTCATGAATTGTACACCTCAAACTTCACTTTCTCCACTAGCTGATGGAATTCTTTATACCTTTTTTATACCATACTACACAGAATAAAGGAAACACTCCGATTGCCAGATGGACATAGGTTCAGGAGTCTGGTTGCATAAAAAAGGGGCCTGCTCAACATATAGATGTTGAGCCGCCCTCTTTGCTTACAAGATTGTCGCTGCAGGTTCGTGTGAAATCAATTCAATGATTTGGTTCCTTTCATTCATGATTGCCACTTTAGGTTGGTGATCACTCACCCTTTCTTCAGCCACCATCACATAAGAAATGATAATGACAATATCATCAGGCTGGACTAATCTTGCTGCTGCTCCATTTAAGCAGACAACCCCACTTCCACGTTCTCCCGCTATCACATATGTTTCCAGTCGAGCACCATTATTATTGTTGACAATCGCCACTTTCTCATTGGGCACGATGCCCACTGCATCAATAATATCTTCATCTATCGTGATGCTTCCCACATAATTCAAATTGGCTTCAGTCACCCTTGCCCGATGGATTTTCCCATTCATCATTGTACGAAACATGATCGTTCCCCCTACTATCGTTTTATAGCGTTACTATAATATTATCAATGAGTCTTGCATGTCTGAACTTAACGGCCACAGCAATGATAATATTTCCATTCAGGACATCAAGTAGCTTCAGTTCCGGATATTGATAAATTTCAACATAGTCAATTTTGCCTTTTGTCCGGGCTTTGATATGCTCCTCGACGAGAGCTATCACCTTTTGAGGGTTTCTTTCCCCAGAAATAATAGCATCTTTCGCCTTCAATAAACTTTGGTACAGTTCTTTTGCTTCATGACGCTCATCCTCAAGCAGGAAGACATTCCGTGAGCTCCTTGCCAAACCATCTTCCTCACGTACTATATCAACGGCCACTAGCTCAATGGGGAAATTGAGGTCCTGTATCAACCCGTCGATTATTGCGACCTGCTGGGCATCCTTCATCCCGAAATACGCCCTATCAGGGAGGATGATATTAAAAAACTTCGTCACGACAGTTGCTACGCCATCAAAATGGCCGGGTCGCTTTCTACCACATAAACAATCGGTGCGGTTTTGAACAACGACTTTGACTGATGGATTTTCACCATACATTTCATCCACGGTCGGATAGAAAAGATAATCGACGCCCGCATTGACTGCCAGATTTTCATCCCGGTCCAAATCACGGGGATAAGACGCAAAATCCTCATTGGGTCCAAACTGCAACGGGTTGACGAAAATACTTAAAACTACGATATCATTCTCTCTACGGGCATTTTCTATAAGGGAGGCATGCCCTTCATGTAAGTACCCCATCGTTGCAACATAGCCTACACTTTTTTTATTGGTTCTGTCATGACGGAGTACTTTCTGCAATTCTATTGCTGATGTAAAAGTTTTCATTTTTCTCCTCCGTAAAGCGCATGAAGTTGTTCTTCCTTCATCGTAAATGAATAATCTCTCGTCGGAAAATCGCTTGATTTTACTTCTTTCACATAACTTTCAATTGAATTTCCAATTAATTCATTGGCATTTCCATATACCTTGACAAATTTTGCAACCCGTTCAACCCCATACGTAATGAGATCATGGAAAACCAATACTTGTCCATCCGTTTCGGCTCCAGCTCCAATTCCAATCGTCGGGATTGTAAGGTCTTTAGTAATACACTCTCCCACTTGATAAGGTACACACTCAAAAACAATGGCCAGAGCCCCAGCCGCTTCGCATTTCCTTGCATCTTCCATTAGCTTTTGGGCAGCTTCGGCATCTTTTCCTTGAACCTTATATCCTCCGAGCACGCCTACAGATTGGGGTGTCAATCCTAGGTGTGCGACTACCGGAATTCCCGCCTTCGTCAAAGCCGAAATCTTTTCGACCACATCGTCCGCCCCTTCAACCTTCACAGCATCGGCATGGCCTTCCTGCATAATGCGAGCTGCATTCTTGAGCGTTTCATCCAAAGATAGATGATAGCTCATGAAAGGCATATCCGTTACGACAAATGTATCAGGAGCCCCTCGTTTCACCGCTTTTGTATGGTGAATCATGTCTTCAACAGTCACAGGAATGGTGGAGTCGTAACCTAGAACCACCATTCCTAACGAATCCCCAACCAAAATCATATCAACCCCTGATTGCTCGGCTAACTTTGCCGATGGATAATCATAGGCGGTCAGCATGACAATTTTTTCACCTTTTTGTTTCATTTTCAAAAAATCACCGGACATCAACTTCATTACGTTTCCTCCTTTATTAGAGGAGATGAAAACATCAGTGTTTTAAAAAACTGGTGTCTAAACATTCGCTGCACAAAAAAGACCGACTAAATAGAGTCCCTAGTTCGTGAAGATAAAAATGGCCAAACAAATGGCCTTTATCATCAACGTTCAAAGTACTTTCCTTTTAGTCGATCTCTTTGGTATCTTTAGAAGTTTCATCCCTCCGTCCCCGTCCAATCATTTGGATCAAGGCAGATTTTCAAATATTTTTGTGTTATTGGGGTGCAGTTCTTTCACGATACTGCCCACTTGAATTATATCAAGCCACATTCGATTATTCTATTTATTTTTCTTGAATTCTACAAAAATCTACTGAATTTCTATATCTGCAGAATAAATCGAATGGATGGTCCCTTGATTATCTTCGAGAAGTAGAACGCCAGCGTCCGTGATTCCAAGTGCCTTGCCGACAATTGTATCATTAACGGTACTTGCTTTAAGAATTTGTCCTAAACTGATTGCATAACTCTCCCAAAGGAGCTTAATTGGCATGAAACCTTCTTGTAAATAGAGTGTATACAGATCTTCTAGACGAAGCAGGACTCGTTGAATGACCTTGGCCCTTGAAATCTTCACTCCACTTTCAATGGAAAGAGAAGAAGCTTTCTCCTGAAGGTCCTCTGGAAAGTCTTCTTTTTGTTGGTTGATATTCATTCCGATCCCGATGATGACGGAATGTATTCTATCCGACTCAGCCTGCATTTCCGTTAAGATCCCCGTAACTTTTCTACGATTAATAAGTAGGTCATTTGGCCATTTGATTTGAGGTTGAAGTTCTGTAACATCCTCGATTGCCTGTGCTACAGCAACTGCAGCCAACAAGGTTAACTGCGGCGCCTGATGGAGCGGGATTTTCGGACGTAAGATCAGACTCATCCAAATCCCGCTGAATTTTGGAGAATGCCAAGATCTCATGAGCCTCCCTTTTCCTGAAACTTGTTCCTCGGCAATCACAAGGGTGCCTTCCTCCGCCCCTTCGTTAGCCAGCTGGTGGGCAATTTTTTGTGTGGATTCAACGGATTCCTGATAATGGATCATCTTTCCAAGGGCTTTCGTCTCCAGCCCGAATTGAATTTCACTTTCCGATACTTTTTCTGGAGCCGATACAATGCGGTACCCTTTCTTCCGGACTGCTTCAACCATATATCCTTCACCGCGCAAATCCTCTATATGCTTCCAAACGGCCGTACGGGAACAGCCAATATACTCAGCGATTTCCTGTCCTGAAATAAATGTTCCATTCGCTTTAGAGAGGGCTTGCATCAGTTTAGTCCTTAAATCAGATTGCATGTTATAAGCCACTCCTTAATTTCAGCTTTTTCATTTGTTATTTCCGAATTCAATACAGCTGCCAAAATCAGTTCCAAGTATTTTCTAACCCAAGGACCCGGTTTTTTTATATGCCATGACAATAAGTCCTCTCCAGTTACATCAAGATCTGACATACTCTTTAGAAGAAGGTTTTCGTACTTGATAGACATGGACTTTTCCGCTTCTAATACGTTTCTGCCTTCGAGAATTGCCTTAACTTTGGCTGCCTGAACCGCTTCGATATGACCTGCCTGGAATACATCAAAAGTGGAATCTTCAAATCCAGGTTCCTTTTCGACCAATTGTATAATACGTTGGACATTCCTGATTGATTTTAAAGGAAGCTTCCATGCTCTCAATACTTCCTCAATATCCTCCATATCTGCCTGGATGAGGACGACCGCCCATAACTCAGGCACTGTCAATTGATGAAGGGGGAGAAGCAATACCTTTTCCAACTTTTCCTTTTGACCAGCAAATTGGGGAAGAAACTGATATAATCCACTATCCAGTAAAAGACTTAGTGCCTTTATCCGATTGTCGCCGGCTAATAGCTTTTCAAATTCTACAAGAATTCTTTCAACGGCAATCTCCCGTAAAATAGGCCCGTTCTCCTTTAAGGATTGGAATGTTTCTTCATCAAGTTGAAAATTCAGCTGACTGACGAACCTTAATGCTCGCATCATCCTAAGACCATCTTCAGCAAAACGATCATGTGGGTTACCAACAGTCGTTATCTTTTTTTGAAAAAGGTCAAGTTGGCCCTTGTATGGGTCGAAGATGACCCCGGATTTGTCCATAGCGATTGCATTTATCGTAAAATCTCTTCTTTGTAGATCCTCAGTCAAAGAACGGACGAATTTTACTGAATCAGGCCTACGATAATCCGTGTATCCACTCTCTGTTCGAAAAGTAGTAATTTCATATGTCCCTGACTCCAGTATCACTAATACAGTTCCATGTTCGATTCCCACATCCGCCGTTTTTGGGAATATCCCTTTAACTTCCAAAGGTGTAGCGGAGGTTGCGATATCCACGTCATTAATGGGCCTGCCGAGAATATAGTCCCTGACCGATCCACCAACAAAATAAGCTTCGAACCCCGCTTCTTCAATTCTTTCAAGAATGGGTACCGCTTCTATAAATAACCGATCCAACTATGTCTCCTCCTCACTACTCCAATGAATTGGTCCCAAGCACCTGCATATAGATTTCTTCATATTCTTTCATGATCGTATCTGAGTGGAACTCAGTATTGGCACGATCCAAAGCAGCTTTTGAGAACTGTTCATGTAAGGTGGGATCACTTAATAGTTTGATCGCTTTTTGAGAGATCATTTCGACGTCTCCTAATTCACATATGTAACCCGTTTCTCCGTCAACAATGACTTCAGGTATCCCGCCGACATTCGTTCCGATGCAAGGAACTCCACAGGCCATCGCTTCTAACAGTACAAGCCCAAAACTTTCTTTTTGGGACAACAATAAAATTAAATCACTGATTGAATATAATTCTGCCAGGTTATCCTGCTTGCCCAAGAATAGAACCTTATCGCTGATGCCCAGATCTTCCGCCAACTTCAATACAGTAGTCACTTCAGGTCCATCCCCGACAAGTAAAAGCTTGGCTGGCACCTTTTTTTGCGTTAAATAGAAGGCACGGACCACATCTTGTACTCGTTTAACTGTCCGGAAATTAGAAACGTGGATGATGACTTTTTCATTCTTCTCAAATCCGTATTCGTCCCGTAAATATCCTGAGTCGGTTTTATGATAATCGCGTTCATCAATAAAGTTATAAATGGTTTGAATTTCCTTATCCGGAGCAATCAACTCATGTGTTTGCTTGACGAGTGAATGAGAGACGCCTGTGACGACATCCGAATTTTCTATACCGAATTTGATTAAATTAGATAATGATGGGTCATGACCCAATACCGTGATGTCCGTTCCATGAAGCGTTGTGACAATTTTCACTTTATTACCTGACATCTGCTTAGCCAGAATTGCACAAACCGCGTGAGGTATCGCATAATGAACATGTAAAATATCAAGTTCTTCCCGTTTAACAACCTCGGCTATCTTGCTTGCAAGTGCCAAATCATAAGGAGGATATTGAAAAACGGAATACGAATTCACTTCCACTTGATGATAATAAATATTATGGTACATCTTATTTAACCGAAACGGGAGACTTGAAGAAATAAAATGAATCTCATGCCCCTTTTCCGCAAACATTTTGCCCAACTCGGTAGCCACGACACCTGACCCACCTACAGTCGGGTAGCAGGTAATTCCGATTTTTAATTTCATATGATTAATTTTCCCCTAACAAATCGTTTTCGACCAAAAATGGTTTTTTTGACATGAACCCTTCCGCATAATCGACACCGACTTCTTTACCGAACATCCGCTCACGTGCTTCGACTGTTTCGATATAACCGTTAACAAGCGGAGTATCCACTGTGGTATCCTTCTGTTCAAACTGACTTTCGTAAGCTCTAAGACTGTCAAGTTTCTTTGATATCGTAGAGGAAATGTCAATGACAAAATCAGGCTTATGAAAACCATTTATCATGTAATAATACATATTTTTGACACGGTGGGCTTCCAATCCAGCATTCTCCATATATTTTCTCACACCAGCAGAAAAAACTGCTTCTTCAACTAACTTTGCACAGTTTCCATGGTCAGGATGGCGATCTTCTAGAAAAGGTGCAAAGACAAGTTTGGGCTTATACTGACGGATGACCGCTATTACTTTCTGTATGTATTCTTCTTTCATATAAAGCCCACGGTCAGGAAGGTCTAGGGAGATTCTATCGACCCCGAGGATTTCCGCCGCCTTTGATGCTTCCTTAATCCTTAATGGGACAGTCCCATTGGATGACATTTCAGCCTTGGTCAAATCACAAATAACAATTTTTTTACCTTGCTGTGCATATTTAGCTATCGTGCCCCCCATCCCGATTTCTACATCGTCTGCGTGGGCCCCGAATGCCAGGATATCTATATTATTTTTGTTTGTCATTTATCTCACCTTGTTTTTCTCTAAGTTTGAGCCAGTCCATATATCCATGTTTAAGTCCTTGAATAAGGACCTCCGCTGTTCCCATATTCGTTGCCAGCGGGATTTCATAGACATCAGATAGGCGGATAAGTGCTGATACATCCGGTTCATGGGGTTGGGAAGTTAAAGGATCACGAAAGAATAGCACCATATCCATTTCCCCTCTAGCTATCATCGCCCCGATTTCTTGGTCTCCTCCAAGTGGTCCAGAATGGAAACGATGGATTGGCAAAGATACTTCATCTATAATCCTTTGCCCCGTTGTACCAGTCGCAAATAGTTCATGTTGTTGAAACACATCTTTATAGGCCATTACGAATTGAATGATATCTTCCTTTTTCTTATCATGAGCAATTAAAGCAATCTTCATAATACGCCTCCTTAATCCCTACTCGATAATATTTTCCAAGCCATAAACAAGTACATCGAGTTTCATGACTGTTTCCACAGCAAGCTTTACTCCTGTCATGAATGATGCACGGTTAAATGAATCATGGCGTACCGTCAAGAGTTCCCCATCGCTCCCGAATAGTACCTGTTGATGGGCAACAAGTCCTGGAAGGCGTACACTGTGGATATGCATGCCATCGATCTTGGCTCCTCGAGCCCCTTGAATCGTCTCTTTCTCGTTTGGATGCCCTTGTTCTTTTGTTTCGCGGACTGCCGCTATCATATCTGCCGTTTTTGAGGCAGTTCCGGAAGGTGCATCCAATTTTTGATCATGATGCATTTCAATAATTTCAACATCCGGAAAGTATTTGGCTGCCATTTGTGAAAACTTCATCATCAAGATTGCGCCAATCGCAAAATTGGGTGCGATGATACAACCAATGCCTTTTTCCTTAGTCAAAGAATCCAGTTTCTCTAAATCCGATTTAGAAAAACCTGTCGTACCTACAACAGGGCGAATACCATGGTTCAAGGCTGTTTCTGTATGGTACATCCCAACTTCCGGTGTTGTTAAATCAATCAATACATCTGCTTCCACCTTGGAAAAGCATTCATTAATATCTGAATACACTGGTGCCTCAATGCCATTGAACCCCTCGATAGTAGATAAGTTCTCTCCATTAAACTTACGATCTATAACAGCGGCTAATTGAAATCCATCTGTGCGATGTACCAATTTCACCGCTTCATTTCCCATTCTGCCACGCGGCCCCGCAACAATCACTCTCACTTCACTCATCCTTCATTCCCCCTACGTTCTCATCTTTTTTTGTCCATCTGTCTTTATCCCGGGTTGTAAATTTATGCATGACCATATCATGCGATTTTTGTAGATCAATGCCAAGGGAATTAGCAAAACAGATCATCACGAACAACATATCCCCCAATTCCTCTTCAACTGTATTTTCTTTTTCAGTCAATTTTTTAGGTTTTTCGCCATAGTAATGATTGACTTCTCTTGCAAGTTCCCCGAGCTCCTCTGACATGCGTGCAAGCATGGCCAATGGGCTAAAATATCCTTCTTTAAATTGTCCTATGTATTGATCGACCTCAGCTTGCATTTGTTGAATCGTTTTCTGTTCCATTTTGTCACCCATTCTTGATATTCGATTACAAATATTTATTTCTACTCCATGTTAGCTAAAAGTGCAAGAGATGACAACCGATACGCCCACCGTAATTAATTGCTCACAAATGGTTAATTGGTTATAATAAGTAAATTACTTGAATACATACGTTTTGGGGGTCTCTAGACATGCTAAACGGTTTAAAAGTGAAAAACATCCTGTTCATCCTAATTGGAGCTGGAATTTTTGCATTCGGCCTTGTCCATTTCAATATGCAAAATAACTTGGCAGAAGGCGGGTTCACTGGTCTTACCTTGATTATATATCAACTCATTGGTTTAAATCCGTCATATTCCAATTTGATATTAAATATTCCCCTTTTCTTCGTTGGTTGGAAATACTTGGGCCGAACTTCTTTTTTTTATACAATCGTTGGCACTGTCGGTTTATCGGCTTGGCTTTGGATTTTTGAAAGGTATCAGTTTGAAATAAATCTTGGCCAAGATTTAATGCTGGTTGCCTTGTTTGCAGGGGTCTTTGTCGGTGTTGGCCTGGGCATCATATTCCGGTATGGCGGAACGACGGGCGGAGTTGATATTATTGCCCAATTTGCTCATCGTTATTTAGGGATGGGGATGGGGCGTACCATGTTTATATTCGATGCGGTCGTCATTGGTCTTTCCATTTTAACTTATTTGGATTATCGAGAAGCGATGTATACCCTCGTAGCCGTATTCATAGGGGCGCGCGTCATCGACTTTATGCAAGAAGGTGCCTACGCTGCAAGAGGAGCCATGATTATCAGTGAGAAAAATGAAGAAATTGCTGAAAGGATCATGCATGACATGGATCGGGGGGTAACAGTCTTGAAAGGCTATGGTTCATTCACAAAAAACAATCGTGAAATTCTATATTGTGTCGTTGCCAAAAATGAACTTGTCCGATTAAAAAGTGCTATAACGTCAGTCGACCCCCATGCTTTTGTGTCTGTCAGTGAAGTACATGACGTTCTAGGAGAAGGTTTTACGTTAGATGAAAACAAAAATCCAATAATACGATAACGCTTTCGGATGATCCTTGAAATATCCCTGTAGTTCGTACGTGAATGTAGAGATTGAAAAAGGCATGATTTCAAAATGAAATCATGCCTTTTCTTAATCTTCTTCCCTCATACCTGTGTACATAAGCAGAAGGCGAACTAATTCGAGTACAGCTACAAGAGCAGCAGCTACATAGGTCATCGCGGCAGCACTTAACACTTTTTTCGTTTCTCTCTCTTCATCATTTCGGATGACTCCAACGGAAACAAGTTGATCCATTGCCCGTGAGGAAGCATTAAACTCAACTGGCAGAGTGACTACCTGAAATAATACAGCTGCAGCCATGAATACGATACCCGCTAATAATAAAGCTGGTATGTTCGCAAACATACCGACTAAAATTAAAATCCAGGAAATATTCGAACCAAAGTTTGCGACTGGGACTAACGCATGACGAATCCGCAAGAATGCATAAGCTTCCTTATCTTGTATCGCATGTCCAACTTCATGGGCTGCAACAGCTACACCAGCAACTGAATGTCCATGATAGTTATCTGTGGATAAGCGTACTGTCTTATCTCTTGGATCGTAATGATCGGATAGCATGCCTGGTGTTTCTTCGACTCTTACATTGTAGAGACCATTTTGGTCGAGAATGGCCCTAGCAGTCTCTGCACCATTCATACCTGATGAAGCAGGCACTTGAGAGTACTTTTTATACGTACTCTTCACTTTCATTTGTGCGTAAATCGGGATTAAGATGATAATCGCCAAATAAATGAAATACATGGTTTCCTCCTAAGAACTATAATTACTTTTATTCTATGGATACGGGACGGTCATGTCAAATATAGTGTTCTTCAGGGTAGCGCCTTTCAATCATTACGTTCCTTGGTTGGCTTTTCACGATCTCCCTTATATTTTCTCCAACCTACATAGGATAGCGTCATAATTATTATACTGCCCGTTGAAATGATCACCCACCATAAGGAGGGGTCTGAATCGTCTTCTCCCATTTCCTCAAAGACAGCCGTCAATTCATCCTGCAGGTCTTCCATTTCTTTTTGATTTCCACCTTTCCTAATCACTTCAGGACGATATTGATCCATATACTGAATTCGGGTATCCAACTGTTGAATTGTTTCCCTGGAAAGGTCCACTTTTAAACTGGGATAAATCATTTCATATTGCGAGAGGAATAAGTTCAATTGATCATTAAAAGTGATGGCATCTTGATTGGTTGCCGCGTCTTTCGTTTGTCTAAAAGAATTCATCATTTGATCTTCCATTTCAGTCCAGAGGGGTTGATGCGTAGACTTAACTGCATCCATTACAAGTCTAAACTTAGTGACGGAATTAATCTTTTCGGAATCTCCCTTACTACTATCCTTTATCGTCATCAATGCTTCATTATGAGCAACGGTAATGATTCGAAGTTCGTCCATATCAAGAATTTGCTCTATTGCAGTCTTTTTTATAAACTGATCAGAAAAAAATGTCAGCATCTTTTCTGAATCATCATATCGCTTCAACTTGGCCATTTCGAGAGCTTTATCCGAAATGTTGTCCAACTTCTCCAAATTTGAAGAGGATTGTGCATAAACAGGGAAATTCAAGACGGAAAATAAAAGGGCAGTGGTTAAGATGAATTTTTTCAACATGATACTCGTCCCTCCTCATATCTCTACTAAAACGATATGAGCAAAAAAACATGAGTAGACCATGTTCATGATAAAAAAATAACCTTGCCCATTTAATTATGAACAAGGTCATTTTTACTTTATGAAAGAAAGCGTAAATCTCCCTTTTCTGTATCCGAAATACCAAGCAACGAAAATGGACAATATACTGAGCCAAAACGTGAAATAACCGATCATATCCATATACTCAAATAAATCACGATAGCTGGGCATCATCTTAAAAACGTAATCGATTATATCATTATGTATGGTCCAGATTCCGGCCAAAATTAAATGCCAAGGTTTTATTCTGTAAAATGGTGCGTATAATATCCCCTGAATTGCCATCCCTAAATGGGATGCCATTAACATATAGCCTTCTATTGGCAATGTGCCGGTCGTCAATAAAGTAAGTACGTTCATCACAACGGCCCAAATACCATATTTGAATAAAGTCATGATTGCCAAGGCTTCCACGAAACCAAAGTTTTTCTTGAGTAGAAATCCTACTAATACAAGTGAAAAAAACAAAGAAGCCGTTGGGCTATCAGGTACAAATGGTAAAAAGATAGCAGGTGTTTCAGCTAATTGATAACCATACCAATAATATCCATATGCCGTTCCGAATACATTCACTATTAACAATAAAACAAGTACTTGCCGATGCGCAAACCAACTATAAATCACATTCATCCACTTTTCCCTCGCATTCTCTATATATTCATATTACAGATTCTATCCTCCAAATCCAAGTTTTTCTTTTAAATTGTCATTCCATTCAATAAAAATGGCTGACAACAGAGTTGTCAGCCATTTTTATTCAGCAGTAGCGAAAAACAAATGCTACCTGCATTTATTTTGCTGATAAACCAGAAACGAATTCAGCCAATGTCTTCAATTCTTCATCAGAACCTTTGAACATACCAGCTGGCATTGCCCCTTGACCTTTGACAGCAATTTTAGAAACTTCTTCTGGAGTTAAACCGGTGTCAATCAAGCTAGGTGCTCCTGCCCCACCTGTCAATTCTGCTCCATGACAGCTTATACATCCGCTTGAATCCATAAGCTTATAACCATCACTATCTTTATCGATGTCAGCACCTTCTACGATGGCCCCCTGCTTTTTAGAAGCTTCCCAATCGTGATGGGCCGCCGATTCCCATGTTAAATAAAACACTCCAGCAATGGCTAATAACATAAACCCTACAGCAAATGGGCGTTTAGCTGGACTACGCTCAGGACCGCGATCTAAAAACGGTGCCAGAAGCAATGCTCCAAAAGCTAAACCTGGTATAACCATGGCTCCAATTGCATTGTACGGACCTGAAGCATAGGTATACTTAAGTAATTGGTAAAGGAATAGAAAATACCAGTCAGGCAGCGGAATGTACGCTGTATCTGTCGGATCGGCTATCCTTTCCAATGGGGACGGATGTGCAACTGTCAAGCATAAATAGCCAACTAAAAATACTGCTCCGACCATCCATTCCTTTAAAAGGAAATTCGGCCAAAATGCTTCAGTTTTCCCAGGATATTCAGAATAATCTTTCGGAATATTCGGTTTACGGTTCGCAGAAATACGCGAGTCGCCTACGAATTTCATACCTTTCCCACGATGCATTGAATGATCCCCTCCTTTATGAAAAGGTTTTTATGATTCTTGTTCCATATTCTTTTATAGTGGACCTGAAATACCTTGCTTACGAATCATTAAGAAATGAGCCGCCAATAATGCAAATAATGCCGCAGGAAGGAAGAATACATGAATCGCGAAGAATCGAGTCAATGTCTGTGCACCAACGATTGTTGGGTCTCCTGCTATCAATGTCTTAAGTGCCGGTCCCATTAAAGGTACCGATTCGACAATGGTCAGTGTAACTTTTGTTGCAAATAGCGCTTTCATATCCCATGGTAATAAGTATCCTGTTAAACCCAATGCCAGCATAATAAAGAAGATTAATACGCCAACCATCCAGTTCAATTCGCGCGGTTTTTTGTAAGCTCCCTGGAAGAAGACACGAAGAGTATGTAAGAACATCATAACGATAACTAGACTTGCTCCCCAGTGATGCATGCCACGGACAATTTGACCGAAGGCCACTTCGTTTTGTAAATAATAAACCGATTCCCAAGCATTCTTGATATCGGGTACATAATACATCGTCAAGAACATACCTGACAAAATTTGAATGACCGTGATAAAGAAAGTTAACCCACCAAAACAATATACGAATGCAGAAAAATGATGCGCAGGGTTAACATGTTCCGGAACCTCATGGTCAGCAATATCCCGCCATAACGGCGTAATGTCTAAACGCTCGTCCACCCAGTCATATAACTTTGTTAGCAATGTTTACGCCTCCCCGTGCGGTTTTAGTTGACCTAAATAAAGAATTCCGTCTTTTTCTTTCGTGTCAAAGACATCCAAAGGTGAAATCGGTGGTGTCCCTTTCACGTTCATGCCATCTTTCGTGTACCTGCCATAATGACAAGGACAGAAGAACTGGTTTGGATTAGATTTATCCGTATTCCACGCTACCGTACAACCTAAATGCTTACAAATTGGAGATAGTGCAACTAACTTCCCATCATCCGTTTTATAAACCCAAGCTGTGTTTGTTTCTTCAGACTCATACCACCCGTCGACCTGCTTAAAGCTAAAATCAACTCGGACTGGTTCTGTAGTCAGTTCGCTTACCTTCTGCTTAGTTGCAATGTAATCCCCGCCTTTATCAGCTGATAGTACTGGATCAATTGCAAACCTAACCATAGGCATCAACATACCGGCCGCCATAAATCCACCAACGCCAGTAAGTGTGTAATTAAGGAATTGACGTCGTGAAACATTATGTTTGCTCATGCGTTTTCCCCCCCTCTATTACTATATTGAGAGCCCATTGGACCACTAAATAGCAACACTATAAAACTAGGACATTTCCATGATATATCAATAATTTCCCAAGGTCAATATTTGTAAAACCCAAAAGGTGGCAACTATGTGTCAAAAAATGAAAAAAACCCTTATTTTATTAGCTTTTCCAGTAATGAGTAAATATGTCTAGAATTTGATTGACTTGTTGGCTAATCATAGCCCTAGCTTGGGCATTTTCTAAATTTTCAAGCGGGATGGCAGGAATCCAAACCAAATGATGCTCCAATTCCAATTCATTCTTTTTCCACTCGATATCCGATGTAAGGAAAAATACATGCTTAAAGTTGTTTGCTTCCAGTTTTTCAGACCAACGCTTTAGAATGGAAAGCTTGTCCTCCTCATCACTTAGGTAGTGAAATGTTGGCATTAAAAGCATTCTGCCCTTCATTTGCTTTTCGATTTCCATACTCAAAATAGTAATGAATTCGTTATTCGAACCTGACTGTTTCATTTGTTCTCCAAAAGAGAGGGGAACCAATGGTATTAATGCCGTATCCACAAACTCTTTTGCATGGATATACATATCCAATTCTTTTGCTGACCACTTCATATTCTTTACTCCACTCCCACTTTATCGAATCAACTCCTTTTCATTGTACCATTTATCGTAATATCTTTACCATATACCCCTAGTATTCATAAAAATGTAGTTTTTAACCATATTTTTTAAAAAAATAAAAATAAAAAACCTTTCCTGCTTCAGGAAAGGTCTTTGCAATTTATCCCAGTACTTTTAGTTGATTGAGTTGTTCCGTTAAATCCTTAAAAGCTTGTTCATCATGTTTATCCAACGCTTCATCGATTGCCTTGAGTATTCGGTCTCTCTCGAAATGAAGCATACTCTTCTCTAAAAACTGCTCAGCAAGTAGCTGATCTTTTTCATTAGCGGCTGTTGATTTTGGCATGAACGGGTTATTTTCCAATACTGCGGCGTATTGATAAGACGAATAAGCTGATTTGAAATTTAGCTGGATATAGATATCCTCATCCCGATTCAATCGAATATCATGAAAAGATTTCTCTGCATCGGTTGTCATGATATTGGATTTATAAAATCTGAAAGGCACTTCCTCCACACAATGGGTAGACATGATAAGACCACGGGGACAATATTGTGCATTCTCTACAAAATGGACCTTTTTCATTAATTGGTCGTGACTCATTAGATAATTTAAAATCCAAACACATTCTCTTCTTTTAAGTTGATAATGATTTAAAAACCACCGAATAAAATCCTTTTTCTCATTTACAGAAACAGGGGTAGCCACCATGAATTCCCTCCTCTGTCTTACTATTTTTTTATAGCCCTGAACTTTCACCTAAACGTTCCAAAATCATCGCATATTCATCATTTGCCGGATTTATTACGAGCAGCTTGTTAAATACTTCTCTAGCAGTAGCGCTGTCTCCTTCTTCAATTAAAAAGAAACCGTAATCCTCCAGAAAATCCGGATTGTCTCTGAAAGAATTATATGCTTTACCATAGCTGGTTAATGACTCTTTATATTGCTCTGTTTTTTGATAACAGACAGCAGCTATCCATTCAAACTGTGGATCATCCTCGCCATATCTCCTTACCTCACCAATGCATTCTAAAATATCTTCATACCTTTCATTATGCATATAGAGCTTCAGTAGGGTAAGGGCAGCTTCTAAGTAGCCGGGATCGATTGCCAAAGCCTCTTTGAATAGGTTTTCCGCTTCATCCTCCAAACCGCTTTTCAAGGCGATTTTACCACCGAAGAAATATAGTTCCTTATTGAACTCATCTGCCTTGATGCCTTCCTTAACCGTATTCAAAGCCTTATCAAGATCCTCTAGATGTTCATAGCTTTTTGCTAAGTATAAGTAGAGGGAATGGTACTCATGGTCTATTTCCTTCAGTTCGATAAACTTGCGCACGGCAGTTTCATATAGACCAGCTTGGAAGGCAGTAAAGGCGTATTCAAATAGCGTATTGATTTCGACGCTACCATCTAAGGCCTTCTCGAAGTAAGGAAGGGCCTCCTCGAATTTCCCCGAACTACTCAACGCTTCCGCAAGACGCTGATTGACGTTCACCCCTGCAATTTCATGTTCCCGTTCTAATACCTTTATGTAATTTGCAATGGCATCCTGGTCTCTTCCTTGATGATAAAATAGTTCAGCTAGTGCAAAATCAATGATGATCTCATCCGGCAATAATTCCTTAGCCTGCAACAATTTCCTTTCACTGACCTCGCTCATCCCCTGTAATTGATAAAGGTCTGCTTCTAGTAATAGGGCACTTGGATAGACCTCATCTTCCGGGCTGACTTTTTCAAGCATCAGCATGGCTTCATCTTCTTGATCCATATCGATAAGGATTTCTGCTAAAGAAACAATCAACTCGCCCTCGTCTGGATACAGTGCCAGTAGATGCTCAAAAAGATCCTTAGCTTCCTCGACAAACCCAAGTTGGAACATTTCCTCAGCCAACAATAAGATGTCCTCTGCCGACTCTGATGATTTAATTCGATTTATATGTTTAAGAGCTTCTGTTAATTCCCCTTTTTTTAAATACTGAATAACTTGTTCTACTATATTCATAGCTGCTTCCTTCCTTTTGCATAAACTTAGTCTCTAGACAAACAACATCACGCAAAACGTCAACTTTCCTATCATAAAAAGGATGAAACGGATCGTGAAGATGTTTAGTAAAAACAGTAATATTTAGTTTACCATACTGCAGCCCGGTAATTCCATTGATGTAGTTCCCCCCATTCTTCATAAAAAAAGGTTACTATCTAATTCTCCATGGAAAGGAGAATCTCCTTTTTGATTAATCGGACCTTTATCATCAGTCCCCACCGTTATATTTCATAAAACGTTATTTTGACAACGCTTACAAAGGGATAGGAGCAAAAAACAAAAAAATAAAAAAAGTTTGCAGCACCAAAATATCTGCAAACTTTTTTCAATTCACTTAATCAAGTATGTTAAATGGTCAAAAAATTCCGGATACGAAACATCAATGGCTCCTGGGTCTTCCAGTTGAACATCCCCATTAGTAATTAATGCCGCTATTGCAAGCATCATTCCAATGCGGTGATCTCCATGACTCGTGACCGTCCCTCCCTGAAGGGATTTACGCCCACTAATAATCAATCCATCTGCAGTCGGCGTTATATCCGCTCCCAGGATTTTAAGCTCATTGGCCACCGTGTCTATCCGGTTCGTCTCTTTTACCTTTAACTCACTAGCATCCTTGATTGTGGTAATACCTTCCGCTTGAGTGGCTAGGAGAGCAATGACCGGAATCTCGTCAATTAAACGAGGAATCAAATCACCACTGATCGTCGTCCCTTTTAATTGGGAACTCCGTACAGTAACGTCTCCTGCGGGTTCACCTTCTCCAGAATGTAAATCGACCGTTATATCCGCTCCCATTGCCTTCATCACTTCAATAATGCCTGTTCTTGTGGGATTAAGGCCTACGTTTTTCAAAACAACTTCACTATTTTTTGTAATCGCTGCAGCTACCATAAAGAATGCAGCCGAAGAAATATCGCCAGGCACATGTATAGTAGTTCCTTTGAACAACTGATTGCCACTTACTTTAATCGTTTGACCGTCTTTTTCAATTTTTCCACCAAATTGTTGGATCATCCGTTCAGTATGGTCTCGTGTCGCTTCCGGCTCCACGATGATCGTTTCTCCTTCAGCTTGTAGCCCCGCAAGGATAATGGCAGATTTGACCTGGGCACTAGCTACAGGCAATTGATAGCGAACCCCTTGTAATTGCCCTCCCCTTATGGAAAGGGGCGTGTATTCGCCGTCTTTACGTCCGTCTATGAGCGCTCCCATCTCACGGAGGGGATTCACCACTCTTGTCATCGGCCGTTTAGCAATGGAGGAATCACCAGCGAGGACTGCAGAAAAGTCTTGTCCAGCCAAGATACCTAGCATCAATCGAATCGTAGTTCCAGAATTTCCGACATCCAGGACTTCACGAGGCTCAGTCAACCCATTGAATCCTTTCCCCTCTATACGGACTAGCTGACCCTCTTGTTCTATGCTCACGCCAAGCTGCTTGAAACAGGAGATTGTACTTAAGCAATCCGCACCAGGTAAAAAATTAGTAACCTCCGTAACCCCTTCAGCTAGCGCTCCAAACATAATAGATCGATGGGAGATAGACTTATCCCCCGGTACAGCGATCGTTCCACGCAAAGATTGAATGTTCGTTGGCAACCTTTTTGTCTTCATACAACCATCCTTCACCATGTATTATTTTATGCCAGAATCGTTTCATAATCAGTATGCCTCGCCACACAATCAGCAGCTTTAATACGGTCTTCCTCTGTCTGGAAGCTGATTACTAGTACGCCATATATTTCTTCCCTTGTTTCGATGATTCGTATATTCGTTATACTGATTCCTTCCTGTGCCAAATAACCAGTAATCTCTGAAATGACCCCTGAGTAATCTGGTATATCAACATATAAATCATAAAACGCCGGAATGGCACCTTTCATATTGCTCGGTAAGTCATCCCTATATACCTTGGCATCAGTAAAGAAACGAAAAATTTCTTCGCTATCTTCATTGGCTACAAGTTCTTTGATATATTCCATTTCCCTTAACCAATCATTCATCAACACTAATAGCACTTCACGGTTATGTAATAAAATATCACGCCACATTTCGGGATTACTGGAAGCTATTCTAGTAATATCACGAAAGCCTCCTGCAGCAAGCCTTGAAATCAGCTCATTCTCCTGACTGTATGCTTCCGCCTGTTTGACAAGGCCTGAGGCGATGATATGTGGAAAATGACTGATCACTCCTGTAATTCTGTCGTGGGTATCAGGTGAGACTACCAAAAAATTAGCTCTTGTGCCACTTAACCATTGTTTTAACTGCTCTATTCTTTCTTCCTCGACATGTTCCTCTGGAGTAAGTAAATAGAACGCGTGCTCAAATAAGTGCAATTTGGCTGCCCCCGCTCCACTCTTGTGGGAACCAGCCATTGGATGGCCCCCTATGAAGGTGTAACCTCTATTGATCAAGCTGCTGGCCGCATTCACAACGGTTGTTTTCGTACTTGCAGCATCCGATATGATGACATCCCTTTTTAAGTCCAGATGAGCTAATTCCGCTAAAGTCCGGACCGTTTCATTGACGGGGACCGCCATTAAGATTAAATCGGCATCACAGGCGCCAGCTTCAAGAGAAGATACGGAATCATCAATGATTCCTAATAAGGTGGCTAGTTGTAAATTCTTTTCGTTTAAATCATAACCAACAATTACAGCGTCAGGATGAGCATGGCGGATAGCCATGGCCAACGATCCACCAATTAGTCCGAGGCCAATTACGAAAACCTTTCCTTTCACTCTTCTCTCCCCCGCTCCTTTAGTCCTCTAACCTAGATGAAATTAATGTATTGAATTAGAAGGCAAACTTACTTCAGTCAAGAATGATTTAATAGCACGAATCATTCCTTCATTTTCCTCCGTCGACCCAATCGTCACACGGACGCTATTTGGGAAACCGAATGACTTACCTGATCTTGCGATATATCCCCGCTCCAATAAAAACTGAAATACTGCATCAGCGTCATGATTGAAATGAATGAAAATAAAATTACCCTGAGATGGATAATATGAGAGATTTTCCGATTCACAAAACTCATAATACTGTTGTAGACCTTTTTGGTTTTCCGTCCTACATTTTTCTATGAAGGCCTGGTCCTCTAATGCCACGACGGCAATCTTTTGTCCGAATGTATTCACATTGAATGGTTCACGCGATGGATCAAGCTTCTGGATAATGTCTTCATCAGCCAATCCGTATCCAACTCTAAAGCTGGCAAGACCGTATATTTTTGAAAATGTTCGAAGTATGATCAGATTCTTATATTTATTGATCCATTGATTGGTTCTCGGATAATCCTCAGCCACTGCATATTCACTATAGGCTTCATCTAAAACAACAAGTACATCTTCCGGAACTTTTTCAAGGAATGCAATTAAATCAGGTTCGGGAATGTATTTTCCTGTCGGATTATTAGGTGTACAGATCCAAATAACAGATGTGTTTTCATCAATAGCATTAAGCATACCTTCTAGGTCATGAGCTCCGTCAATGTGCGGCACTTCTCTAATTTCCGCCCCTTCAAGGGTGGCATTATGTCGATACTGTGAAAAAGTCCCCGTAGCCATAACAGTGTTTTTTCCCGCTCCAAGCAAACTCCTTGATATTATTTGAATATTCTCATCTGATCCATTCCCAAAAATAAGTTGTGTCTCTTTAACACCTGTATGTATACCAACGGCCTCTCTAAGCGAGGTTGCATATCCGTCAGGGTAAATAGCGAAAGAATGGCTTGCATTTTTTATGCTATCTTTAACTTTTTCGGAACACCCAAACGGATTTTCATTTGAAGCAAGTTTCACTATTTTTTCAAGACCATACATTTTCTTCACTTCATCGGTTGATTTTCCCGGTTGATAAGATTTCAAGGAAAGGACCGCTTCATTCCATTTCATATCATTCACCCCTATTTTTACTACTTTAAAGCAACAAAGTGCACAAATATTATACCATATCTTTTTTCTTGAATTCTAATTTTTTAGTTAAATCCGGCCTCAAAACAGTGGCACCCGCTTGATATACATGCTCAATATCTCTCTGCGATTTCGTCGTCTCTACATGAAGCATCACTCTTATACAGGAAGGCAAAGAATTTATCACAGGAATTTCTTGCATACAAGTGACCGGTACATATGTCCACCCTTCAAATTTCCTGAGGGCTTTGGCAGGGAAGACGGAGCGTATATCATCCGTTGCAGAAAAAAATACGGAGGCAACCATTTCAGGTTCAATATCGTTTTTTCGAATAATTTCTTCCAACAGTAGTTCAACAGCAGAAATCACTTCTGATTCTGTGTCATTTTCTACGGTTGTTGCGCCCCTTATTCCTCTAATCACACACGATTCCCCCATTCTTCAATCACATTAAATCAGTCATTTCTTCTAACAGTAGCGAATCTTCCATATCCATTAACACAGGAGAACCCAATTGTTTTAGCAAGACAAATGTAGCACCGCCATGGACGGACTTTTTATCAGTTTTCATCAAATGGAGCAATACTTCTTTTTCAAGCTGCTGAGGTATAGTTGTTTGATAACCTAAAGAGGAAACCCATTGTATGAACTCGTTAAGGTTAAAATCAAGATCCTGTTTCTTCTGACTTAATTTCAGGGCGTAGACCATTCCTATTAAAATGGATTCGCCATGAGTAAAGTTACCATATCCCATAGAGCCTTCAATAGCATGACCAAGTGTATGACCAAAATTTAAATAGGCACGGATACCCGTTTCTTTTTCGTCCTTTTCTACGATGGATGCTTTTATGCTTATCCCTTTTGTAATCATGATTAGAAATTGTTCATCCGTTACATTGGTGAGATCCACAATATTCAACCTTAACCATCGGTAAAAGTCTTCATCAGCAATCAAGGAATGCTTAATTACTTCGGCAAAACCCGAACGTAACTCTTGTAATGGAAGCGTATGTAAAAATTCAAGGTCATAAAAGACCGCTTCAGGCTGGTGAAAGGCACCAACCATATTTTTTCCTAGTGGATGGTTGATGGCAACCTTGCCACCAACAGCACTATCATGCGCAAGTAAAGTCGTCGGGATCTGGATAAACGGGATTCCCCTCATAAAAGTGGCCGCAACAAATCCAGCTAGGTCGCCGACTGCACCACCGCCAAGAGCAATAATCATTGACTTCCGATTAAGTCGTTGGGATAAGGCGTAGCTCTGGCACTCGTAAAATACGTCAAATGTCTTAGCATGCTCCCCTTCCGGAACAACATGGTGCAACACCGGTTTTCCCGTCTTAATTAAAGCGCTTTTGACTGTCTGTAAATGCAATTCTGCTACTTTTTCATCCGTAATGATTAAAATCTTGCTTACATGACTATATTCATTGGAAATGAAATCGGATAATTCATGAATCGCATTCTTGCCTATTACAACCGGGTATTGCTTGGAAGCCGTTTTAATTTGTATGGATTCCATCGTTAAAACTCCTTTACTTCTTCCCGATAAGAATTTATGTATTCTTCCAATCGATCAAAGCGGTCTGAAGGAAATTGTTCCACGATTGCCGTCGCAAGTTCCCAGGCCACTACTGCCTCGGCAACCACGGCTGCAGCTGGCACAGCACAGCTATCAGAGCGCTCCACACTTGCTTCAAATACTTCCTTAGTATCGATATCAACGCTTTTCAACGGTTTATATAATGTCGGAATTGGCTTCATGACACCACGTACAACAATCGGCATACCAGTCGTCATCCCGCCTTCAAAACCACCCAGGCGATTCGTTTTCCGATAGTAGCCCTTATCCTTGTCCCAAGCTATCTCATCATGAACATCACTACCGAATCGATGAGCCGCTTCGAATCCTATACCTATCTCGACACCTTTAAAAGCGTTAATGCTCATAATTGCCGCTGCAAGCTTAGCATCGAGTTTACGGTCATAATGAACATAGCTTCCAACGCCCACTGGCATTCCTTCAACAATGACTTCCACAACGCCGCCGATTGAATCTCCCTTTTGTTTAGCATCATCAATGGCATCCTTCATTTGTTGCTCGACATTCTTATCAAAACATCTGACTGAAGATTCTTCCGTCACCTGCTGTAACTGCTGAATCGACTCATATTGAGGAGGATCAGCCTTTATACCACCGATTTCAAGTACATGTGATGCCACTTCAATTCCTAACAAAGCCAGTAATTTTTTAGCTACTGCACCTGCTGCCACACGCACGGTCGTTTCGCGGGCCGATGAGCGCTCCAAAACGTTCCGTAAATCACGATGACCGTATTTAATGCCACCATTCAAGTCTGCATGACCTGGACGTGGACGCGTAATTTTGCGTTTGATCTCTTCAGCTTCTTCCTCTGATAGAGCTTCACTTCCCATGATTCTGGTCCAATGCTTCCAATCGTCATTCTCGACTACCAATGCGATCGGTGATCCCAACGTGTAACCATGTCTGATTCCAGAAGATATGAAGGCTTGATCCTTTTCAATCTGCATTCTTCTTCCTCGGCCATGCCCTTTTTGCCGGCGACCCAAATCTTTGTTAATATCCTCATTTGTAATTGGCATACCCGCTGGTAAACCTTCAATAATAGTAGTTAGCTGCGGACCATGTGATTCTCCCGCTGTTAAATATCTCATTTTCCTGCCCCCTTTTAGCACTTTAAAGGATTTATGTATCAATATAACACAATTTTATGAAAAGTGGGAATACAGTTAAAGCAAAATCAATATTTCTTTATATTTCAACACTTTTCTTTTATTATTTTACATGTTCTCAAACAATTTCGATATAGTTTAATCTTTCCCAAGCTAACATTTCACCCCCATCTTCTCTCTCAGCTTACCAAAAATGGCCCTTTAGTCCAATAACGTATATAGAAAAGAGAACTGAATGTTCCATTCAGCCCTCTATACCGTAAATCTATTTACTTTTTCTTATAAAAGAATGTGTCTATGGTTTCAAATTCATATTTTCCCGGATTAAAAATCTGTTCTGTACTCCCCACAAAAAAGACACCACCACTTTTCAAAGATGCACTGAATTTATCATATAAAAGACATTTTGCGTCTTCAGTAAAATAAATCAAGACATTTCGACAGACGACTAAGTCAAAACCCTGTTCAAATCGATCTGCAAGTAGATTATGTTTCTTAAAGGTGACTGTTCGCTTAATTTCATCTTCAACACGATAAAAATCATCTTCTTTTTTAAAGTGCTTGTTCTTTATATCATCTGGCACTTCATTCAAAGAACGCTCAGGATACACCCCCATTTTGGCCCGGGCAATTACGTTTTCATCTAAATCCGTTGCCAATATTTCAATTTGGCTTAATGGAACAAGATTCGATAAAATCATCGCAATTGTATATGGCTCTTCACCGGTTGAACAGGCAGCACTCCATATTTTTAATTTTTTTTTGCTGGCTAAGAGGGAAGGCAGGACTTTTTTCTCTAAAACTTCCCATCTCTTCGCATTCCGATAAAATTCCGAAACATTAATCGTCATTCTGTCTAAAAACTCATTTAATACTTTAGAATTGGACTGAATGTCTTTAAAATATTCCCGGAATGATCGATACCCTCTTTTCTCATACAGAGAGGTGAGACGACGTTTCATTTGCCCTTCCTTGTACAATGACAAATCAATGCCTGTCAACACTTTAATATTGCGAATAAACTCTTCATATTCTTGAGGCATTGCTGTGACTCCCCCGAACTTATTGATTTATGTCGTTCTTCTCTTTATATCGGAGTGGGCTTGGGATTCTTTAAATAATAATGCCGCTTTACGCCTTTAATTTCAATAACTGCAAAGATACAAAAAAAGCGGGTTCTGTCGAATCATTCGACAAAACCCGCTTTTATATTCTTACCTACCTAATTAGTAAACCCATTCGTTAGCGATTTTTGAATACTCAACTAGTTCTTCTTCTTTGAAGAATAAACCAATTTCACGTGCAGCGCTTTCAGCTGAGTCTGATCCGTGAATGATGTTTTTGCCTACAGTAACTGCGAAGTCGCCACGAATTGTAGCTGCTGCAGCATCTTTAGGATTAGTAGCACCCATCATTTGACGAGCAGTTGCAATTACGTTTTCACCTTCCCAAACCATTGCGAAAACAGGGCCTGAAGTGATGAAGTCCACTAATTCGCCGAAGAAAGGACGTTCTTTGTGCTCTCCGTAATGTTGCTCAGCTAATTCCTGAGAGATAACCATTAATTTTGCTCCAGCTAATAGGAAGCCTTTCTTTTCGAAACGAGAAACGATTTCACCGATTAAATTACGTTGAACGCCGTCAGGCTTTACCATTAAAAATGTTTTTTCCATAATTGTCACTCCTAATATGTATCATAGTTATTTGCCTTTATAAGGCAATCCTTTTAGAATACTACCATGGTTTGTCCAGTTTCGCAACTGCAAGCTTTAAAACTTCCTTTTTCCGATGTTTTTTGCTATGTCAGATAATGTCTTCCTCGCCTTTATGGCGGGAAGTCCTTTCAATTCCGAGAAAGCCTTTTCTAAATAAAGGTCACTTATCTTAGCCGCTTGTTCAATGGCACCTGAAGACTTGATAGCTGTAATGATTTTCGATAAATCTTCTTTGGACATATCTTCCCTAACCGTTTCGATTAGCTTTTTAAGCATTGGGTCTTCCATTGCAATCAAAACGGGTAAGGTGATGTTTCCCTGTATCAAATCACTGCCTGCCGGCTTACCCAATTCTTCTTCAGATGCAGTGAAGTCCAGGATATCATCTGTTATTTGATAAGACATGCCAACATAATAACCAAATCTAAATAACTTTTGATGGATTTTTTCATCAACACCGGCAGCAATCGCCCCGAGCTGGCAGCTTGAAGCTATGAGTAACGCTGTTTTTCTCTTTATCCTTCGAAGATAAATTCGCCAGTTTTGATTGAAATTGTATTTATCCTTAATTTGCTCTATTTCCCCAAGGCACAATTCGACCATGGTATCCGCGAGAATCTTATGTGCAAGCGGGGTCTCAATCACTGCCATCATTTCCAGTGCTCTTGCAAAAATGAAGTCGCCGGTATACATGGCAACACGATTGTCCCATTTCGATTTAATAGTGGCAGACCCTCTGCGTAAATCCGCATCATCTACAACATCATCATGTACGAGTGAAGCCGTGTGTATCAGTTCCAATGTCGCTGCAACATGCTTGACTACATGGATATCATAATCGCCAAACTTCGCCCCTAAAAGGACGAATACCGGGCGAATACGTTTTCCACCTGATTGCAGTAAATGTAGTGAAGCTTCCCGCAAAACCGTGGAATCCGCTATAATTGCCGCTTCTAATTCTTTTTCAATTAATTGCAAATCTGTATTCAAGAAGGAATACATCATTCTATATTTCATAAATTCCACCCAGCTTTGTCCATTGCTTTTATGCTTTATTTAAAGGCTTATATCCGAAATGTGTTGCAGCAACGCCACCAAAATGCGCTTTATAACTCACTTTTTCCATGCCTGCCTGCTTAAACATACTTTCAAGTTTTTTCATACCCGGGAAATCGCGTGCAGATTCCTGAAGCCAAGAATATTCATTATAGCTTTTAGCGAACAACTTGCCGAAAACCGGCATGATAAAACGAAAATAAAAATAATAGCCCTGTTTAAAACCTAGCATCGTTGGCTGCGAAGTATCGAGACAAACGACCATTCCCCCAGGCTTTACCACTCGGTTTAATTCTTTAAGGACTTGCATGTAATCTGGCACATTCCGAAGGCCAAAGCCAATCGTTACGTAATCAAAGCTATTATCATCAAAAGGGAGTTCCATTGCATTACCATGCATAAGAGAAACATGATCCAATTTAAGATCTTTGACTTTTTGTTCGCCAATTTTCAGCATGTTCTTACTGAAATCCAACCCTATTACTTTTCCTTCCGGTCCGACTTCATTAGCGAGCGCAATGGTCCAATCCGCCGTTCCACAGCATACATCGAGTGCATGGGCGCCTTTTGGGACTTTCATGATATCCATGGTCGCCTTTCGCCATTTTAGATGCTGCTTAAAGCTGATGAGGGAATTCATCTTGTCATAATTTCCGTATATCTTTTCAAAAACATGATGAACTTTTTGCTCTTTAGACTGTTCCATGGCTCAACCTTCTTTCACACATGAATTCGCTTGATTCTTTGTTTGCTTAAGTATCTCGCTCACTCTTTGTAAGATTTCTTCATTTTTTTTTGTTACATTCCGAGAGGAAAGTTCTACAGCTTTACTTACATCTCTTAGACATCTATCTATTTCAATCTTTACTCGTTCTTCTTTTTCTGATGAATGGACGTTATTACGCTTTCCTTCATCGATGATATTTCTCATGTTATCAAAGACAATCGATTGGCCAGTAAGCAAATAGTTTGTCTTTTCAGTCTGCAGTCGATTTAAAAGAAGCAGGTCTTCCGAAATCTCCATCCAATCAGGTCGTTTATAATATTCGGCCATTTTATAAACAAGCGAGGATTCGATTGCCTTTAGAGTATTTAGAAGTGTAGGAAGATCGCTTATGCATTTTTGATAAAGAATAATTTTATTATCGTTGATTTTCTTTATCGCACTTGAAAGTACGCGGATCATCTCAATGTTTCCGATACTCGCTAGCCCCTGATAATACAGGCCGCTGTAGTAATCACCTGCAAGGACTTGTAATTGCCGATTTTTCAAAACCTGAGGCGTTTCCGGCCCATCGAATGAATTAGAGACGATTTCATGGGTATCAAGAGCAATTTGAACGAGCATGGTCGATTCAATGTATTGATTCCGCTCTTCGTTTAAAACGTCCAGATCATTAAACAAGCCCCAAAGTAATATTAATTTATTTTCATCAACTAATGGCTTTTGGATATATTTAAGTAAATAAGGATGTTGAGCCTTTGTTTCTATCGTTTGTTTTAATTGTCTTAAGTCATTCGTTATGTTTAACAATTGAGATCACCTTTGCATCCCCGAAAGATAATTTTTTCATACATATTCGTTTCTTATCTGTGTAAAATACACATTATTATACCATAAAAACAATCAGTTGAAATGAACAACGTTTATAAAATGATACATCCCTGAATGGGAAGGAATATCTTTTATTCTTTCTAACCAACTGGATGCAGAAGTTTTCTTAAATAAATGTGTGAAATAGGTGAGGAATAACCTTTTAGGTGAGAATCATTTACTTCACGGTTGGATTCTTTTTTGACTCACTTTCCATTTCACCGTAGGGAGTGTAAATCTTTGCATGTCCTCTTATTTTTATGGCCGATGTATGCTCCGTGAATTGAGCTATCATCACTTCCCCTGAGTCAAGCTTCTCAGAATGATGAAACTTGGTATCGGTCCCTCTTGTCAACCCAATCACGTTTACGCTATCTTCAATGGCTTTAATGACTACAAAATCACTTGAGAATTTTTCGTCCATTTCTATTCTCCCCCTATATCCTTAGTCTTTAATGAATGCCAATACTTCGGCCCGAGTACGATGGTCCTTTGCAAAAGACCCTCTCACCGCTGAGGTCACTGTTTTAGACCCTGGTTTTTTCACGCCCCGCATGGTCATACACATATGTTCAGCCTCTACTACAACCATCACACCATGTGGCTCCAGCTTCTCCATAATCGCATTTGCGACGGTCGATGTTATGCGTTCTTGCAATTGTGGTCGTTTTGAAACCGCCTCGACAGCTCTGGCTAACTTACTCAAGCCTGTCACTTTTCCGTTTTTAGGGATGTAAGCGACATGGGCTTTCCCGTAAAAAGGCACTAAATGATGCTCACAAACCGAGTAAAAAGGAATATCCTTCACAAGAACAAGCTCTTCATGATCTTCACCAAAAACCGTATCGAAATATTCTTTTGGATCCTGATTCAGCCCTGAAAATATTTCTTCATACATTCTAGCCACGCGCGCTGGAGTATCTAGTAACCCTTCTCTCCCAGGATCTTCCCCAACTGCCTCAAGAAGCATCTTCACCGCTTCTTCTATTTTTGCATGGTCGACATTTGCCATTCCCTTACCCCCTATTTAAATTGAACTAATATGTATTAGAAAAAAACACAAGACAAAACGCCTGGCATTTAATGTTCTTTCATCAAAAGGACTTTTAACCAGTATAAAGATCAATAAATAATTCATGTACCATTCATTGCATTCATTGATACTTATTATTATATTATCTTTTCTTCAGTATTCACTGCCTTTTATAATAGCATAGATAGAAATTAAGAAGCAAAAAAAGACCGCGTATGCACGCGGCCCTTTTTGTCGGTTAAGCACCCGTATGTAATGGTAAAATTACTTCACTGCATCTTTCAGTGCTTTACCAGGTTTGAAAGCTGGCACTTTGCTAGCTGCAATTTCGATTTCGTCACCAGTTTGTGGGTTACGACCTTTACGAGCCGCACGTTCACGAACTTCAAAGTTACCAAAACCGATCAATTGTACTTTATCTCCAGATTTTAGAGCTTCTAAGATTGTATCAAAAACAGCATCAACAGCTTTTGTAGCGTCTTTCTTAGAAATTTCAGTTGCTGTAACAACTTCATTAATTAATTCTGTTTTGTTCATGCCATTCACCTCCTCCCAAAAGGATCTTTATAAAAAATCATTATTACAACACGATAATAGTGATTTGATATTTAATTCAATGGGAACTTTTCCTACTGCTAACCATGTGTAACCTATCTTGAATAATTTTCCAAAAGGACACATCAGCTAAGTTAAAAATAGGTTGAAACCGCTGTTATAACGCGTTTTCTGTATGTAGATTATCACAAATCCTATTCGCTTAGCAAGGGAATTCAAAAAATAATGGGAATCTTTTCATAAAAAATTGTATAATTTATAAATTTTGTCTCCCGCTAATCATCATTTCCCTTTTTTATAGAAAGTAAACTCCTAATCCCACTGAAAATCCCATAACACTAGGGTTTTTAGAGATTCCATTAAAAACTTACTAAAAAATCGTATCGGTCAGATTCTTTTTACCCTTATAAGGACTGATGTAATCCTAACAATAAAAAGACCAATCCCACGAACGGAATTGGTCCCATTTAATATGGTTCCTTATAAAATGATCGCTATTAAACCACCACTACCTTCATTGATGATTCTTTCAAGCGTCTCCTTCAACTTATACCGAGCATTATCTGGCATCATGGCTAGTTTCACCTGAATTCCTTCTCTAACATATGAGCTTAGGCTTCGGCCAAAGATATCGGAATTCCAAATGGAGAGTGGATTATCTTCGAAATCCTGCATTAAATACCTGACTAATTCTTCACTCTGCTTCTCCGTACCAATGATCGGTGAAAACTCTGATTCGACATCTACCTTTATCATATGAATAGATGGGGCAACCGCCTTTAACCTGACCCCGAACCTGGCTCCCTGACGAATGATTTCCGGCTCATCCAAGCTCATATCGTTCAAAGATGGAGCCGCTACACCATATCCGGTTTGCTTAACCATCCTTAAAGCATCTGCTACTTGATCATATTCGGCCTTGGCATATGCAAAGTCCTGCATAAGGGATAGGAGGTGATCCTTGCCACGTATCTCGACACCGACAATTTCCTTCAGGATATCGTCGTAGAGTTCATCTGGGGCATATAAGTCGATTTCAGCCACACCCTGCCCCATTTCTATCCCCGCGAGTGCAGCATGGTCAATAAATTCAAACTCATTAAAATGCCCGACTACCCGGTCAACATCCCTTAGACGTTTGATGTCTTTTACAGTCTCTTTGACCGCTTCCTGATAGCTTTCCCTTAACCAATGGTCTTCTCGGAGGACCATTACCCAACTCGGAAGGTTGACGTTGACTTCAAGAACCGGAAACTCATAGAGAGCTTCACGAAGCACACTGTATACATCCGATTCGCGCATCCCTTCCACACTCATCGCCAATACAGGGAT
The DNA here is from genome assembly GCF_044761985.1 of Peribacillus sp. NPDC097224. NCBI lineage: Bacteria > Bacillati > Bacillota > Bacilli > Caryophanales > Bacillaceae > Peribacillus > Peribacillus sp. NPDC097224. The sequence continues at coordinate 357,532 of NZ_JBIWDK010000001.1, read as the reverse complement.
ATCGTACTTTTCCTGTAAAGAATCCCTCAGTGCCACCGTATTTGGATGATGGGGTTGCACGGAATTAATGACTATAATAAACGGCTTTCCAACCTCTTTCAATTCTTCGATGACCCTTTCCTCGGCCTCTAAATAATCACTGCGGGGAATTTCACCAATTGTCCCGTCTGTTGTAACCACAATCCCTAAAGTTGAGTGATCCTGGATTACCTTCCGTGTACCAATTTCTGCTGCTTCATTGAAAGGGATCGGTTCTTCGTACCATGGAGTATGAATCATACGGGGCCCATTTTCATCTTCATACCCTTTGGCCCCAGGTATTGTATACCCTACACAATCGACTAATCGAATATTCACTTCTAGACCTTCCGCTACCTGAATGGAGGCTGCCTGGTTAGGCACGAACTTAGGTTCAGTCGTCATGATTGTTCTTCCCGCTGCACTTTGCGGCAGTTCATCTTGAGCTCTTGCTCGGTCTGCTTCTGACGGTATATTCGGAATGACAACAAGCTCCATGAATTTTTTTATAAATGTGGATTTCCCTGTCCTGACAGCTCCAACTACACCTAAATATATGTCTCCACCGGTTCTTTCAGCAATATCTTTAAAAATATCTACCTTTTCCAAGGTATCCCCTCCCGAATTAGCGTTTTGGGATCACGATTATCCATTTACTCATGTTTAGGACACTATATGTCTATGATGTTGTCCGAAAAATTTATTCCGATTATTCCCGTACCCATACTCCTCCACCAACAGATTTTATATAAGGGTTTTTATTTTAAAAGTAAGATAAAATGAAGATAAAGAAATAACCCTTCCCCTACAATATATTTTGTAGAAGAAGGGTTATGACTATTTTGTGAGAAATATTGGGCTTTTACTTTTTTCATCGATGGTATATGGCAGTGAATAAGCTGGAACGAATTCCGAACTATCCACAAGAAGTTCCCGAATATCTTCTCCCGTCTTGATTTTTCCATCATGCTGCTGCAGTACATCATATAAATCCGGTGTGTAATCAACATAAAGATTTCCATCCCCATCCACCACTAAATAAAGGTCCTTTTGTGAGTAGGGGCTCGTAACAGTTGGTGCTTCCTTTAGACCCATCTTTTTATAATCAAGCGTAAAGACATTTTCCGATATCCTCTCTTTATAAGGGGGATACCCGTTACTTTGCTGATATGCCTGCAACCGTAAAGAAATATCTTGAATTTTCTGGGCCATCCGGACATCCAAAAGTTTCACCGTCGGATCGTTCTCTACGTTCACTAAGACATATTGAAAAACCCCTCCCGATTCATAAGCATTATCAGGCGGTTCCGCCATATACCTTGGTGAGATTTTCGTGAACTTGATTACATACTTTTGATAAATCGGAGTGTCCGCTTCTTTCGTCACAATGGGAAGAATCCCGCCTTCGTCTTCCTTAAATTGATCAACAGCGCTTTGAACAGATTGAATTTGTTCTTTATATGGTAATTGATTTTGAACTTTTTGCTTCTGAGGATACAAACAGCCTGTCAATAATCCAGAGATGCATAATAAACATAATATTTTGAAAGAATTTCTCATCATATCTCCTCACCTATTAAGTGGTTGGGCCGCTCAGAACAACGATAAGGATGATCAAGCCGGCTAGAAGCATAAGTATGTATGCAATAATTGCTGTTAAGCCTTTCCAGATTCCTTTTAGTTTATAACGACTTCCATAAATAAGTAGGATAGAGATAACCATAAAGCCCATCGCTATAAAGGATATCCACATTTTTTGCAGAGCTGGTGTCATATCATCTTCACTCCTTTTTCCAGAAATTATTATAACATACCAAATTACGTTAAAGGTATTAAATCGTTGTCCAAACTGTTTAAATTATTGCTCAATTAGCTTTTTCGTTTAAAAATAATGTTTAAAAAGTTAAGAAAAGAATAACCAGTTTGACAAAATAACAGCCCAGCAACAACTTTTTTCATGAAGGATGCTATAGTCATTCACTTAGCCGAAAAGAGGCCAACACATGGTTTTGAATTGTTTCATAGCCCACACTTCCACACGTCCAAAACCCTCTTGTGGAGTCACGATTCGAGTGATGATGAGTTCCCTTGGTTAACATTTACTGCTGACAGGGGAAAAACTTGAACATATGAAGGATATTTCTCCATAAAAAAAAGCAGAAGATAATAAGATATCTTCTGCCATTTGACTAAATCCCCCGTGCCGAGGTCAAATTACTAGTTTACTTTCGTTGCATTGTATGCTGATACCTTGTAACTCGCATCCTCAAATGCCCATTTTAATGAAATTCTTTTAACAGATTTACAGTCCATGGAATTATTTTTCCTGTCTATTATCCAATATGTTAAAAAGTTCTTCCATTTCATTGGTTTTTGAACGGTTCATCAAGAGATCAACAGCCTTCTTCACTTCTTCCCCATTAAATAACACACGATATAGGGCTTCAGTGATTGGCATGTTCACATCATACTTATGAGCTAGCTGATAGGCTGCTTTAGTCGTTCTGACACCTTCAACGACCATACCCATATTTTCTAATACTTCTTCTAGGTTTTGCCCTTTACCAAGCAAATTTCCGGCTCTCCAGTTCCGAGAGTGCACGCTTGTACATGTCACAATCAAATCGCCGATGCCAGCTAAACCTGAAAATGTAAGGGGATTGGCACCCATTGCAACTCCTAGTCGAGAAATTTCCGCCAGTCCACGCGTAATCAAGGCAGCCTTTGCATTATCCCCATAACCCAAACCATCCGTTATTCCGGCAGCCAAAGCTATGATGTTCTTCAAGGCTCCTCCGATTTCAACACCAACCAAATCCGGGTTCGTATAGACACGGAAAGAATGATTGATAAAAAGGTCTTGAACCTTTTCTGCGGCTTTCATATTTTTAGATGATACGGCAACCGTTGTTGGATGGCGCTTACTTACCTCTTCAGCATGGCTTGGCCCAGAAAGGACCACTATATCTTTAAGCCATTCCGGCGAAGAGACTTCTTCAATCATCTCGGAAATACGAAGTAGAGAATCTGGCTCGATACCTTTACTCACATGTACAATCGTTAACGGAATATCGTGAACCGCTTCAATTTGCCCAAGCACTTCACGATAGGCTTTAGTCGGAACAGCCAAAATAACGATTTCAATGCCACTTAAAGCCTTCTCCATGGAGGAATAGCCCTTAATCCCCAATGGCAGCTCAATGCCTGGCAAATATTTATTATTGGTATGTTCTACATTTATTTCATCAATCTGCTTCGGGTTATGTCCCCATAATCTCACTTCATGCTGGTTATCGGCTAACACCATGGCTAGAGCGGTTCCCCAGCTACCGGCACCAATAACAGCGATGCTTTCTTTTTCATTCACCATTGTACATACCGCCTTTCTATTTTCTTTGGCGTCCAAAAATCCGTATCGGCGTTCCTTCGAATCCAAAGGCATCCCGAATACGATTTTCTAAAAATCTCTCATATGAGAAATGCATTAACTCTGGATCATTAACGAATACAACGAAAGTAGGCGGCTTGATTGCCACTTGTGTCGCATAGTAAATTTTCAAACGGTTACCATTATGTGTAGGTGTTGGATTCATGGCCACTGCATCCATAACCACTTCATTCAGGATATTTGTTTGAACGCGTATAGCATGGTTTTCGCTAGCTCGATCAATGACCGGCAACAATGTATGCGTGCGTTTCTTAGTTAGGGCAGATAGATAAATAATCGGAGCGTAATCAAGGAATTGGAAATTATCCCGGATTTTTTCTTCAAATTCCTTCATCGTCTTTTCGTCTTTCTCGATGGCATCCCATTTATTGACCACGATGATAACCGCTCTACCCGCTTCATCAGCATATCCAGCAATTTTCTTGTCCTGTTCGCGGATGCCTTCCTCCGCATTCAGAACGACAAGAACAACATCAGAGCGTTCAATTGCTCTTAAAGCACGAAGAACACTATATTTCTCTGTGCTTTCATACACTTTCCCTTTTTTCCTCATACCTGCCGTATCAATGATGACATACTCTTTGCCATTGAATTTGTACGGTGAATCAATTGCATCACGTGTCGTACCTTCGATATCACTTACGATAACACGTTCTTCCCCCAATAAAGCATTCACTAGGGATGATTTACCGACATTTGGGCGTCCGATCAGACTGAATTTGATTACGTCGTCAGCATAATCCTGGCCACCGTATTTAGGGAAATGTTTAGCGGCTTCATCCAACAGATCACCAAGCCCCAGTCCATGTGAACCTGAAATTGGGAATGGATCGCCAAAACCTAGAGCATAGAAATCATAAATTTGATCTCTCATTTCTGGGTTGTCCACTTTATTGACAGCAAGAACGACTGGCTTTTTCGATCTATAGAGGATTTTAGCAACCTCTTCATCTGCTGGAGTTACACCTTCACGTCCATTCGTCATGAAGATGATAACATCTGCTTCATCAATGGCGATTTCAGCCTGCGAACGAATTTGTTCCAGGAATGGCTCATCACCGATGTCGATTCCACCTGTATCAATGATATTAAAGTCATGAGTTAACCATTCACCTGAACTATAAATCCTGTCTCTTGTTACTCCTGGAACGTCCTCAACGATTGAAACACGTTCTCCCACTATTCTATTAAAGATTGTTGATTTACCAACGTTTGGCCGACCAACTATCGCAATTACCGGTTTTGGCATTGCTATTCACCCTTTCTGCTACTATATCTCTGTCAAAGTCACGAAATTCATGAATGCATTCTTTTAATATTTCATCTGCACTGTGATTTTCATTAATTCCTTTTTAAGGAAAAGGCTGTATGGATCATCATATAAAGGAAACTTCCATCAGTACAAGAAAATACCTATACTGTTGGCAAGTTAAACGTATCAAGTATATACAGGCATGAGTCCGCCTATCCCCTTGTTCCTAAGAGAACATATGGCAAATCCGCTGCTTGCTAAACATGATTAAAAACAGCCAAGAAAAAATGAAGACAGCCAAAAAACACCTTCGGCAACAGCTTCCATTTAATATAATTAGAGCACTTTACGATTTATCTACAGACCTCTAACTATCCTATAGTACCAAATTTCTCACTAATCAACAATGATTGTATGCATAAAAGCCCATTCTCCTACAATATTCCCCGCAAAAACTCCTTATGAAAAGTATTATATTAAACAAATTTTCATCCTATCTATTGGGTAAAGTTCTCCTTCCTTTCCTCCGACAATACCCTTGCTTGTGATGATGCAAAAATATATCCACATAAGACCTCGAGCAATCGCCAAAGAGCATTGGTCGTCAATACCATGACTACATTATCATGCCATGCATAAGATAGCGCCACGTAAGTCATCGAATGGAAATGAAGGAGGCCTGAATACACAAGATCGCCCAGCGTCATTCCTAACAACAGTACCGACATGCGCGATTTCCAGTCTTTAAACAGTATGAGAATCAAATAATTCAGGAAAATGCAAAGAAGATAGGGCGCCTTGATAAATAGCCAAATGGGATCTAGTAAAGAGAACAACTGAAAACTTGCATAGGCCAGAGTGACAATCAAACTTCCTATAACAAGCTCTATTGTTTTCAAGGGAGATCGCTTTCTTATGTATACACACAGAATAAGAAAAAGATATAGCCCACTAATATGCATAGTAAAGGAGGATACCTCAAGGGTATATCCCACAAGGACCATGATAGCTAACAGATGGAAAAGGAAATCGAATCGATAGGCAACGGTTTTGGGAATAAAAAACATGACACATACCCACACTATCCATGAAACCCAATAAAAAAATATTCCATCCATAATAGCTTCTCCCCTTTTTAAGAAACATTATGGGTTATTTATGGTAAGAATAAACATGGCGATTTTTTTGATAAGTTACTAAATGCATGCCTGACAATAAAGGAGGTGTAATCTCGTGGGCAAAGACCGCCAAGAAAAGAAATTAAGGGAAAGCAAACGTTTGGAATCGGATCGGGACCAGTCCCTCGATAAAAAAGGGGCAACCAAGCTGGAAAGTCCTGAAGATGCAAGAAATAGAAACCATTGACCACTAAAAAAAGAGCACCTCTATTGTCATGATAACAATAGATGGTGCTTCTTTTATTGTCATTTTGCATAGGAAGTGCAGTCTATCCCTCTTTGAGTCAACCAGTGATAGGTATCACCGGAGATCACGACCTTTGCCTTTCTAAGCTCGGAAATATTAATAGCACCAAGTGCCGTCATAATAATCTTAAAATCGTCATGTATGTAATTTATTTCCCTAATCAGCTGCTCTAAACCGCTTTCTTTGTGCACCTTCAAGAAATGGCCAGCTATCCCTATTCCTCTTGCTCCTAAAGCTAAGCTTTTGGCAATCTCTAAAGGATTCTGAATACCGCCTGAACCCACGACTGACAATGCGGGTGAAACATTTACCGCTTCTACTATGGAAGCAGCAGTGGGAATACCCCATTCATTAAAATATCCGAGTATTTTGGAGCGTCTTTCATTTTCAATCCTAGCAAAATTCGTTCCACCGAAACCGCCCACATCTATTATGGAAACTCCAACAGAATGCAATTGCTCTACGGTTTCCTTACTCATGCCAAACCCTACTTCTTTTATTATGAGTGGAACTCCTAAATTTTTATTGATTTCTTCTATCCTAGACAGTATACCTGCAAAATCCCTATCTCCTTCAGGCATGGTCAACTCTTGAATGGCATTGATATGAATCTGGAATGCATCAGCCTCAATCATATCGCTCGCTCGCTTTGCTTGTTCAACAGTGGCTTCACCACCAAGATTTCCAATGAGGATTCCATTAGGATTCTCTTGTCTTACCACTTTATATGAAGCTTCCTGACTTGGATCTTTAATGGCTCCCATTTGTGAACCGACTGCCATTGCCATTCCAGTTTCCCTGGCAGCAATGGCCAGTTCCCTATTGATTTTTTCAGTTTCCAGTCCACCGCCGCCGGTCATGGCATTTATGAAAATTGGCGAACTTAATGTAAGTCCGCCAATTTCCACCGTAATATCCACATTATCCAATGAAATCCCAGGTAAGCTTTGGTGAACAAACGAAACATCTTCAAACCCGGATTTACGTTGCTGGCCTGTTTTCAATGCAATGTTTATATGGTCTAATTTTCGTTGTGCTCTCTCCAAGGCTCTCTCCAATTATTATCTTATTTTAGTTTTTTTAATTGATCGCCAATCATTTCACCAAGCTGGAACCCTTTTGTTTCAGCTGGAATTTCATAATCCGACGAGTAATTAGATTGTGGATCTTCCAGTTCTTTGATGCTTAATGATAACCGTTGATCCGCTTCATTGACGTCCAAAATCTTCACTTTGACCGACTGACCCTCTTGCAGGACTTCCTGCGGTGTTGCTATATGTTTGTGAGATATCTGTGAAATATGGACCAATCCTTCCACTCCGGGAAAGATTTCAACAAAGGCACCGAAGGAAACAAGACGTTTAACTACACCTTCTTGTATCGATCCTTTTGCTGCTTTATCAGCGATATCCACCCATGGACCAGGAAGGGTGTCCTTTATGGATAAAGAAATTCTCTCGTTATCACGGTCAATCGAAAGAACCTTCACCTGTACTTTATCGCCTTCAGTCACGACATCTGACGCTTTATCGACATGTTGGTGAGACAGTTGAGAAATATGAACAAGTCCGTCTACGCCACCAATATCAACAAAAGCTCCGAAATCGGTTATTCTTTGTACAGTTCCCTCAATCACTTGGCCACTTTCAATTCCATCAAGAACACTAGCTTTCTGCTTTTCCTTTTGCTCCTGTACAACTGCCCGATGGGAAAGAATCAAACGGTTCTTATCCTTCTCTAGTTCGACAATCTTGAATGTTAAAGTTCGGTTTTTGTAATCAGAAAAGTCCTCAACAAAGTAGTCTTCTACTAAAGAAGCTGGAACAAAACCACGTACGCCTAGATCTACAACAAGTCCGCCTTTGACAACATCTTTGATTTCTGCTTCAAATACGACTCCATTTTCAAATTTTTCTTCTAGGTCATCCCACGCTTTAAGAGCATCAATTTTACGTTTTGATAGAATAAGAGCTTCTTCTTCCACTTTGATAACTTCAAGCTCTAAGATGTCTCCTTCTGAAACGGCATCAGATGCTTTTTCGACATGCAGGCTTGACAACTCACTGATAGGAATGATCCCACCGGACTTGCTGTTTTCCACATCGACAATGACCTGTTTTTCTTCTACCTTTGAAACGGTTGCTTTAACTTGATCCCCAACATTGTAATTGTTCACTTCTACTTGATTCATATCTTCTGTCATTACTAACTCCTCCTTAACCCATGACTGATCAGCAAATTCATCGGCCATATATTTTATTTAAAGTGATTGGATAAATACACTTTTTATAAAGATAAACCAGCCTCTTTTTAGGGCAAAAAGGTCAAATTACCTTTTTTATTCCTATAAAGGAATATTACCCCTAATTTATAAATTCTAACAAAATCAGTGAATTGTCAAGCGGAAAGGATTATTTATGTTCAGAAATCAATTTTCCGATATGCGCCATAACGATCTTGGTCGCTTCATCAGCTGAAATCCTTTTCTCCCGATATTCTGTAAAGTCAATTGGTGGGCCGTAAACGACCTTTAGAGGGCGCAATAATTTATATGGTCCAATTATCGCACAAGGAATTATCACAGCTTCGGATCGCAATGCGAAAAAACCGGCTCCTGCCAATCCTTCTTGCAATTCACCCGTTTTGCTTCTGGTACCTTCGGGAAATAGCCCAAGTACTTTGCCTTCTTTTAAAAGCTTCAGCCCTTTTCTAAGTGATTCCCGATCGCTATTTCCCCGCTTAACGGGAAAAGCGTTTACCCTAGGTAATATACCCTTTAATATAGGTGCATGAAACAACTCTTCCTTCGCCATGAAGTGAATATCCCTTGGAGACGTCATTCCGACGACGGGCGGGTCCAAATTATCAATGTGATTGGCACAAATCAGCACCCCTCCCTCTTTAGGTATATTTTCCTTCCCTAACGTTTTAACCCTATAAGCAGGCATTAAAACGCCTTTTACGACGTTTTTACCAAAAGTATAAAAATCCAAGGTCATCTTTTCCTTTCTTCTATCAATGACATGATACTTTCTGCCACTTCTTGGATGGAAAGCGAAGTCGTGTCAATCTCGACAGCATCCTCTGCCTTTTTCAAAGGGGAAACTTCTCTCTCGGAGTCGAGCTTGTCCCTAGTTGCAATTTCTTCTTTTAAGATCTCAATATCAGAAGGGAATCCTTTTAGTAGATTTTCCTGATGTCTTCGCTGAGCCCTTTCATCCACAGAGGCAATTAGGAATACCTTAACCTCGGCATTCGGCAGTACATGGGTACCTATATCTCTGCCGTCCATGACCACTCCGCCATTTTCACCAAACATTTGCTGCCTTCTAACCATTTCTTCCCGAATGCTTCTGTGCTTTGCCACTTCTGAGACAGACCCAGTCACTTCATTGTTTCTAATTTGAGCGGTAACATCCTCATTATCCACAAACACCAATTGTCCCGCTTCACTCGGTCTTAAAGATATATCGGTATCAATCAACATATTGAATAAAGCGTTCTCATCATTCAGGGCAACCCCGTGATTCAACGCTTTATAAGTTAATGACCGGTACATCGCACCTGTATCTACATATATGTAATTGAACTTTTCTGCAACAATTTTTGCAACCGTACTTTTTCCAGCAGCAGCTGGTCCATCGATTGCAACTGATAATTTTTTTGTCATAAATCCTCCCAAGAATCCTACGATCATGATGATAGTTTACTACCCCTTCATTTTATCACAATTAGCGAGAAAAAGATTAATAAAAGGGCGTGTCAATTGAAAATCACGTCTGTTTAAAACACCTTATCGGTATTTATCCGAGATTCCTTGCTAAAGGCGTGTTCATCTAGAAAAAGGCGGGAATCCCGCGCTTTTATTTTGATGTCCCATTAAAGGTTTCAATAATTTTAGTATAGTTATTTGTATTGACCCCTTCATACTTTGAAAGCTTTGTCAGCTCAAAGATGCGATCTTCCTTACTTAGAAGAAGTTGAAAAAAAAGCAAACAGATTAGTTGGATGATTATCACTTTAATTAAAAGCCTTTCAATTGTTTTCATGAACTGTCCCTTCCAAACTAGGTAATACAATCAGTATGGAAAGAAATCCGACTTCTCATTCACCTCAATTACATATACAGACCTTTTTTCTTCAAGTCCACTTGCTTTTCAAAAATGAACCTCATCAATGTTTGAACCTCATTTCTTGGAGGGTCTATAAATTGAATATGAAGTAACCTATTGCCATGGTCCTTCTCCGTCACCCTTATCACTTTACTTTTCAACCGCAAGTATTGAATTTCCCCTGACTTTAATGTAAGGGCCATCCATAGATATAGTTCTGAGACAGATCCGATATCCACCCCTTTTAAAAGCCTGATTGAAGCCCCACCCGCACTGATGTCCTCGGTCAGGGCTCGGAATGGGGAAAACTCATACTGTATGGGATGCAATGCGATATCCACCGTTACATCAAGACGGACATACTGTCTCCTCTGAATTTTCACAAACGTCTCTACTTCGGGTACCATTAGTTGAATCATCGGGATTTGCCCTTTCACTTTGCCCAATACCTCGGAATCAAAAATATAAACGGCTTGTTCCTCATCCGTAAAGGAAATGTTCAGTTGAGTTCCATCCACTAGAAATACAACTTTTCCCGTCTCGATATTTATGGGGTAGTCTACGTAAACGCAACCAGATTCCATTTCTACGACCATACATTTAAACTTTTCCTTTTGGGAAGAGTATTTTTGCTCTAGCGTCAGCATATCGCCTATTTTAAACATTGTGTCTACACGTCCTTCGTTATTCTTAAAAAGGATCACCACTGAAGGAATTAATGAAATTAAACCCTTAATTTATTCCACATAATCCATAAAAAGTTTATTTGTATTATGTCATGGAAATGGAAAAAGGAAAAGTACCTAGGCACTTTTCCCTATATTTATTTTAGATATTAGTGTGGATGTTAGATTAACTTTTCATAAACAGGTTCTGCATTTTTCAATTTTTCTACCTTTTCTTCCCTGCCGTTGTCAGCATTAATGAAAATTCGGTAGGTATCTTCCTTAATCGTTCCAAGAAACTCGTAACAAAGTACCTCTTCACCTATGTCATTTATAATTAAAGCCTTTCCCTGCTCCATGATTTTGACGTTCGGATTAATTTTTTCTTTCGCTTCTTTTTCTGTAATTGTGGCATCACCAATATCCCTAATCTTATTTGCTTTTAAATATTCTTCTGCAGAAAATCCGATGATGGATCCATCGTCCAAAGCCACTTTTACCTTGACCGAGTCTGGGTAAACCCTTATTCCATTGACAGTAGAGACAAAATTAAACAGACCTATGTGACCATATTGCACACTTTCAAACAACTCAAGCGATCTAAAGTCATGTTTCTTAAGAAAAGCGGATGCTTTACCGTAAGCTTGATTTAAATCAATATTCGTTTTTTGCACCTCCCGATTATTGATATACCAGATGGGATAACCACCCTTTTTGGTCATATCCATATTCACCTCGGTATCCTTTTCCTTATCCAGGATACTTATGCTATAAAATCCATAATCAGAGCCTTTTCCGTTTTCTTCAACATTTACTTTTACATTTTCACTTTGATTATTTGAATACGCTCGCGCGGCCGTGACAGCCTCTTTTTTCGTCAATGCTTTCCCGTTTAAATTTTGATAATTTTTGTCCTTCTGCTCTGCAGAGATATATGTTGGATTCATTTCATTCGTTTCACCATATCCTGCGACTTTTTTCTCTACCGTTTTAAACCCATCAATGATTGTATTATCATTATTCTCTTTTCCCGTCGCTAGTGCTAACTCGACATCCATCCATCTTAAATTATTTTTAAGTACAAGATATTGCACTTTTCTTAACTCACCTTGAATATCTCCAGCTTGAGTATACAAAGAATTTAAATTCGCGTATTCTTTATCGCTCAGCGGCTGCTTTTCCAAATCACGAACCGCAGTTCGGTAACTGAAGTCTGCGATTTTCGATAAAAATTCTTCTGTCTTATTAAAAGGAAGTAAGGTCAGTGGCAGCTGCCCAACATCACTCTGTGCCTCAGAAGTGATTCGCCAAACGTCGGTAAGGGCTGGACTTAAAGAATGTTGTGAATTCATGGCGAGCGTACTCCCAATTTTGTCATGTAATAGGTCCACCTGATAGCTTAAATCATGAAAGGCCCGCTGATACGTGTTTTCGGCATTAATTAATACAGCATTTTTTTCTTTATGTTCTTGGTATCCCCAAAAGGCAGTTCCTCCAACGACTAAAACAAGCAGGACAATTACTATATTCCTAACCATAATTCATCACCTCTTTACTTACAGAAAATATGCTTTCCGATTTTTTTAATTTGTGGTCTGGACCAAATCCACTTGCTTGTTGCTGTTTCAGGATTGAAATAATATTCCGCATTACCGCTTGGGTCCCAACCGTTAATCGCATCCAAGACCGCTTCTTTCGCCCTTTCGTTCGGAGTCAACCAAATTTGCCCATCCGCAACTGCCGTGAACGCACGAGGCTCAAAAATCACGCCTGAAACGGTATTTGGGAACGAAGCGCTCTCCACCCTATTGAGGATCACTGCTGCCACTGCAACCTGCCCTGTATATGGTTCGCCTCTGGATTCCCCATATACGGCATTTGCCATCAGTTGGATATCATTCTGTGAATATCCTCCTGGAAGGTTCGCAGATGTAGCGGTACCTGTAGACTTATTATCCGATGTAGAGTCATTCGCCTTACTTGTTGAGGCATTCTCTTTATCTTTAACTTTTACTTGCTTATCAATGTCGACTCCCCCGTAATAGGTAAACTCATTTCCTTTATTGATCTGGTCATGGACAAATTCCTTATTGAAATTAGATGCATCTGAAAGTTTCTTTTTTGTCGTTGACCCTGCAAGACCGTCGATTGGCAGGCCGAAGTCTTCTTGGAAATTACGTAGTGCCCAATAAGTTCCCCAGCCATATGCCCCATCGATTTTCCCTTGATAATAACCAATGTTTTGTAAGCGTGCCTGTAATTCAATTACATCATCGCCAACAGCGCCCCTTTGAATAACTTGACTCGAAAAGGCATTTGTTCTTGTTTCCGGGAAAATTCCGAAACAAATCGTTATGCATGAAAGTAGCAAGAGCCATTTCCACGTTGACGAAATTCCTTTCATCAAAAACACTCCTCTTTACTTGAATTAACGTTATTCTATTTTCTTCTTAACCCGCGCTTTTATTCCAAGGCAATAAAAAACGGAGTGGGCAAATTATGCCAACACTCCGAAATAAGAAATAATATTATTTACTTAGATAATGATTTTGAGAAATCTTTTCTGCATGAAACTTTGACAATAAGCGGGCTTTTTTCACTTTTTTCATTCCCAGCCACCATAGGTAAACCATAAAGGGCATGATTAAATGTATCCAGAACTTCTGGGAAATTAAAATATAATCATAGATGCCATGTAACAAAATCGGGATAATCAATGCCAGGAATACGTACAACCTATTATTATCAGCGGAAAATTTTGCTTTACCCAAATAATACCCCATGATTACGCCGAACAAGGCATGGCTCGATACCGGCAGGATCGCTCTACTGAAAGCATGTTCCACACCATTCGCTAGCAGGTACAAAATGTTTTCCATTGTTGCGAAGCCAAGGGAAACCCCTGCCCCATAAACGATCCCATCATATGGTTCATCGAAGGCAATATGCTGATAAATGACGTAGATAAGTATGAACCACTTAAAAAATTCTTCAAGCAAGGCTGCCCATAAAAATGCATTGGCGAGATTAGTATCTAAAATGTGTTCCGTTTCGAGCACATATTGTATAAACATAATTGGTAGAACAAGGAATACACCGAATAGAAAAGTTTTGATGACCACCGAAATGGGTTCGGTATCATATTGATCTTTCAAATAAAAGTAGCTGAGTAACGCCAACCCTGGCGCAATAGCCGCTGACAAAATGACCAGCATGGCCGACCTCTTTTCTTTTCCTTAATCGTACCATGGAATGGAGAAAAATAAAATCCTGTAATTAGTCTTCCTGTTTTTTTACTTGGTCAATATTTAAAGTGCTTTCCGTCTATAGCTGCTTCACTCGCCAGAAGGATTGCTAATTTAATACGCGCTTTTTTACTGTCATAATCCGCGCCTAGAATCACTCCTCTATGCTTTAAGTCTGCAGCACTACCTACATAGTCATATGCGGGGTATACCTTCCCCTCCTCGGCAGCTGTAGTCATGACGATGGTAACCCCTTTATCGATTGCATCTTGGATGGCAGGCACCATGTGCGGGGTTACTTGACCTCTACCAACCCCCTCGAGTACGATTCCTTTGGCATCATGTTCGACAGAAGCCTTAATATAAATACCATCGACGCCGGTGTGGCATTTGATGATATCAACTCTCGGTAAATTACGTTGAATCTCAAAGCTCTCCCTGTATAATGGTTTTTGATAGATGCTAACGACTTCGTTATCAATAATCCCCAAGTACCCATACCCATAGGATTCGAATCCTTGTAAATTGGAAGCATGTACTTTCTTAACATACTTTGCCGAATATATCCTTTCGTTAAAAACTACGACTACCCCTACATTTTCAAGAAGAGGGCTCGCAGCAGTTAAGATAGAGTTTCTTAAATTGGAATACACATCTGTTCCAACTTCTTGCGGAGACCGTTGCGAACCCGTCACCACAATCGGGCGATTGTCATTAATTGTGAGATCCAAGAAGAAAGCCGTTTCCTCTAATGTATCCGTACCATGGGTCACAACTATTCCAGCCACATCCGGATCTTTCAATTCTTCTTGAATTGCTTGTTTAAGTTCATCCATTCTATCTAAATCCATGGACATGCTCGGTATTTGAAAAAGATCAACCAGTTTAACTTCAATTTCCTTTGGTAGCTCGCAAAGGGATGCCAACTCTTTTCCACTCAAAGCGCCTGATGATAACATGCCGCCCGTGGTTTCTTTACTTGCAATCGTTCCACCTGTCGTGATTAATGATATTTTCTGCATTGTTACCCAGCTCCTTATTTACATATCCTTTGAAGCTAAATGTTGAGCAATTAATCCGCCGTGGAACCTGCCATTTTCAATGAAAATTTCATTGGCATTATTTCCTGCTGCCAGGACACCCGCGATATAAAGGCCTTCAACATTTGTCTCCATCGTCTTCTCATCATAAGTAGGTCTTCCTGTTTCTTGATCGATCGAAATGCCCATTGCTGCTAAAAATGAATGATCGGGGTGGTAACCCGTCATGGCAAATACAAAATCGTTTTTAATTACCTTTTGCACGTCACCAACATGATAAGCCACACTATCTTCAGTAATCTTATCTACAGTGGCGTTAAATTCCATCACGACTTTACCATTACGGACCAATGACTCGAACTCAGGAAGAATCCATGGTTTAATACTTGTAGAAAATTCGGATCCTCTATAAAGGACTGTAACCCTTGCCCCGGCCTTGACCAATTCCAGTGCTGCATCCACACTTGAGTTTTTACCACCAATGACAGTAACGTCACAGTTAAAGTAAGGATGTCCCTCCTTGAAATAATGGAACACTTTAGGAAGCTCTTCGCCCGGAATGCACATATAATTAGGATGATCATAATAACCTGTAGCTACGATGACACGTGACGCCGTATAATTACCTTTAGATGTTTTAACGAAAAAGCGTCCGTCATCCTGTTTTCTCACTTCTTCAACCTTCTCGAACTTATGTACCCGTAATTCTTTTCTCCTGACAACTTCCCTATAGTAGGCCAGTGCCTGATTTCGCACGGGTTTCCGATTTTCGGTAATGAATGCCGTATCCCCTATTTCTAACTTTTCACTGGAACTGAAAAAGGTCTGATGGGTAGGATATCGATAAATGGAATCGACTACGTTTCCTTTTTCTATAACAAGGGCCTGAATTCCCTCTTCTTTTAGAGCAATAGCAGCTGACAGTCCACATGGGCCCCCACCGATTATAATTACTTCTTCTTCATTCATTTTACACGCACTGCCTTTCCAACAATAATATTAAGTTATATTCTTCTCCTATTAAAAAATCCTATCATTAAATGATAGGATTTTTTACATATCTTTTCAATGATAATGCTCGTACGCTCTAGCAATACAAGTTAATCATACATCATTAAATTATTAAATCCATCCACGGAAGCGAGATGCTTCTGCCATTTTCCTAACACCGACCATATATGCTGCCAATCGCATGTCAACACGTCTGGATTGGGAAAGATCATAAATGTTATTGAATGATTTCACTAGTATTTTTTCGAGCTTTTCGTCAACTTCTTCTTCAGACCAATAATATCCCTGATTGTTTTGGACCCATTCGAAGTAAGATACGGTAACGCCCCCAGCCGAAGCCAAGACATCAGGAACCAATAAGATTCCACGATCCGTTAGAATTTGCGTAGCTTCTATAGTAGTCGGGCCATTGGCTGCTTCAACCACGATGGAAGCTTTAATGTTTGAAGCATTCTCTTCCGTGATTTGGTTTTCAATGGCGGCTGGAACCAAAATATCGCAATCCAATTCTAGAAGTTCTTGATTAGTGATTGTCGTTTTGAACAGTTTTGTAACCGTACCGAAACTGTCTCGACGGTCAAGTAAATAATCAATATCCAAACCATCTGGGTCATGAAGTGCACCATAGGCATCGGATATACCGATCACTTTAGCACCGGCATCATGCATGAATTTCGCTAAGAAACTACCTGCATTCCCAAATCCTTGTATGACGACTCGTGCCCCTTTAATATCAATGCCGCGTTTCTTAGCCGCTTCATTAATGCAGATGGTCACACCTTTAGCTGTTGCAGATTCACGTCCATGAGATCCACCTAGTACAAGAGGTTTACCAGTAATGAAACCAGGCGAGTTGTATTCATCTATACGGCTATATTCGTCCATCATCCACGCCATGATTTGTGAATTAGTAAATACATCTGGTGCAGGAATATCCTTTGTGGGTCCTACGATTTGGCTGATTGCACGGACATAACCCCGGCTAAGTCTCTCCAATTCCCGGAAGGACATATTACGTGGATCACATACAATTCCACCCTTCCCACCACCATAAGGAAGATCAACAATGCCACATTTCAAGCTCATCCAAATGGACAGTGCTTTTACTTCACGTTCCGTCACATTCGGATGAAAACGAATGCCACCTTTTGTAGGACCAACAGAATCATTATGCTGTGCCCTATATCCTGTGAAAATTTTGACGGAACCATCATCCATACGAATTGGCATTTTCACCGTCAATAATCGTAAAGGCTCTTTTAAAAGCTCAAATACTTCTTCAGGATACCCCAGTTTGTCCAGTGCTTTATGTATTACTGTCTGGGTAGACTTTAGCACGTCATGTTTTTCTTCCTCATTCACATGGCTATTCCCTTTTGCCGATTCCATTATAGTACCCCCTATATAATCTAGATCCATTATTATTAGTGATAAGTGCTCTTCAGTGCTAGTATACACCTTCGCAATATTAAAGCAAAGAGTAAAAATGGGAATTTAAAAGTTAGAAATATTCAAAAAATGAAAACGGTAACATTTACGTTTATATACTTGATACTTCCCCTAATCTTAGAGGTTAAACCGAAAAGGAACGAGGTTATCCAGGCAAACCGTTTTCGGCTATATTTGAAGTGTCTGCCCTGTCTCCTCTTTTCTACTAAATGAAATGCGTGATTAAAACATGTATGGCTTCCTTTTCAATTAGGCGGGTTCCGTATTCATTTATGCGGGATAATGTCAGCGTCGAAGCATGGCCATATTCGGCTGCAAGGGAGATGACCGTTTCATAAGTTGCATCCCTAACACCCTCAATCAATAAATAGTATTTTCCTTCATAAAAATAAAGGGCACTATTGAGCATCCCTTGGAGGGTCAGACGATGACACAACTGAATTACATCTTCAAAATCGTGGAAAACATAAAGAATATGGGGAGATTCATCAACTTTAACCTGCAAATCCAGAAATTCTTCTTCCTCAGTAAATAATTCTTCTTCATCCTTCGTTACTATAATGATCAACCCTTGAGCAGGTAGGGAAAATATTTCAATGGCAATCGAACCACTCATTTTAAAACTGAGCTCTTCACAAGCTTCTTCCACCATATCTTGAAACAATTTGTGCACTTTCAAGGAATTCCCTAAGATGTCTTCTTTTGTGATGCCTCTATCAATTAAATCATCGAGGGTCAAAAAAATCTTAATCTTATTGTTCGTTAATCGTTCCAGTTTCATAAAAAAATGCCCCCTGGTTTCCATCTTCATACATCATATGAAGACTTGGTCTCAAGGTGCATATCCATTATTTATGAGGAAAACATTAAAATTTCAACCACTTATTCCAATCCGATTGGAGACCGCCAATGAATACATGCTTGAATTTATTACGGTCATCGTCAGAAAGATGATTCAGCGCTTCTCCCCCAAGACCTATTTTCAGGTCAGGGAACTCCTGCCATAGCTCATCTATCAACTTTAAAGTTCCCGGGAGATTCTCAGAAAGCGAACATGACATAAAGAGGTAAGATGGTTTGATTATATTCAATACAGTAAAGAGGTCTTCATCAGCTATCGATTCACCTAAATAAACCGTTTCATACCCTTTTCTTTTTAAGAAGATTGTGAAAATCAGCAAACCGAATTCATGCTTTTCCCCTGGCGCACAAACAGTTAGTGCTTTTGGCAATAAACCACTTGTCGGGATAGTATGCATAATCGAACTGATTCTAGCTTTGATAATGGATGAAGCAAAATGTTCATGGGCTGAAGTAATTTCACCATTTTCCCATTTATTGCCTATTTGAACCAAGATACCTCCAAGTACTTCAACTACCGTTTGCTCGATACTGTACATACTGAATGCCTGACTAATAATCAGCTGGGCCTTATTTTCATTGAAGCTTAACAGTGCATCAAGGAGTTCATTCGCTAATTTGAGCGTTTGTTCATTATTTTGCTTGGTTTCGTGGACATCTTCCGCTATCCTTTCAGATCCTTCAAGCAACGAAACGGCTTGACTAATCGTGAACCCTTGGTCTGTTTTATTGATTAACCACTTTAGGATTTGCAGATGCTTTTCCGTATACAATCTGTGACCTGAATCATTCCTGATAGGTTCAATAAAGTGATAACGTCTTTCCCACGCCCGTAAAGTACCTGGCTGGATACCTAGCAGTTTAGAAACTGCCTTAATATTATATTTACCTTCTTGCATAAGTTTACAAGGCCTCCAATAACAGAACATCATTGATGAAATTATAGTGGATTAATTCCACTCTGTAAAATTCAAATATGCTCATTGAGTTAACGGCCTAATAGATTTTCTCCAAAACCTCTCCATATTCTGTAGATTTCCCTTTTTTCAATGTGAACAGATGGGTTTCCGGCTTTGCCTCAAGCCTTAATGGCACAGTACTTGTCCCATATCCATTACTAGTTATGTACATGCATTCCGTTTCGTTCCTTATGCCTCCCAAACGATATGGGCCAAATCCAAATATGCGTATCTGCCCACCATGGGTATGCCCCGAAAGAACGAGACTGATACGATTTTCTGACTTTAGTTGTTCTTTAACAAGTGGATTGTGACTGATCAAAATCCGAAAATGCTCATCCCCGCAGTCCGAAAGAGCAAGGTCGAGTCTGTCTCTTTCAACTGAAATATCATCTATGCCTAAGAGAGCAACCTTTTCTCCTGACTCCGACTCAAAAGAAACGGAAGTGTTATCCAATATCTTGACCCCGAGATTCAGAAGTGAGGCATCCAATTCATGAAAGTCCCCTTCGTAATCATTATTCCCCCATACAAAATATATAGGACCAATCTCTTTCAGTTTCAAGATATTTTTTTCTACCCGCTCTAAAGGGACTCCACTTTCCCTAATATCCCCTCCAATAATGACTAAATCCGCTTTACCAACGACATCTTCGATTAAACGATCCGATATGATTCTCCGATGTAGATCGGAAATAAAAAAAATCCGAACTTCCCCAAATCCTTCCGGAAAGTTGCTGAAATATAAATCCTGGATAAGTAGCCTATCTTGTTTAGCTGTACGCCACATGTAAAAAACCATCACACATATAAGCAGTAGCAAACCCAAAAACACATAAACCAAAAACATCTTTCATTAAACCTTCTTTCTTTTCATTACCGAAATCCTTCCGAAACTTACTCATAAAACCATAATACCCGCTATTCAATATTCCTAACTAGGAGTTTATTTATTTTCATGAAATAAGTTAATATCATAGTTCTTCTTCATCATGTCAAATACCTTGTGCCGATTTTTCCATTCATCCTCTTTTTCCCACAACTGTTTGCTTTTGTTGATAATTTCACATCGAAGCAATTGAAATTCCTTTTCTGCTTTATCCATTTTCTTTTTGATCATCATCATATAACCATAGATTCCGGTCGTCGCAGCCAAAAATAAAAAATGGCTAAAATGGTCAACAAAGACACTGAACATCTTAAAGAACGAATAGGAATAAGGAACAACTATATATAAATAAAGATATATCAAGAAAAGAGCAGCGATAATCATTGTTGCCCATAAACTATGAAGATGCTTCTTTTTGAGCGTCTCGAATTTTTTTTTGCGGACCACAACATTCTGTAACATTTGTTTTGCCGCCTGATCGGTTTTATCATCCAATAAAATGATTGCCGGTTCCATTTATCTTCCCCCTCTTTCCTAATCCTTCAAATCATGATATGAGGTTGTCTTGGAAAAAATGATAATGGGGGCGGACCTTTACTATAAATAACCCAACCTTAGGAAAAAAAGCACCCTGTCGATCTTAAGAGACAGAGTGCTTTTGCTTTTACTTTTTCAGTGGTATCTTCAAGACTTGTCCCTTCGAAATCTCATTGCCATTCAGCCCGTTCCATTTCTGAATTAGCGCAATGCCTTCCTGCGATTTGTAGTAGTTCATCGCAATCCTGAACAATGTCTCTTCTGCCTGAACCGTATGGTAAACAACTTTATATCCGTCAGCCTCCGATTTGGTAGCTGCGGCATCCCCAGAAGCTACTTTATTATCTGCTTCTTGTTTGGCTTTCGCTTCCGCTTCTGCTTTAGCCTTTGCTTCTGCCTCTTGTTTGGCTTTCGCTTCCGCTTCTGCTTTAGCCTTTGCTTCCGCTTCTTGTTTGGCTTTTACTTCCGCCTCTGCTTTAGCCTTTGCTTCCGCTTCTTGTTTGGCTTTTTTCTTTGCTCTTTCTTCTGCAGCCTTATCTTCCTCTTGCTTTTTTTCTTTAAGCTTAGCAGTATCTTTTTCTTCTTTTTCCTTAATATCCCCGGCCGTTGCCGTTGTCGGCACAGCCTCTTCTATAGTTTCTTCGTCATCACTAAAATTCACCACTTCACTACTTTTGGTATCCTTTTCAGGCCTATCCTGAAGGTATGTATAAAGACTATAAAATCCTATAGGAAGCAAAATGAAAAATAGCGATAATAATTTAATCATTGGGAACTTTATCTTCACTTTGCTTTTTTTCTTTTTACTCTGATGAACCTCACTTCTTTTTGGTAAAGATGACTTCACCTTATGACGATCGGATCGCGTACGAAGTTCTCCAGCTTGATCGTTTTCATTCTCTTTTACACGACTCATCTAAGTCACCACCCTCTTCACATACTGCCAGCTTTACATACTTATGTCTTATTAATATACCGAGGATAAAATCTATTAAAAAATGGGCTGTGATCGTCACTAAAATATTTTGGGTCCATTCAAACAAAAATCCGATGAGAAAGCTTAAAAGCGTCACATTCAAAAATAAAAACCAATTAAATAAGTAACGATAATGAACCGCCGCAAAGATAATGCTCGTCCACAATAAGCCTATATGTGTCTGCATAACACCACGAAATAATAATTCCTCGCTAACCGCTACTAACAAAGAGACGATAAAGATCATGGGATATGGTAGGCTACTGAAAATGCGTTCATTGACTCCACCATCATCCTGATAGGAAACAGGGGTCACTTTCATCATGACCACATCAAAAATGACCACTAAGATTCCAGCAGGGACACCTATCAACAAAATATCCATATCTTTAATGTCAAATAAAGAACGAAAGGTAGAAAAATCTTCAAATAAGATAATACCTAAAAAAAAGCCAATCGTTAAGAGAATAATTTGGGTCAGGAACAAATTATATAGTAACTGTTTGTCTGTCAGCTGTTTAATTAATTGCGCCTGCTTATTTTTCATGCCCATTATCCTTATCCAATAAGATAAAAGCTAATTCCTGTTTCCATGTAGAATATGAATTACCCTGCTGTTCCTTTACTGCCGGCCATACATCCAAGATATTTTTTGCATCTATTCCACAACGATCGCAACATACGTCATTCCCTTTTCGCTGCTCTTCTTCAAAATAATGCAAAATGCCCAAACGCCTACATATTTTAGTATGAATCCAATTCAAAAAAACGTTCAGCTTTGCCTGATTTTGCATCTTTCTTGTATGACAATAGTCTTTCATCCTTGTTCTATGCAATGGTGAGTCATCATCCGTCAGAAATTGTGTAAAAAAACGGAATTGAATATCATTCAAGGAAAAGCTCTGAAGAAGATGCTCTTTTTCAGAAAGACTTAAATCAGCCATACTTCTATTCGCTTCATTTAAATACGAACAAACGGCCTCAATTTGATGGTCAGTTGGTAGCTGTTGTTCCATCAAATGCAACGGAAGTCCTTCATCCCCTTCGCTATATAGTAAAATGGCTACACTTTGTTTTTGGTCACGGCCTGCCCTCCCTATTTCTTGAAGGTATGATTCCATTGTGGATGGCATATGAAAATGGATGACAAATCTAACATCAGCTTTATTGACTCCCATTCCAAACGCACTCGTTGCACAAATGATTTTTAACTGGCCCAAGATGAATTGCTGCTGAATGAGCATTCTTTGCTCCTGTTCCATACCTCCATGATAATAATTGACACTACCGACTCCATTTTCCTGTAAAAAACCCGAGACCGCTTCAGCCACTTTTTTCGAAGAAAAATAAATAATTCCACTACCTGGGAATTCCCTGACAAGCGAGAGGACACGGGCAAGCTTTTCTTCGTAGCTATATATATTTTCCACAAGTATCGCGATATTTTCCCGATCAACGGATGAAACGATTTCCTTATGTTGGGATATATTCAATTTGCTGATAATATCTTCCCGTACTTCTTTTGTTGCTGTTGCCGTCAAGGCAAGCGTTAATGGGTTATTTAACTTACGCCTCACTTCTCCCAAGTTCAAGTAATCCGGCCTGAAATCATATCCCCATTGAGAAATGCAATGCGCCTCGTCAATGACAAATAAGCCTATGTCAATTTTCCTTAAAGACTGGATTACACTTTCTAGCCCAAGCATTTCGGGAGACAGAAAAATAAACCGATACGTTTGCAATCGTTCAAATGCCTGTTTTTTTTGATACGCGGTCAAAAAAGAATTGAGGGTCAGAACACTTTTTTCTCCTCTCATCTTAAGCTGATCCGCCTGATCCTGCATCAGGGATAATAACGGCGAAACAATTATAGCCGTCTTATTGATAAGGTAAGCAGGGAGTTGATAACATAATGATTTACCAGACCCTGTGGGAAGCATTGCCAATGTGTGGGTCCCTTCTAGCAAGGATTCGATTACCTCATACTGTCCAGGACGAAAATTGTCAAATCCAAATTTATCTTTCAGGACTGTATTCAAGTTCATCCTCTATCACCTATTTTCGCAAGTACAAGCCTTATTTGAAAAAAACTAATTTGCTCATTATCGACAGCTTCCTTGATTACCTTGAGTTTTCTCGTATTCAACCGTTTAATGACCGTAATGATTTTGTCTTCATCCTCTATTGGAACATAGTCATTTATCGAAAAACTTTTGTCCGATAGCACGATTTCTACGAGATGATCCTCAATCGTATTTCCTTTTAAACGACGAATCTCTGCAATTTCCTGTAGCGTTTTCCCTGCCTGAATATATTGCAGAGTCGTATGTGTCGATTGTGTTAGATGAGGATGCCCACCATTTTTCCAATCATGGATTAGAGAAGCCAACAGAGGGTAATCGCGTACTGTTGATATCTCTGCGAGCATTTGATGCAATGAATCGAGAAAAACGTAGTGCACAAACCACTCATCAATTTCTTTCCTTTTTCCAATCTGCTCAAACGTAAGTCCGATTCGATTGACTCCCGTAATTTTCAAAACAAAAATGTCACGGTTCAACTCACTTTGCATCTCTAAGAGGGTGACCAATTCATCAAAAAGATGCTGAGCAAGTAACTCTCGATTTTGTTGGTTGGCATATAAAAAACCCTTTACGAATTCCTGTACTCGTTGATTCTGTTGTATCGGATAAAAAGGCCTTTCATTGTGGACAATATGGGATATAGTTTGGATAAGAAGATTGAGTCTTCTCCAAAAATCCGGGGTGATGTTTTGGTATTTCCACCCATTTAGTGATAAAGGAAGAGGCCACTTTTTGAAATAAGAGGCCAACGCCCCTCCTCCTTGTTCACTAATCAAATACACATCATTTTTTTCCGTTGGTTCGATTAGTTTCAGTTCAAGAAACAATTTTATGTTTTGAGATAACTCCTCCCGGGTAAAACGAGGCATAGTCCCAAATATATTCGTCAGACCAAATAAATGCGCATCCTGAATAGTCTGGGACGATTTTTTACCCTGAAGCATATGATAAATTGCGTAGATGGAACGCTCACCTTGGAACTTTTGTATCGCATATAAAATGATTGCTTGAAGATAATTGTTCATGAAACTCACATCCTTGTTCCATTTATCCAATTATATTGTAACAAAAATCTGCAAATACCGCCTTTTTTTATGTCATATATGCAACGATATTTGTGAATAAACAACTAAATACGTACTCGTTATAAAGAAATTTTCCCAATAATTTGTGTTGACTTTTCATATACTGCCGTATTATCGTTACATTTTCTATTGATAAGTTCGGCATTCGGTCTTACAATAAGAAAGAGATGTTAATCTATAATAAAAAGGTTTTGAGTTGTAAATCAACTTAGGAGGGGTTTTATTCATGGCTAAATTTACTATTGTTGATAAAGAAACATGTATCGCTTGTGGAGCTTGTGGAGCTGCAGCACCAGATATCTATGATTATGATGATGAAGGAATTGCTTTTGTTACGCTAGATGATAACGAAGGAATCGTTGAAATCCCCGATGTTCTTATAGATGACATGATGGATGCATTTGAAGGATGCCCCACAGACTCTATCAAAGTCGCAGACGAATCATTCGAGGGCGACGCTTTAAAATTCGAATAAGTATAAAAGCCATTTTCATTTTGAGAATGGCTTTTTTTATGTATTTTTTAAAACTTCTCCCCATACATTAAAGAGGCAGAAACAACCCAGTTATCATCTGGTTGTTTCTGCCTCTTTTTATATATTAAGCATGTTTATATAACACTTGTTTTATTGATCCATGTTTGGAGTTTAACAAATAATAGCATGAAAACGGAAGTGATGAGCACCCCTTTAATGATGTTAAAAGGGAGTATTGCCGCAGTTACGAATTGTCTTGACTCTGGTGCAGTCATGGCATCCCATCCCATAAAGAAAGTATATGCCGGTAAAAAGACATAATAGTTCAAGACACTCATAATTAGCGCCATGGAAACTGTCCCGGCTAGCAAGGCAAATGTCATTCCTTTTTTCGAACTTATTTTTTTATATACATAATATGTTGGCAGTATGAATAATACCCCCGCTATAAAGTTAGAGATATGTCCAACCGGTACACCCGTATCGCTTCCAGTCATGACCATATCCAATAAGTTTTTCAGGAATTCAACTAAAACTCCTGCAAGCGGTCCGAAAATCAATGCCGCCATCAGTGCTGGGATGTCACTAAAATCAATGTTCAGAAAAGGCGGAAATCCCGGAAATGGAAAATTCAAAAGCATTAGTAGGTAGGAAAGACTTCCTAGCATTGCAAGTGTGACCATCTTTTTAACTTTGTTCGATTTCATAGTTCTCTCTCCTTCTTTTTCTTGATCTACCTTGAAAAAGAGGTTAGGGATCCTTCATGAATGTTGATGTTCAATAAAAAACCCCTTAATTCCGACAGAATTAAAGGGATAAATTAAAGGTTTCATCAAACAAACGTTCAGCACTTGACTGTTTGAACGCATTCAGGAACCTCCATCTTCTCCCATCCAGACTATACTGTCGGCTTTGGAATCTCACCAAATCCTGCCCTAAGGCTCGCGGGCTTAGAAGAATTTTTCTTCATCACCGCCGGTGGGGAGTTACACCCCGCCCCGAAGATAGACCTATAAAATTAATTTACAATTTTCATTATAAATGATTTTTCTTTTTTTGAATAGTATTTTCATCGCAACTATGAATTTACGACAATCAAATATTACACTTTTATTCATTTTAAACAAAATATGTATTTATAATCACGACGTTTTACTCGGTCTAAAATAATTTTTATTTTTAGAAAATTACGGCTCAAACCCTTTACCCTTGCGGTTTTGGACGAGTGAATTTCAAAGTAAATTTAATTAAAGCGCTTACATACAGGTATGCCAAATTGACAGTTTTCCTATTTCAATTGTAAAATTAACTGAAATTTAAGAGAATTTTACCTAGGAAGGTGTTTACACGTGTATCAGATTTTAGTAGCAGATGCCATCAAACCAGAAGGACTCGGACCGCTTACAGAGGCATCCAATATTCTTCTTATTCAGAAGACTGTAGAAGAAGCAGCAAACGAACTTGATCAGATCGATGCAATACTGGTTAGAAGTGCAACAAAAGTTACAGAAGATTTAATGAACCGCATGCCAAAACTAAAGATCATTGCTCGCGCAGGTGTCGGCGTTGATAACATTGACATTCCTGCTGCAACAAAACGAGGAATCGTTGTTGTGAATGCTCCTGACGGAAATACAATTTCAACAGCTGAACATACATTTGCCATGATGGCTTCTTTGATGCGCCATATTCCGCAAGCTTATGCTTCCCTGAAAAATGGAGAATGGAAACGATCTTCTTATACAGGAACGGAACTTCGCGGAAAAACTTTAGGTATTGTTGGTTTCGGACGAATTGGTGGAGAGATTGCCAAACGCGCAAAAGTTTTCGGCATGGAAGTCATAGTTTATGACCCATTCTTAACAGCTGATCGTGCAAAAAAAATGTCCGTAACTTCCCTGACTTTAGATGAATTGCTCCCTAAAGCAGATATAATCACTGTACATACACCTCTAACGGACGAAACTAGAGGGTTAATCAATAAAGAAAAGTTACTAACCTGTAAAAAAGGCGTGTACGTATTAAACTGTGCACGTGGCGGAATCCTTGATGAAGATGATTTATATGAAATGATTGTCGAGGGACATGTAGCTGGAGCCGCATTGGATGTTTTTGTTGAAGAACCACCGCTTGGCCATAAATTACTTGAACTTGATAACGTCATCGCTACTCCTCATTTAGGAGCTTCCACTAAAGAAGCCCAATTGAATGTTGCCGTTCAAGTCGCCCAAGAAGTATTAACCTATTTTGAAGGTAATCCTGTATCAAGTTCAATTAACCTTCCAGCCATTTCTAAAGAGGTGTTTGAAAAGGTTCAGCCATTCTATCAACTAGTCCAACAAATGGGCTCCATTGCCTCACAATGCATGAAAGAAGGCATTCAGGAGATTTCCGTAACTTATGCAGGTGAGTCATTGGACTTCGACACCGCTATTCTAACAAAAAGCCTAATAGCAGGCTTCTTCAAATCAAGAGTAGATGCTTCAGTTAATGAAGTGAATGCGCTATTGGTTGCTAAAGAGCGTGGCATTACCATTGGCGAAAAGGTTTCTACTGACTCTCTAGGTTATTCTAACCTGATCAGTCTAAAAGTAAAAGGCGACACTCGCGAATTAACCATTAGTGGTACTCATATCGAGAACTATGGTTCCCGGATTGTCAATCTGAATGGTTTCAAAATTGATTTCCATCCAGAAGCTAATTTACTTTATATCCAACACACTGATAAACCTGGAGTAATCGGTAACGTCGGTAAAATTCTTGGTGATCATGCCGTAAATATCGCGACTATGCAAGTTGGTCGTAAAGAAGCTGGCGGGGAAGCTATCATGGTATTGAGTTTCGATAAACCATTAGAAGATAATATGAAGCAATTCTTAGAGGAAACACAAGAAATTACTTTCATGGCCCGAATAGCTTTATAATTTCCACTTAAGGATGCCCCACTAGCGGGCATCCTTTTTTTGTTGAACGACCCTCATCTGCCTCTCACATCGCAAGCATGCACTTGACCTTTAATTAACTAAGTTAGGAGCAACGGGTACTGTAATCTCTTCCGATAAATTCAGAGAACCTACCATTTCTACAGGGGAGTTTACAAACTTCACCTTTGCATAGCCAAAGTCTTTAGCTGTAAATAGAATGACTTCCAAACCTTGAAGCGACTCTGAATCATTCTTCAAGCGGCCTTCTTGTGCCAGTTCTACAGTTACTAAACCCCCATCATATGTTAGGTTCTCCCACTTCAAACTCTCCGGTAGAGCAGAAGAAATCCCTTCTATGCCAGGTTCCTCCTTTGCCGCTTGTAGGGCCTCTTCCATGTTCTGATAATCGATATTGCTAGGCACAAGGAAACTTGAAGATGATTTATCCGTGTGATAAAGAAAGAATGTGCGATTCTTGTGCTGGGGAATTTCTTCTTCTATTACTGTTCCGGCATGAGCAAAACTGGCACCAGATTTTCCGTCCGTTGTAAATGTCACTTTATCAATATTTAGATAGGATAAGGTTTCTTCCATGGTTCTAAGAAACACGATATCCTCATCCAGCAGATTACTGCCTGCCCGTAATTCGATATTTGCTGTGTTGTTGGTGGGAACATGGGATACCTTAATATCTAGAGGGAAATAATCGGACAGGCCATATTTTTTCTCATTAATGGTCGACATCTTTTTTACCACCTGATCCAAGGCTTCCGTTTCTTCGATAGTATCGACTACAAAAGATAGAGGTACGATAAAATTCTGTTGGTGATCAGGCACGCCTAGAGTTATTGTCGACTTCCCCTGCAAATCTTCTGAGTAAATCGCACGAATGGGTGTTTTTTCTTTTTCCACTTGTTGAGATTTACTTTTCAATTCATTTTTTTCTATTGGTTCGCCCTCAATATCTTCCTTTACATCCTGCTTTTCATTTGATTCAATATCATGCTTTTCTTGCTTATCCAAAATGATCTTACTTTCAGAAATGGCCAATTTTCCATTGCCGTGGCTATTAACCTCCTGCTCTTGAGATTCATCTTTTCCAATCATCAGTGAAGATCCAATGATCATCATTAAGAATAAGGAGGCAATGCCCACAATACGAGGAATCCAAAGTTTTTTACGGTTTCTTCTTTGCTTACCTTCTATCCTCGAAAACACTTCTTTCTTCGAGCGTTTATCTTTTACCTCCGGAAGTTGGCGAAGCAAGTCCTCAATTTCTCTTTCTTTCCAACGGGATTTCTTCAAAGGAATTCCTCCCCTCTTCTGATGAATCATCCATCATTTTTTTAATCGCTTTTAAAGCGCGGTGTTGCGTTGTTTTTACCTTACTTTCACTCCAATTCAGTACATCCGCGGTTTCTGAAATGGACATGCCTTGTATGTACCGTAAAATAATGACTGCTTTTTGATTAACAGTACATCGATTCAAGCAACGATATATCTCTCTGACATTATCATTCATAATGGCCACTTCTTCGGGAATCGGCTGATTATCTTTAATCATCTGACCATCCCAATCAATAGTGGGAATGATTTTAT
Organism: Peribacillus sp. NPDC097224; assembly: GCF_044761985.1. NCBI lineage: Bacteria > Bacillati > Bacillota > Bacilli > Caryophanales > Bacillaceae > Peribacillus > Peribacillus sp. NPDC097224. The sequence continues at coordinate 327,478 of NZ_JBIWDK010000001.1, read as the reverse complement.
TCTTCCATCCTTTTTGTTTCCGAAAATAATCAATGGTCACATTTCTCGCAATGGAATACATCCAGGTTTTTTCACTACTATTGCCTTCAAAACGATTATAGGCCTTCATTATCCTGATATAAACTTCTTGAACCAGGTCCTCTGCCGTTTCACGGTCTTTGGTCATATAATAAATGAATTGATAAATTTCCTGGTGATATTTTTCATAAAGATCGTGGAAAATGGAATCCATTATTTCTCCACATCCGTTCATAATTATAGTCGATATTTTCATATGAAAGTTACATACTTATTTTATACTAATTACCCAATTCACTCCATATACTGCCCGCAAATAAAATATGGGCAAAGGCAATTAGGAGAATCCAATTGCCTTTGCCCACTCTGTTTCTCATGTATCAAGATTATTTGCCAAGCAATCTGACATTTATTCAGTATTTTCCAATATTCGAGGTAGAATAAAGCTGAATGTTGTTCCCTTTTCTGGTAAACTGTTCACCGAAATATATCCATCATGTGCATCAATGATATTTTTAACAATGGCCAGACCTAGGCCCGTACCAGACCGTCCACGGGTACGTGCTTTATCCGCTTTATAAAATCTCTCGAATACGAATGGTAAGTCTTCTTCCGGAATACCTGAACCAGAGTCCTTCACATCTATAATCAAGCCTCTGCGATCACTCATTTTTTGAATGACATCGATTTTTCCGCCTGCAGGAGTATGACGGATTGCATTATCAATTAAATTCGTCAATACCTGCTCAATTCTATCAGGGTCAAAATTCCAGTTGATCCCATCGTCTTGAAGATGCGTCGTAATCGTGATCCCTTTATCTCTAGCCAGTCCATAGAACTTACTTGTAATCCTCTTTAAATAGGGGGAGACGGAAACCAGGTCATAAGTAAGGTTCATTTTCCCTGATTCCAATCTGGCTAGATCCAATAAATCATTAACTAAACGTCCCATCCTCAACGATTCATCATAAATGATCTGAGCCATTTCCATTTTTTCAGCTTCACTGCCTGCTATATCATCTACAATGGCTTCACTATACCCTTGTAGCATCGATATCGGGGTCCTTAACTCATGGGACACATTGGCAATGAAGTCCGTCCTTAGTTTATCCATGCGACGTTCATCACTCATATCACGGATGATGGCGACAGCACCGCGGATATTATCTGCAGTTGAATATAAAGGACTGACAATCAGTCCCCAATTTCTACCCTGTAAAGTAATTTCTCCAACTTGTTCCTTATCATAGGACTCTGATTCGTCAAATAGATTCATGAGTACTGATGGTACATTCATATTGTCTTCCCGATTGTATCCTTTTTCAAAGTACCATGCTTGCAAGAACCGGTCAGCTGGAGGATTCGTCTCAAGGATAGTACCATCTTTATTAAAGGTAATAACCCCGTCTGCCATACTGCTGAGAATGCTTGCAAGGTGTTCCTTTTCTTGACTGAGGGCATTCATGTTGAATTTCAGCTGTTTTCTCATCTGATTAAATGCAATGGCCAACTCACCTATTTCATCCTGGGTGAGGATGGGAACCTTGGTATCAAATTTACCACGAGCTATGGCCAAGGCAGCTTCCCTCATTTTTACTAGTGGAGCATTGATTCTCGTAGATAAAAAGAAAGCGAAAATCGTTGTCAATATTATAGCGATCCCTGCAGCTAAGAGGATGAACTGCGTTGTAGATTTCGTTGTTTCTTCCATCGATTCCAATGACTGAATCAAGAAAACCTCATCCTGCTGACCATTTAATTCAAGAGGAACCCCCACTACAATTGCTGACAATGTATCTTCATCTGTCCCCTCAGTCGAAAGCATCATCTCTTTTTTTACAGTTTTTCTCTCTGTAAATACCTTTAATAATTCGGGATCATCTTTAATGAATTCAGGCGTTATCTTAAACCCATTCTCATCAACAGATGAAAAGACCATTTTATTGTCATTCAAGATGATTACTTTCGTTTCATCACCTATCAATTCAGAAGCTATTTGGAGAACTTCGTCTCCAGTGCCCCCATGTTCATTCGTGACCGTAATGATTTGCTGTGCCATTTTGGTTAAATCATTTTCGACATTCTCTATCTGAAAATTATCAAAGAATTCAACCAGAAGTACAGTCAAAACGATCAGAACAAAGGATACCAGCAAAAGAATCGTTGCCCAAAGCTTACCAACAACACTGCCCCATAGCATCAGTCGTTAATAACTTCGAACTTGTAACCCACGCCCCAAACAGTGACAATCATTTTGGCAGCATTTTCGGATATACGGTTTAACTTTTCACGCAAGCGTTTGACATGCGTGTCCACAGTTCGAAGGTCTCCAAAGAATTCATAATGCCACACTTCTTTTAGCAACTGCTCACGATCAAAAACTTTATCGGGGGATTTCGCCAAGAAATATAATAATTCATATTCTTTTGGCGTGAGAGATACTTCCTTGCCATCCGCGAGCACACGATGGGCATCATTATCAATCGTTAGGTGGGAAAATACGATTACATCTTTTGCTGATGCTTCGGTTTGCATGTAATTTGCATTGGAAGAACGGCGCAATAACGCCTTGACCCTTAATACAACCTCACGTGGACTGAAGGGTTTGACAATATAATCATCTGTCCCCACTTCGAATCCTTGGACTCTATTCACTTCTTCACCTTTAGCGGTAAGCATGATGATAGGTGTCGTTTTTTTCTCTCTCAACTCCCGACAGACTTCAATACCATCTTTACCAGGCATCATAATATCCAATAAGATTAAATCATAATCATTTTCTAGAGCTTTCACTAAAGCCTCATCACCATTTTCAGCTTCATCAATTATGTATTCTTCTCTTTCTAAATACATTTTTAGCAAGCGGCGGATTCTTTCTTCATCATCCACCACAAGAATTTTAATAGCATTATACATTTCGTAACCAGCCTCCTATCATTTATTTTACAAAATGAAAGCTTTAATGCCTAATATTATTTCTTAACAAATCCCGATAAACAGCCAATTCTATAGGCTCTTCCTTAACTTTTCACTATATTGTCACAATAATTACCACAAGTTATCTAAAAGCCCTCTAGGATTTATTTCCCTAGCAATAACGCTTTAATCATAAAAAAGGGATCGTTTGGTAGGAATATCGATAAAATTAACGACATTACTATCAAAAGACCCCCTTCATCTAATGATAAGGTTCCCTTAATTAGGCATATGAATGCAAACCAGCGATAACCAAATTCACAAATATCAAATTGAATATCATGATGGCAAAACCAATGACCGCAAGCCAGGCTGATTTTTCTCCCTGCCATCCCTTAGACATACGCAGATGTAAAAAGGCTGCATAAAACAACCAGGTGATAAGGGCCCATACTTCCTTCGGGTCCCATCCCCAGAATCGTGTCCAAGCAATCTGGGCCCAAATCATGGCAAAAATAAGTGCCCCGAGTGTGAAGACTGGAAATCCAATTAAAACGGAACGGTAACTGATTTCATCCAGCAAGTTCAAATTAACATTTTTAACAAGCGGTTTTATTAGAGCAGCGACTCTTTTCCGAGAAATCAACCTTATCAAGCCATACAGGACCAGTCCTGCACCAATCGACCATATGACTGTGTTCAATTTTTTCGCATTGATTATTGCAGGCATCTCCACCAATGGTTGGAATTGTCCCTTTTCAAGCATAACCCCTTCATGAGGACCAACCAATGCAGGAAGTGTATATTCCTGTTTGGCTGCCATATCTTTTTTATCAACCCAATCAAAACTAGCTTTATAATCCATCATGGAGAAAGTGGAGGATACTATTACAAGTGCAAGTGTACTGACTAACGTATACATGATGATTTCAAGAAAAAATGTCCGTTTACTTGCTTTTGTCTGTTCCACCGATTTAACCAGATAAATGATAGCGGCGATAAAGCTAATGGCAAGAATGGACTGCCCTGCCGCTGCAGTTGTTACATGGATATGTAGCCAATCACTCTGCAAGGCTGGTATGAGCGGCGATATTTCCGTCGGAAACAGACTTGCATACGCAATGATCAATAATGCAATGGGGAGGGCAAACAACCCAAGGACGGGCGTTTTATAAAGAAAGTAAATCAAGATGAATGCCCCTACCATCATCATGCCGAAAAATGTTGTAAATTCAAACAGGTTACTAACAGGTGCATGGCCCGCAGCAATCCATCTTGTAATAAAATAACCCACCTGCGCTGCAAATCCTAAAATGGTCAAGGTGATTCCTAATTTTGCCCAGTTATTTTGTTTTTTCTCCTCTGCTCCTTTTTTATCCTTTATCGAGCCTCCAAAAATAAAGGTCGCAATTAGATATAAAAAGAAGGCCGCATATAATAAATTACCGCTCAAATCAGCCATTTAAAACTTCCCCCTTATTAGAAGATTTCTCCTCTTCTAGTAAATCTGTTGGTTCACAAAGTGGTGTTGATTCAATCGCATTTTTTATATCTTTCTTAATGCCATGCCAGTTTTTATTGGTATGGCCGGCTATCAAAATCTCACTCTCATTTCTTTTAATCCATATACGGCGATGATTCCAATACGAACCTTGGATAACACCTATCATGAAGATAATTCCCCCGGTGAAAAGAATCCACAATGTAAGATCTTTCCTGACAGTCAAAGCTGTAACGTCTTTCGTTTCAACTCCAGCAAAAGCCAGTTTATATGTATTTTCTCCTAATGGTTCCACTGTCTCTTTTATAGCTACGAAACTCACTTCTCCATCTGGTTTATCTGGGGTCTTCATATTAAAGATAAATGCCGGATTATTCGGAACCTTTGATATCGTCGTCGGTTCTCCTTTTTCATCAAATTCGAAATCGGGGAAATAACTCATTAACTCGACAGAATACCCTTTATTCAATTCATACATCTTCTGCGGATTATTCAAATCCACCGTGATATTTCCAAATTTCTCATCTGTCTCTTTATTGATAAGATTAAAAGACATGGTACTAAGCTCGTCCAATTTATAATCCACCTGATAATAAGCAAAGTGATCGTGTTTCAAGGGTTCATTCACTTTTATTTTAAAATCCTTAACTTTATCAAGTTCTGCTTTTTCACCTGGCAACGCTTCATTTTGACGCTCGAACAATGTCACATCTGCTTCATAAGTCTTAGCTATCGTACCAGTTTTATCAATGGCGGCACTGAATTGCTCGTCTTCTTCATTCTCTTTATCATAGACTTCCAGTGTGAATTCATTATTCTTAAGATAATACTCACCATTTGTACCAGGAATCTCTTTTGTCTCGCCTTCCCTTAGCCAAAGCACTTTATCAATATACATTCCAGGTACTGAGCGTAGTAAAGCCCCAATTAAAAAAATGATAAGTCCGATATGGTTGACGTAAGGGCCCCAACGTGAAAAACGGCTTTTTTCTGCAAGAATGTTCCCATTTTCCTCACGTATATGATAGCGCTGCTTTTTCAACCGCTCTTTTACTTCTTCCAAATCTACTCCCTGGCCATCAAGCTTCGTCACTCCCGATACCCTTTGTCGCTTCATGAAACCATCATGGCGAGTAATTCCTTGTTTCTTTAAAGACCGATATAATGGGAAAAAGCGGTCGATACTTGCAATCAGAAGGGATATGCCCAACATCGCTATAATGATTAGATACCACCATGAACTGTATAAATTATGAAATCCGAATTCATAATACAACTTCCCTAACGTTCCATACTCCGATTGGTAATGTTCGGCGGGTGTTACAGAAGAAGGGATATACATTTCCTGTGGAAATATTGTTCCGATTGCAGAAGCAACCAAGGCCAGGACTATAAGGGTAACCCCAACCTTAACGGAAGAGAAGAAATTCCAGACTTTATCAATGATCGTTTTGTTATAAGTCTGTGAACGTCTGGCACTTCCCTCATAGCGCATATCAATTAATTTTTTATCTTCTTTATCCAGGATACTCCCGCAAACTTCACAAATTTTTGTACCATATGGATTTACATGGCCACAATCGCATTTTACTTCTTTCATGTCAAAAACTCCCCAGTATTATGGTTTAATTCTCTCCATATGCTTTTGGATGCTCTCTTCTGTCAAGGCTCCGGTAATGATATCTATCACCTTTCCTTCTTTATCTATCAAGAAGGTTACCGGTAAAATATCAACGCGATACGCATTCTCCACTTCCCTGCCTTTATCAATCATGATTGGGAAGGTAAGATTATGTTTTGCAGCATAATTATTGACCGAATATTCAGATTCCCCGACATTGACTGCTAATATCTCAACACCCTGGTCCTTGTATGTTTGATATTGACTTTCCATATAAGGCATTTCGTATTCACAAGGCTTACAATATGTACCCCAAAAGTTCAGGAAAACACCCTGTCCTTTATAATCCGACAACTTATGTTCTTTGCCTGCCATGTCAGTCAAAACAAAATTAGGAGCTTCCTTTCCTTTTTGAAGACTGTCATTCTTATCTTTAGTGAAGTTCGTATAAAGGGCAAACACTAAAGCTGCACCTAATAACAGTAGAATGATGGTCCTGCTCACTAGGCGTCGCTTTTTTCTATCCATAGAAATCCTCCTAAGGCAGCTCTATATTTCACCATACCAATATAACATGTAACACGATGACCATATTTTGAAGATTCGTCGACACCTTTTTCGTATCATGAAAGAAAAGGAATTTACAGGCTGTTTTCCACCACCCCATTCAACCGCTTGGATGAATGGGGTAACGGTTTCAACCTGTTAATAAAGAGAAAAAACGTATTACATTCTCCGCTGTTTAGGGTCAGTCGATGCCATCGTCCGCATTAATTTAACTTCATGGGGAGTTAACTCTCTTGAATCTCCCGCAGTCAGCCCATCTAATGTTAAGAAACCATATTGCTCCCGTTTTAATTTAATTACAGGATGGCCTATCGCTTCAAACATCCGACGGACCTGGCGGTTTCTCCCTTCATGGATAGTGATTTCTATAATGGCCGTTTCCTTTTTCTTATCAGTCGTCAGTACTCTGGTCTTAGCTGGAGCTGTTTTTCCATCTTCAAGCATGATTCCTTTTTCTAATTTCCTTAGGCTCTCACGTAAAGGAATGCCCTTCACTTTAGCTACATACACTTTGTCGACTTCATGTTTTGGATGCATGAGTGTATTCGCAAAATCCCCGTCATTCGTTAAAACCAATAAACCGGAAGTATCATAATCGAGACGACCTACAGGATAAATCCGTTCTTGGACGAATGGGAAGTAATCCGTTACGACTTTTCTATTTTTATCATCCGAAACAGCTGAAATGACTCCGCGTGGTTTGTAGAATACGAAATATACAGGTGGTTCTTTCTCGAGTGGGATTTCATTGACCTGTACTTTGTCATTAGGACCTACCTTCACACCTAATTCTTTCACTACTTTACCGTTCACTTTTACCTTGCCTTCTAATATTAGCTCTTCGGCCTTACGACGCGATGCTAATCCTGCATGTGCTATTACCTTTTGTAATCTTTCCATCTATCTTCACCTCATAGTATAATCATTCGTTTGTTATTGTCTGTACATACACAATCATACAATTATTACATATAGCGAGGCAAAAACAAAAGGTTTTTCGTGAATATGGCCGTTTCTTTTATTATTTCATCCATTTAGGATCTGTTATATAGGCTGGTTTCCATAATGAGTGTAACATAGCTTAATTTTCCATGGCAAAAAAATGTATCCTTTTCTTAAAATCGTAAAATATAGGATATCAATAAAAAAAGGAAATGGATACATCCATTTCCTCGGCTTACTTTGTACCAAAAACAAGCGTGACCACAACCACTGCTGCTATAACCCCGACTAAATCCGCCAATAAGCCAACCTTGAGTGCATCACCCATTTTTTTAATTCCCACTGCTCCGAAATATACAGTCAACACATACAGGGTCGTATCTGTACTTCCCTGGATCGTAGCCGCCAAGCGACCAACAAAGGAATCCGGACCATATACGGAAATCAAGTCACTCGTCATCCCTAATGCAGCCGTTCCCGATATAGGACGGATGATCGCCAGGGGGAAAACCTCAGCCGGGAAGTGAAGAAAGGACAGAATCGGTTTTAATGCCTGTACGAAGGAATCAAGAGCCCCTGAGGCTCTAAACACCGATATGGCGACGAGCATTCCCACCAAGAAAGGGATAAGGGAGAAAGACATACTGATTCCTTCCTTCCCCCCCTCTACGAAGGTCTCATAGGTGGGAACCTTCTTATACGTACCGTATAATAAAATCGAGAGAATCAAAAGTGGTATCAACCAAATCGAAATGGCGGTCATCCATTGTAGCATTCCTATTCCCTCCCATTCCGCTTTCTCCTGTAATAAAAGTATCGATCTATCGCTATTCCCCCTACCGCCGAAATGGCTGTAGCCACGATAGTTGGAAACACTATGTCAGTCGGGGAGACGGCATCGTAATTCATCCTTATAGCAATGACGGTCGTTGGGATCAATGTCACACTTGAAGTATTCACCGCTAAAAAGGTAACCATCGAACGGCTTACGGTCGCTTTATTACCATTTAATTTCTTTAACTGCTCCATGGCTTTAATCCCTAATGGTGTCGCTGCATTTCCCAATCCAAACGTATTCGCCATCATATTGGATAAAATATAGCCCATTGCAGGATGATTGGGAGGGACTTCAGGGAATAACCATTTCATTAAAGGCTTGAACAAAACGGATAGTTTTTCGAGCAGCCCCGATTCTTCCGCGATTTTCATTAACCCCAGCCAAAAAACCAGAATGCTCATCAAGCCTATCGAAAGGGTGACAGCTTCCTTGGCACTAACAAAAAGTGCTTCATTCACCTGATTCATGGTCCCATTAATCATGGCGAATACTATACCGATTACTGTCATTCCAACCCAGATATAATTAACCATTTCTATCTATTCCCAATACTGCTTCGAATAGAGCAGCCCACGAGGATTGAAAAGATTGCTGGTTGAAACTTTCTACAGTTTCACCATAAAAGATGGAACGCGAACCGACCTGTTTTCCATCCAGATAGATATAAGCCTTGCCCACTACTTCCGGAATATTTCGTTTATCTTCCCAACTCTTCTTCGGCTTCAGGAATTTCATTTTAACCTTTATTGAATTCCTTTCGTCCTTAGTAAGAGGATAGGAAAAATCATTTTTGAAATAAACATGCCCTCTATACGTTTTATTCTTTATGTCCTTTATGGCGCCTTCAGGAAGAATTTCAGTCAAACTGTAATTCTTGAAAGCAGATTCATACATATTGATGTGGTCATTCCAATCATCCGGCCCATTCAACGTGACAGCGATAAGATTATGATTATTTTTAGTCGCTGTAGTGACCAATGTCCGCTTTGCAAGTTTAGTATAGCCCGTTTTCCCGCCGGTACAATACTCATATAATTGCGTGAGTAGCCGATTCTTATTTTTCCATACATAATCCCAATTCTCGGTCGAGTTAGGGGCCCGATGTACTTTAGTGCCAGCTATCTTGGCATATGTCTTGTTTTGCATAGCATAACGGGTGAGTAAAGCCATATCATATGCCGTTGAATAATGATTCTTGGTATTATCCAATCCATGAGGGTTCGTAAAGTGGGAGTTTTTCATACCGATTTCTTCCGCTTTTTGATTCATCATCCAAATGAAACCATCAAGGCTCCCTCCCACCTTTTCGCTGATCGCAACAGCCGCGTCATTCCCCGAACGTAACATCAAGCCATAAACCAAATCTTCAAGCTTGATCTTTTCACCTTCTTTCAAATAAAGGGAAGACCCTTCAGTACCAAAAGCATTACTACTGATTGTTACGGTCTCATCCATTTCTCCCGATTCGATAGCTAAGATAGCAGTCATGATTTTCGTGATACTTGCAATTCGGTTCTTTTCGTGAGCATTCACTTCATAAATGACCCTTCCACTTTCTTCGTCCATTAAAATGGCACTATGGGCACTGACGGCTACGTTGGCTTGAACGCTCTGTAATGGTGCTAGAAAAGAAAACATGAGAATGACCATACACAATTTGGGTATTTCTTTATATAGAAAACGCATGAGTGCCCTCCCGTTTCTTTACTTGTTTTTGTACAAGTTTATGCAAATGGACAAGGGTTATGATTAAATAATCGAAGGTCTTTAAAGATAATAGGAAGGTTACAAGCATAATTCAATTAGGTTAAGGTACAAAAAAACGAAAAAAAACCGATGAACAGACATGTTATGTCCATCCATCGGTTTTTCATCTATTAAACTAATAAAGCAGCAATTTCATCGATCTTCTTCGCTCCGAACACTACTTCCTCATCATTGATGATCATAGCCGGAACACTCATAACTTTATACTTTTTCTTAATGTCTTGGAAATTACTGATGTCGACCATCTCAGCTTCAACATTAGGATTTTCAATGGCGATTCTTTGTGCTCCAACTACAACGTCAGGACAGAAGTGGCACGCTAAAGATACCATGACTTTAATATTTGTCTTCTTGCTAATTGATTTGATTGAATCCCGAACAGCAGCATCCATCGCTTGACCCGGACCAGCAAGATTGTAGATAGCTAAAATGAAGGAGTTTAGTTCATGTCCGCCTGGTACACCGTGATATTTGACCCCACTGTATTCCCCATTCGAATTTAACAGGGAGACTACAGGGAATTTATCGGCATTCACTTTTTCTTCCATACCTTTGTTTTCACCTTTATTATATAGCTCAAGATGAAGCTTGTCCCCTAATTCTGCAACATCTAATAAGAAGTCACGTAATTCTACCGATTTGGGTAGGCTTTCATCCACGATTGATACTAAGGTCACGTCATTCTCCATCTTATCGAAGATTCCTTTTAGTTGGCCTCTTAACGTATCGCTCAGTAAGGAGCTCTTACCTGCTGGTGCAGCAGCTTTTTTCTTTTCCTCTTTCTTTTCTTCCACTACCGGCTCATCTTTAATGCCTAAGCGGTCTTTTTCTTCTGCAACATATTTACCCGCATCCGTAGCGGCTATCGCTCCATCAGATACTGCTGTAATGATCTGACGCAAGGACTTCGGTCTCAAGTCACCTGCTGCGTAAACACCCTTTATATTTGTGTTCATATCATCGTCAGTTAGGATATAGCCAGCACGGTCCATTTCAATATGGCCTTGGAAAATGGCCGTTTGAGGTTGATAACCAATGAACACGAAAATGCCAAATGTACTGTCTTCTTCCTTCGCTTCATATTCCCACTCTTCTTTTGTTACGTTATTGATGAAGCGGGCACGTTGAATCATGCCGTCGCCATAAGCACCAAGAATCTCTGTATTGAATTTGACCTCGATTTTCTCATTGGCCATTACTTTATCGACAATGGAAGGGGCACATGAGAAGGCTGATTCGCGGGCGATAATGGTTACTTTTGTTGCAAAGCGAGTAAGGAAAATGGCTTCTTCAGCCGCTGCATATCCTGCTCCAATGACGAAAACTTCCAAGCCTTCAAAGAACTCTCCATCACAGGTTGAACAATACGCTACGCCTCGGCCAGTGAATTCTTCTTCTCCTGGAAACCCAAGTTTTCTTGGGGTGGCGCCCGTTGCAATGATTACAGCGCGTGCATGATAGTCCCCACTAAGCGTTTTTACGATTTTTACTTCCCCAGAGAAATCTACGCCGGTTACATCTGATTTAGCGAACTCCACACCAAAATCTTCGTTTTGAAGTTTCATTTCCTCCACTAGCTTTGGACCTGAGATGTTGCGAATACCAGGATAGTTAGCTATTTCTGAAGTGGTGGCTGCTTGCCCACCGCCAGTTCCTTTTTCAAGGATGATCGTTTTTAATTTTGCTCGACCTGCATAAACTCCCGCAGAAAGACCTGCTGGCCCTCCCCCGATAATCAATAAATCATATATTTTTTCCATAGTTGATCTCCTTGCTGTTTAAAAAATTTTATTTTTAAAGGACAAAAGGCACTTATTGAAGTAAGTGCCTTTTGTCAATCATAGCTGTTTTATATATCAACTAGTTGATATATGTATAGGGAAATATCCTAAAATTAAAGTTTTCCTACTAGGTCAAAGCTTGGCTCTAATGTATCTTCACCTGGAGTCCATTTAGCAGGGCAAACTTTATCTCCATGTTCTGCTACGAATTGTGCAGCTTGAACTTTTCTAATAAGTTCTTCAGCATTACGGCCGATTCCCATGTCATTCACTTCATATGATTTGATTTGGCCTTCTGGATTTACGATGAAAGTACCACGTAAAGCTACGCCATCTTCTTCGACTAATACTCCAAATTGACGAGATAGAGCTAGTGCTGGATCTGCTAGCATTGGGTATTCGATTTTACCGATTGTATCAGTAGCATCTGCCCATCCTTTATGGCTGAAATGAGAATCAGTTGAAACCGAGTAAACTTCACAACCGATTTCTTTGAATGTTTCATAGTTATCTTGAAGATCAGCTAATTCTGTTGGACATACGAATGAAAAGTCAGCTGGATAGAAGAAGAATACAGCCCATTTTCCTTTTACATCTTCTAGTGTCACTTCTTTGAACTCTCCTGATTGGTATGCTTGAACTTTAAAATCTTCAACTTGTTTATTAATTAATGACATATTATTATTCCTCCAGAAAAAATATTTTTTGCTTCCTGTTTATAATAATTATTATTTAGTAACTAGTCAATAAATATAACTTAATAATTGTCATGTTCACATTTTCGACACAACTTTATACTAATATACATAAAAACAAGTTATAATCCCTATGAATGGTCTATTTAACATACCCACATTACTATATCAAGAACTAATATGAAAAATATAAAATTATTTTAGAAGAAATATCACGCCCTAATTCTAATAACAATAATTTACAATTGAGAATATTCACCTGAAGTATTCACTCCCTTTCGGTCCCTGATTTCCTCTTCCTGTCATTTTTCCATACTTTTCATACCCCCGAAAATAATCTAAACGAAAAAGATGGAACCACTATGGCCCCATCCATCCCTTCCTATCTTTTCGCGAGAACTCATTTACTATTCATTGTTGTTTCCAAATCAGTCTTTTTGCTTTATTGAACCGTAATGTGGTTTGCGGCCAATTTATGACATTCCACCATTTTTTTACATAGGCTGCCCTATTGTTCTTATATTGAAGATAATAAGCATGTTCCCAGACATCCAGAACAAGGACAGGGATGGTATCCCATTGTGTCAAAATCATATGTCGCTCAGATTGAAGGATCTCTAACCTACGTGATCGGGGAACCCAGACTAAAATGGCCCAGCCAACGCCTTCCACCTGTTTGGCCGCTTCGCTGAAGTGACTTTTAAAAGCCTCGAAACTTCCAAAGTCTCTCTCAATCTGTTTAAGGAGATCTCCCTTCGGCTGACCTCCACCTCCGGGCATCATGCCTTCCCAAAATAATGTATGCAGATAATGTCCGGAACCATGGAATGCCGCCTCTCTTTCCCAATGTTTCAAAAGTGAAAAATCATTGGATTCTCTTGCCTTTTTCATCATTAACTCCGCTTTATTCAAACCATCCACATATGTTTGGTGATGCTTATCATGATGCAAGCGCATAATTTCTGCCGAAATGATTGGTTCAAGTGCATCGTATGAATATGGCAAGGGGGGAAGCGTATGTTTCCCGATACCTACAGATCCCTCTGTTTCGTTCTGAGATTGGAACCCATTTGCCCTTTCTTTGATTTCTCTATAAATCCTGTTTATTTCTTCTTCAATCTTTTGTAGTTCTTCATTATCTATATCTCCGGTTTCCAATGTCTTTGTCCATCGTGAAAGCTGTTCCATATTTGCTATCATTCGTCGGTCCTTAATATCAATACTCTCCATGTACCCCATCATTTGTTCGATCCATTCACTGACATCCGTCACATACTGTCTTATATCCAATAAGCACACCCTCCAAAAATCTCAAATAAGACATCAACCCATTTTATGCTCCAAATAAAAGAAAAGACCATTAACAAAAAAACAGCAAGGCTATTAGGCCCTGCTGTTTCCTTATCGAGATTGCAACATCTTAGTTCGATAATCGGTTTCGTAAAACTCCAATTCTTCACGCATGTTCTGGAATCCACTCTCTACGGTCTTAAGAATGGTGATGATACTATCCGGTACCGTTTGATGGAACTTGATGGAGTTTTTCCCTGTATAAGCTGAACGACTGTCTTCAAACCATCGGTCCGATTTTGGTGAAAAGTACTCTTCGATACATTGATGATACACTCTATAAAGCGTCTTTTCCGCAGCAGCTTTATTAAAAACCTCATTTTTAAGAACGATTTGACATGCTTCCAAACCCTCTTCACAACTTACAAGCATTCTTCTTAAACTAGAGAGAATTCCTTTATAATAGCTTTCTTCACCATTTTTTTCCTGTTGCAACTTAGAATAAGTCGTTTCATTCAGAAACTCCTCTAGCTGAGCCACTGTCGTTTCTAAAAAGCTTTTTACATCCTCAAGCTGTGATTTTACCAATGTATTCCCCAACCGTGAACCCTCCTCATAATGATTATGATTGATAAAAGTCTAAATATGTTTTAATATCATATGGTTTAGCTTGTTCAATAGATCTAAACACTTCCTCTAGTTTTGGAAAGTTTATATTTAGAAAGTAACTTGCTAACTCTTTTTCTGAATTTATATATATTCGCTTTCGGCTGGATAAACTTGGTTCTTTGATGAGACAAATCAAAGCGATAATATCAGCCATATAGATATCTCTAGTCAGGCTTTTGAAAACGGGATTTTGAGAATATGGAGTCCAACGGGCGATCATCTCATCGAAGTAACGAAGATACAATACATTCAATACCTTTTCTTCACCGGCCTGTATGTATTTGACAGTGGAACGGTTAAAGAAGTCCTCGGGAGAATTTGATTTTTCTTTTTCAAGCGCATACCCATTGCACGCTACAATGCGCACCTGCAACCCCTCCAAACATCCATTTTTTTCTATATTATCACAAAATCATGAGGATTTGTTATTCGATTGTTTTTTGGAAGTTCTCGAAAAACAGATCAGCTTCTCCGTTTTCGAAGCTTTCTTCCGTATTATCGGCAAGTGGCGGCAACTCGTTTATGGATTTTAGTCCGAAGTAATCTAAAAACTCTTTCGTTGTGCCGTATAAATAAGCGCGACCAGACCCTTCAGCTCTACCGACCTCTTTAATTAAAACTTTCGTAACAAGCGTATGAATCGGACGGTCTGTTTTCACTCCGCGTATCTCATCTATTTCCGCTCTCGTAATCGGCTGTTTATAGGCGATTATGGCCAACGTTTCCAAAGCTGCCTGTGTCAACCCTTGTGAACTGGATGTTTCCACAAGTTTCTTTAAATAATCGGAGTGTTCTTTCTTAGTTGCCAGCTGGAACACACCGGCTATTTCAATAATTTGAATCCCCCGTGTATCCGTGAGATAGTCTTCCTTTAAACTTTCAATGATGTCCGTTGCTTGATATTCTGTGATTTCAAGGACTGAGGCAATTTGCTTGATGGAAAGACCTTCATCTCCGGATGCAAACAAAAGGGCCTCGAGTATCCCTTTCCAATTAATAACTTCCAACTGGTTCTACACCTTCCTTAGCTACAATCATGATTTCCGAAAAATTATCTTCTTGTTCAACTTTAATTTCATTTAATTTCATCAGTTCCAATACCGCTAAAAATGTAATCACTATATGCTCCTTGACTGGCTCTGGAAACAAATCAAAAAAGCTCTTCTTGCCTTTAAACGTTTGGAGGTCTGCCATGATTTCTTCCATGCGTTTTTCAATGGAAATCTCTTGTTTCGTCACTTTTGTATAAAGGGGCTTTTGAATCTTTTGCCGGCGAAGCAACTTTTGCAAGGCACCCAACATATCGTAAAGGCTAACATTTAACTCCTGCAATTCACTTTCCGTTTCTTTTACATATTCAGACAGATCACTTGGCGGTTTAGTGAATATCAAGTTCCGTTCTTCTTCCAGTTCTTTGAATTCTTCTGCTGCAGATTTATACTTTTTATATTCCAATAGTTTCTCTACAAGTTCGTCACGAGGATCTTCTTCGAATAATTCCCCATCTTCATCCATCAATAGCTCATCTTCATGCTTAGGCAGCAACATTTTACTTTTGATGGCGAGTAAAGTAGCGGCCATGACTAAATATTCGCTCGCAATATCTAATTCAAGATGCTGCATCGTATGGATATAGCCTAAATATTGCTCTGTGATATCAGCCATAGGGATATCATAAATATCTATTTCTAGACGGTTTATCAAATGAAGGAGTAAATCCATCGGTCCTTCGAATGCATCAATTTTAATATTATAACCCATCAAAATACCCCATTTAAATCTAATTGGCCTTTAATTGGCCTATTTCTTCATTAATCAAGTATAGAGGATTACCGGCCCTTTATCCATTACAAATAAAGCTCTGCTTGATTTAAAGTTTTTTCATGCGGATTTTTTAAATTGGGTCGTTGCCCAATCATATTTATAAAATGAACATAGTCTAAGAATGTAAGATAAGCAGAATAAAGGAGGTACTTATATGGGTGGCAATGCAGGAGGTTTTGGTGGCGGATTTGCGTTTATCGTAGTATTATTCATTTTATTAGTTATCGTCGGTGCTTCTTGGTTATAATTGAAAACTGACGACACAAGCTGATTGCATAGCAATCAGCTTTCCTTATTTTTCTGGACATTTTTTTATGGTACTATGGTATTTATACTTAAAAAGCGGTAATCGTCTAAAAAAGCTTTCTTAACCTAAGGGAAAATAAGGCACAAGGAGGGGTTATTATTGCATTTACCTGAAGACTATCTCTCTTTCCTCATCCATTTTCACGGAACTCGAGATTACTTTGAGTGTCACGAAATACTTGAAGAGTATTGGAAAGAAACAGCTCCTAAAGAACGTGATTCACATTGGGTCGGCCTGATTCAAATCGCCGTTGCCCTATACCATGATCGCAGGGGCAATAATGCAGGGGCTACAAGAACTCTTGCAAAGGCCATATCCAACCTTCATTTAAAAAAAGCCGAGCTGCGACAATTGGGTCTTGATCCCGAAGCCCTGCTCGATTTGCTTCAACAGACACATGAACGAATGTTGCTTAAAAAACCCTATAGAAGCATTAATCTTCCCATTAATGACCCGGAACTACTTGCACATTGCCAAACCTTATGCAAACAGAAAGGATACACGTGGTGCATGGACAGTGATTGTACGAATGTAGGGTTGGTCGATAAACATTTAACACGCGATCGTTCTGACGTTATCTTGAAAAGGGCCAAACAACTTTCCTTAAGGAAATCAAAAATAGAGGACCGCTCATGAGAGCATCCTCTATTTTTGATTAGATAAGTTTTTCAACACTTTTCAATAAAACTTTCCGTATGCTCGTTTGCCTTTAATTCTTTGTCAGGGTATTGTTCCTTCACTGACCTAACCATTTCTTTGCCTATCCCTTGCTTACGGAAAGAAGGATTTACAGATATATGTTGAATCTCGATGAAATTGGAACTTGTCTCTATTCCAATCAAGCCGACGATTTCTTCATCTTTCCATAAGAACAACTGCAAATTTTCATCTGTTTCATAATTCTTCATGGTATTCCGAAGCACTTTTATCTCTTTTTCATTTGGCATGAAAGATAATAACCCCATGGCAAACTTTTCATAACTTTTCTTATACTTAATCAACATAATATCCCTCGTTACTAAATAACGTTTTTTATTATTTACCTGTTTATCTAGTTTATACACTTTGATGATTACTCTCACTTATGACATTTACATCATACATAAAAACTTTATTCGTTTCAACATCACTTTCAGCACTTGAATTATAGATTCCCTAGTGCTACGCGATAAATGTCCAGTAGATAATTCCCCATATCAAAGCCACAACAAGCATCATAAGTAAAAGTGTTTTATTACTCCTTCTCATCCCATACTCCCTTTATTTTTATGAATAACTATTTAAATATCGAATTCATTCTACTATAACTTAGCACATTTTGACAAATCCCCTTGCAATCTCGCTCTGTTTTTACTACATTGATAAAGGATATAATGGTTTCATGGCCTGTATCTTCATTACGAATGATGGAAGATCGTTCAGCTACTTTAATAGGGACTAATTTTTGGTGAAAAAAATTAATAAAAACTGTATCTTTTTTTCGCTTCGATTCGTCCAATCTAATGTAACCCTATCAGTAGGTTATAATCTATTAAGAACAGAGGAAAAGTTAAGGAGGAAAATCATGAAAAGTCCAAAAAAATGGGTCATTGTGACCATTTTATTATGTCTGTTATTGCCTTATAAGGCCTTTGCGGATGCCGCAGTTGGCGATATGATCGTTACACTAGGAGAAAATTTGTCTAAAGAACAAAAAAGCATGCTCCTTTCAGAAATGAAAGCACCTGACGATGTGGAGGTCCTGACAGTCACCAATGCGGAAGAACATGAATATTTGGGAGATTATATAGCTAGCAGATTAATAGGTACAAAAGCTATATCCTCTTCTGCCATTACGCTTGAGGAAAAAGGCACAGGCCTAAAATTGGAATCCAAGAACATTAATTGGGTAACTGATGAAATGTATATCAATGCCCTTGCGACTGCTGGGGTTAAAGATGCTACCGTTTATGTCACAGCACCTATTCCAGTTTCCGGTACAGCTGCCTTAACAGGTGTCATTAAAGCCTATGAATTATCTTCTGATAAAGCAATCTCCGAAGATGTAAAACAGGCTGCCAATGAAGAAATGGTCACCACTGCTGAATTGGGAGATGAAATCGGTACGGAAGAGGCTTCTGCACTCGTAACGAAAATCAAAGAGAAAATGGCAGACAACCCTCCTGCCACTACAGAGGATGTTCGTAAGATCGTAGAATCCGCTGCAAATGATCTTGGCCTAGTCTTAAATGAAGGGCAAATTCAAAGCTTGATCGATCTATTCAATAAATTAAAAGAATTGAATATTGATTGGAACGCCGTTGGTGACCAATTGACAGAAGCTAAAGATAAATTGTCCAACTTCCTTGAATCTGAAGAAGGACAATCATTTCTAGATAAATTAAAGGATGTCTTCAATAGTCTAATAGATGCTATCAAATCTTTTTTTAGCTGATTCACAATAAAATGGCGGTACCTAGAAGTACCACCGGTAAATAAATAGTAAAAGGCAGAAACGTTCATCACGTTTCTGCCTTTTACTATTTTAAAAAAGGAGTTACATCCTCTTTTTGATTATTCTTTATTCAAACCAACCGCTTCGTGAAAAGCTAAATCATGACGGATAAGATCATCGAAGGTTTCACGCCTGATGACTAAACGCCCTTCCCCGTTTTCAACGAAAACCACCGCCGGTCTCGGAATCCGGTTATAATTGTTAGACATGGAATACCCATAAGCCCCTGTACAGAAAACAGCTAAAATATCTCCTCGTCCAGCTTTTGGCAAGGGTAAATCCCAAATCAGCATATCGCCGCTTTCACAACATTTCCCGGCAATAGCAACCGTCTCCTCCACTGGATCAAGTGGGCGATTGGCTAGTACCGCATCATACTTCGCTTCGTATAAGGCTGGACGAATATTATCGCTCATGCCCCCATCGACAGCTAGGTATTTGCGGACGTCCGGTACTTCCTTTTCTGAACCCACTTTATATAAGGTGATACCTGCATCTCCGACCAAGGAGCGACCAGGTTCAATCCAAATCTCCGGCATTTCTAAATCAGACTGGGCAATCTGTATTTGCACTTCCCTCACGATTTCTTCTACATATTGAGATGCTGGAAGCGGATCGTCTTCTTCTGTATAACGGATTCCGAAGCCTCCGCCTAAATTTAGCACCTTTGGCTGAAAACCAATTGCTTTATGCCACTCTCTTAGCTTGCCAATGATTTTTTGGGCGGCCAAAAGAAAGCCAGTGGTTTGAAAGATTTGGGAACCTATATGGCAGTGCAACCCGAGCACTTCAAGCCACTTGCTTTTTAACGCCTGTTTAAGGGCGCCTTCCGCCTGACCATTAATTAGATCGAAACCAAATTTCGAATCTTCCTGCCCTGTTAAAATATAATCATGTGTATGCGCTTCAATGCCAGGTGTCACACGTAAAAGAATTCTGACCTTTTCTTCTCGGTTTGAACAGATTTCTTCAAGTAGTGTCAATTCAGAAAAGTTGTCCACCACAATACACCCTATTTGGTAATCTAGTGCCATATGTAACTCTTCGACACTTTTATTATTCCCATGGAAATGGATACGTTCGGTTGGGAAATTAGCCTTGATGGCTGTATATAATTCCCCCGCTGAGACCACGTCGAGTGACAAGCCCTCCTGTTCGGCCAATTGAATCATGGCAATGGATGAAAATGCTTTACTTGCGTACGCCACCTGAGCCGGTATTCCCAATTCTTCAAATGTCCGCTTAAATCCTCTTGCCCGTTCGCGTATTAACTCTACATCATAGACATATAACGGCGTACCATATTTTTCTGTTAACTTAACAGTATCCACTCCGCCAATTTGTAGATGTCCACGGTCATTTACATGACTAGTCCCAAACAAATGCATAATAGTCTCACCTTCCTGATCCAAACTTACGGTTAAATGAAGTGAGGGATCGTAAGAGGTTCCTCGAAAAGGATGATATCCCTTTAAATCTCCTCATCCAAATTCCTCGTTTACTATTCTTATTTACCTGTTTCTACACGTTCCCATTAAATATAATTGCGTAGTTCGAAATCAGATTGGTTTAACTCCAAAGAGCCCAAACTCTTTGTGAAGCCACTTTACTGCTTTATTCGAATAAAATTAAATTAACACAACTTTTCGACAACATCAACCTTAAGATTTCCTAGGCTGCCTGTATTTGTCCTGTGGATGGACGATACTCGGCCGTTCTCTGGAACCTGGAAAAGGTCTTCTTAATATAATATGTGACAAGGCTCTTGGTTGAAACGGGATTAACGGCCATAAATAGGGTGTATTCAATGCTTTTATGCTCGTTAATAAAATGATATATAGCGTTATTCCTATGATTAACCCAGGCAGCTTGAACAAGGCAACCAAAACGATCAAAGCTAATCGAGACAGTTTATTGGCAACCCCTAATTCCAAACTTGGGGTGACAAATGTCCCAATGGTCGCAACCGATGCATAAAGAACGACTTCCGGCACAAATAACCCTACATCAATAGCAATCTGTCCGATCAAGACCGCAGCAATTAATCCCATTGCAGTTGAAAGTGGGGTCGGGGTATGGATGGCGGCCATCCGTAAAAATTCGATCCCGATATCCGAAATGAAAATTTGGACAACAATCGGAATATGCGTTTTTTCATTTGGCCCGATAAATTCCAGTTTATCCGGAAGGAAGTCAGGCTCTAAACAAAACAACAACCACAATGGAAGCAAAAATAACGAAGCGGCTATCCCGAGAAATCTGGTCCACCGTACCATTGTTCCAACAGCGGGGGATTGTCTGTACTCTTCTGCATGCTGCATATGATGGAAGAGGGGAGCAGGGGTGATGATGACACTAGGTGAGGTATCCACATAGACTAGTACATGGCCTTCCAGTAAGTGTGTTGCGGCTACATCAGCACGCTCTGTATATCGGACAAGAGGATATGGATTATATCCTTGCTTAACGATAAATTCTTCTACCGTTTTATCCGCCATCGTTAGCCCATCTATTTTTATATCTTCCAATTTCGTACGAACGGTTTCAATTAAACCCGGGTCCGCTATATCTTTAATATACCCTATCGCAATATCCGTTTTAGAGCGTTCGCCGACCTTCATGATTTCGAAACGTAATCTCTCATCCCTGATTCTCCGTCTAGTGATGGCTGTATTTACAATGATATTTTCTACAAATCCATCCCTAGAACCACGGACAACTTTTTCTGTATCGGGTTCTTCAGGCTGTCGTCCAGGGTAACTCCTGACATCGACAACCAACCCTATATCGTATCCATCCATCACAATGACGATTAAACCGGAAAGGACTTGGTCAACCAACTCATCCATCGTACGTATTTCTTCCACAGATTGGTGAACGAGTAAATTTTTCATGAAATCAAATACTTTTGTCGTTTTTATTTCAGTATTTTGAGAATGGACCATCGAGTTAAGAAGTTCAATGATGAATTCCGTATCCGTAAGTCCATTCACATAATAAAGGTGAACTTCTTTTCTTAAAACTTTTATTTTCCTTACGCCTAAATCAAAACTGACACCCAGACCGACCCTCTTTTCCATGAAAGTATCGACTTCCACCACGTTAGTCGGAATGGGCTTCATATTTTGTTTATCCTCTGATGCCATCAAGACCGCTCCTTTCCAATATAATTTGCACAGCAAGTTTTGTGATTGGTGCTCCTTTTTTAAAGTCGTCCTGGTGTGACATTTTTCCAATGTCTCCAATGCCTACAACGATCGGAGCTTTTAACTCATCAATGCAATACACCGTATCCCCGGTTATCTTCCCTATCTCAAATTCCTGGGCTCCGAATTTGTCCACCCCATTTTCCGTCAACTGCCCATCCCTATCGATACAGACATCCACCTTAGTCCACTCTTCCCTTCTACTTTTCGAAGCAACGGCTATGATGCCCAGGACATGGATGTCAGGATGGCTTGCAACCACCTTCATCGCCGTTTCACCGAATCCCTCACCCATGAAGCCACTATCATCGAACATGACCAACACGGGGTCATTCTTCGCTTTCTTTATAAGGTCTACCAGCTCCAAACCTGTATAACGGGACGGATTCCCTTGTGACATTGAAATGCAGCGCCCTCCGATTTCTCTTGCAACTAGCTCAACAGCACGATTTGCATATACATCTCCATCTGTTATCAATATCACTTTTCGTTTGGTCACCATCAGGAGCCTTCCTTTCATCAGGTATGCGTATGGTCGTTCTTATAAATCGACAAAATAAATCCATTGAAATAAGGATCCAACTATTTTACCTAACACTAGTGCCATTAACAGATAAATGATTTTATCTTGTATGCCTACTCGTTTGGACAAGATCGGGAAAACATTCAACACCTCAGTCAGTGCAGCTGCAAGCATTCCATTAAAAATACCGTCCGCAAGTCCGATTGGAATTAATAAGAAAGAAGGAAGAGCAAAGGTCGTCCCCTGTAGGCCAAACCATGTTCCTCCGACCACTCCTGAAATTATGGCCACTTCATAATACCGAACCATTTTTAACGTTTTTGTCAGCTGTGTCAGCCTTGGTATGACACCAAGTACAGTCAGAAAAGCTACAAAACCAGCACCTGTAGCGACACCGCCGGCTAGCCCAACAAAAATCCCGAAAATGATATTACCTGTCATCGAGATGACGCACGCTCTCATTATTCTCATTCATAATGACGTACCGATCTAAATCCTGCTGGTAATTGAACATTTCAACCTCGAGTGGGCTAGGTTCTTCATTAAAGCGTTTTTTAAAGAAGTGATTAAAAAACAAAATCATTCCAATCCCAATACCGAAACTATAGG
Organism: Peribacillus sp. NPDC097224; assembly: GCF_044761985.1. NCBI lineage: Bacteria > Bacillati > Bacillota > Bacilli > Caryophanales > Bacillaceae > Peribacillus > Peribacillus sp. NPDC097224. The sequence continues at coordinate 303,910 of NZ_JBIWDK010000001.1, read as the reverse complement.
GTATTTGGATCAACAAAGGCTTTTCATCAACCCTTCCTGTTATTAGCGTAAAGAGTTTTTGATGAACTTCTCCCATACTTACATCCACATGGAAATTCATGATGGTAATACCCCCTCCAATGAACATAAGCAACCAGATAACGGCGAAAGTAACGAAAGACATTTTCTTTTTGGGATAAATGACTTCGATGATTGTCTGGGAGGGCCCAAATGTCTCCACTTCGATATGTGGATCGATTGCCTGTATGGCCATGATGAGTTGGGCCAAATCGATGATAATGATATTCTTATCTTCACTATTCACCGTTAATAAAAGGGCCCTTTCAATACTAGAAACCAATTCTTCAGGACCAATAATTTTTGCAATATCTTTTATTCTTACCTTTTGGTTTACATTTACATGCACCCGGTTCCTCATTCTGGTGTAAATGACTGCCATCACTTTTCACATCCCGACCTTTTATTTCCTTATAATAGTAGTATGGATTGGAAACAGAGTGAAAATGCAGAAAGAAAATGATGTCCAAATATTACTAATTCAAAGAAATGAAATAAAAAAAAGACATGCCGGATATCAGCATGTCTTTTTGTAAAATATTTATAAATTAATGAGTTGGGAAGAAGATCATTTGAATCAAGAAAACCACGCCAAAAATATAAATGAGCGGGTGAACGGATTTACCTTTTCCACTGAAGAATTTCATCAAAGGATAGGTAATGAACCCCATTGCAATCCCTGTCGATATGCTTGAAGTAAGCGGCATCGTTAATATGATTGCAAATGCCGGAAAAGCTTCATCAAATGTTTTCCAATCCACTTTCGCAAGACCTTCCATCATCAAGCAACCTACAATTATCAATACAGGTGCCGTGATGGCAGAAACGGAGGAAATGGCCGCTATTAATGGAGAAAAGAAAATGGAAAGAGCGAATAAGATGGCAACGACCGTGGCAGTTAAGCCCGTACGTCCCCCAGCTGCTACTCCAGTACTCGATTCAACATAAGCGGTTGATGGGCTTGTTCCAAACAACGAGCCAACCGTCGTGGCAATAGCGTCTCCCAAGAAGGCCTTTTTAGCACGAGGGATCTTTCCATCCTTCGTTAATCCCGCTTGTTCCGTCACTCCAATTAATGTACCTGTCGTGTCAAATATCGTTACAAGTAAAAAGGCAAATACGACTGTATATAAAGAATTGCTAAATACTCCAGCAATATCAATATCGAAAAAGACCGGTGAAGGTGGTGTTGATAGAATTCCATCAAATTTCAGCATCCCCATAAAGTAACCAATGATTGCTGTAACAATCATGCCAATGAAGATAGCTCCTTTAACATTCCGAGACATCAAGATTAGAGTGAATAATAAACCTATAAGGGCCAAAACGGTGCCTGGTTGGTGTAAATCCCCGAGTGAAACCATGGTTCCTTCATTCGGTACGACAATCCCCGCATTTTTCAAACCCATAAATGCGATGAATAGACCAATACCAGATGTGATTCCAAATTTCAACGAATTTGGGATGGCATCAATAATCATTTTGCGCAAGCTCGTAACACTTACCAGAATAAATAATAGACCTGCTATGAAAACTGTACCAAAAACTGTTTGATAAGAAAGACCGTGTGCACCTACCACACTGGCAAAATAAGCATTCAGCCCCATACCTGGTGCAACGGCAATCGGATACTTCGCTAATAATCCCATAATTAAGGTACCTAGGACTGCAGAAATGACGGTCGCCATAAAGACCTGTTCAAATGGTATTCCTATTGAAGATAATAAAGCAGGATTGACAATAATAATATAAACCATGGTGAAGAATGTCGTAACACCTGCCATAATTTCAGTGCGAACATTCGTCCCATTTGCTTTTAAGGAAAAAAACTTTTCTAAAAACATATTTTTCTGACCTCCATATATTAAGGAAACACCATTCAATCGCTTGCACAAAGGTGACCTTGCATTAATACTTCATCTTTCAAATTTCAACGAGATAAAAACCTTATGAAAATAGTTTTAAATCCGAATGAAACCAGCGACCTTTACTATAATATTCGTTTTTAACTTCAAATTCAACTAAAAAATTCGTTTTTTCTTCTTTTTTCACAAATATATATTTCCTTTTCAACATTCCTACCAAATGTTGTGTGGCACACTTCCCCTTCACTTCCTTACTATTTCCAAAATCCCACTTTTTCTCCCAGCAAATGAAAGACCACATGAATCAACGATTCATGTGGTCTTTCATTTGCTGAAGGATTTTTTTCTCCAACCGTGATACTTGAACTTGTGATATTCCTAGCCTAACGGCGACCTCCGACTGAGTCTGGTCTTTATAATATCTCAAAAAAACAATTAACCTTTCCCGTTCATTCAATTCTTGGATGGCTTCTTTTAAAGCGATTTGGTCGAACCACGATGAATCATTATGGTCGGCAATCTGGTCGAGAAGAGTAATTGGGTCTCCATCATTTTCATAAACCGTTTCATGAATGGAAGAAGGGCTACGGCTAGCTTCTTGGGCCATGATAATTTCTTCAGGTGATAATTCAAGATGTTCTGCCAATTCATTGACAGTCGGAACACGACCGTGCGTTTTTGAAAGTTCTTCTCTGGCCCGACGGATTTTATTCGCCATTTCCTTTAAAGAACGGCTTACTTTCACAGTACCATCATCACGGATAAACCGTTGAATTTCACCAATGATCATGGGGACAGCATACGTCGAGAATTTCACTTCAAACGTTAAGTCAAATTTATCAACTGATTTTAATAACCCGATGCAGCCAATCTGATACAAATCATCCGGTTCATAGCCACGATTGAGGAACCTTTGGACAACGGACCATACAAGCCTTAGATTGCTGTTGACAATTAAGTTCCTTGCATCCTGGTCCCCACTCTGACTGAGTTTAATCAACCTACGCAATTCCTCATCTTTTAAATGGGTCTGGCCTTTCTTGCTCTTCTCGTATTTAACCTCCACATCCATATGCAAGTCTCCCTTAATTGCACAAAGCTCTGCTTGTAGTTAAGTGCTTTTTTAATCGAATGATCGTTCCTTCTCCCTTATGCGAAATGATATGGATCTCATCCATGAAGTTCTCCATGATCGTAAATCCCATGCCGGATCGTTCAAGTTCGGGTTTCGTCGTGAATAGTGGCTGCTTAGCCTCTTCAACATCCTCAATGCCCAATCCTTCATCACGAATTGTCACTTCGACCGTATCTCCTTCGATGACTACAGAAATGTAGACCCACCCTTCCGGATCGTTTTCATATCCATGAATGATTGAATTCGTGACCGCTTCAGAAACGACCGTCTTAATCTCTGTCAATTCATCCATCGTGGGATCTAATTGAGCAATGAATGCCGCAACCGTCACCCTTGCGAATGATTCATTTTGGCTAAGTGCTGAAAATTTCGTTTCCATTTTATTTTTCATGTTAGGCAACCCCCAGTCTTTGCAAAGCGTTTTGTTCGGATAGTTCTAGTTTAACAATTTTAAACAAACCTGACATCTCAAATAACCGCTTTACTGCTGGAGAAATTGCACAGACAACCATCTCACCATTTTTCTGATGTACCTGTTTATACCGACCGATAATTACGCCCAATCCAGAACTGTCCATGAAATGCAGTTCATCCAAGTTAAGGATGATATGTTGGATATCATGCTTTTGAATGGCCGCCTCTGCCTGTTTTCTTAACTTTTCTGCTGTATGATGATCTAAATCACCTTTGAGACGAATGCATAATATTCTACTCTTCGCCTCCATATCAATCGTAAGACTCACTATATACAGCCTCCTTCACTGTCTTATAATGAGTCAAATTCTCTGTTTAATCTTCAGATTCCTTCTTCCTGGCAAAACTAGTGGCCATTCGCCTAAACTAGTATATTTACACGCCTTTCCGACAAGTTAATCATTTCGTTTGTGTAAACATGCCGAATGCCCGTTTATACAGTTGCCACCAACTGGCTTTTTCAACAGTTTCCTTTGAAACAATCGGTGATTCGACATATACTTTTCCGTCTTTAATCAATTGGAGCGTTCCTATTTGATCTCCTTTTTGAATGGGAGCCTTTAGGTTTTTATCGAGAATAACCTTTTTCGTAAAGTCTTTTGCCGCACCGCTCTTGGCCGTCAAAACAGATATTGGTTCACTTGTTACCCCTACTGCCATCTTTTTGCTGCCCTTGCTTACTTTCGATTCGCCCAAGACCTCTCCTCGTTTGTAAATCGGATAGGTAATAAATTGTGAAAAGGCATAATCAAGCATTTTCGTTACCTGGGCATTTCTTTCCTTCGGAGAAGCCGCACCGAACACCACAGCAATAACACGCATATTCCCTTTTTTCGCCGTAGCTGTCAGACAATACTTGGCTTCATTCGTAAACCCTGTTTTTAATCCATCGACTCCCGGGTAAAATTTCACTAGTCGATTCGTGTTCACAAGCCAGAATTTTTTATCTGTATTTTCACGGAGGTAGTCCTCGTATGTACCCGTGAATCTTGTAATCATGTCGTATTTCAACAATTCCTTTGCCATGATGGACATATCATGTGCCGAGCTGTAATGGTCCTTAACTGGTAAGCCTGTTGCATTTTGAAATTTCGTGTTCTTTAATCCCAGGTCTTTTGCTTTCTTATTCATCCGTTTGACGAATTCTTCTTCGGATCCAGCAAGATGCTCTGCCATAGCGACCGATGCATCATTTGCAGAACCGATCGAGATCCCTTTAAGCATTTGTTCGGTAGTCATTTCTTCTCCTAATTCAAGAAAGATTTGAGAACCTCCCATCGATGCAGCGTACTCACTCGTCCTGATTTTATCCTTCATGTTGAGTTCACCTTTATCGATGGCTTCCATGATTAAGAGCATCGTCATGATCTTCGTCATACTAGCAGGCGAAAGACGTTCATCTGCATTTTTATCATACAAAACTGTACCTGTATCCCGTTCAATTAAAATAGCCGATTTTGCATTTTCCGCTAAGTTGACACCTTTTTTTTCTGATGCTTGAGTATGCGGGATGCTAAAGCCAGTTGCTAGTAACACGATTAAAAATAGAGAAAGAATCCGCTTCATCTCCATAGCCTCCAATCTTTATATATTCCATTTTTTCCATATAAGCCATTTTTATACAAATAAGTTGGTGGAATTATTATTTAAAAAGGGAGAGGACAGTTTTAATGAGGAATATACAAAAACAGAGGACATTGTTGCCTGAATAAAATTATGCTGAACGTAAAAAAAGGTCACTCTTTTAAAAAGAGTGACCTGCTTGGCGAATCATTATTCCATGATTTCTTTATAGATCAACGTTGGTTTTTCAACTTTTTCCTTGGAAATTGTAATGTTTTCGTATAATTTCTCTTTTACTTTTGAAACATCTTCAAAGTTACTGTATATGGTTACAAGTGATTCACCTTTAGCCACGGTTTCACCGATTTTCTTACGAAGCATAAGACCTACAGCCAAATCAATTTCCGATTCTTTAGTAGCACGTCCAGCACCTAATAACATGGCAGCCGTACCGATTTCATCAGCAACGATTTCCGATACATATCCGTCTTCTTTAGCTTCAAGCTCAAAAGTGTATGCAGCCTGTGGAAGTTTTTCTGGCTGTTCTACAACTGAGCCGTCTCCTCCCTGTGCCTCCAAGAAGATTTTGAATGAACGAAGCGCTGAACCATCCTTGATTGCATTTTCAAGCAGGGTTCTGGCTTCTTCAAGGGAGCCCGCTTTTTTAGCAAGGTACACCATATGACTTCCTAACGTTAAAGATAGTTCCGTTAAATCTTCCGGACCTTCACCTTTAAGCGTATCAATCGCTTCTTTAACTTCAAGAGCGTTCCCGATTGCGTAACCAAGAGGCTGGCTCATGTCTGAAATGACTGCCATCGTATTACGGCCGACATTATTTCCTATGCTCACCATTGCATGTGCCAGTTTCTCGGAATCTTCAAGTGTCTTCATGAATGCACCTGCACCCGTTTTCACATCAAGAACAATCGCATCTGCACCAGCAGCTATTTTCTTACTCATGATGGAACCAGCAATCAACCCGATGCTATTGACGGTAGCCGTTACATCACGTAATGCATAAAGCTTTTTATCTGCAGGAGTTAAATTACCACTTTGACCAATAACGGCTATCTTGTTTTTATTGACAAGTTCAATGAACTCATCATTTTCAATTTCCACATGAAACCCTTTAACGGATTCCAATTTATCGATGGTTCCACCTGTATGGCCAAGGCCTCGCCCTGACATTTTTGCCACTGGAACGCCTACAGCTGCCACTAATGGTCCAAGAACAAGTGTGGTCGTATCACCAACGCCACCTGTAGAGTGCTTATCGACCTTAATTCCCTCTATCATCGATAAATCTATTTGATCACCGGATTCTACCATGGCCATCGTTAAATCAGCACGCTCCTGCTCGTTCAGCTCCTGAAAATAGATTGCCATTGCCCATGCGCTCATTTGATAATCAGGAATCGTTCCATTTGTAAAGCCTTCCACAATAAACTGAATCTCTTCAGTGGAAAGTGTCTTTCCATCACGTTTTTTTGCGATTAAGTCAACCATTCTCATAAGTCATTCCCCATTCTTTAAAGACAGCCTTAGTTTCGACTGTGCTTGTATTATTTTAAATCCGATTTATAAATCTTTAACAATCGACTTAACAAACTCCAGAAAACTGCTTTTTACTTTTTCTGTCGTTTCAATAACTTCCACGTGTGACAGGGGCTGGTCCAAAATACCAGAAGCCATGTTTGTAAGGCAAGATATCCCCAGTACTTTCATCCCACAATGTCTAGCAATGATAACTTCCGGAACAGTGGACATGCCCACTGCATCCCCACCAAGAACTCTTGCCATCCTTACTTCTGCCGGAGTTTCATAGGTCGGCCCAGAATTCCCAATATAGACGCCTTCCTTTACATCCAAGCCCAGCGTAGAAGCGATCGTCTTAGCTTTTGCCCGCAATTCTTTATTATAAGCTTCTGACATATCAGGGAAACGAGGACCAAAGCGGTCTTCATTCGCACCAATCAATGGGTTAGTTCCCATTAAATTGATATGGTCCGTAATGATCATCAGATCTCCCGGTGCATAGCTTTCATTCACACTTCCAGCAGCATTGGTTACGATTAATGTTTCAACACCAAGCAGTTTCATCACACGTACCGGGAAAGTGACTTTCTCCATTGAGTATCCTTCATAAAAATGGAAACGACCTTGCATGGCTACAACCTGTTTGCCACTCAGGTTTCCGATGACAAGCTGACCTGCATGTCCTTCTACAGTCGAGACGGGAAATTCCGGGATTTCATGATAAGGGATAATTATCGGGTTTTCAATTTCATCTGCCAATACCCCAAGACCAGATCCAAGAATCAAGCCTATATCTGGAGTCCCATCCACTTTATTCTTTATAAATTCAGCAGCTGTTTCAATGCTATTAAACATATTTACCCTCCCTTATTTCACGTCGCCTAAAATATTTTTCCCATATGTAGGCATCTTTATATCAAAGTTAGCGGCAACTGTTGCACCAATATCAGCAAAAGTATCTCTTACTGGTAACTCCGTGCCTTTTGTGAAACGTTTTGAGTAAACTAATAATGGAACATACTCACGAGTGTGGTCTGTACCTTCATGAATCGGATCATTCCCGTGGTCGGCCGTGATGATCAACAAGTCATCTTCTGTCAGCTTCTCTATCACTTCAGGCATTCTAGCATCGAACTCTTCCAAAGCCTTTCCGTAGCCTTCCGGATCACGACGGTGACCATATAAGGCATCAAAGTCCACTAGATTCAAGAAGCTTAATCCCTTAAAGTCTTGATCGATGGTTTGGATTAATTTATCCATTCCGTCCATATTGGAGACTGTACGTAATGATTCGGTGACTCCTTCACCATCAAAGATATCCGAGATTTTTCCAATTGCCAAAACATCCAACCCAGCATCTTTCATTTCATCCATTACCGTTCTGTTAAATGGCTTCAATGCATAATCATGACGGTTAGGTGTTCTTTTGAAACTTCCTGGCTCTCCAATGAAAGGTCTTGCAATAACGCGTCCAACCTTATATTCATCAGCCATCGTCAACTCTCGTGCAATTTCACAAATTTTATATAACTCGTCTAATGGGACTACGTCCTCATGAGCGGCAATCTGTAAAACAGAATCAGCGGATGTATACACAATTAAAGCTCCCGTTTTCATGTGATCTTCGCCAAGTCTTTCAATGATTTCCGTTCCGCTTGCAGGTATATTCCCTATGATTGAACGTCCCGTCTTCGCTTGAAGTTCATTGATTAATAACTCAGGGAAACCGTTCGGAAATACTTGAAATGGTGTAGTGATATTAAGACCCATTATTTCCCAATGGCCGGTCATCGTATCTTTTCCTGTTGACGCTTCTTTCATTTTTGTATAGTAAGCAATCGGTTGCTCTGTTTTTGCGATACCTTTAATGTCCCGGATGTTGCCTAAACCCATTTTAGAAAGAGTCGGCATGTTCAATCCATTCATTCTTTCAGCTATATGGCCAAGTGTATCGGCTCCTTTATCACCGAATAAATCTGCATCCGGTGCTTCGCCAATCCCAACTGAGTCCATTACAACTACAAAAATGCGTTTAAATGCTGAATTTTTTTCCATGCTAATTCCCTCCAGTAAATAGTATTATACCCTTTTATATTCCCCGTAGATTGTCCATTTAACCTACAATAACCGAAACGTCAGAAGTCTGACCTCTTTATTGTAAACGATACCAATCGTTTTAGACAATTGTTATGTACCTTAATCTTTATATAGGAAAACAGACTCATAATTTCAAAAAAGATTTTTATAGTTCCAGCTTATCATGGTCCAATAAATTGGGCCACCTATTCCTGATGGCTGTTTCACCATTACTTGTGCAGGAGGCCTTTCCTCCTACACTTTCAATCTACTAATTTCCTAAGCTCTTGGATGAAATTTAGAATATACATCTTTTATCCGAACATTCGTAATATGTGTGTAGATTTGAGTCGTCGAAATATCCGCATGCCCCAACATCTCCTGAACGGCCCGTAAATCTGCTCCATTCATCAAAAGATGGGTGGCAAAAGAATGCCTTAGTGTATGCGGTGTAATTTCCTTCTCGATTCTCGCCTCTTTCACGAGTTTTTTCAAGATCTTCCAAAATCCCTGTCTCGTCAACCTGTTTCCATGGTGATTCAAAAAAAGTGAATCCGTCCGATGCTTTGGACTGGCAAATTTACCACGGGCACTATCTAAGTAATTCCCGATGGCCCCCAGTGCTGTTTGTCCGATAGGGATGATTCTTTCTTTATCCCCTTTTCCGATACAACGGACAAAACCCATCGTCGCGTGTACATCGCTCACATCCATTGATATCAATTCACTGACACGCATTCCTGTCGCATACATCAGTTCAAGCATCGCTTTGTCACGTAATCCATATTCGTTCATTACCTTTGGGGCTTCCAATAAGGCTTCCACCTCTTCCATGCTTAACACCTTTGGAAGGCTTCTTTCAGGTTTGGGTGTTTCTATATGTAGTGCTGGATCCTGGTCAGTCACCTTTTCACGAAGGAGAAATTGATGGAAAGATCGGATTGAAGCAATATGGCGGGCAATGGTTTTCGACGATTTCCCTTGGTCTTTCAAATGAGCAAGAAAGTGTAAGATGTTTGCCCGACGTGAGTCATTCCAATCGGTAATCATTTCTACATTCATTAAATAGGCCCAATATGATTTCAAGTCACGTTCATACGAGACGAGTGTGTTTTTGGCAAGACCCTTTTCAATGGTCAAAAAATGAATGAAATCCTTAATTTGATTCTCCATATTCATTACTCCCCGTTTAAATAAAACAACATTAAGCGTTCAAACCATGCATCATCACCTGTATCAACAGCTTTTGATACTTTGACAGCTGTGCCTTTTGGTTCATCGTACCGATGATAACTATGATATTCCTGATTTAACCATACCATTCCTATGTAAAAAAGAACAGTGAAGCTAACGAAGAGTATCATCACTTTAGCTGTATGTAAAACTAGCTTCAATGACGTTTTCATGCTTTCCCCTCCCTATCCGAGCACTTTGTATCAATCTATGCCCATCGGGACAAGTTTTATACATCTTTCGGTAAAGAAGAGGAAAAAAAGTTCTATCTATTTCTAACCCAGGTTAAACAGGCAAACTATTTTCTTTTAAAACCAGAAAACCTTCTCCAGGTAGGGGAGAAGGTCCGACTTTATTCATCTTTATCTTCGACTTTGTCATGACATCGATGACAAATGCCATGAAAGGTTAATCTATGGTCTTTTATCTTGAAGTTCCAGTCACGCTCGACAATGGCTTCCACGTCTTCAAGTAAGTCTTGTTGAATCTCATCTACCGCTCCACATTCCACACAAACCAGATGATGATGGAAATGCGCTGCGCCTTCTTGTCTTAAATCATAACGGGAAACTCCGTCTCCAAAGTTAATTTTATCTACTATTTTCAATTCAGTCAGCAACTCTAGCGTACGGTATACCGTTGCTAATCCAATTTCCGGCGACTTTTCTTTGACAAGGAGGTAAACGTCTTCTGCGCTTAAATGATCCTCTTCGTGCTCAAGTAAAACGCGGACGGTCGCTTCTCGCTGAGGCGTTAATTTGTAGCTGGACGAGTGCAACTGCTTTTTTATTCTATCAATTCTATTTTCTATTTCCATACCAATATTCCCTCCCGCGCCGCTATCTTATACATTATATCAAATGAGGGAAAACTGTCAAAATAGATTTCCTTATTAATAGCAAAAAAATCATGATGAATGCGTAGCTACCCTTCATTACCCCAAGAAGCTTACGACATTTTTCATTAAGGAAGGGGATAAATATGCTTCAAATGCAGCTGCTGCAATTAAAAATACCCCAGCCAAGATCAAGGAAAAAACATAGCGGGAAATAATCGGCTTTAAAGGCTCCCGAACCTGTTTAAGAAAAATGCGGCTGATCATCTTCATGGATAGCGATACGGCCAGAACCGTGATCACGATAAAGATCGGGACAATGAATATATTTTGCGGTAGGATTGCCACAAATGATAATAGGAATCCACTCCACCCCATTTGATTGACTAAAAATCCGACCGTAAATCCCACAACCATGCCTTTTACAAATAACAGTACTAATATCACTGGCAAACCGATAACCGAAACCCCAAGAATCCAGATGACCCCAATATATTTAAGGTTATGCATAAGACTTTGACTGAACATATCGTGTGAAGAAGCAAATTCCCCTTTGGAAACTTGTCCGAAGAATTGTGATAAATAGTAGAACAAATCTTCCTTTTGAGTAAAGCTCAAACTATTTACGAGAACAGCACCAAAAATGACACCCATTAAAAAGAGTACAGTGATAAAAACGTATAATGAGGAATGTTCGTTAACATGTTTCCTTACAGCATTTTGTATGGCAGATCTATTTTTCATCTTTTATCTATCCTCCCAACTCCACTTACTAGAATCTATGTTTTTTCTGTTTTATTTATGACAAGGATTCAAGCGTAATTTACAGAGTCGTAGAACATTTTTCACAAAAGACGTGTTTTAATTTTCCATAAAGTTGTTTGGAGGGGTAATATGAAAGCTATACTAATGGATTTTCCAGAAAAAATTGAAACTTCTCGCTTATATTTAAGACCTTGCCTACCGGGCGATGGACTTGACGTTTATGAAGCCATAGTTCGTTCACGAAACGAGTTGAAGAGATGGCTTCCATTTGCCCAGCAGGAACCATCAATAGAAGCTTCAGAAAAGAATGTCCTGAAAGCATATGCTGATTTTATCTTAAAAGAAGATATTAGACTCCATATTTATAGGAAAGAAGACGGTCAATTCATAGGCTCCACTGGCCTCCATCGAATTAACTGGGACATCCCCAAGTTTGAAATCGGTTATTGGATCGATACGGAATACAGGAACAAAGGATATATAACTGAAGTGGTAGAAAGGTTAACAAGATTCGCCTTTAATCATTATGGGGCCAAGAGAATTGAAATCCGTTGTGATCCCAACAATCTTACCAGCAAACGGATTCCTGAAAAGCTTGGATTTACCCTGGAAGGGATTTTACATAATGATGCTTTAAGCGCCGACGGCAAGACATTACGAGACACTTGCATTTATGCAAAAACAATAAACTAAAAAGAGCCCTGGCAGCATCAATTTTCCCTGTCAGGACTCTCTCCATTAGCTTTAAAAAGCAAAACTCCTCTTTGGCTTTCCATACTTTACGTTCCAATTAACTCTCTTTCTATGAAGCTTTATTAAAAGGATTTAAAGAATCCCTAAAATAGTTTCCGGGATTCTTTGTATTTCAATCTTCAATCATTATTGCTTGGAAAGGCAAATGTCGACCCCGTATTGGCGGACGATGTCAACCATCGTTCTGAGACAGTTTTTGTTTTTGTAAAGAAACGGGCTTGGTCTGGTCCGAACATATGACCTTCACCGAATCTAGACCCTTTAAATCCAGCAAAATTATGGTAGCCGACAGGGATTGGAATCGGGACATTAACTCCTACCATCCCAACGTCAATTTCCGTTGTGAATTTCCGAGCTGCCGCTCCATCATTGGTGAAAATGGTGACACCATTCCCTAACTCATGTTCGTTGATCAGCTTAATCGCTTCTTCTAGTGAAGCGACCCGAACAACATTACGGGCGGGTCCGAACACTTCCTGTTCATATATATCCATTCCTGGCTTTACATGGTCAATTAATGTCGGGCCGACAAAGAAACCTCTGGATTCTTTCACGATGTCTAATTCCCGTCCATCACACACTACCGTTGCACCTTCTTCAATGCTCTTGTCAATCGCCGCAATTACCGACTCTTTTGATTGTTGGGATATAACAGGTCCGAAGTCAACTTCCCGGTCTGTGTAAGAGCCCACTTTCAATGCGCCGATTTTTTCTTTTAAAATCTTTATTAAACGATCCCCTGTTTCTTCTCCAACAGGCATGAGCGTTGAAATGGCCATGCAACGCTGGGATGCAGCTCCATATGCAGCTCCAATAAAAGAGTTTGCCACTTGTTCTAAATCCGCATCAGGCATGACAACCATATTGTTCTTCCCGCCACCAAGAGCCGTCACACGCTTACCATGTTTCGCTCCCGTCTCATAAATATATTGAGCCACCGGCGTAGAGCCCACGAAGGAGATTGCCTCCACTTCTGGATTTCTCAATAATTCATTGACAGCGTCCTTATCACCATTGATAACGGTCCAAATACCGTCCGGCAATCCTGCTTTCTTCCATAATTCACTCACGAATAAAGCTGTCATTGGAACTCGCTCCGAAGCTTTCAGAATGACTGCATTGCCTACAGCAATTGCCATGCTCGTCTGGGCCAGTGGCACCATGATCGGGAAGTTGAATGGAGAAATGGCTGCTACGACGCCAAGTGGGTACTTCGCCGAATAGACATTGATCTGTCCACCGACGTTGACGGAATATTCCCCTTTCACTAAATGGGGCGCTCCAATGGCAAGGTCCACAGATTCTATTCCACGGGTAATCTCGCCCTTTGCATCTTCTGCCGTTTTACCGCTCTCTGTACAAATCAGATCAATTAGGGCATCTGTATGTTCCGTAAGCAAGTTACGAAACTTGATCACTATATCCGCACGCCTTGCTACGGACATGTCACGCCAAGCGGGAAATGCAGCTTTGGCTTTATCAATGGCTCCCTTTACTTCTTCAATCGAAGCTAACGGTACTTTCGCAATGACTTCTCCACTTGAGGGATTGAATACATCCGAAAATCTCCCGTTTTGCCCTGCAACCATTTGACCGCCTATAAAATGAGATAATTCTTTTACTTTTATTGTTTCAGTCATTATAACTCCTCCTAATTGTTCGAGATTTTACTATATAATGTAGGGGTGAAGCATTTCCTTTATGTAATCCGTCACCCACAAACTCACAAAATACTCAGATAATTAAACTCGGAATTTCAGTCGCGAGTTTACGCCTTCATGTTGCGCCTATATTCGTGTCACTTCCTTATTATGATTTATTTCCTATTCCTATTGTGTAACTTCCTGGCTTTTTAGTCATTATACAAAGTGTTAAATGAATCCCTTTTCTATTTCACAAAAAGACTAATGGCTACCAAGTGATATCTATAACAAGCACAAAAGGCACTTCCATCTAGAAATGCCTTTTGAAAAGTTTATATCGGGAAATCCTGTGTTATCACATCTTAACTTTCCCATATTTGCCGCCTCCTCCTGCATCAAAACCCAATATCCCTTTTCTTGCGGAATCTATAAAGTGGGCTAATTTCAATGGAACGACCTCTGAAAGCTGTTCGAGACTCACCTCATGAAGGATATTCATCTCTGTTCCGAAGGCCCCCAACAGTCTGTCCATGGACTTCGGGCCAAGGCCCGGAATGAAATCAAGCGGAACCTGATGAATATACTGCGGACGGGACCTCTTTTCCTCCCCTTTTCCAGAAACGGATAATTCGGCAATACGTGTGGAAACTCCCTTAATGATCTTCTTGCCTCCGCATTCACTGCATGCCTCAGCATTTATGGCCATTTTATGAAGGCAACTTCCACAAACGGTTTGATGATATTTACCCAATAAGGGATTCAATCCATAATTGGCTGTCACTTTACGACCTTCTTCTTCCTTAAGCGCTTTTTCCAACTCTGTAAAACTCGGTTCTTGAAGCAATAGCATTTGATATTCACGGGCTATCTTTCCAAGGGAGTGGGCATCCGAATTCGTCAGGAAGGTATACGATTTCAATTCTTTTATGTCCTCCACCAAATAGGTATCCGAGCTTAAACCAAGTTCGATGGCATCAATGAGCTTCGGATCGAACACTTCCGCCAGGCTTTCCTTTACGCCTTTACCGTACAAGCTTTTAAAGGGGGTGAAAACATGCGCAGGGATGAACAGCCCTCCAAGGGATTTGACTATTTCTTGCAACTTTCGCCCGTCACAATAAATCCTCTGGGAACTCAACGTAATATTTTTCACATAATTACTCATCCATGATGAAAACCTCTTCATCACTTCCATATTTGGAAAATAGGCAAGAACATGAATCGGTCCATGGCAATTGTGGTCATATATTTCAATTTCCGACCCTGGGATGATGGTGAGGTTCCGATAATGAAGTCCGCCACCCTCCATTTCCGTAATTTCCCCATTGTGAATTCCAGCTTCTATCTCTTCAATAACCTCAGGAGAATGGCAGTCTATAACCCCTATCATATCGAGCCCTTTTCGTTCGCTTGCCACTTCGATTATGTTGCTGAAGGTCAACGTTTTAGCTCCGGTGATCTTAACCGCCTTCCCACTTCTCGTCCTGCCGATATGAATATGGAAATCAGCATAGTATTCTTTCATTTATTCATTCAACGCCTTTTTCAACTGCAAATATTGTACGGCGTAGGCCGTTTTGGCATCTTGGATCTTCCCTTCATCCAGATAGTTTTGAGCTTCCTTCAATGTCAGCTCGATCACCTCGACAAACTCATCTTCATCCAATGGTGCCGCATCTTTTTTCTTTTTCAAATTGTGGGCCAAATAGAGATGGACTAGCTCATCCGCAAAGCCTGGAGACGTATAAAAAGAGATGATATGCTCCATTCTTTCACATTCATAGCCCGTCTCTTCCTCAAGTTCACGTTCTGCCGACCGAACGGGTTCCTCCCCTTTTTCAAGCTTACCTGCTGGAATTTCAACCAGGCTTCTCTCCAACGCTTTACGGTACTGTTCGACCATGATGATCTTATCTTCAGCTGTAAGAGCGATGATTGCGACTGCCCCGGGATGCTTGATGATTTCTCGTTTACTCGTTTTCCCATCAGGAAGCTCGACATCATCCACTTGTAAATTGATTACTTTACCCGTGAATATCTTTTTGCTTGATAATGTTTTCTCTTCGAATTTTTTCAACTTGTCCACTCCTCTGTTCTAATTACAGCATGATTCTTCATACATTTTACCATACTAGAGATGGAGGGCGATTTGATGAAAATTCATGTGTTCGAAAATGGCATTGTTTTCTCCGGAAAGAGTTGGGAGATTGTTCAAAAACTCAAAAGTCTACAAAGTGACTATGTTTATGTCAATGACTGGATTGCAGATATCCATCGACAAGAACCTCACCCCTTAAAAAGGATCAAGTGAAATCTTTGAGTGAAAATGATTCCTCCTTTACAATGAAGATATAAAGGAGAGGATAACATGAAAAAACGCAGATTAGGAAATTCGGATTTGCTTGTATCCGAAATTGGACTTGGATGCATGTCTTTGGGAACCGATCAAAAAAAGGCAGCCGAAATTGTGAAGGCTGCTTTACATGAAGGCATCAATTACTTCGACACCGCTGACTTATATGATTTTGGAGTGAACGAGGAAATTGTGGGAGAAAGCCTAAAGCCAGTTCGCGATCAAGTGTACATAGCAACGAAAGTCGGAAACCGCTGGACGGAAAATAAAGAAGGCTGGAGCTGGGATCCATCTGGTGACTATATCAAGACGGCCGTAAAAGATAGTCTAAAGAGACTAGGCACCGACTATATTGACCTCTATCAGCTGCATGGCGGTACGATTGAAGATAATTTGGAGGAAACGATTGAAGCCTTCGAGGACTTAAAAAAAGAAGGTTTGATTCGGTACTATGGAATATCATCGATTCGGCCCAATGTAATTAAGGCATTTGTCGAGAATTCAAATATTGATTCCGTGATGATGCAGTACAGCCTGCTGGACCGCCGTCCGGAGGAGTGGATGCCACTTTTGGACGATAAGCAGGTCAGCATCATTGCTCGGGGCCCTCTTGCCAAAGGGCTGCTAAGTGAAAAAATGCTTAACAAGGCTAGTGAGGACGGCTACCTCGACTATAGCTATCAAGCACTCAAGGACTTACTTCCACAATTAAAAGAGAAGATTTCCGGCAAGAAGCTGAATGCTGTGGCTCTGCAATATGTATTATCGAACCAAAGCGTTGCATCTGCCATAGCAGGGGCGAGCACGGTGCAACAGCTTCGCGAAAACTGTCAGGCTTACAACAGCCCTTCTCTTTCAAAAGATGAACTTGATCTGTTGAAGCAACTCACCAAAGCAAGCAAATATGCAAACCACCGGGAATAAATCTAACCTGAACACCCTTTAAAGACTAGCAATCATTTCTCTGTAAAGCTATCCTTTCCGTACACCTACGGTTGGATAGCTTTTTTTTATTCCGGGAGTCATACCCTACACTTTTAAATAACTCAGCTGCAAAAGTGTAGGGTGAGTTCTTTCTAAGATCTTTTCTGTTGCTATTTCTCAATTGATATTATACAATTCAATTGTGCACAATCTAAATGAAAAGATTGGGGAGATAAACAATGACAAAAACACTATTTACGACGTCCGTAACAGTTGATGGAGGAAGAGAAGGAACGGCCATTTCAGCTGATGGAAACTTTACGGTTGATATTGCAATGCCCGGAACGCCAAGGGCTAAACAGATGCCTGAAGCTTCAAATCCTGAACAGCTTTTTGCAGCAGGATATGCGGCTTGTTTTGATAGTGCTTTACAATCGGTTGGAAAGATTGAAGGTGCTACATTTACTTCAAACGTCACAGCCAATGTCAGTTTATTGATGGGTGATATGCATCAATACAGCTTGGCTGTAACATTAGTCGTAAAGGGATCAGGAATCGATAAAAATTCATTTGAAACTTTCGTTCATAAAGCTCACCAAATGTGCCCTTATTCAAAAGCAATCAACGGCAATGTGGATGTTGCTATTGAAATTGAAGTAGAATAAAGCAATTTCACAAAAAAACGCTTGGGTTTGAAGTGAACCCAGGCGTTTTTCTATTCCTTCAAAGTGCTTGCAAGGTTTTTAATAGTTGAAGCAGCGACGCTTTCAAATCCTCAACCACTTGCTTATCTTCACCGGACATATCCGAAATGCGTTCAGGAATGAAACAGGCTTCTTCCCTTAAATCAAGTCCCTTTCGAGTCAGCTGAATCATGACAGACCTTTCATCTTTAGTGGACCGTTCACGAACAATGAGCCCATTCTGCTCCATCCGTTTCAACATGGGAGTGAGCGTTCCTGAATCAAGTGCAAGTAACTCCCCTAATTTCTTCACTGTAAGCGTGTCTTGCTCCCATAGTAAAAGCAGAACGAGATATTGAGGATACGTTACGTTAAGTTTGGTAAGTAGTGGTTTATACTTCTTGGTCATTTCCCTCGAATTTGCATATAGAAGGAAGCATAGTTGATTTTCCAGTACAGATTCTATTCTTTTTTCCATTTCATCACCAACTAATAGTAGTCCATTCGATAAGCGGGTACCTATCAAACTTACTTTTAATATAATCGTTATGCTTTATAAAATAAAGCGATTCGGCCATCCAAACAGAATTACGAAGGAATTTAATTTGTTCCATGTCATTTTCTTCATACAAAAACATCCCCGTTATAAGTACATGGGTACCAACGAAGATGCTTTCCATTTATAGTTTTTTTGGTCGGGTCATAATAAACATCCCGATTTCTTTAAAATCATTTATAGTTTTTCCAGTTAAGATCACTTTCACCCAACAGCTCTTCGAATGATTTATTTTTCTCACGCTGTTTTCTTTCTTGACGTTTCTTTTCTTCTTCTGCTGCTCTCTTCTCTTGTTCCGCATCGTTTAATTCTTTTTGTTTTTGGCGAAGCTGCGACATGATATCTTGATTGAGCATATCACCAAGTTTCAATGATGACGATGCTTCTTTTTCTTGCTTTTTACTTTGATTTTGATTGCGCGGCTGTTTCTTTTTCATCCTTAAAACCCCCTGACATTATACATTATTATACCATGACTCCGGTTTTACCCGTGACGATTTCTTAACAGTATTTTCTTATTTTTCAACATGGTAAAATAAACTAAAAACAAGGAGGTTCACCATGAAAAAATGGGGTCTCGCAATTGCCGGCATCTTGACGTATATGGTCGGCATCGGTATTTATTTTTCTAATCGGCTCATGTACATGAAGAAGAAGGAAGATGATTTCATCAAAGATCGTGAAGTCTTGGCTAAACGGTTCATTCAAGAGGATTTTGATACCCTGCCTAAAAGCGAAATCTGGGTACCTTCTCCATCTGGGTATTCCTTGAAATGCATGTTTATTGAACCACATCCTACGAATAAGTGGATCATTATTGCTCACGGCGTGACAGAAAATAAAACGAACTCGATCAAGTACATGAACATTTTCCTTAAGCGTGGATTCAATGCGGTCATCTACGATCACCGTCGTCATGGAGACTCCGGTGGGAAAACAAGCAGCTATGGACATTATGAAAAATTCGACTTGAAAGCCGTGATTGACGAGTTAAAAAAACGTAAAGGTTCAGATCTTTTCTTCGGCATTCATGGTGAATCCATGGGGGCTGTGACCCTTCTTCTATATGCGGGCATGCTTGAAGATGGAGCAGATTTTTATATTGCCGATTGTCCATTTTCCAATTTTGAAAAGCAAATTCAACATCAAATCGGCATGGAAATCCCTTTTCCAACCTGGTCCATCTTTCCACTTGGGCGCATGTTCATCAAACTTCGTGATGGATATTGGACGAACGAAGTATCACCGATAGATTTCATTAGTACTATCGAAAAACCAGTGCTGTTCATTCACAGTGAACCTGATACTTTCATTCCCGCCTCCATGACACTTGAATTATATGAAGCAAAAAAAGGACCAAAACAACTTTACCTCGCAAAAAACGGGGCTCACGCACAATCATATAATGCTAATCCCAAGGAATATGAGGAACGGATCGACCAATTTCTCGAACAGCTTGTATTGAAATAGACAAAGGGAGAATCCCACGACTATCGGGATTCTCCCTTTGCTTTTTTTAGAGTTTATTAAAGTAACTCATCCTTGGATTCAAGATTTGATTCGGGCTTTTTAGCTGAAAGCAGTTTGCTTCGACCACAAAGTCTATTGTCATGATATCATCGAGAAAAATCATTTTAGATTTTTCGACATAAAGGGGAACTCCATTGGTCTCCACTTTTTGATTATCCTCCTCAAGCTCGTCAACGAGCCAAAGAGCTGTCACGCCACTTACTACGCAACCACAGCCATCTGTATCATATTTCAACTGTAAATGTCCTTCTTTTCCCTGTATTTTATCGGAAAGTTTTTCGGCTGCTCTATCTGTCCATTCAATGTACATCTCATTTCCCCCTATTCGTTCCATTCCCCCATTATAAACGATGAAAGGACCCCTGTCCTTTTCCCGCACTCTTGTGCATCCATGGGGATAATCCCACCATTCTTATTCCATCAATCTTACATCCGCTATATGGGAAAGTTGAATATAATGTGGTTGCTGAAAATGGTCAATAATATGAAGTCTTTGCAAGCATTCATCATAATAATGAATGCTTCCGATTAAAAGCTGGTATCGGGTTCTGTCATAATAGGCAATCATGACCTCTCTACCTTCTTCCATCGCTTCCCCCATCACAGCATTCATTTCTTCAAACTGCTGTTCATCGAGAATGCGTCTTGCTTCATGGCTATCCTCCGCCACCCAATCCCGCAACATCTTCACATGTTCCGGTAGCATCATGGATGTCCATTTGATACGCCCCCGATCATGAATCATTCTTTTTCCTCCTCTGACGACTTTGTCAAGCCTTATGCCCGCCAAGCAATCCGCTTCTATAAACGGCCGTCCCGGCTTTCGTATACGAAACCGCGCGCAACAGTGATTTTGAACCATATTTATGTCGAATGCGGTCAACGGTATAACTCAATTCCCGCTTTTTCCACCGTGAAGCATCAAATAAAGTCAGCTGCATCTCATTATCATCCACAATATTCGAGAGTGTGACCGAAACGCTACGAACCGTTTTTTGCTTATGATAGTTTTCATAAAAAAGTTCAAGACAGACTTTATACAATTCCATTGTGATATTTGTCGGTTCCTCAATCGAACGGGAGCGATGAAACCCACCGCCAAACTCATCCTTACTATAACCAATGCTCAGACTGATCGTCCGTCCAGCCTTCCTATGGGTACGAGCCCTTCTTCCGACTTCCTCACAAATTTCTACCATAACCTGCTTGATCTCGTGTTCTTCCTTGTAATCACGGAGTAAAATCTGACTTTTACCAAAGCTGACCTGCCCCTCGATGATCGGCGCCCCGAGATCTGACAAATCGATTCCCCAGGCATGATGATAAAGCTGATTGCCCATAATCCCGAACTTCGCTTCAAGCAATTGAAGGTCATAATTGGCAAGTTGCCCGACAGTGAATATTCCCATGCCATGAAGGGTCTTTTCCACCCTCCTTCCTATCCCCCACATTTCACGAAGCGGAGAAATCGGCCAAAGCTTAGCTGGTACGTCTTCATATGTCCACTCAGCTATTCCTGTATGTTTGGCCTCGAGATCAAGAGAAAGCTTCGCCATCAGCATGTTCGGCCCAATCCCGATTGCACTTGGAATCTGTAATTCCCTTTCAATGTCATCTTTTATTTTCCTGGCAATATTCCAGGCATCCCCCCATAAAGAAGCCGCTCCATCAACTTTCAAAAAACTTTCGTCCACACTGTATACATGAATCGCTTCTTTTGGAACATAGCGGTGAAACAAGCGCGTAATCTCCGTCGAAACTCTCAAATAAGTGGCCATTTTGGGTTCAACGACTAGAATGCGTCGATCTTTCGGTATCTCAAACTTCCGGGAACCGGTTTTTATACCGAATTCCTTCTTTAGCTTTGGAGAAGCCGCAAGCACAATGCTCCCCTCCCTATTCTTATCACCCACCACTGCCAAATAACATTCGAGCGGGTCCAATCCATGCATGACCGCTGAGCAGCTAGCATAAAAACTTTTCATATCAATACACATAATTGATTGTTTCGGCATCATGCTATAATCCATTTTTTCTTCACCCTATACAGAATATATGTTCGTGTTTATATTATATCCCTCATTCTAAACGAATAAACGTTCGCATTCAATGGAAGTTTCATGACAAATTTCCACCTATTTATGGGAACTTTTTAAATACCCATAAATACCCTTTAATTTAAAAGTAATCCATTATATCCAACTAGTTTTTATAAATATAATTAGTTGGTATCTTGCCTAAAAGGGGAACCGAGTCTTTTAACCCTTTTACTATTTAAGAAAAACGATTTCGCTGATTTTCACTAAGTATTACTACTTATTTTTTGTAATGAAAATGTAATCAAAAACTGGTTTGATTGTCACAATGGTATTGTAGGATAATATTGTTAAAGAAAAATAGAGAGATAGAGAGAGGAAATGAGATACATGAAGAAATGGATTGCCTCAGCTGCTGTTGCTTCTGCATTAATGCTGACGCCACTTCAGGCGTTTGCAAATATTGGAGATCAAACCCTCAGACCCGGAATGACACATAGTGATGTCAAACAACTACAGACCCTATTAAAAACTAAAGGTTATTTCACATATACTGGTTCATCGACTACTTACTACGGAACCTATTCAACAACTGCCGTAAAAAACTTTCAAAAAGCTAAAGGATTGACTGCCGATGGGATTGCAGGAAGAAATACCTTCAATGCGCTCGGTGTTTATAATGTCAATAATACAAGCATGATTAATTATGCAAAAACATTGATAGGCTCGCCATACAAATGGGCTGGCACGACACCAGCAGGATTTGACTGTTCGGGGTTCATCTATTATGTATTCCAAAAATCACAAGGAATTACCCTACCACGGACAACATCCCAGCTTTACGGGAATACCGGATTGAAAGTATCAACGCCATCAAAAGGCGATCTTGTATTCTTTGATACTTCTTCTGGAAAGACGGGTGTTTCCCATGCTGGAATCTACATTGGAAACAATCAGTTCATTCATGCTTCCTCTTCTAAAGGAATTACCATCACCGATATGAATAACTCCTATTGGGCGCCAAAATACCTGGGTGCAAAAACTTTATAAAAAAAACATGAGGTTAAAACAAAGCAGGGCAGAATCTATTTGATTCTGCCCCCTTATTATTTTAGATATAAGATTTCTTCAGTAGAATCGTCTACGGTCACAGTAAATGATGCGTCCAAGTTGGAGCGATTCATCATTTCAATATTGTATACATGCTCGGAAGGGAAATGAATGATTTCAAGAACCATGAAACGCTGACTAGGAGCTTTAGTCACATGCTCAAGTGCAGCAGTTACGGCCTTTTGCTCTTCTAGACTCTCTTCATCCTTTAAAATCCGTATCAATTCTGCATCCGCTTTCGAAGGAAATGATTCTTCGACCTCTCCACCGTACCATGGTTTAACTTTCATCCCGATTGCCAAGTCTGAATAACTGAGCTTTGCCCCATGTTCATCTTGTATATACGTATGATTTTTCACCTTGTAATACGTCCCTTTTATCAGAATCCGCTTATCATCTAAATCTGTAATGAATCCTTCTTCTCCCTTGCCAATGGACTTATGGGGTTGCTCTTCAGAGAAGGATTGACAGCTTCCCAGAATGAAAAAAAGGAATAAAAAGATAAAAGACTTTCCCATAACGAGCTTCATACAAAATCCCTCCTATAAAACAGACGAATTCACCAATGAAATGGTTACATAAGATGGAAAGATAATCCAAATAAATTCAAAAAAAGGGAATGTCAGATGACACTCCCTTAATTTCTTATTAAAATAGTAATCTTCACTTATATTTAGAAGTATCTATTTTTTAAAAAATGCTTTTTTCCCAACGGTCTCAGTGATTCTTGGAAACAAGGTATAAAACTTACTCACCATATTCATCCAGGCGGGCAGATTGACTTCCCGTTTATTAGTTAGCATGGCAGCAACGATTTTGGCTGCTACATCCTCAGGCTTAAGCATGAATTTCTTAATGCCCTTCATATATGTCCCGGATTCATCCGCTATAGTAAAAAAGTTGGTTTCGATTGGCCCAGGATTAACGGTGGTCACATGAATGTTGTCTTCCATCAATTCAAGCCGGAGAGCATTCGAATAACCAAGCACCGCGAATTTAGTGGCTGAATAAAGTGTGGACTTAGGTGTTGCAATTTTCCCTGCCTGTGACGCAATATTAATGATGTGGCCCGCTTGTTTGCGCTTCATATGTGGAAGCACAAACTTCGTACAGGCCATCAAGCCGATTACATTGACAGCAAACATCCCTTTACTCTCTTCTAAATCCGTATCAAGGACTTCTTTAAACGTACCGTGCCCGGCATTATTGACCAACACATCCACGGTGCCGACCTGGTCGTGGATGTCAACGAAGACCCTTTCCACTTGTTCTGTATCGGAAACATCCAACTTCCATACAAAAACATCGACCCCGTATTGGCTGGTCAGGCTCTCCTTCAGAGTCTGCAATTTATCCAGGCTCCTTGCCAAAAGAACGAGTCTTGCCCCAAGTCGGGCAGATTGAATCGCAATTTCCTTTCCAATTCCTCCCGAAGCCCCGGTAATGACAATGACTTTCCCGCTTAATTTACTCAATAGATTATCCCCTTAGAAACTGTCGTCGCACTTGAATATAAAATGACACCCGATTGCATTTCCAATTCGATTTCACCCAAATCCTCCAGATAATCCAACTGACCGACCGTTTCCGAGAGTGTCAAGTCGACTTCCTGACGATAAACTTTTGGGAAGAGACGCTGACACACTTCAAATCCCGTTAAAGGTTTTTCTTGGAGCATGCTTTTCACCTGCATGGCCCGATTATGCTGTCGCTCAAATCTATATCGAATCAAATCGGACACTTTCTCTCCATCAATTTCTCCCCCATGTCCTGAATAAACCTTAGAAATCGGAAAGTCTAATAGTTTTTGAAGGGAGGCATTGTATTGAAGCAATGGCCGTTGACGAACGCCACCCACAATCAAGGGTGGCTCCATTAATGGATTAGGCGAAATTCTTGCAAGTAAGTGGTCTCCTGCAATCATTAAGCCGTCACTCTCCCGATAAAAGGAAACATGGCTTTGCGCATGACCAGGAGTCTCGATCACTCGCCATCCTGGAAGGCCCGGAAGTTCGTCACCCTCAGCCAAATGTGCTTGCATGTTCCTTTTACTAAGGAATTGGATTTCTTCTTTGTCATGGGTCAATCTATGTTTCAATTCTTCAGCCACGCCCAATTTCCCTGCAAAGTCTAGAAAGAAAGAATTATGGGTGTCAAGGAACTCATCGCTTAGAGTCAGCCACCGCTGATTGTTTTTATGACCATACACCGGGACTTTCTTATCGAAGAAATCGAGTGCACCAGCATGGTCTGGATGATGATGCGTCAAGATTATTTGTTCAATATCAGATAGTTGCAGCCCTAATTCCCCAAGTCCAGCATTCAGTGCCTCTTTTGATTGTACGGTTTTAACCCCCGTATCAATTAAAGTTAAGGCATCTCCTTTAACTATGTAAACATTTACATCGCCCACTGCAAACGGCGTCGGCAGAGAAAGCTTTGCGATATCCCCATTCCAATTCACCATGTCTATTTCCACCTTAATATTATATTTAAATAAGCTTATATATCCGTAAAATTTGGTATTTCCTTATTTTATTAGAAAACTGTGTATGTAATCACTATTTTACATATAATCCTGAACATTGTCATTATTTTCACATAATTAACGACTATATTTTAAGGCTCAGCATATATTACTATTGACAGAGTACTCATGCATCCTTCATAATCACAAGTAATTAAAGACGGCACGGCTATGATTGAGGCCAAGTAAATAATGGATGGCGTAAAGAGAGTGAAGTTCTTAAATGTGCTGAAAAGCTTCACCGTCCTCTCTATTATTGAACCTACCTTATGAGCCTTCAGTAAAACTGACGTTCATCCCACGTTAGCGGATTCAAGTGCAACTTCCTTTTTATTTTGTAGGAGTTGAACAAAGGTGGTACCACGGAAGCCAGACCTTTCGTCCTTTATTGGATGAGGGGTCTTTTTTATTTTATTTGGGAAAACTGACCGTTACTAGTATGCATTAAAGGAGTGAGTGAAATGAAAAAAATAGCTTTTATCGGGGCTGGATCAATGGCCGAAGCAATCATTTCCGGTTTGGTCACTCAGCAAGTAATAAACCCGGCTGACATTTTTGTGACCAACAAAAAAAATGATGAACGATTCACTTATCTAACAGAACAATATGGGATTACCCCAACACGGTCTCTTCCGCAACTACTAGAGAATGCAAACATAGTAGTACTTGCAGTAAAGCCAAAAGATATTTTAACCACGATGCAATCCATAAAGGAATACATCCGGGAAGATATGCTGTTCATTTCCGTTGTGGCAGGGGTCCATACGGCAAGCCTTGAAGGGATTGCAGCCAAACCGGTCGCCATCGTAAGGGCTATGCCTAATACATCGGCAGCCGTTGGAAAGTCAGCCACTGCCCTATCGGCCAATGCACATACAACTGAATCGCAATTGCAGACGGCCATCACACTTTTCGAAACGGTGGGCTCAGTTGCCATTGTC
This sequence comes from Peribacillus sp. NPDC097224, assembly GCF_044761985.1. Classification (NCBI taxonomy): domain Bacteria; kingdom Bacillati; phylum Bacillota; class Bacilli; order Caryophanales; family Bacillaceae; genus Peribacillus; species Peribacillus sp. NPDC097224. The sequence continues at coordinate 277,312 of NZ_JBIWDK010000001.1, read as the reverse complement.
GAAGAAACACAGCTTGATGCCGTAACGGGCTTATCCGGAAGCGGTCCCGCTTATATTTATTATTTGGTCGAGGCTCTGGAAAGATCCGCGGAATCCATTGGCCTTGATGCCGTAACAGCAAAGCAATTAATCCTTCAGACTTTAACCGGTGCAGCTGAGATGCTGCAGAAATCGCCAAAAACACCAGCGGTACTGCGAAAAGAAGTCACTTCACCGGGAGGGACAACGGAAGCTGGCCTGAAAGCACTTCAAGCCCATCATGTACAAGAAGCATTTATCTCCTGTGTTCAAGAAGCCACCGAACAATCCAAGCGGATGGGAAATCAAATCAGTAAAGAGCTGGCTAAATATGTAGTTCCCCAATAACAACAAGTAAACAGGCTGTTGATTCCCAACTGGGAGTTAACAGCCTATTGTGTCTAAATGGCCATGACTAAGATAATGAAGAGAAGCTGTCATCCATCCTTCAAGATTAACCCATATTTCAAATCGAATATTTCTAAAATCCCCTTCCCGCTTATCCAGCTTACTTGGCAAATATGTTTTTCCCTCCGAAATGATTGAATTACGTCGGGAAGAACACCCACTGGAAATACGACGGTACCGGTAAATAAAATCGACATGGCAGCAAAAACAGGTAGGAAATCCACTATCTTTGGCGAATCAGTACTTGTTTTGTCAACGGCAAAGGAATCGCTTCTTTTATCTAGAATTCTACAACCAAAAGGAGGGGAATCTAGATGAATACAAGTGCAGTTGCCAAGTTATTGAACGTTTCTCATAGTACCATTCAACGCTGGGTTACCCAATTGAACATGGAAGTAGAACGGAATCAGCTAGGTCATTACCAGTTTTCGGAGGAAGATATTGACTTATTGAGGAAAATCCAAGACCAGCTGAACGAGGGAGTGGTCTTACAAAAGGTGAGCATTTCAGAAAAGAAGACCAGAAAGGCCACTGTTAAACAACCTATTGAGTCGGAAAAAGGACAAGATCACCTAAACGAAAGAGTCTCCAGGCTCGAAAAAAGTCTGAAAACAAAAGCGGATGATGTTGTTTCCTATCAACTATTACAGCATAGAAGTGAAATGGAAGACATGCATAAGCTCGTCACTAAACTTGAAGCCCGTATTGAAGCATTAGAAGCGGCCACCATTCCACCAGCAGATTTTTATCTCGCTACCGAAGAAGCTGCCGCCGCTAAAAAAACAAAGAAAAAGTCCTTCATGAGAAACTTTTTTGGAACCAAAAAAGATGACAATTCTCCTTGGAGCACAGCTGATAGCGATTAAGCAGGAGGACCTTGAATTCTCTCCGAACGTCCACTGTCCTCTGCAGTCAACCCGTTCTCTTGGCCTTCCGTAAGGCGAGACTCAGTCACTCGATAGTAAACCCTTCCGATTCCGCCGAAAAAAGAGGCCTCGGTCCAAGGTCATTCACCTTGAGCGCTAGGCCTCTTTCACTTTATATCAACACCGCACGGTCATTTAGCATTTTTTCACCCTTGATACGCTGGAATTCATTCAAGAGCTTATCAACAGTCAGTGCCTGTTTTCTCGGGCCTCTTGCCTCGAAAATGATTTGGCCTTTATCCATCATGATTAAAGAATCACCAAGATCGATGGCCTGCTGCATATTGTGAGTCACCATCAATGTAGTTAACCGGTTCTTTTCAACAATTTCCTTCGTCAGGCTTGTAACAAGCTCTGCCCTGGATGGATCGAGAGCAGCTGTATGTTCATCGAGAAGCAGGATTTTCGGATCGGTGAAGGTCGCCATCAATAACGATAATGCCTGACGCTCCCCTCCCGATAATAACCCCACTTTTGCATTCATCCGATTTTCCAATCCTAAATGGAGTGTACTCAGGCTATCGTTAAAAAGCTCTTTCCGTCTTTTCGTTACCCCAAAGCCAAGACCCCTTCGATTCGTCCTGCCATACGCGATGGCCATATTTTCTTCAATGGTCATGTGCGGGGCCGTTCCGAGCATGGGGTCCTGGAAAACCCGCCCAATCATTTTCGCCCGCTTATGTTCTTCAATCGATGATACATTTTGGCCATCAATGATGACATCACCAGCATCGGGAAGGGTCTTACCGGAAATCATATTCATCAACGTGGACTTCCCAGCACCATTACTGCCAATGACCGTTACAAATTCACCCTTTGACAGCTGTAAATCCAGATTGCCAAGGGCAAGCTTTTCATCCGGAGTCCCTTCATTGAAGACCTTATAAATCTGATTTAGCTGCAGCAAATTCCTCTTCCCCCTTTGTAGGCTCGATACGGTGCAGTTGCAATTCTTTGAGTCTTTTTTTCTTACGACCTTTTTCTTTTTGTTTTTCGGAAATTTGCGGGATGACTAAGGCACCGATTACAATAAGCGCAGTGATTAATTTCACATCACCCGTATCAAGGAATTTTACACGTAGCGCCAATGTAACGACGATACGATATATGATGGCTCCCCCAATGACAGCTAGCGTGGCGCGTACAATCGTTTTTGCGCCAAATAACGCTTCCCCGATGATGACGGAGGCCAGACCGATTACGATGATCCCGATTCCCATCCCAATATCGCTAAAACCATTGTACTGGGCAACTAAAGCACCAGAGAAAGCAACTAGGGCATTCCCGATGGCAAGGCCTAATATCTTCATATTCCCTGTATGAGCCGAAAAACTCTTGACCATCGCTTCATTGTCACCAGTTGCCCGAAGCGCAAGGCCTACATCCGTTTTTAAAAAGGCGGACATCCCCAGTTGAATCATTACTACTACAATAAACATGACAATGAGAATGCCCCATGTTTTTGGCAAACTTTCACCAAGGCCAATGATTGAAAAAATCCCATTAAACATTTGATCCAAACCAGTATGAGACCATGCTTCTGAGATGTTCGTGATAATCGTCGTTTGAGAAAGCAAGGGAATGTTCGAAGCCCCCATGATCCTTAAGTTAATGGAAAAGAGCGCAATCATCATTAAAATACCGGCAAGAAGCGGATTTATCTTCCCTTTTGTATGCAGCAGCCCTGTCATCGTCCCTGCCACAAATCCGGCAAGCATGGCGCAAAACGTGGCCATAATCGGCGAGAAACCATTGACGATCATAATAGCGGCGACAGAAGCTCCTGTCACGAAGCTACCTTCGACCGTCATGTCCGGGAAATCGAGAATTCTGAATGTCAAATAGACTCCAAGTGCCATGATCGCATAGATCATTCCAGATTCAAAAGAGTTAAATATGGCTGTTGGCATTTTTATCTTCCTTCCCTGGAATAACGCAAAAGCTTATTTAACAAACTCAGCATTTGCTTTCCATTCTTCTTTTATTTCAACACCCATTTCCTTTGCAGCTGTTTCATTAATCACCAATTTTAATTTTTGAGGATATTGAACCGCGATATCACCCGGTTTTTTATCATCTTTTAATATTTCTACCGCTTTCTGGCCTGCTTCGTAGCCAATATCATAGTAACTGAAGCCATATGCTGCGAAACCGCCTGCATTCACGGAATCAAGTTCCCCGACAAATAAGGGGATATCCTGGTCATTCGCTACCGAAATCACCGATTCTAACGCTGAAACTACTGTATTATCCGTAATGATATAGAAAGCATCCGCTTTTCCAATCAACGATTCCGTTGCCTGCTTAACTTCGGCTGAAGTCGAGACGGATGCTTCCACGACTTTCAAGCCCGCTTTTTTTGCCTCCGCTTTCACATTTTTAATTTGAACGACTGAATTTTGTTCGCCCGTATTGTAAACCGTCCCTATTGTTTTCGCTCCAAGCTCTTCTGCCAGGAACTTCATGGAATTTTTGATGGCATCCGGATGAGAATCGGTCGTACCTGTCACATTTCCACCTGGTTTCTCCATGGACGTAACAAGTTCCGCAGCTACTGGATCAGTTACAGAAGTGAAGACGATTGGAATATCTTTAGTCGCATTCAATGAACTTAAAGCGCTTGGCGTCGAGTTAGCAAAAATCAAATCCACTTTATCCCCGACAAAGTTATTCGCTATCGTCTGGCTGTTGTTTTGATCGCCCTGAGCAATTTGGAGATCATATTTTGCTTTAATGTCACTATCCTTCAAAGCAGCCTGAAACCCTTCATATGCTTGATCCAAAGAATCATGCTGAACGATTTGTGTCACTCCGACTTTGAAAGCATCCTTATCACTTTCGTTTTTTGCCGAGTCTTTCTCGTTTTCATTTCCACACCCTGCAAGTAAAATTCCAGTAATCAAGGTCAAGGCTGCCGTTGAATATAATCTCTTTTTCATAATGTTCCTCCGCTTTTCTCTTTTTTTAAAATTCTGTCTCTCTAACGAAGTCAACTTTTCCGCTTTTATGTACTAAATTATAATCGTTTACTGCCACTATTCCAATGTATTTTTTAAAATTTTTAGAATTTTACGATTACTCTTATGAAGTAATAAAAAAGCTACTGTATAAAGTTGTATAAACTTTATACAGTAGCTTGCTCTTCTTAATTATCGACGACCTGGTTTACGATAGTGGTAACCGTTGACCGATCGATTTTTTCTTTTCCTTCTTTTAACGCCTTCAAAGTAGCTTTAGCCAATTCCAAAGGAATTTTACAGAAATGGACAATATCCTTTGTCTCGATGTCTTCAATGTACCTATCCGCCAATTCAAGATTATATTCTGTATGGCTCAGCATCTCTTTGAAGCCCCATCCATTCGGATAAAAATTCACGCCGCGTTCTGCATCTTCTTCACGGTTCCGTAGGATGTTGACCGTTTGAAGGCCCTGTCCAAATGCAATGGCAAGATTGCGATCCGTATCTGTTCCATCATACCATTTCCAAATATCAGAGAGCATCACCCCAACTAAACCAGCGACATAATAGGTATACTCATCAAGCTCTTCCTTATCATGTATTTGCCAATTCTTCGAAACCCACTTCGCCATGCCTTCAGCCATTTCCTTGGTAGACTCAAGGACCTTACCAAGCACACCTGGAGGACAATAATCCATCCAATCTCCAAGTTGCAAGGTCACTTCCGGAAGCACATCCTTATATGGTTCAAAAACAGCCTGGATGTCCTCTTTACGATAATCGGTTTTCAATAGGCTGCTAACAGCCTGCAATAGGGCGATTTTATCTTCGGCACCTAGATTCGGGTGGTCTTCAATTTCATCAATGGCCCGCATGCAAAGATATGCCGAACCAATGGCTTCCTGTAATCCTGATGGCAAGTAACTAATAGGGATAAAAAAAGTACGACTTGTTTTCAAAAGAAAATCCATCGCCTTGTTATGTAAATTATTTTGTTCAGTCATTTTTTCACCCTCCTTATATCCAATAAGCAATTGAACTATTATACCAAATAATCGTAATGATTTCCCTATTCTTGTACATATAAAGGGATTTTAATCGACAATAAATCTTCTGCCATGGTTGTATTCGAAAGGATTGCACTGCTTTCCTCTTTTAACCGTTCTGCATCCTCAAGAGTATAGCGTGAGGAGATATGTGTTAAAACAAGGTGCTTAACCCCCGCTTTTTTGGCAGTTTCAGCCGCTTGTATAGTAGTTGAATGGAAATAGGCCGTTGCCAATTCCGTTTCTTCCGCAGAAAAGGTTGCTTCATGGATGAGATAATCAGCTGAGTCGGCAAGGACGAGGGCATTGTCGCAAACCCTAGTATCACCAAGTATCGTAATAATTCTGCCCTTCTGTGGTGCACTAAGATAGTCTTTCCCATTAATGGTCCGGCCATCTTCAAGACGGACCGATTCCCCATTTTTCAATGCTTTATAAAGGGGACCCGGTGGCACTCCTTGTTTACGCAACTGGTCAACCAGTAAACTCCCCTGCCGATCTTTTTCCACGATTCGGTAACCGACACTATAAATGCCATGATCAAGTTCCAGGGCCGTCACGGTAAACTGGTCATCTTCGAATATGACGCCTTCCTCAATTTCAATGATTTCCAATGGATATTTCAAATGAGTGGCACTCACTTGTAAACTCGTCGTGATATAAGCATCAATGCCTTTTGGGCCGTACACCGTCAATTTTTCGACTCCACCCTGAAAAGACCTGCTGCTTAAAAGACCAGGAAGACCAAAGATGTGGTCACCATGCAAATGCGTTATGAAAATCTTTTCAATTTTACGTGGTTTAACCGCCGTTTTTAAAATTTGATGCTGTGTCGCTTCCCCGCAATCAAAAAGCCATACTTTTCCCCGTTCTTCTAATAATTGAAGGGCGATTGCCGTCACATTACGCGCCTTTGCCGGAACACCAGCACCCGTTCCTAAAAAAACAAAATCCACATTCCTACCTCCGTTGCAAAAACTTTATACCTTACTATAGCATAACAGAGGCCCTGATTCATTTTTCAACTTTTAAAATTCAGTCTCTTTGAAGATTTTAATGAAATTACGAAAAAATGCGCAAATAGATTGCTTTGAGGGAAAGCTAACCGTAAAATTAAGAATTAGTACATATCCAACTTTAAGACAGAAATTACAGAAAGTTGAGGTTCTAACATGACAGAAAATAAACCTACAGCATTAATCATGATTTTTGGCGCTACCGGAGATTTAGCGAAACGAAAGCTGTTTCCTTCGATATATCGACTATTCCAAAAGGAAAAAATCAATAAATTCGCAGTGGTGGGTGTCGCCAGAAGGCCATTAACCAATACTGAGTTTCAAGCAAGTGTAAAAGACTCCATCCTGACATTTGGACATGCGGAGGAAAAGGTCGATGAATTCGTTTCCCATTTCCACTATCATTCACATGATGTAACTAGTTCAGAGTCCTATTTACAATTAAAGCAGGTTGCTGATAATTTAGACGACCAGTATGATCTGGAAGGCAATCGTATCTTTTATTTAGCGATGGCACCGGAGTTTTTCGGAACCATTGCCGAACAGGTAAAAGCCCAAGGCTTGACCGATACCAAGGGTTACAAACGCCTTGTCATCGAAAAGCCATTTGGGCACAGTTTTGAAACAGCACAAATCTTGAATGAGCAAATACGTACCGCATTTGCTGAAGATGAAATTTATCGAATCGACCATTACCTGGGCAAAGAAATGGTACAAAACATTGAAGTCATCCGTTTTTCCAATGCCTTATTCGAACCACTATGGAATAACCGTTATATTTCCAACATCCAAGTTACTTCAAGTGAAACACTTGGTGTCGAGGAACGTGGGCGTTATTATGAAACGAGTGGCGCCTTACGGGACATGGTCCAAAACCATTTATTGCAAATGGTCGCCCTGCTTGCCATGGAACCTCCGATTGCCTTGACTACAGAAGAAGTCCGCAGCGAAAAGGTCCGAGCATTACGGTCACTCCGACAAATGAAAGTGGACGAAGTCAAAGAATATTTCGTCCGTGGTCAATATGGCTCAGGTACGGTAGGGGAACAAACACTCCCTGCTTATCGTGATGAATTGAATGTCGATCCTGAATCTAATACAGAAACCTATGTTGCGGGTAAATTGATGATTGATAACTTCCGCTGGGCGGGTGTTCCTTTTTATATCCGTACTGGTAAAAGAATGGATGTAAAATCAACGAAGATCGTTGTTCAATTTAAAGACATTCCAATGAATCTCTATTACAAAACCGAAGAAACCTTGCAACCAAACCTTCTTGTCATCCATATCCAACCTGAAGAGGGTATTTCCCTTTACTTAAATGTGAAGAAATCGGGAACGACGATGAATACGAAGCCAGTGAAGTTGACGGTTTCCAACAAAGGAATCGAACATATCAATTCACCTGAAGCTTACGAAAAGCTTTTATTTGATAGCATGCGTGGAGATGCCACAAACTTTACACATTGGGATGAGGTCGCACTTTCTTGGAAATTTGTCGATACCATTTCGAATGCCTGGGAAAATACGAAAGAAGCCTCTTTCCCCAATTATGAAGCGGGTTCGACAGGACCAAAAGCATCCGATGAGCTTTTAGCAGAAGATGGACATGTTTGGTGGCAAATCGAAAAAGAAAAAAGAAATAATCAGTAAACTAATAAGAGGATGCAGTGAACCTGCATCCTCTTCTCTATTTTATGAGGCACTCTTTTTGATGATTTTCTCTCGAATGGCATGGATAAAATCCTTCGATTCTGAATCTGTTCCATGATTAAGCCAAAAAGTCACACTTGATTCAATAACCACAAAAAATAAAACAAGGGCTACGATCATCCAGATGAAGTGCATCAATTCAACCACTCCTTTTCTTGCTTCACTATACGCTCATCATCCCATACATTTTATACAGGTACATAAACTGTTAAAGATGGTTGCTATAAATCTTACTACTTTCGGCATAAAAAAGAAATATACAAAGTACCCATTTTTTCATTGAGTTCAGTTTATTATTTCATCTCTCCTTTTTCCATATAGCCGAATGATACCGTCCAGCTGTGGTAACAATATAAATGGTGTTCTTTATCTGAATACCACTACTAACCGATGCGGAGGGATTTACGATGGATGTTCGTGAAGGATTAATTCCAACAGCGTTAGGAACTGCCGTAACTGCTGCAGGTTATGCCATGAAGCAGAACCGTGGCTCAAACAAGATGGTCGCTAATACGGTTTTTGGTTTCGGATTGGCACATGTTGTATTAGGGGTCATTGACCTTGTTGAGCATCGACGTTAGTAGAAGAAGGGAGCACACTTGTGCTTCCTTCTTTTTAAGTTGTCGAATAAAAAAACTGGCTAAAATAGAATGTCTATTCCAGCCAGTTTTTTTGATTATTTGTCCATCCATTCAGTGTGGAAGGTACCTTCTTTATCGATCCGTTCATACGTATGTGCTCCAAAGTAATCGCGTTGAGCTTGAATTAAATTGGCCGGAAGCGTTTCTGTACGGTAGCTATCGAAATAAGAGAGTGCAGAAGACAAGCAAGGAACTGGAATGCCGTTCAACACAGCGGTAGAGACCACTTCACGCAAAGCTCCTTGATAATTTTCGGCAATTTCTTGGAAATAAGGATCTAGAAGCAAGTTGTTCAAGTTTGCCTCGCGATCATATGCATCTTTGATTTTTTGCAGGAACTGAGCACGGATGATGCAGCCCCCACGGAAAATCATCGCGATGTCCCCATATTGAAGGTTCCAGTTATTCTCTTCAGATGCAGCCTTCATTTGAGCGAAGCCTTGTGCATACGAACAAATTTTACTCATATAAAGCGCTTTGCGAATGCTTTCAATCAAAGCCTTTTTATCACCGGTAAATTTAGCTTCCGGACCGCTGAGGACCTTGCTTGCTTCTACCCGCTCTTCTTTTATGGCTGAAATGTATCGTGCAAAAACGGATTCCGTTATGATTGGAAGTGGTACACCAAGATCCAGTGCACTTTGGCTCGTCCATTTACCTGTACCTTTTTGGCCAGCTTTATCTAAAATGACATCGACCATGGGCTTACCTGTCTCTTCATCATAGCGTTTGAAAATATCAGCAGTGATTTCAATAAGATAGCTATCCAACTCTCCCTTATTCCATTCAGTGAACACCTCATGAAATTCTTCAGCGGACAGACCCAGAAGATTTTTCAAAAGGAAATAAGATTCCGAAATCAGCTGCATATCACCATACTCAATTCCATTATGCACCATCTTCACATAATGTCCGGCACCACCTGGTCCGATATATGTACAACATGCATCCCCATCAACCTTGGCAGAAATATCCTTCAAGATAGGCGCTACCAAATCATATGCTTCCTTCTGCCCGCTTGGCATGATGGAAGGACCAGTCAGGGCTCCTTCTTCCCCTCCTGAGACACCAGTTCCAATGAAATGAATACCAAGTTCACTCAATTCCTCATTGCGGCGCTGCGTGTCCTTGTAGAACGTATTCCCGCCATCAATGACGATGTCCCCTTTTTCAAGAAGCGGCTTAAGTTGATCAATGGTTGCATCCGTAGCGGCACCCGCTTTTACCATCAATAGAATTTTCCTTGGTGTTTGAAGCGAATTCACGAATTCTTCAAGCGTATATGCCGGTACTACATTTTTGCCTTTCGCTTCTTCCATCATTTCGTCCGTCTTTGCAGCGGAACGATTATACACGGAAATTGAATACCCTCTGCTTTCGATATTAAATGCAAGGTTCTTACCCATTACAGCAAGTCCGATAACGCCAATTTGTTGTTTTGTCATGATTACCTTCCCTTCATTTGGATGTATGTCACCTTAGTCCATTTTTACTTCTGGTTCGCTCAAAAAAGTCTTTGCTAAAACTGGTATTCGTACCAATTGACCGTTCTTTCAAAGTAAGGCCCTTTTTAATAATATTTTCTCCATACTTATTTTGCAAGTGTTCCATCACTTCGTATAAAGGTTCTTTGTCAGCATCCTCTTCAAAGGAAAAGATATCGAGTTGTTTGAATGCAGATTCTTTTTCAATGACATCATAAGCCGTTACACCTAACAGGCGAATGGCCTCTCCATTCCAATTCTTCAAAAACAGCTCAGTAGCCCAATCCGAAATATCCGTTTTTTCAAAAAATGGATTGGAAACCATCTTACTTCTTGTAATGGTCCTCCAATCTTTATAACGGATGGTCACTCCAATCTTCTGACCTAGCAAACGTTTATTCTTCAAACGTACTGCAACTTTTTCCGAAAGCTTCTCCAATACCCCGACCAGCTCTCTTTGATTGGTAGTATCCTTAGGCAGGGTTGTCGAGTTCCCAATGCTTTTATGGTCAAAAATGGCCTCTGGATCAACAAGTCGCGAATCCATTCCGTTAGCCCGTTCCTTCAAACGGATGCCATTTATCCCTAGCAACTGTTTTAACTGGGTTTCGTTGGCCTTGGCAAGGTCTCCAATTGTCTGGATACCGATTGTCTGGAGTTTTTCTGCCGTTTTACCGCCAATCCCATGCATCTCCACCACCTGTAAGGGCCAGAGAACCTTGGGAACATCTCTTTTCCTTAGAACCGTGATCCCCATCGGCTTTTTCATATCCGATGCTGTTTTAGCCAAAAATTTATTTGGGGCGATGCCAATGCTACAAGGAAGATCCATTGTATTATATATACGCTCTTGAATACTTTTGGCAATTTCCAAAGGTGAACCCCATTCTGCACACTCACTGATATCCAGATACCCTTCATCGATGGAAACAGGTTCAACTATTTCCGTATACTGCCGCAATACTTCAAATATGGCGAGGGAAGCCTTTCGATATCGCTCAAAATTCGGCTTTTTAATGATTAATTGAGGGCATAGTTTTTTGGCCTGCCAAATGGGCATGGTCGTTTTAACCCCATATTTTCTAGCTTCATAACTACAGGTAACGATGATTCCCCTTCTTTCTTCAACATTACCGGCAATCGCTAATGGCTTCCCTTTCAATGATTCATCATAGGACATTTCCACAGATGCATAGAAACTATTCATGTCTACATGGAGAATGACCTTTCCATTTTTAGGATACATATCCTTCATGTGACTGTCACATCCTTGTTGGTACAAATCTCAGGAAATCGGGTCCATATAAACTAAATCTTCTTCATTAAGATACCCCAATCTAACCTTGATAACCATTGAAGTAGTGCTTCATTCTAAGAAAAACAGTCATCATATTACTGATGACTGTACATATATTCCTGTAGCCCTTTTATGTCCACTAAAGATGAACGAGTTTTTTTGGATCATTATTAATGTGACAAGTGACTTCCAATATGCGCTACACCCTGCATATATTCGGTTTTTTGGTGGCTAACACGCCAATTTACGATATTCTCGGGAAACTACTTCATCCATCTTCGCGTAATTATTCTGCGGAAACTTCCTGAATGATACTGATGACCATTTCAGCCAACTTTGTCAATTCTTCCACTGGAATTCTTTCATTCGTTGTATGAATGTCTTCATAGCCGACTGCTAGATTAACCGTAGGAATGCCAAATCCAGCAATTACATTTGCATCACTACCGCCGCCGCTTTTCACCAATTCGCATGGACGGCCAATTTTCTCTGCCGCTTTTCTTGCAACTTCGACCACATGGTCACCTGCTCCATATTTAAAGCCTGGATACATGACATTGACTTTCACTTCGGCCCGTCCGCCCATTTCGATGGCAGCAGTCTCGAAAGCTTCTTTCATTCTTGCTACTTGTTTTTCCATTTTTTCAGGAACCAATGATCTTGCTTCTGATAAAATTTCAACATGATCACAAACGATATTCGTTTGTTGTCCACCTTGGAAACGTCCGATATTGGCTGTCGTTTCATCATCAATGCGGCCTAAAGGCATTCTTGAAATGGCTTTGGCAGCAATCGTAATGGCAGAAACCCCTTTTTCAGGAGCTACGCCAGCATGGGCGGTCTTGCCTAAAATGGTTGCAGCTACCTTGGCTTGAGTAGGGGCAGCAACGACGATATTCCCAACTTTACCATCACTGTCAAGAGCAAAGCCGTATTTTGCCGTTACAAGAGAACGATCTAGAGCTTTTGCTCCTACTAACCCTGATTCTTCACCAACGGTAATGATGAACTCAATTGTTCCGTGCTCGATATTCTGCTCCTTAATCACTTTCAACGTTTCTAACATAACAGATAAACCTGCTTTGTCATCTGCCCCTAGAATCGTCGTTCCATCTGACACTATGTATCCATCTTTAATAGACGGTTTGATACCGTTACCTGGTACGACCGTATCCATATGTGATGTGAAATAAATGGTATCTACGCCAGGTTTCGTGCCTTTCAGCGTACAAATTAAATTACCAGCCCCATGACCTGTAACAGACATTGTATCATCTTCAAAAACATCCACGCCAAGTGCCGTGAATTTTTCTTTTAAAACTTTAGCTATTGCTGCTTCATTTTTAGTTTCTGAATCAATTTGCACCAATTCAAAGAATTCACTAACTAACCGTTCTTCATTAATCATCATTTAAACCTCCATAAAAGTAATCCTTTATAAGTATATCTCTAAAGCCGTTACCCGGCAAATAATCCGATAGGAAGATCTCCTTTCAATAAAAACATAAAAAAGCAAAAAAAGGAGCCTGGTTTCAGGCTCCCCTCATACTGGTACTTACAACGGAATATTCCCGTGTTTTTTCCATGGACGGGTTTCTTTTTTATTACGTAGCATTTCAAGCGATTGGATGATTTTAATTCTTGTTTCACGAGGGTCAATAACATCATCGACCATTCCAAGACTTGCCGCTACATATGGATTTGCAAACTTTTCACGATATTCCTCAATTTTCTCTGCACGTGTGGCTTCAGGATTCTCACTATTTTTAATTTCACGGGCAAATATGATGTTTGCAGCTCCAGCTGATCCCATCACCGCAATTTCAGCATTTGGCCAAGCAAACGTAAGGTCTGCCCCGATGGATTTACTATTGAGGGCCACATAAGCACCACCATAGGCTTTACGGAGAATGATCGTTAATTTTGGCACAGTTGCTTCTGAATAGGCATATAAAAGTTTCGCACCATGGCGGATGATCCCACCATGTTCTTGTTTAACACCAGGGAAAAATCCAGAAACATCTTCAAAAGTGATCAATGGTATATTGAATGAATCACAGAATCGTATGAACCTGGCAGCTTTATCAGATGAATCAATATCGAGTCCACCAGCCAACACTTTAGGCTGGTTACAAATAAGCCCCACTGATTTCCCTTTAATGCGTGCTAGACCAACCACGATATTCTTCGCAAACCCTGCTTGCACTTCCATAAATGAATCCTCGTCGACAATTTGATTGACCACTTTTCGGACATCGTATGGACGAATGCCTTCATATGGGACAACGTCCGTTAGATCTGGACGATAGTCGTCTTCATCTGTCGCTTCCAGAGCCGGTGGCTTTTCTTGGTTGTTTTGCGGGAGATAGCTTAAAAGACGTTTAACATCAGCTAAAACCTCTTCCTCCGAAGCACCCATGAAATGAGCATTACCACTGACCGTGTTATGTACCTTCGCTCCACCTAATCCTTCAGATGAAATTTTTTCCCCTGTCACCGTTTCGATAACTTTCGGTCCTGTAATGAACATCTGGCTTGTTTTCTCAACCATGAAAACAAAATCCGTAATGGCTGGTGAATAAACCGCGCCACCTGCACATGGACCCAATATGACAGAAATCTGAGGGATCACACCAGAATATATCGAATTACGATAGAAAATTTGACCGTATCCATCAAGGGAGACAACCCCTTCCTGAATCCGAGCTCCGCCAGAATCGTTCAACCCGATGAAGGGAGCACCATTTTCCGCAGCCAAATCCATAACATTGGCAATTTTCAGAGCATGCATTTCTCCGAGCGCCCCACCAAACACGGTAAAGTCTTGAGAGAACAGGTAAATGTCACGACCATTGACTTTCCCATAACCAGTTACTACTCCTTCTCCCGGTCCTTCTGCTTTTTCCATGCCAAAATTGGTGTTCCGGTGTTTGATAAAGGGATTCAGCTCAACGAAGGTACCCTCATCCACTAGAAGTTCGATTCTTTCCCTCGCCGTTAGTTTTCCTTTTTCGTGTTGCTTTTCAATTCTATCTTCCCCGCCGCCCATTTCTACCTTTCGGCGTCGATCGTACAAGTCATTGATAGTTTCATAGATATCAGTCATTTTTGCTCCTCCTTTAATTCAGTTCTTTCACATAGCTCATATAGGACACCCGACGTCGATTTAGGATGGATAAAAGCGACATCTGCGTGATGTGCCCCTTTTCTTGAAGTCTCATCAATCATACGAAGACCGGATTCTTTTATTTCCTGGATTCGATCCTCTATTCGCTCTACACCCAAAGCCACATGGTGAATCCCTTCACCCCGTTTTTCAATGAATTTAGCGACGGCACTATCAGGAGATAACGCTTCCAATAACTCTAAACGAGTATTCCCTGCTAGGATAAATGCCACTTTAACGCCTTGGCTCTCAACCGTTTCTATTCCTTCAAGCTCCAATTTCAATGTTTCAGTGTAAAGCGGCAAGGCTTCCTCTATTGATTTAACCGCAATCCCGATATGATCAATATTCTTAATCATTTTACTATTCCCCCATACTATGCACTATTTTCACTCTATTGAATTTTCTATCAATTCATTATGTAACTATACCATTCTTTTGAATAATGAGAATATTGCACTTTTGCTTGTTTCTCCTATATGTTCAAGTTAAAATGAAAATAATCATACTGTTTGAGGAGAGAACATAATGAAAAATAAAAAAGTAAGAAAAGTTGTTGTCTATCTCATGCTTATCTCGATGTTATTGACGACCTTACTATCAGGCATCGCATTTTTATTGTAATAGGCTGCAGGAGGGGAGCTAAAAGCTTCCCTCTTTCTTATTTGATAGCCCCTATATTTCTGGCTAACGTGTTGAAACTTTCATTTGATAGAGTTATTAGAACCTTTGTCCCAATCGGAACCTTGTCATATAACCGCTCTACATCCGGTTTATGCATCCTAACACAACCATTGGAAATGTATTTCCCGATTGAGGATGGTTGATTGGTTCCATGTATCCCATAAATCCTGCCATCTGTATTCCTGGCATCAAAACCAATCCATCTTGACCCAAGCGGATTTCTGGGATCTCCACCAGGGATATTCTTTTTTCGATAGTAAGGATTAACCGCTTTTACTTTGACGGTAAATAACCCTTCAGGCGTCAATTCCTGACTCTTGCCTGTTCCGACTGGAAGTATCTCTTGTACCACGTTGTCGTCAATGAAAGCCAGTTTATTATTCGCTTTATTGATAATAATGAATGGCTCTCCGTGATTTACGGTTTGAGCAAGGGCCTGAGATGGTACAGCTGACAAGACAAGCAATAACAATAAAGAAAGGATTCGTTTCATTTCTATCAGTTCCTTTACTTTTTTGCTTAGTTTAAGCCAACGGCCTCTTTTTCATTCTATTATGACTCTCCTTAGGGAATCCCTTGAAAGAATGCTTAAGCAATAAATAGCGTTCCATTTCCTTCATAAGCTGCAATAAAGCTGCACGTGATTCAAACTCTTCCCGGGTTTGAGGAAGTTCCATCCCCTTAAAAAACTCTTCCATTTCCTCAAGTTTCCTCAAGTAAAGGATCGCCGTATTTTGAGGATGAACATTTTCAGCCAAATCCTCTATAAAGTCTGCCAATATACCGCTTTGCTTCACTCTTAAAGGAATATTTGTGACCAAAGGGAGAATCCTCTCAATAATTTCGAATTGCTTTTCCCTCATTTTGAAATAATGATAATGGAGATCTTCTTCCCGAAGAAAATGATTCTCCACATCCCTAAAGGCAAGACTTTTGGCTTCATTAAGAAGATTTGCTGTTTTTGTAATTTCCTTTCCATCCCATGTATGGTCATTATCCCGTAAATAGCGGACAACTGCCATTAAGATAGCACTAAAATTCATCTCAATTCTATCCTGGTAAGCAATTAATTTTTTTTCCACACTAGGCATGTATAGATTCATGATAAGTGCCACACCCACTCCAACGACAATCAAAATCGTTTCATTGACGAGCAGTGCAATAGTAATCTTTCCAGAGCCATAGAGATGTAGGATGATGACACTGCTTGTAACTATTCCCTGGCTAACATTCAAGGCAACTGTAGTCGGGATGAAGATGAGAAGGATTAGCCCGATTACAAGGGGATGGAAAGCTATACCCTGAAACAGTAAAGTAGAATAAAGCATTGCGATCATACAAGCCAAAAATCGATGCCAGGAGGCAAATACCGATTTCCTTTTTGTAACCTGTATACATAAAATCGTTATGATGCCAGCAGAAGAGAAATTATTCAAACCCAGCAATTGTGCAATAATAATTGCGATGGATGCTCCCATAGCAGTTTTAATCGTTCTATACCCGATTTTGAACATTGTTATGTATCACCCTGCTTCTTTCACTTCTATTATAATACTATCAGCTATTCAGATAATTTTACAGTCCTTTATGAAGGAAAATTCTAAATTATTAATAATTCGTTATACCTATGATACATTATTTGGATAAAATAAAAAAGGTAACTAAAGTTACCTTTTTTCACTACATGTTCATTTTTTCATTCTAAAGCACTTTTTGAAGAAAATCTTTGGCACGCTGGCTTTTCGGGTTGGAAAAGAACTCTTCCGGAGCACCTTCCTCAACAAGCAAGCCGCCATCCAAGAATAGAACCCGATCGGCCACTTCTTTAGCAAATCCCATTTCATGCGTAACAATTAACATTGTCATCCCGGTATGGGCCAGTGACTTCATAACGTCCAATACTTCTTTTACCATTTCCGGGTCTAATGCGGAAGTCGGCTCGTCAAACAGCATGACTTCCGGATTCATGGCCAATGCACGTGCTATGGCAACCCTTTGTTTTTGCCCGCCGGAAAGACGATTTGGATACGTTGTTTCCTTATCAGCCAATCCAACTTTATTCAAAAGCTCTCTTGCCTGTTTCACAGCGTCTGCTTTGGATAACTTTTTCACCTTCATAGGCGCATATGTCAGGTTCTCAAGCACCGTCTTGTGTGGGAATAAATGGAAATGTTGAAATACCATCCCGACATTCTCACGGACTTTCATAATATTAGTCTTTTTATCCGTAATATTTTGATCTTTGAACCAAATCTGTCCATCAGTAGGTGTTTCAAGCATATTGATACACCGGAGAAAAGTCGACTTTCCTGATCCGGAGGGACCGATTATCGCTAGGACTTCACCCTGTCCAATTTCTGTACTGATTCCTTTTAGAACGTTAAGTTTGCCATAACTCTTTTGAAGCTGATCTATTTTAATCACTGCGTCTCATTCTCCTTTCGATCACTTTACCTAAGATAGTGAGAATCATGACCATCACATAATAAATGAGACCGGCAAATAATATCGGCTCGAAGAATTTATAGGTCTCACCACCGACAATATAAGAACGGCGCATAATATCGCCTAAACCGATGATGGTTACCACGGCGGATTCCTTCGTTAAGGAAATGATTTCATTCACTAAAGAAGGGAGAATGTTCTTGATGGCCTGTGGCAAGATGATATTCAACATCATACTTGAATAAGGAACCCCAAGGGCAAGCGCGGCTTCCCGTTGCCCTTTATCGACCGCTAATATACCACCCCTGATGATTTCCGAGATATACGCGGCAGAGTTTAAGCCGAAAGCCAAGAAAGCAGCCTGAAACGCTTCGATTTGAATCCCTAAAATTTGTGGGGAACCAAAATAAATAAGCATTAATTGTAAAACTAATGGTGTACCGCGGAAAATCGATGTATAAAAGTCAGCAATCCAATTTAACGGCTTAATTCTGCTGATTTTCAGTATGGATAAAATGATCCCCAAAACAAAACCGATTACAGCCGCAACCGCCACAACTTTTAGTGTAGTCGGTATTCCCTCCATGATATATGGAAGGGAAGGCATAATCCTTTCAAAATCCAGATTCACTCCATTCATCCTCTCTTATAAAGACCTATAAAGGCCTTCCTTATTCACTTTATACTCAATAAAGCGTGGAAAAACGCTCAGAAGGCGTATTTTATCACTTCTGAACGTTTTCCCTTTTCTCTGTATTATTTAGTTTCACTGCCACCGAACCATTTTAGAATTAATTTTTCCATTTCACCATTTTCCAACATTTCGTTCAGTTCAGCATTGAAATCTTCCGTTAAATCACTGCCCTTTTGGAATGCAATAGCGGAACCAGCGTCTTCTTCCCCAGTTTCCATCTCATATCCTACTAAATCCGGATTGTCTTTCAAATATCCTTTAGCAACTGTATCTTCAATAATCACGGCATCAAAACGTTTCGCAACCATTTCCTGGATGATTTCAGGAATACGATTCCGTTTTTCAATCTTCATCCCGATATTTTCATTTTTATTCAAGTCATTTGCCAATGTCTCTTGAATGGAAGCAAGCTGTACGCCTACCGTTTTCCCTTTTAAATCATCTACCGTTTTTATCTTGCTGCCATCTGTCGTAATGATCATGTTTTTCGCTGTATAATAAATATCACTAAAATCAACGGATTTCTCACGTTTCGGTGTTGGTGTCATTCCAGAGATAACAAAATCCACCGATTTATTTTCAAGTGATGGAACAAGACTGTTGAAATCAATATCCTTCACCTGGATTTCATATCCTAATTTCTTACCGATCGCTTTAGCGATATCTACGTCAAATCCTTTGATTTCATCGCTTTTGGATGTTTCAACATATTCAAACGGTGGATAATCCGCAGATGTTCCCATTACTAGCACTTTTTTATCTTCATTACCTGATGTATTCTCTTCTTTTTTCTCTGAGGTTCCACATGCTGCTAAAATACCTACTAATAAAACAGAAGTAAGCAACAATGCTACCCGCTTTTTCAATTTCATCATTATTCCTCCAAGTAGTTTTTGATTCTTGTATGAGCCAATGGCCAAATTACGATAAACTTAAACTCGTATGCGAACTAATATTCATGCACTCTTGTGTATTTTAACACATTCTTATAATTATTCAATAAGCTTAATGAAAATTTATTTTTTAGAATATTATTTTAACCAAATTCTAATATAATACTCTACCTACTATTAAATATACCTGGTTAACCAACCAATTTCTTCCGCACCCAAGCGATTCCAAGCAAAAAAAACCGCCGAACTCGGCGGTTTTCTTTAAAAATACTAATAAGCTTAATGCATAAGCAAAGTCTTACACTTCTTCACAATATTCATCAAAGTAAGCTTGCAGTTTTTCCACTACAGACATTGGATGATGACCCTCGATTTCATGACGCTCAATCATCGTGATGATTTTTCCATCTTTCAGAAGAGCGAATGATGGTGATGATGGTGGATATCCTTCGAAATAATCACGGGCCTTCTCAGTCGCTTCCTTATCTTGACCTGCAAAAACAGTTACAAGCTGATTAGGACGTTTATCGTTATGAATCGCATGGGCTGCAGCTGGTCTAGCAATTCCCCCAGCACAACCACAAACGGAATTGACCATAACTAGCGTCGTACCCTTTTGGGCCAATACATCTTCTACTTCCTCAGCAGTCGTCAGTTCTGTATATCCAGCAGTCTTAATCTCATCGCGAGCTTGTTTGACCACGTCATTCATTAAAAAATTGAAATCCATATTCATAGTATAGTGCTCCTTCCAGCTTTTTCTCTTCACCACTATCATAACAATTGACGAAGCCCGATTCAATCAATTTAACTGGCCATGATTAAAAACATCAAGATTCCAATTGGTGATAAGAAAGGGAGAGCTATATCCGTTCGTTATCTGTGGGACCGCATTCATTCGAACTTAAGGATTCAGAGAACGATTGAAATGCTTGTTGTACGGCTTTAGTGACCGTTTTATTACCGGACATCACTTCATTTTCAAGCTTGGGCAGTAAGCCTTTGACAGTATCATTTTTATAGAACATGGTTTTAAGCTGATGGTCTATTAATGAATACAACCACTCTTTGGATTGCATTCTTCTCCGTTCCTGAAAAACACCCGATAACTTTGTTGTCTGCGAAAAGTCCTGTAATACGTCCCAAATTTCAGGAATCCCTTTTCCTGTAACAGAAGAACATGTATACGCTTTTCCAGCCCACCCCTTAGTGGCAGGCTGAAGGAAATGGAGAATACGACTGTATTCCGACCTTGTCCTGTTCGCAAGCGGAATGTTTTCACCGTCTGCTTTATTGACCACTATACCATCAACAAGTTCCATGATTCCTTTTTTCATACCCTGCAATTCATCTCCGGCTCCTGTTAGGACAAGCAACATGAAAAAGTCGACCATACTTCGGACAATCGCTTCACTCTGCCCTACACCCACCGTTTCAATCAAAATCACATCAAAACCGGCCGCCTCACAAAGTAACATCGTTTCCCTCGTTTTCCTATGCACCCCACCCAAAGTTCCTTCTGATGGGGAAGGTCGGATAAAAGCTTGAGGATTCCGTGCCAGTTCCTCCATCCTCGTCTTATCCCCAAGGATGCTCCCTCCATTAATCGAGGAACTTGGATCGACAGCGAGTACCGCAACCTTATATCCTTTATTACATAAAAACGTTCCAAAGGTTTCGATGAATGTACTTTTACCAGCCCCAGGGACACCTGAAATGCCGATGCGGAGCGAAGCACCTGTGTGTGGGAGAATGGAATGCAATAGTTCCTGCGCCAACTCGAAATGATGTTCGGCATTGCTTTCCACTAATGTGATCCCTTTAGCAAGTTTTGCTCTCTCCCCTGTCAAGATTCCATCTTTCAATTCCGGTATCGAGATTCTCTCATTTTTCTTTTTGATAAATCTACTTTTTGATGCTTTATTATGACCAGCATCCAATTCCACACCAGGCTTTAACGAAGAAGCAAAACCATCCTGATTGTTAGGATCGACCCATTCCGGCTTCTTATCTTCACTCATTACTGTGCCACTTCCTCATATCCTAGGCGATGGTATATTTCTTGTAGCACTTTTTTAGCTGCCTGCGGGATGACCGTGCCAGGTCCAAAAATCGCTGATGCGCCGTTTTGCATTAAATAATCATAATCTTGTGCTGGGATGACTCCACCGACAATGACGATAATGTCTTCCCGGCCCAATTTTTTCAACTCGGCCATCAATTGCGGCAATAGTGTTTTGTGGCCGGCAGCGAGCGAGCTCATCCCAACAACATGCACATCATTTTCCACAGCCTGAAGAGCGGTTTCCTCCGGTGTTTGGAATAGTGGTCCGATGTCAACATCATAGCCTAAATCAGCAAACCCCGTACCAACCACTTTCGATCCCCGATCATGGCCGTCCTGCCCCATCTTAGCCATCAATAAACGAGGGCGTCTGCCTTCATTTTCAAGAAATTCGTCAGTCATGGCAATTACTTCTTCAATTTCCGCTTCTTTCGAATAAGCTGAGCTATAAACACCACTAATAGAACGGATGGTGGCCTTATGACGACCAGCCACTTCTTCAATTGCATCGGAAATTTCCCCAAGTGAAGCGCGGACTCGAGTTGCCTGTACTGCCAATTCAAGCAAGTTACCTTCACCAGTTCGTGCCGCTTGCGTCAATGCCTGAAGAGCTTCATCGACTTTCGACTGATCTCTTTTTTCTTTAAGGATGCTTAAACGCTTAAGTTGACTTTCGCGGACGGCGGTATTATCTATCTCCAAGATTTCAATCGCATCTTCTTTTTTCAGGCGATATTTGTTGACACCCACGATTGTTTCATCTTGAGAATCGATTTTAGCTTGACGTTTTGCTGCCGCTTCTTCAATCCTCATTTTCGGAAGACCGGTTTCAATCGCCTTTGCCATGCCCCCAAGACCTTCAATTTCTTCGATATGAGCCCAAGCCCTTTCAATCAGTTCATTTGTTAGCGATTCGACATAATAAGAACCTGCCCATGGATCGATGACCTTTGTAATGCCAGTCTCCTCTTGAAGATAAAGCTGTGTATTCCGGGCAATACGTGCTGAGAAATCGGTTGGAAGGGCAATGGCCTCATCCAATGCGTTCGTATGCAAAGATTGGGTATGGCCCAAGGCAGCTGCATGCGCCTCGATCAGTGTTCGTGCTACATTATTGAAAGGATCTTGCTCTGAAAGGCTCCACCCCGATGTTTGGGAGTGTGTTCGTAAAGCCATCGCTTTCTTATTCTTCGGTTCAAACTGTTTCATTAGTTTTGACCATATGAACCGTCCCGCTCTCATTTTTGCCACTTCCATGAAATAGTTCATTCCAACAGCCCAGAAGAACGACAAACGAGGGGCAAATTTATCAATATCGATACCGGCTTTCATTCCTGTCCTTGCATATTCCAGGCCATCCGCCAACGTATAAGCAAGCTCGATATCCGCAGGTGCTCCAGCTTCTTGTAGGTGATAACCGGAAATGGATATAGAATTGAACTTTGGCATATATTTTGAAGTATATTCAAATATATCAGCAATGATTTTCATCGACATCTCGGGTGGATAGATATACGTATTCCTAACCATGTATTCCTTTAAGATATCATTTTGAATGGTACCAGAAAGCTTATCCTGGGTGACTCCCTGCTCCTCGGCTGTAACGATATAAAAAGCAAGAATAGGTAAAACCGCTCCATTCATTGTCATGGATACCGACATTTGATCGAGTGGTATTCCATCAAATAGGATCTTCATATCCAAAATCGAGTCTATCGCCACACCCGCTTTTCCTACATCCCCAACAACACGAGGATGATCCGAATCATAGCCGCGATGTGTTGCCAAATCGAAGGCCACCGAGAGACCCTTTTGACCCATTGCTAAATTCCTGCGGTAAAATGCGTTGGATTCCTCTGCAGTTGAGAACCCTGCATATTGTCGTACTGTCCATGGCCGGTTCACATACATGGATGGATAGGGTCCCCTTGTATATGGAGCAATTCCCGGTACACTTTCCATGTGCTCCAAATTCTGACTATCTTCTTTCATATATAATGGTTTAACCTTGATTTGTTCATTCGTTTCGAATAAAAGTTCCTCGATGTTTTGTTCAACTGCTGCTTCTGCCTCTTGTTTCCATAATTCAACTGTTCCTTTACGCTCAGACTTAGCAGGATTTATGGTAGAGAAATTTGGTTTTTTCATTGTTCATTCACCCCTAGCTCTTGTAGTAGTTCTGTCAAGACCGCCACAACATTCGTTTTAACATGGATAAAGTCGTCCGCTCCAGACTCCAATAAAACGGTCTCCAATTCTGCCGATTGCTTTCCAGCGACATATAGCTTGATGTGTGGGTATTGCTGTTTAATCTCTTTTATGATGGATTCCGCCTTATCCGAGTAATCAAGATCACTTCCACATACACAGTATATGGAAAGCTTAGTTTCAGCTATATAATCCACCGCTTCCTTACTATCATGGCATCCTTCACTTTCCATCGTTTCAATTCCACCGGCTGCAACAAAGCCTTTTATAAAATCAGCACGAGGCTTATAAGATTTAAGTTCATTCAAGTTAATAAGGCCGATTGTCGGTGCTTTCCCGCCATTTTGTTTACACTCTTCACTTCGTAATCTTAACTGTTCAAATTGGGATGATATACGATCTAACTTGATTGGTGTAATATCTACTGGCCCCTGAACCACCATATATGATCTCTGTGTTTCAGTTGTAGGAACTTTGATTTTATCGGTAGGGTTCGGATAAACGTTGGTACCAATAATACTTTCTTTCCGTAGTGCCGCATTCTGGACCCTTTCCTCGTAGACTTTTGCTATGTCTGCTTGTAAAGCCCCTTGCATAATGGCATCAAGTACCCCGCCTGCCTCGTCAATCTCAAGGAACTTCACCCATGCTTTATCAGCCAATTCATCCGTCAATTGCTCGACATACCAAGATCCGCCGGCAGGATCGACCACCGTTGTGATATTCGTTTCCTCTTTAAGGATTAAATGCGTGTTGCGTGCTATTCTTTCCGAAAATTCATTACACTCACCTGAAGCATGATTAAATGGATGGATCTGCAAGTACTGAATCCCTCCAATTGCTGCAGCAAATGCTTGATTCGTGGTCCGCAGAATATTCACGTGTTGATCATAGAGCGTTTCTGTCAACTCGGATGTAACTGCATGTATAACCATTTTAAAATACTCGGCATCCTCTTCAAAAGCTTCCGCTAGACCAGCCCAAAGTCTTCTAGCCGCCCGTATCTTCGCAATCGACATAAAGTAATTGGAATCCACTGCAAAGGAAAACACGATCTTTCCGACAATATCCCGTACGGAAATCCCTTGTTTTTGCCCTTCCCATATATATTGGACAGCAACTGCCAATCCATAGGCAAGCTCTTGAATTGCATTGGCTCCTCCATTATGAAAACTAGCCGTGTTAACAAGAATTGACTTTAAGTCCGGACCAATCTGTTGATAATCTTGGATTGTTTTTGCCCATTCTGCAAAATATGTTTCTGTATCTTCAGGAACTTGACCACCGACTAACCATTCTGCAATCGGATCTTCTGCAAGCACACCCTTAATTTGCGCATTTTGTTGATTTGCAACAGCTTTGAATTGAGGGAATAGTTCCTTTTGCTTTCCCTTCAGGTCAATGAAAACGGGAAGTTCATTTAATGATAGGCCATTAAAAAGTTTTGAAACCCTCGCACCCTCCGCAAGAAGATGAGCTGGATAGACGATAATATTCTGACCGCGCTCTAGTGCGGCGTGCATCTTTTCATTTGCCTCGTCAGCCGTGATACCGCTTACAGGCTGTACGACAAACCATGGCTGCTCGTAATAACCGGTCGGAGCAATTCCACGTGTAAAGGGAGCAAATCCGGGAAGCTCTGTTTGTTCTCCATCTGAAACAGATTCCTCTGTATAGAGGGGATTTAAAGTAATGCCTTCATATGTATTCGTTTTTAATTTTTCGACACTTCTGCCTTTTAAACTAGTTTCTGCCGCTTCCTTCCACTCTTCTAATGAAGGTTTTGGAAAGGATATGTTTTTTACATCTTTCAATTCCATTTTAATCGCTCCCTTATATTTTGCTTTCCTACTGGTTCAATCGTCAATACGTAGACCGAACGCTCAGTCAATTACATAAGAAAAACACTCTCCCATCAATTTATATATATTCTATCATAATATTCTTATAATTTTAGCTAATATCAAAACCTGTTAAAAAAACCATATGATAGAAGATGGAGAATAATTATGAGAAGAGCCTCTATAAAATAATAGCAAAAATAAAAATATTGTCGACTATTTTCTAAATACTCTTATATTTCTATTCATAAACAGTTAAAGAGGCACAGAGAAAAGGAAGCACCTTTATGGTTACCTCCTTCTTTTTCCCTATTAATAAACAGATGTATTATCCGATGTTATTTTTTCAATGATTTCTTTTACTCGCGCTAAGAATCTGCCGCATACAAGACCGTCCAATACCCGATGATCTAGTGATAAACATAGGTTGACCATATCACGGACCGCTATCATGTCATTGATGACGACAGGTCTTTTTACAATGGTCTCCACTTGTAGAATCGCTGCCTGCGGATGATTTATGATTCCCATGGACTGGACCGATCCAAATGAACCAGTATTATTGACAGTGAAAGTGCCGCCTTGCATATCCTCGACTCTTAACTTTCCTGCTTTCACCTTTGATGCCAGGTCATTGATTTCCCTAGCAATCCCTTTGATCGACTTTTCATCTGCATTTTTTATGACCGGAACAAATAAAGCATCTTCCGTTGCGACCGCGATTGAAATATTAATTTCTTTTCTTTGAATGATTTTATCGCCTGCCCACATTGAATTGATCTGAGGAAATTCGGTTAGAGCCTGCGCAATCGCTTTAACAAAGAATGCAAAGTAGGTTAAGTTATACCCTTCTTTTTGTTTGAAATCCGATTTAAGTGAATCCCTAAGTTTAACCATATTCGTCGCATCAACTTCAACCATTGTCCATCCATGTGGAATCTCATGCTTACTTTTCGACATATTCGAAGCAATCGCTTTCCTTACCCCAGTTACGGGTATTTCTCTATCTCCAGTCATGCTAGGAATGACAGTTTCTTTCTCATTTGATGGCAATGATTGGGGCAGATGTTCTTTTGGCTCGGACGCAGTTCTTACACCAGCTGCCGATTGAGGGAGGTTTCCGGACTCAATGAGTTTCAATAAGTCTTTACGCGTT
Source organism: Peribacillus sp. NPDC097224 (assembly GCF_044761985.1). NCBI lineage: Bacteria > Bacillati > Bacillota > Bacilli > Caryophanales > Bacillaceae > Peribacillus > Peribacillus sp. NPDC097224. The sequence continues at coordinate 250,651 of NZ_JBIWDK010000001.1, read as the reverse complement.
ATCCTTCCTTCATTCCCCGTCCCATTCACTTGAGAGAGATCGATATCATGTTCCTGGGAGAGCTTTAGTACAGCGGGAGAAAACCGGACTTTATTCGGAGTCGGAGTTTCCACGTTAGGCTTCATGCTATTAACTGCATCATCATTTTTCTCTGCTGGGTCTTCTTTTTCCTCTTCCTTGGGCTTGGTTGATTCGACCTCAATGGAACATATAACTTCCCCCACAGCCAGCGTTTGATTCTCATCCGCCTTTAACTCCTTAACAATCCCCGTAAAAGAAGAAGGAACTTCAGCGTTTACTTTATCCGTCATCACTTCAGCTAGTGGATCATACTTCGTCACGTGATCTCCTGGCTGAACAAGCCATTTACTTATGGTCCCTTCTGTCACGCTTTCACCAAGCTGGGGCATTTTCATTTGTTCTATCGCCATCATTTAATCCTCCTTCTTTTCTATTAAAATTCAGCCAGTTCTCTCATCGTCTTCTCCACTTTATCAGGGGTAACCATAAAATATTTTTCCATTGTAGGTGCATAAGGCATTGCAGGGATGTCCGGACCAGCCAGTCGCTTGATTGGGGCATCCAAATCGAATAGGCAATGCTCGGCAATGATGGCTGCAACCTCACTCATGATGCTACCCTCTTTATTATCTTCTGTAACCAATAAGACCTTACCCGTTTTGGAAGCCGCTTCTATGATCGCTTCCTTATCCAACGGATATACGGTGCGCAAATCTAAAATATGCGCTGAAATACCATCCATTGCTAGTTTTTCTGCCGCTTGGAGAGCAAAGTGAACACAAAGCCCATAGGTTATGACCGTGATGTCCTCTCCCTCTCTTTTCACATCAGCTTTACCGATTGGCAGTACATAATCATCATTCGGAACTTCGCCTTTAATCAAACGGTACGCACGCTTATGTTCAAAGAAAAGTACCGGATCCTCGTCGCGAATGGCAGCTTTAAGCAAGCCTTTTACATCATATGGGGTTGAAGGCATCACAATTTTCAATCCTGGTTGGTTCGCGAACATAGCTTCCACGGATTGGGAATGATATAACGCTCCGTGAACTCCGCCACCATACGGAGCACGGATGACCATTGGGCAGTTCCAATCATTATTGGAACGATAACGGATCTTTGCCGCTTCGGAAACAATTTGATTTACAGCGGGCATGATAAAATCGGCAAATTGGATTTCGGCAATAGGTCGTAGTCCATACATGGCTGCCCCAATTCCTACACCAGCAATCGCTGACTCTGCAAGGGGCGTATCGATGACCCTTGATTCACCGAATTGCTCATATAGACCATTTGTCGCCTTAAAGACTCCGCCCTTTTTCCCGACATCCTCCCCCAAAACGAATACTCGCGAATCTCTTTCCATCTCTTCGCGCATTGCCATTGTCACCGCATCTATATAAGAAATTACCGACATCCTTTTCCCCCCTTACTTTTGTTCGTAAACATGATCCATAGCGCTTTCAGCTTTCGGATATGGAGCATGTTCGGCGTAATCTGTAGCTTCGTTCACTATTTTCATCACTTCATCATTAAGTTGTTTTTCAAGGGTTTCATCCATGATACCCGCTTCCTTTAAATACGCTCCAAAAGTCATGATGGAATCTTTTGTTTTCGCTTCAGCCACTTCTTCAGCTTCACGATAACTGCGGTCATCGTCATCACTTGAATGGGGAGTCAGCCTATATGAAACGGTTTCAACTAAAGTGGGGCCTTCTCCTCTACGAGCGCGATCAGCCGCTTCTTTAACCGCTTTATATACCTCCAACGGATCATTGCCATCCACCGTGATTCCAGGCATGCCGTATCCAATTGCCCGGTCCGATACCTTTTCACAGGAAAGCTGTTTGGATATAGGAACGGATATGGCGTATTGGTTGTTTTCACACATAAAGATGACTGGAAGCTTATGGACGCCTGCAAAGTTTGCCCCTTCATGAAAATCACCTTGATTGGATGAACCTTCCCCAAACGTGACGAATGTCACCAAGTCCTTTCCTTCCATTTTCCCTGCAAGGGCAATTCCCACTGCATGTGGTACCTGTGTAGTTACCGGAGAAGAACCCGTAACGATCCGGTTTTTCTTTTGTCCAAAGTGACCTGGCATTTGCCTTCCCCCGGAATTGGGATCCTCGGCTTTGGCAAATCCTGATAGCATCAATTCTTTCGCCGTCATTCCAAATGACAAGACGACTCCGACGTCCCGATAATAAGGCAATACGTAATCCTTTTGCCGATCCAAGGCAAATGCCGCTCCAACCTGTGCAGCTTCTTGCCCTTGGCAGGAAATCACAAAAGGAATTTTCCCTGAACGGTTCAACAGCCACATCCGCTCATCCATCCTACGCGACAGCAGCATGGTCCGATACATATCTAATACGGTTTCATCATTCAAGCCCAATTGTTCATGACGTGTTTCCACCATTATCAAAAAACCTCCTCCTTTTTTATGAGTGAATGGCAAGGCCATCCACTGCGAGAGCTGCCTCTCCGATTGCTTCCGAAAGACTCGGATGGGGGTGAATCGTCTTTGCCACTTCCCAAGGGGTGGCATCCAGTACCTTTGCCAGGCCAGCTTCGGAAATCATATCCGTAACATGCGGACCAATCATGTGGACACCCAGAATATCATTCGTTCTTTTATCCGAGATGATTTTGACAAATCCATCCGATTCCCCATAAACAAGGGCTTTACCGACAGCCCGGAATGGAAACTTTCCAATTTTCAATTCATATCCATCTTTTTTGGCCTGTTCCTCTGTCATGCCGACGCTTGCTGCTTCTGGACTTGAGTAGATGCATTTCGATATAAGCGAATAGTCGATCTTTTCCGGTTTTTTTCCTGCCATGTGTTCAACTGCCGTCAATCCCTCATGTGAAGCAACATGGGCCAACTGCAAACCGCCGATGCAATCTCCAATCGCGTACATATGCGTCTCTTTCGTTTGGAAAAATTCATTTGTGACAATATATCCATTTTCAATGACGATATCCGTATTATCCAAACCAATCGATTCAAGATTAGCCATTCTTCCAACGGAAACCAATAGTTTATCTGCCTCGAACTCCTCGAGTTTTCCGTTGATTTCTGCAGTGATGGACACTGATTTATCTTTTTTCAGCGTCTCTGGCAACACCTTAGCGCCTGTATGAAAAGTAATGCCTTTTTTCTTCAATAAGCGAAGCATTTCATCCGAAATTTCATGATCTTCTGTGGGAATGATTTTATCTGCATATTCTAGTACCGTTACTTCCACGCCAAAGTCATTTAACATCGAGGCCCATTCAATACCTATCACGCCTCCACCAACTATAATGATTGATTTTGGCAAGCTGTCTAGCTGAAGTGCTTCATCGGAAGAAAGGACAAGATCCCCATCAATCGATAAACCTGGTAATGATTTTGGGCGTGAACCGGTAGCAATGATGATATTTTGTGGAATCAGCATTTCATTTTCACTACCATTATTCATTTCCACGGAAATTGTTCCTGGCATTGGTGAAAAGATGGAAGGTCCAAGTATTCGGCCTATTCCTTCGTAAACGTGGATCTTACCTTGCTTCATCAAGTGCTGGACCCCTCTATAAAGCTGGTCGACCACCTTGTTTTTCCGTTCCTGGACTTTGCTGAAATCCACATTCACGTTTTCTGTGAAAATACCGAATTCCTCACTTTTGATAGCCGTTTGGTAAACCTCTGCACTTCTTAGCAAAGCTTTGGAAGGAATACAGCCTTTATGTAAACATGTCCCGCCTACCTTTTCTTTTTCAACGACTGCCGTTTTTAAACCAAGCTGTGCCGCCCTGATTGCTGCAACATACCCTCCGGTTCCTCCGCCAAGAATGACAAGATCATATTCTTCAGCCATGTTCATTCCTCCTTGTTGGAAATTCCTATGTCCATCCTGATAACACAGGAATCCAAGTTGTTTTTTAACTCATCTACGTCGGTTCAAGATATGTTTCTCGTCTCGTAAAAATTGACTTCTGGAATTTCTCATTCTTTCAATCCGCTCTTCTGCCATTCTATCAGCTGCTTTATAGGTCGGGATTTTATCCCGTTTTGCTATTTCAATGACTCTTTCAATGCTATCATAAACACCTTCAACTTTTTTCAAGGCTCTTTCCCGATTGTACCCTTTCAGTTCATCCGCAACATTTATGACACCGCCCGCATTAATGACATAATCAGGTGCATAAATGATTCCTTTTTCATGTATTTGGTCCCCATGAATCGGTTCCTTCAATTGGTTATTGGCCGCACCAGCAATCACCTTTGCCTTGATTTTACCGATCGTTCCATCATTTATGACAGCGCCCAATGCACAAGGTGCATAAATATCACAGTCCACTCCATAAATCTCATCCGGGTTTACAGCTTTGGCACCAAATGTTTCAACAGCACGATTTACACTCTCTTTATTAATATCAGTGACAATCAGTCTCGCTCCTTCTTCATTCAGGTGACGGCATAGATTATAAGCTACATTCCCTACCCCCTGAACGGCAATCACCTTTCCTTCCAAAGAATCACTTCCGAATGCTTCCTTTGCCGCTGCTTTCATGCCCCGGTACACACCATAAGCGGTGACCGGCGAAGGGTTCCCTGATGAACCGAACTCAGGTGAAATGCCTGTGACATAATCTGTTTCTTCATGGATAAGGTCCATATCTTCCACTGTGGTTCCGACATCTTCGGCAGTAATATAGCGGCCATTCAATCCCTGGATATACCTACCGAATGCCCTAAACATTTCTTCATTTTTGTCTGTACGTGGATCTCCGATAATCACGGTTTTTCCACCACCTAGATTCAAGCCTGCTGCCGCATTTTTATAAGTCATTCCTTTTGAAAGTCTTAGCGCATCTTCTATGGCTTCTTCTTCTGAAGCATATGTCCACATGCGAGTACCACCAAGGGCTGGGCCAAGTGTCGTATCATGTATCGCGATGATCGCTTTTAAACCTGATTGTTTATCTTGACAAAATAATAGCTGCTCATAGTCATATCGTTCTAAATAGTTGAAAATTTCCATAATGGAATCCCCCTCAGATGTTTTCAAAGTTGCCAAAAAAGAGAGGCTCATCCTGTATCCTCATTCTTTTCTGACATATAAAGGTTAAAGTCATATTGTTAGTTAGTGTTCTCTTGCCTATATGATAGTGCGCATTTCGCGATTTGTTACCCAAAAAATCCATATTCCATTCAATAACATGCAAATTACATGCCAACAAAATAAATATGGTGGATATATTCCTGTGAAAAGGGAGTGGGAATTGATGTAAAACGTGGAAGCAGAAGAGATATCCAATCCTATAAGTTTTTTAATTAAATACATTCCATCTGCTTATCGAAGAATAATAAACGCCAAGAACGTGCATTTTTTTGCACACTGTGCAATTATTTGCATGCATTTTTTTTCACACTCCCATTTTCTCCATTTTGTAATATAAACTTCTGACTGAAATGCCAAGCGCCTTTGCTGTAAGGGTTTTGTTCCCCTTATACGTATATATCGCCTCTTGAATAACCTTCGCTTCATACCTGTCCATTATTTCCATGAGCGTTTCTCCCGATACGTACGCTTCATTTCTTAATGATTTCTCTTGTATTAAAGGAATGTTATCTTCAATAAAGTCCGGAATGTGTTGGACATCCATGATGGTCTCGGTTAACTTCATGAAGATAATTGCTCTACCCAGGATATTTTCCAGTTCCCGAACATTACCTGGCCAATTATACATTTGCATTTTATGAATTGCTTCATCTGTAATTCCTTCGATGCTTCGCCCGTATTCCTGGTTGATCTTGTGAATCAAATGTTCTGCCAGTTCTTTTATATCTCCCTTTCGCTTCCGCAATGGGGCGATGAAAATGGGCATCCGGTTCAAACGGAAATAAAGATCTTCACGGAATGTCCCTTTTACTATGGCTTGTTCAAGGTTAATGTTGGTTGCAGCGATCACCCTGACATTAATAGGTATGGGATTGGTACCACCCACCCTTATCAGTTCTTGTTCCTGGAGAACCCGAAGTAATTTAGCCTGGATACTCGCCGGCAACTCACCGATTTCATCCAAAAATATACTTCCATGGTTGGCCTCCTCAAACAGTCCGGTTTTTCCGCCTCTTCTTGCTCCCGTAAAAGCACCCTCTTCATACCCGAATAGCTCACTTTCCAACAAAGATTCCGAAATTGCTGCGCAATTAACACGGACGAATTTATTGAACTTTCGATCACTTTCATTATGGATAGCATGGGCAAACAGTTCCTTGCCTGTTCCTGATTCACCTCTTAATAGAACGGTAGCAGGGGTTCTCGCAGACAATTTAGCCTGATCGATAGGTAACTTCATCTCTTCCGAAGTGCCAATGATATCATCAAAAGAATATTTTGCCTGAAGAGTACGGATGATTTGCCTTGCACGGTTCAATTCATGAGTTAACGATTGAATTTCAGAAACGTCATGAATGACTCCAACGCTTCCTTTCAATACTCCTTCAACAATGATTGGTGCAACATTCACAATTACTTCCTTATGTTTAGGACCAACACGCATGTTAACTCCGCGAACAGGCTTTCTAGTCTTAAGGACCTTCATATGCATGCTTTCCCCTTCATAAATATCAATGGCAGCCGGTTTGCCAATTACTTGATTTTTCGTCAATCCTGTTATCCTAGAGTAGGCTGGATTGATCAATAAACCATATCCCCGTTCGTCCACCACCGATATTGCTTCATCACTAGACTGAATGATGGCCTCAAGCATGGTCTGAATCTCTTTTAAATCCGTTATTTGTTCAGCTAGTTTTACCGCTTCCGCTTCCGTTCTTTTCTTAAACAGCGAGAATGCGCCTATCATTTCATTTTCGTGACTTACCAAGGGAATCCTGGACGTAATGAACTCCATACCCGATTTACTGATGGAAATATGTTGGTTTTCTTCTCGTTCCCTCGTCTCCATCACCCTTAATAACCCACTGGAAGGAACAAGATCGAGGATATGTCGGCCAATTACCGTTTCCCGTTTTGTATTGGTTATTCGTTCAGCATTGTGATTGAATAAGGTGACATAGCCGTCTTTATTGATCACTAACATGCCCTCACTCGCTGCATTCAATATCAAGTCCATTATGGAGGATGAATTTTCCAACTTATTAATCAGATGATTCTTCTCTTCGATGAGATTAACAAGAATATGGGCTACACTACCAGGAACCAGGATTGTTTGCTGTCCTGTCTTCTTTTTTATCTCCTTAAAAACAGCAGGGTCACCGGTTGTATCAATAATGATATCCAATTCCCTATCCATCGCACTTTCCCAATTTGATACTGTACAAATTTTTCGTGCCTTTGCAGCCAGGATCCCTTCAGCAGCCTCATTCGTATCAGCCATACAATCAATGAAAAGGGTTTTGCTTTCCAGTAGGAGCTCCAATACAGCACTGCCCCCTTTTCCTCCACCAACGATCATCACCTTTTGCATGACTTCCTCCTTCTGCGATAGTAAGTTCCCGCCTATGATATCTTTGATTTTACCATATTGATTCCAAAATGACCGTTCACACATTCCAATGATTTTCTCAATTACCCATACTTGACAAAAATATATTATCCTTTATCATTTTTTATATGGAATTTCTGGAAGGGACTTGACACATGAAACGTTTAATCGCTTTTTCCATCCTTTTTATCCCGGGAGCATTTGCCGCGTACGGAATTAAGATAATGCGGGATATGGTATTCGGCATTCTCCAACCTCCCTATCCCATGCTTTGGATCCAATTTTTAATTGGACTGCTGATAACGATAGGAGGGATAGCCTTTATCGCAGGGTTTATTCTTCACCGGGATCGTAAAAAAGACAAAGTTCAAAGTAGATTTAACAAATTTTAAACACGTCGAACAAGGGGGCATGAATCACATGGCCCCCTGTTTTTTTTACTTTTCATAATTTGCCCTTACTATTTTTGCTTTTTCCGGAAAATCAGTGATGATGGCACTGCAACCCAATTTGAATAACCGCTTCATATCTTCTTCTTTATTAACGGTATAGGGCCGAACCAGGATCCCATCGTCCATGGAAGATTGAATGATCGAGTCTGGGGCTGATCGGATACTAGGATGTATCGCACTTCCACCAATCGCACGTGCATATACCCAAGGCATATACATAAATTCCCGGTACAATGGTGCGGTTTCTATTTCTGGTGCCAACTGATGGCAAAAAACCAGACTATAATGATTAAAGGAAGAAATAATGATTCGTTCTTCCATCTCATACGCCCGGATGAGCCTAATGACCTTTGCTTCTAGTCCCGGATACATAAAAAAGGTGTTCTTCAACTCAATAATGCAAAAGAGATGGGTATGGTACAACCACTTCAACAGTCCATCAAGCGTAGGAATTCGCTCTTCACACCCTTTACCCGCATAGGATGAAGCCGCATTCAAGGTTTGCAACTCTTTTAATGTCCTGTCTTTCACAAAGCCAGAGACACCTGTGGTTCGATCAAGCTTTTCGTCGTGAATAACGACTACTTCGCCATCCTTTGAAAGCTGCACATCCATTTCAATTCCCTCCGCTCCAACACGAGCAGCCTCTCGGAAAGCCACCATCGTATTTTCAGGATGGGTTCCTGCCGATCCTCGGTGTGCGAAAATTAACGTCATAAAAACTGCCCCCCACAAAAATTTCAGTAGATCTTCAATTTTATGAAAAGGCGCAGTCGGATATTAATTTAAGATTAATCAAAATGCAAATAATTATTTTCCGCATAGAACGTTCCTTTTGTTAAGTCGTTCAATTTTTTCTCCATGCTTTTAATTTGCAGTCGAGTATCAGGAAATGCCATTTGCCCGATGGTAATTTCCCCATCCCCCTTGGATTCAAGTGTATCCATCAATGATTTACGTTTTTCATCGATTTGAAAAATCTCACCATTCAAGCGTTCAAGCTGTTCTTTGGTATGTTCATATTGATAATTTTGCGAAACATTCAATTGTCCGACGAACATTTCATAGACCTCCAGCTTTTCCTTCATTAATTCCAGCTCTTGAACCTTTGCCTTATAACGGAGTAAAGTTTCATTCAATTCCTCTTTTAAATTCATACGATTAAAGCCCTGTACATTTACGATAGTCTTCCGTTCCATTCTATTCCCGATGACGGCAGCCCTGACTTTTCCATGAGCTTCAATAACGCCCCCAATCAATTTTCCTTTCTTTTCATCTGTATAGATATTTTTTGCTTTCAGAAAACTTCCAAGCGAATAATATCCGATATGTATGCTTTCCCCTGCATGTAAATGGCTTTCATTAGCATGCTTTACGTAAATATTTCTACCTGCAGAGATTTCGGAAACCCCTTTTCCAAAAATACCACCTTTAATGAATACATCCCCCTTTTTCGAATAAATTCCTTTTACATTACTTATCCCCAGCTCACTTAAAATGGATATATCCTTGGTTGCGGTTACCGAAAAATTGTCAAGAACCGATCCTTTTATGGTAACGCTTCCTTCGAATTCGATATTACCTGTTTCGATTCCGACATCCCCCTCAATAACAAGGTGATTTCCTACACTGATTTTCCCGCCTTTGAACTCCACCACTCCATCTGTCATGGCCCTGAGAACGATTTTACCCTCACTTTCAATTGCCTCCACAGTTTTTTGGTCATATTGAAGCTTTTTATTTTTCCCCTTCTGTGCGAGAACAAAGTCCCCTGTAATGGACCTTCCCATCGTCCCTTCTGTAGGAGGGGTCTTTTCACCAAGCCACTCTCCCTTTTTTACTTCATCAAGGAAATTCATATCGTAATAATCGGCCTTTCCATCCTCCCGTATCGCAGGCTTTCTATCCGACCTTTTGTAATAGGTGACCACAGCATCCGTTCCATGAACCGGCTCAATGCCTTTAGCCACAACAATTGATTCTTTCACTTGTAACTGATTTTGCATGACATGCATTAAGATTCCTTCTGAAATATTCTCACGTTGTAGATCCTGTAAAATCATCCCCACTATTTCTGATTGGTGATTCATCAAATAATCCGCAGAACAATTAATCTTTACACTTGCTGTCAGCTTGTCTTCCGCTATCTTCCACTCCAAGAGTGGTTTTTGTTTACCCACTTTGATTTTTTCCCCGCTAGCCTGTATAAGTGCATCCTTTAAATCTTTAAAATTATCCAGTGAGATTTGTGGATATTTATTCAGGATTGGATTCATTTGCAGAATGGAAAAACCTTTTTGATAAACGGTCATATATACTATTTCTTCTTCCATTTCCAAGATGAAATATTGATTTTCTTCATAAATCACAAACTTTCCTCCTCGTGCCTACGAATATATACCTATAATTATAAGCCATAATCTCATAAAAAAATCTAAAAACATACATATTTTACTAAGTAATTTGATATTTGCAAAAATTCATCCTATATAAATCCCTATATCCAAACAAAAACGCCTTTTATTTATTGGATTCTTCAGGAATAATCCAATAAATAAAAGGCGTTTAATATAAAAAACTCATGGACTTACTCATACTTGCCTAAAAAAAGACAACTACACCTTATCAACTTAAAAGCGCCACGAGTTCTACTATATTTTATTTAGCGGCTCTAGCCTCTTTATGGTCAGTTGTTCATTAAAAACAATCCGTATCCCCTAACCCTGTCAAGAAGCTTTGTGTTCAAGACGTAGCTTATCTGCGACCATCGCAATGAATTCGGAATTCGTAGGTTTCGCCTTTGTCATGCTGACGGTATAACCAAATAAAGACGAAATCGATTCGATATTCCCACGACTCCATGCCACTTCTATGGCATGACGGATGGCACGTTCAACCCGGCTAGCCGTTGTATTATATTTTTTCGCGATATCCGGATACAGCACTTTTGTTATGGATCCCAATAACTCAATATCATTATAAACCATTGAAATGGCTTCCCTTAAATATAGATATCCCTTAATGTGTGCCGGCACTCCAATTTCGTGGATAATGCTTGTGATACTTGCATCAAGGTTTTTCGGTTTTGACTCATTTTGAGGACGGTAACTAAACTGACTATGGTTCTTTAGAACTGACTGTCCTTTGTTGCTCACTTGACGTATATGGTTGGACAAGTTCTCCATATCGAAAGGTTTCAGGATGAAATATGAAGCGCCTAAGTCCACAGCCTTCTTCGTAACATCTTCTTGACCGAATGCAGTAAGCATAATTACATTAGGCATGTTTCCCCGTTTAACTTCACGAAGTTTTTCCAATACCCCTAATCCGTCTAAATGAGGCATAATAATGTCAAGAATCAAAATATCCGGATCAACGCTTTCTAGCATCCCCATGCAATCTTGACCATTATGTGCAACACCGATTACTTCCATGTCATCTTGTGCAGAAATGTATTCTTCCAGAAGACCAACCAGCTCTCTATTATCATCTACCACGCATACCTTGATTTTTTTCACTCTTGATTTCCTCCTCAACTACAATGGTCTTTTTTCTATATGACTAAATTCTATTGTAATTGAACTTTTCGACAATGGAAACTAAATTCCTTTTATTTTCGAAAAAATAAAAGGAATTCAATATTATTCTCCGGATATCTCTTGTTTTCGACTTCGTTTGCTACCTGAAGAACTGCTTTGTCGAAAAATCTTCATTTATTTTCATTTTATCACATTTCTTTCAAAAAACCTCTTTTCCAAGATAAATCATTTTAGTTGCCATTGATATTGAACCAAGTAAAAAAAGGTATCCAGTTGGATACCTTCGATGGTTAGCTTGCTTTCTCATAATCCTCTTTGTCATATATATTGATACCGGCTTCGTTTAACATCCATTCAATATGGACTCCATATCCGCTTGTAGGATCATTGACAAATACATGGGTAACGGCACCGATTAATTTACCATTTTGTATGATTGGGCTGCCACTCATTCCTTGAACGATCCCGCCCGTTTTTTTGAGTAATTCTTTATCAGTCACTTTTAGAACCATTCCTTTAATTGCAGGAAACTTTTGTGGAATGGAGCTGACTATTTCCACATCAAAGGCTTCTACTTCTGAACCATCCACCACCGTAAGAATTTTGGCTGGCCCTTCCTTCACCTGGTGAGAAAGGGTGATGGGTAATGCCTTATCCATAACACCATTTTTGAAATCTTGATTTAGTTTCCCAAAAATCCCAAAAGGACTATTACGATTAATGTTACCTATTTTTTCTCTGTTAGCCGAAAAACGCGCCAATTTTTCTCCTGGGTCCCCATTACTCCCCTTTTCGATGGAAGTGACCATTGATTGTACAATCTGCCCATCTTTCACGACGATTGGTTTTTTTGTATCCATATCCGATATGACATGTCCCAATGCACCATACTTTTTCGTATCCGGGTGATAAAATGTCATCGTCCCGATACCCGCTGCTGAATCACGGATATACAGACCTAATTTGAAGATTCCTTCATTTTTATCTTTTAGAGGCATGAGCGAACTGTGAAGCACTTCATTATCACGATTGATCACGATCTTCAACGGTTCTCCCTTTTCACCTGCCTGCTGGACAAAAGGAGTGACGTCGCCCATCTTTTTTATTGTTTGGCCATTGATTTCCGTAATGATGTCCCCGACTTCCACTTTTGCTTTTTCACCAGGGGATTTTTTTCCTTGAGGTGTATCAACAAGATGATGACCGACCACGAGCACACCCAACGTGTTAAGTTTAACCCCTATTGACTGCCCACCGGGGATGACTTTAAAATCTTTCAGCACTCTTATATCAACCTTCTTGGCAGGTAAGCCTGCCACATCAAGCAACACCTCGTTCGTACCTGGCTTTTCGGCACCTAGTGTAATGGAGGCTTTCTCATCATGGACCGAAATTCCTTGACTTGAATCTGAAGCTTTTGCTGAAACAGGTAATGACTTGGAAATACTATAGTGACTACCCTCAAAGAGTACAAGCTGATTTGGAATTAAAAAATATTCACGAAATGGCTGGTATAACCCTAATGTTAATAGCGAAACAAGGAGAATTCCACCGATGATTCTGTTGATCCATACTAATTTCAATCCATTCACTCTCCTCGCTCTCTAAAACTTTATGGCTACCCCTTTAATTTAGCCCTCATGACAATCATTTATAACAGCTGGACAAAATAAAAGCTATCCGTTTTTGGATAGCTTTACAATGAATGCTTATGATAAATTATGATACCTTCTTACTTAGAAACATCATGAAGTGATTTTCATCTTTTTAGCAAGCTGAATCAATTCATTGGCATGCTGTTTGGTTAAATCCGTTATCTCGACACCGGATATCATCCGGCCAATTTCTCGGATTTTTTCGGTTTCTACCAGAGGCTTCACCGAAGTGTTGGTACGACCGGCCCTCACATTCTTGGCGATGAATAGATGAGTATCCGCCATCGCGGCAACCTGAGGTAAATGGGAAATGCAAAGCACTTGGGAACCCGTGGCCACTTTGTAGATTTTTTCGGCAATGGATTGAGCCACCCGGCCACTTACACCTGTGTCTACCTCATCAAAAATGATGGAGGTAATCCCTTGGTGCTTGGAGAAAATACTTTTCATCGCCAACATAATCCGGGACAACTCTCCTCCAGATGCAATCTTTGACAATGGTTTTAAAGGTTCACCAGGATTGGTGGATATATAAAATTCCATGTTATCGAGACCAGATTGATTAATCCCACGTTCTGATAGCTCATCAAAAGTATAGGCCGTTTGATGAAAATGTGGTTCGAATATGGTCTTTTCCATATATAGATCCTTTAATTCCTGATGAATGCTCTTCGTTAATTGCTGGGCGAATGTTTGTCTGAGCTCAGACAGATTTTTCGCTTCAATAATCAAATCCGCCTTTATTGATTTAAGTTCCTTTTCCAGTTTTAAGATATGACTTTCCCGATTTTGAAGCTTTTCGATTTCTTCTTCAATACCTGCACTATACTCTAAAATCTCTTCGATGCTGCGCCCATATTTTCGCTTCAATTGGTTAATTTCATTTAGGCGGCTTTCGATGAACTCCACCCGTTCCGTATCGTAATCCAAGGAATCCAATTGATCTCTAATAGTAGAAACCGCTTCCTCAAGCAGGAAATAACTATTTGAGACGGTTTCGGAGCTTTTTTTCAGTGCTTCATCCAAGTTGGCCGCTTCCTCCATATTACTCATGGCTACTGAAAGCCAATCCACGGCATGTTGCTCTCCATTTAAGGCATTATAACTTGTCTGGAGGGCCTCATGAATCTTCTCGAAATTGTTGATCCTTTTTCGTTCTTCCATCAACTCTTCATCTTCATGGAGCTTTAACTCCGCGTTTTGGATTTCATCGGACTGAAACTGGATCAAATCTAATCGATGGACCATTTGCTGTTCGTTCTGGCTCAAATTATTTAACTGCTTGGATGTCATTTCATAATTCTTATATAGCTTTTGGTATTCAGCAAGTGCGGCCGCGATTTTTTCCCCGCCAAACTGGTCCAGCAATGGAAGATGAAGTCGTTCATCCATTAATTCCTGATGTTCATGCTGACCATGAATATCGATTAATGTCCGCCCTATCTCTCGCAATATCGCGATCGTAACCAATTTTCCATTGACCCTGCATACACTTTTACCACTCAGTGAAATGTCCCTTCGCAGGATAGCCATTCCATCGTTCATATCGATGCCAAATTCTTTCGCCTTAACAAATACCGGATGGGTATCATCTTCTATTTGAAATAGGCCTTCTATCTCAGCCTTCGATTCACCATGGCGTATGAATTCTGCCGAACCACGCCCTCCAACCAATAGATGCACGGCATCAATGATAATGGATTTTCCTGCCCCAGTTTCCCCCGTTAATACCGTCAATCCTGTTTCAAAAGAAACGGACAGGCTATCAATGATCGCAAAATTCCTAATCGAAAGTTCTGTTAACAATCTAGATCACCTCTTCAAAATATTAGAGCATGTCCAAGAATTTGCCGGAAATGATCTTTGCGTCTTCTTCAGAACGGCAAATAATTAAACATGTATCATCACCGCCGATGGTTCCGAGTATTTCTTGCCAATTCAAATTATCTATCAGTGCACAAATTGCTTGGGCATTTCCTGGTAACATCTTCATGACTAGCAAATTATTTGCAGCGTCAATGCGAACAAAAGCATCAACCAGCATTCTTTTTAATTTCTGTAATGGATTAAAACGTTGGTCAGCCGGTAAGCTGTATTTATACCTGCCGTCAGATAACGGTATCTTTACAAGGTGAAGTTCCTTAATGTCTCTTGAAACAGTTGCTTGTGTAACGTTATACCCCGCATTTTTAAGTTCTTCCACTAAATCGTCCTGTGTCTCAATATCATTATTCGTAATTATTTCCCTTATTTTTATATGACGCTGTCCTTTATTCATAAGTAGAAGCACCTCTCAACTGTTGCTCATTTTAATTATCATCGTTGCCCTAACTTTAGCAAGCTGACCATATGTAATTGCTTTACTTTTCCTAATCCTCACAAACGTCCCTAACACACAAGAAAACCGTCGAAGAAAGAGGCTAATATTAATGTTAGCGGATTTTTATACAATTGTACAACTTTTTTCTCTAATATACATTTCTTATCCCTTATTTTGTACTAAAACTTTCTTTGCATACTTTTTCTAAACCTTGGTGCATGAACATGAACCATTTCAAGAAAAAAAGCTCCTTTAGCTAACCATTCAGCCAAAGGAGCCATACGAAGACTTATCTATTCTTTCTTAAATTGGGCATGGGCTTCCCCAACGATATCATCCACCGTTTTGGATAGTAGCATATCTCCCACTTCTTTTGGGCCCTCCCAAAATAAATGGAGCAGAAATTCTATGTTGCCGTCCCCACCAGTAATAGGAGAGAAGGAAGCATCTTTAATATCGTATCCTTCCATTTGTGCAAAGGAAATAATCTTGTTCAACACTTCTTTATGAATTTTAGGCTCACGGACAATCCCTTTTTTGCCAACTTGACCCTTCCCCGCTTCAAATTGAGGTTTTACAAGTGCCACGACGTCGCTTTTTGGAACAAGCAAGGTTTTTAACACAGGTAAAATCAAAGTGAGCGAGATGAAAGATACATCAATGCTTGCAAAGTTAGGCATCTGTCCATCTAAATCAGCAGGTGTGACATAGCGGAAATTAGTCCGTTCCATGACCTTAACCCGCTCATCTTGTCTTAGCTTCCATGCAAGTTGATTATAGCCAACATCAAGAGCATAAGACATGATGGCGCCATTCTGTAAAGCACAATCGGTAAAGCCCCCAGTGGATGAGCCGATATCCAGAAGGATCTTTCCATCGACGTGTAAATCAAATTCTTTCAATGCCTTCTCAAGTTTCAGACCACCTCTTGATACATAAGGCATCACTTTCCCTTTTATCGTCAATTCAAGATCAACCGGCACTTTTTCCCCTGGTTTTTCATATCTTTCTTCATTTGCATAGACAAGCCCAGCCATCACCATACGCTTTGCTTTTTCACGCGTTTCGGCCAATCCTTGTTCTACTAATAAAACATCTAATCTTTCTTTCGCTACTTTCATATTGTCAGGCCCTTTTTTCTTTTTTTGGCGTTATCATTTTAATCTTTTTCTTAACCGTATCCGTTGTTAGGCCGATTTCTTCCAGTAACTCGTCCACACTACCGTGTTCAACGAAGTAATCTGGTATGCCCATTCGGTCAATGATTGCCCCGTAGAACCCTTGGTCATGTGCATATTCAAGTACTGAACTACCGAATCCACCTTGAAGAATGGCTTCTTCAATTGTCAATATTGGCATTTTCTCGCCAAGTAAGCTGCTAAGCATCTTTTCATCAAGAGGCTTTATGAAACGAGCATTGATAACCTTTACAGAGTAGTCCTCTTTTTCAAGTTGGGCTGCTGCTTCAAGAGCCATCGGAATAGTTGTCCCAAATGTTAAAATGGCAACGTCCGATCCTTCTTTCAATACTTCCCATGAACCAATCGGGATTTGTTGTAATTCTGTATCCATGACGACTCCCTGTCCATTTCCGCGCGGAAAACGCATGGCTATGGGACCATCATCATAATTAATGGCTGTATTGACCATATGCTGACCTTCATTTTCATCTTTAGGCATCATCAATACCATATTAGGAACATGGCGTAGGAACGCGATATCGAACACACCTTGATGCGTTTCCCCATCAGAACCGACAAGACCGGCACGGTCAATGCCAATAAAGACATTCAAGTTTTGACGGCAGATATCATGTACCACCTGATCATACGCTCTTTGCAAGAAGGTTGAGTAAATCGCCAAAAACGGTTTCATTTTCTGGGTTGCCAACCCGGCTGCGAAAGTAGCGGCATGCTGCTCAGCAATTCCAACATCATAAAAACGCTCAGGAAATTCATTCGCAAAACCGACTAACTTCGATCCAACGGGCATCGCAGGTGTTATCGCGACGATACGTTCGTCATTTCGTGCAAGCTTGCGTACCGTTTCACTTACTAACGCACTCCAAGCCGGCCCTTTACTAGGTGATTTAACGAAGTCACCCGTTTCAATTTTGTATGGGCCTGTTCCATGCCAATTGCCTGTCGTATCAAGCTCAGCAGGTGAGTACCCTTTTCCTTTTTTGGTAATTACATGCAACAGGACAGGACCCTTAGTTTTCTTGGCAAATCTCAAGTTATCTAACAGTTCTTCATAATTATGGCCATCTACTGGTCCAAGATAGGTAAAACCTAACTCCTCGAAAAACATGCCGGACACCAACAGGTATTTCATACTGTCTTTCAAGCGTTCGGCCGTTGCTGCTAGTTTGCCACCGACTGCGGGAATCTTTTTCAAGAACATTTCCAACTCGTCTTTTGCCCAGTTGTATTTTCCTGCTGTCCTTAATCTTCCCAGTATCGAGTGCAAGGCGCCTACATTAGGGGCAATGGACATTTCATTATCATTCAATATAACGATCATGTCCTTTTTCTCATCACCGATATGATTCAAGGCTTCAAGAGCCATTCCACCTGTAAGGGCGCCATCCCCTATCACTGGTAGGATAAAACTCTTTTCTCCTTTGATATCACGGGCTGCAGCCATTCCCATGGCAGCGGAAAGAGAGGTCGAGCTATGTCCCGTTTCCCAAACATCATGAGGGCTTTCAATCATTTTTGGAAAACCACAAAGCCCTTTGTATTTCTTTAACGTATTAAACTCTCCGGCTCTTCCTGTTAAGATTTTATGAACATAAGATTGATGACCTACATCCCATAAAATTTTATCATTCGGACTATCAAATTCTTTATGAAGCGCGATTGTCAACTCGACCACGCCTAAATTGGGACCGATATGCCCACCAGTTACCGATAATTTCTCCACGAGGAATTTACGAATATCCACACTTAATTCGACAAGCTCTTCATTATTCATTTTCTTCAAAAATGAAGGGTCTTTTATAGATAGAAGATCCAAACAGGACCACTCACTTTCTGTCATTTCCGGTTGTAAGCATAATCAGAGCCTCAAAAGCGACTATTATAGAAGGCTTGACCGAAAAATTCTTTTTAAGTTAAAAAATAGCCGCCAACACCCAGGTGATTTCGGCGGCTTTATATACCAATTTTATCACGTATCGTCATTTATGAATTCATTTTATGTTGCATAAATTTTCACAATGAGTATACCATAAAACTTTGTTTGATAACAAATTTGGTAATGCTCAATGATCTCGATTCGCTATTAGATCCGTTAATTCATTCAATAGGCCCGTTTGTAATTTCGTTTCCGCTAAGGAAGCATGCGCCAATTGGATATGATGATTCAATTTGTCCTTGGCTCCCTGTAGCGTCAGCAGGGAAGGATAGGTGCTTTTGTGGTTCGCCGCGTCACTGCCGACAGGCTTACCAATAAGCTCGACCGAACCTTCAATATCCAGGATATCATCCCGGATTTGAAAAGCAAGTCCCAAGTGATAAGCAAAATCGCGGAGATGCTGACGTTGATTGGCATCGGCTCCAGCTAAGATGGCACCTGAAAGGATACTTGCCGCCAATAGTTTCCCCGTTTTATGTTCATGAATATACTCCATTTCACTAAGGGTCAGCTGCTTTTCTTCGCCTTCCATATCTGCTACTTGTCCTCCAACCATTCCTTCTGCACCGGCGGATTTTGCAATTTCAGTTACTAAATCCAACTTCATCTCCGCACTCACTTCGGGATCAGACATTTCAGCCACCAATTGGAAGCTATATGTAAGTAAGGCATCACCCGCGAGTACGGCCACCGCTTCACCGAAAACTTTATGATTCGTCGGTTTTCCGCGTCGGAGATCATCATCATCCATCGCTGGCAGGTCATCATGAATCAAAGAATACGTATGAATCATTTCAATTGCCGCTGCAGCCGGAATCCCCAACCTCAAATCTTTTCCGAATGCCGACAATACCGAGAAGACCAATAAAGGACGGATGCGTTTTCCGCCTGCCTCCAAGGAATAGGCCATAGCTTCTTTGACGCTTTCTGGAGCGTTCAATTTCTTCACATATTCAACGACTTCTTTCTCTATTAACGCTTTATACTCTTTCGAAAAAGTTTCGAACGTTGCCGTACTCATATTATTCTTCCTCCTGAACCGCAAAGTTTTCCAGTTCTCCATCTTCGCGTAAAATTTGCGTTAACTGATCCTCGACAGTTTTCAACTTGGTATGGCATAGTCTGGATAAATCCATTCCTTGTTTATAAATGGAAATGGCTTTTTCCAATGGTACATCTCCTTCTTCCAACTGTTCTACAATTTTCTCGAGGTTCTCCATCGCTTCTTCAAATGTAATATCCTTTTTGTTAGTCATGGCTCAATCCGCTCCTTTATTTCGGTTATCTCACATTCAAGTGTTCCGTCTTTTATCGAAACAGCTATCTTATCTCCAGTGGATACTTGCTGTGTGCTTTTAATTAACGTCTCATCTTCAGTAAAGACTAACCCATAGCCCCGCTCCATGATCTTCAGTGGGCTTAGGGCCGATAGAGTGGCAGTCATTGAAACGAATCGCTGTGATTTTTGACGATAGATGGCTTCCATAGTCTTACGCAGCGCTTTTTCGTACTGCTGCAGGTTTTCCTTTGAAGTCCTGACCAATTGCTCAGGATGCTGTTTATTCAGAACTTCAGTCATCTGATTCAATTCATCCCTTTTCTTCAGGAAATATCGCGTACTGGTTTTCCCTAACCTCTCTGTTGCCCTATCCAACTGTTCAAGTTTTTGTTCGTACATTTTATGAGGGTAACGGAATGCGTAAGACCTTTCAAGCCTACTCAAATGTGTACGATTGGCATTCACTTGCTCCTGGATGGAACGTGTCAAACGATTCTTGCGATTCATCAACCTTTCCAATATTTCATTCAGGTGAGGCACTGCAAGCTCCGCTGCCCCCGTAGGAGTCGGCGCACGCATGTCAGCAACAAAGTCAGCAATCGTGAAATCCGTTTCATGCCCCACTGCTGAGATAATGGGAATATCCGAATCATATATCGACTCAGCTACTATCTCTTCATTGAAGGCCCAAAGTTCCTCGATGGAACCACCGCCCCTCCCAACTATCAGCACATCGGATTCTGCTCTTGCATTGGCCAGTGAAATCGCCTGTGCAATCGATTTAGCAGCATTATTTCCTTGTACAAGAGCTGGATAAACAATGATTTTAGTAATGGGATAACGCCGCTTGATGGTCGTTATAATATCCCTTAAAGCTGCCCCAGTCGGTGATGTAATGACCCCAACCGATTTGGGGTATTGCGGAATCGCTTTCTTATGTTTAGCCAGGAATAATCCTGCTTCTTCCAGTTTTTTCTTTAACTGTTCATATGCAATGTATAGATCCCCCACACCGTCAGGAGCCATGCTTTTCACATAAAGCTGATACTGTCCACTGGCTTCGTATAGGGATATATCTCCCCTTACAAGTACCTTCATCCCATTTTCAGGTGTGAATTTCATCCCTTTGTTGTTAGCCGCAAACATGACAGCCAGCAAACGGGCTTTCTCGTCTTTTAAAGTAAAGTACATATGCCCGCTTGTATGCTGTTTGAAATTGGATATTTCCCCTTTTATGTATGCATTTTGCAAATGCGGATCCACATCGAACTTTCGTTTTATATATTTTGTTAAAGCCGACACACTTAAATATTGTTGGTCGCTCATATAATGTCTCCTTCCGACAGAATCGGATATAAAGGGAACCAGCCTTTACTGCAGACTTATAGTCCCAGTTAATCTTTACATAGAAAAAAGCGGTCTCTTGTTATTATAAAACAAGAGGTCCGCTTCTTTAAAATAATTTGGCATTTTTTTTAACTTTTCATTGTTTGTTTATCCAAGTTAAGTGTTTTCTGAGCAGATTTAACAGTATTCTTCATGAGCATCGTAATCGTCATCGGACCTACGCCTCTAGGTACAGGGGTAATGTAAGAAGCTTTTTCCTTCACTTCTTCAAACGAAACGTCTCCACAAAGCTTACCTTCATCATTTCTGTTCATGCCAACATCAATCACGACGGCACCCTCTTTAATGTGGGCACTGGTGATTGTATCTCTTTTACCGACGGCAACCACGACCACATCAGCTTGTTTAGTAAAGTAAGCAAGGTCACTCGTCTTAGAGTGGCAATATGTAACCGTTGCATCCGCATTCAAAAACAACTGTCCTGATGGTTTCCCTACGATATTGCTTCTTCCGACAATAACGACGTGCTTGCCTTCAAGGTTATAATCGATATGTTCAAGCATGACCATAATTCCATACGGCGTGCACGGCAAGAAAGCATCCTGTCCCGTCATCATCCTGCCAATGTTGATTGGATGGAACCCGTCAACATCCTTCTCAGGTGAAATCGCTTCAATAATCGCTTTTTCCTGAATATGTCCAGGTAACGGCAGCTGCACCAAAATCCCATGAATGCTGTCATCCTGGTTTAATTCATCGATGTTCTGTATTAATTCCTGCTGTGTTAAATCCGCAGGTTTTTGGATTAACACGGAATGCATGCCTAAATCTTCACAAGCTTTTTGCTTATTTCGCACATAGGTTTGTGAAGCCTGATTGTCACCGACTAATATAACGGCCAATCCGGGCACAACATTTTTTTCACGTAATTGTTGGACTTCCTTGCTAATATCCTGCCTTACCGACTCTGCAATTTCTTTACCATTAATGATTTGAGCTGACATGTGTAGTTCCTCCCAAGTTAACTTTCGCTAAAGAAATTGCGGAGACCCATCAGTACCTAAAATAGCTTTAGTTGCCGACTTTTTCTTTGACTTTGGATAAAACGGCATTCACAAAGCTGCTTGATTGGTCATCACCGAATTTCTTAGCAATTTCAATAGCTTCATTCATCGCAACACTTACCGGGACATCATCACAATGGATCATTTCATAAACTGCGATACGCAGTAGATTCCGATCGATATTTGCGAGTCTTTCCAATGTCCAGTTTTCCAAATTATCTCTGATCATTCCATCAATCTGTTCACGCTTTTCCGCTATCCCTGTAACTAATGTTTCGAAATACTCGTCAGTGGGTGCACCGTTCAGCACACTTTCCATAGCTTCTTCCGGTTCTGACTTGGCGATATCTATTTGGTATAGTGCTTGAAGGGATTTTTCACGGGCTACTCTTCTTTTCATAATCTTACTCCTTTGACATCTACTATTATATATGAAAATGCTAGTACAGACGAACAATAATCAACAATTTATCGAAAATATTAAGTTCTTTATCGTAATTTCTATAGATTCATCTATTTTCCGCTAACAAAAACGTCAAAATACTCTCCATGACATGAACCTCTATGCAATTTCTCATGAGGATTCACGTTAAATGGATGTTTCGCCATTTAACTTTTGTACAACGGATCATGTTATATTTTTTCGAAACTGCCAAAAGTCCCTGCTTAGCTTTCATGATCATATTTCATCTTTTACACTCTAACAGAAAACCCACGTAAATTAAAGGGAAACTTCCATACACCGCCTTATTATGTTCGTATAACAGAATATTATGAGAGCGGGATGGATTCATTGAATAAAGACTCAAAACAAAAACCCGACATATAGTCGGGTTTTTGCAGGTTTTAGTTAGAATGATGCCGATTACACTTCTTGCTCGTAATCCGTTTCATTTTTTGCATTTTCGAAAGCTATTCCAACAACATGAATGTTTACTTCTCCCGCGTCGATAGCAGTCATATTTAGTAACGCTTCACGAATATTGTCTTGAACTTCCTGTGCAATTTTCGGAATAGACACACCAAATTTCATCACACAATATAGATCGACTTTGATCGTTTCACCTGTTAAGTCTACTTTAACACCTTTGCCGTGGTTCTTCTTGCCAAGCTTTTCTACTACGCCTGTCGCAAAATTCCCCCGCATATGTGCTACACCTTCCACTTCCGATGCAGCAATACCCGCGATAACTTCTATAACCTCAGGTGCAATCTCAACTTTACCAAGTCCACTATTGTATTCATCCATTTCGAGTAACTTGCCTTCCAATTCACTCATTCTAAAAGCACCTCCTGTCTTCCTTTACATTATGAGTTCATTACATCATAAATTTCAAGGAATTTGGTATTAAATTCTCCAGAAACAAATTGTTCATGCTGAAGTAACTTAATATGGAAAGGAATTGTAGTCTTAATTCCCTCAATGACAAACTCGCCTAAAGCTCGTTTCATTTTCTCGATTGCTTCTTCTCTTGTCGGTGCATGGACAATTAATTTAGCAATCATGGAATCGTAATATGGCGGTATTGTATATCCTGGGTATGCTGCAGAATCCACACGGACGCCATATCCACCTGGTGGTAAATACATCTGGATTTTCCCTGCGGAAGGCATGAAATTCTTTTCAGGATTTTCCGCATTGATCCTGCATTCGATTGACCAACCGTTAAAGGTCACTTCCTCCTGTGAAAGAGAAAGCTTATCGCCAGAAGCGACTTTGATTTGTTCTTTAATCAAGTCTACACCTGTGACCATTTCCGTAACAGGATGTTCCACTTGGATACGTGTATTCATTTCCATGAAATAGTACTTCCTATTCACATAATCATAAATGAATTCCACCGTACCTGCACCGGAATAATTAACGGCAAGAGCAGCTGTAACGGCAGCTTGTCCCATTTCCGCACGTGTCTCCCCATCAAGGGCCGGAGATGGTGTTTCTTCAACAAGCTTTTGTAAACGTCGTTGAACCGAGCAGTCACGCTCTCCTAAATGAATGGCATTCCCGTGGTTATCAGCCATCACCTGAATTTCAACATGACGGAAGTCCTCTATATACTTTTCAATATATACGCCCGGGTTGCCGAAGGCCGTTGCTGCCTCTTGTTGCGTTATATTAATGCCTTTGACGAGCTCTTCTTCCGTTCTCGCAACACGGATCCCTTTACCGCCGCCACCAGCTGTAGCTTTAATGATGACTGGGTAACCCATTTCCTTGGCAAGTGCCACACCTTCATCCGTGTCCTTAATGATTCCTTTTGAACCTGGTACGATAGGAACACCGGCTTTACGCATGGTCTCCCTTGCCACGTCCTTAGTTCCCATTTTATTGATGGCTTCAGGACTTGGTCCTATGAATATAATATTACATTCACGGCATAGCTCCGCAAAGTTAGCATTTTCTGCAAGGAAACCATATCCAGGATGGATGGCATCCGCACCTGTTTTCTTGGCTGTGCTGATAATGTTCGTTGTATTTAAATAACTATCTTTTGATAGTTTAGGACCAATGCAGTAAGCTTCGTCAGCAATTTGTACATGTAGTGCCTCTTTGTCGGCTTCTGAATAAACCGCTACAGTTTCAATACCAAGCTCCTTGCAAGCCCTAATAATCCGGACTGCAATTTCACCGCGATTTGCAATCAATACCTTCTTAATCATTTAGAAACAGCTCCTCATTCAGGCTTTACTAAAAATAATGGTTGACCATATTCTACAAGTTGGCCTTCTTTTACAAGTACTTCTACAATTTCCCCGTTTACTTCCGCTTCAATTTCATTGAAAAGTTTCATAGCTTCCACGATGCAGACAATTTTGTCCGCCGTTACTTTGGAGCCTACTTTCACGTATGCATCAGCATCAGGAGAAGGAGATTGATAGAACGTTCCCACCATTGGGGATGTGATTTTATGTAAGTTTTCTTGCTCATTTATAGGAGTTGCTGGTGTTGCTGCTTCTGGCGCTTTAGCTACTGGCTGGGCTGCTGGTGTAGGTGTGACTTCAACAGCCGCTTTAGCTTGTACGACTTCTTGAGCAGGTGCTGGATAAGCTACTGTACCCGCTTCCGTTTTCTTCAGCAAAATTTTGGTTCCTTCATTTTCATAAACAAATTCACCGATGTTAGATTGATCGACTAACTTAATAATTTCACGAATTTCTTGGACCTTCATTTTAGGCACCCCTTGTCTGATTTAATGGAAATTTGAGACAATTCAATATGTATATGTAATTTGCCCATCGTCTTTGGCCTCTGCCGTCTCTAGCACCGGAGCCGTTTCTTTTAAAACACCGAAAGACATTTCACATATCCCTTCTGTAATATAACAGAAGTAAATCCCTCAAAAAATATGTCTAGCAGGAAGTTTTGAATTTTTTAATACCTGCTTCTAATATCATACAATATTAGCTTGTATATATTCAATGATAGATTAGTTGGGACTTGCTATTTACAGTTCTATATTACACTTTTATCTTAAGATTGTGAATTTTTTAAATCTATTTTTAAAATATAATTCGGAATTTCCCCCTATTAAAACGGTAAAAACCATGTAAAACCGCCTTTTTTATTACTTTAAAGGGATTACATTGGATAATGCCGAGGGGAGGTATTTTTATTTTTTTGTCTCCTTTTTTTGGAACCACCAAATCGCGACCATCCATTTTTTTCCGAAAAAAAAGGCCTTTTCTACTAAAGAAAAGAACCAGCATGCATATTTCCTTTTTCGAAAAACTGTTGTGTATCAGTTTCCACTCACTTTAAAATTATTTTTCCGGTTGGAAATTCACGACTACATTTTGTGCATTCTCCACTTCTTTACGTACAAGGCGTATGATGTTATTAGCTTCCGTCTTCGTTTGTTTATCAGCTTTTACACTCACTTTTACATCCGTTCCATCAACCCGGACAAGCGCAGCATTATAATCCATCGCTACAATTAAGTTTTCAATGATATTTTCCTTCACTTTCGTTTCACTTAATTGTTCGATTTTAGCATAAGCTTCATCTCTTTCTTCAGCGGATAGATCGGTATCCCCCATTTTAACCGTTAACTCTTCATTCAATTTCGCACGTTCGTCCTCAATTTGCATTCTTAATGCCTCAAATTCGTCACCGGAAGCAATGGTTACAGAAGAACCATTATCCCCTGTGGAAGTCTCCGTTTCCTTTTTGCTTTCTTCTTTACTGTCTCCTTTGCTTTCCGTTTGACTTTCTGTCTGATTTTTTTGTTCTTCCGTTGCCGGCAAATCTGCTGCATTTTCTTCAGGAGCCGTTAAATAGTAGACCGAGAGCACCACTACTAGACTTAACATCGTCAATAACCAAACCGTTTGTTTTTTCAATAACATGTTCGTTTTCCCCCTTATTTTTTAGGCATGACAGAAACCCGGTGACTTGACACATCAAGCGAGCGTGTTACAGCTTCGACAATCCATTTCTTAATTTGTATATTATCTGCCCCTTTAGCGACAACGAGGACCCCTCGTACGCTTGGCTTTTGGGTTTCGGAAATGATTGGTCCCTCTTTTTCCCCGTTTTTAATCAGGACAAGCTGTTCATCTACCGAGGTGTCTTCGACGGTTCTTTTTCCGCCTTCCTGGTCGGTTTCTTGAGTCACTTGTTTTTGAGTGGTTTTATTTCTTTCATAGACTTTTTTCTCGGATGCATCCACATAGATTACGACTTTTACATCCTCCACACCTACAATGGATTCCAGGGCTTCCTTCATTTCGTTCGCCAGGTATACTTCATAATCTTTTGTCGACTTGAAGTCGGTCTGGTTTTTCTGACCGAATGTTTCCACATCCTCTTCTTCCTGCTTATTATTACTGAATACCGCTTTATCGCCCGTTATCTTCCCGGCTTGGTTCGTGGTGGTCAATAGATTCCCGGCCATCATGATTCCCACACCCAAAAGGACAACAATTAAGGCATAGATATACATCGAAGGTTTTTTATCTTGCGGATCTTTTTGGTCCGGATCTTTGTTCAATAGTTTGTTTAGCCAGGATAATGGACCCTTATCTTTATTCATATCTCAGTCACTCCTCTCCCCGGCGATTTCAATGATTTCTTCATCGACAGACCAACTTGCTGCCAGAAACTTCTTGACGGCTTCGAGGTTCAACATAGTAGGTGTGGTCTTTTCCCGGGTGCTGATGTCCACCTTAGCCACCGTCTCTATCGCGGAGGATGAGTCTCTTTTTTCCGCCTCCTCCAATGAAATATTGATATGCTGTAGTTCTTCTAAGCTCGGACTTTCTTCATTCGTGACTCCGACTTCAATCGAACTGATCTTCACTTGGTACTCCTCCACCAACTCCTCTTCCACTTCTGTCTGTAGGTCAACAGCCATTTGTTCTAAAATATATGCACCTTGGGTAGCTTGTATTTCTTTTTTCTTCATTTCTGTTAAATTTCCTAAATCTTTTTTATTTGGGTTTTCAAATTCACTTGTCACAGTGGAAAGAATTTTATCAAAATCCGTATGAAATAGTCCCAAAATTGGAGTAAGAATTATCGCGATCAATAATAGTCCGATGACCATTTTTGCATATTTTTGCAGTGCTGAACTGGGAAGCAGCATATCGATCACGGTTGCCAGCAATACAAATACGATAATATTTGTTATCCAACCAGCTAAAAAGCTCACTCACACTTCATCCTTCCTAGCGGACCATCAGCGTTATATTCCCGGCTGCGATAATTACGGTGATGCATAAAAAGAACATGAGAGATACGATGGCCAGCGCTGCAAAAATATAAATCATACTCTTACTGATAATGTCGAGACAATTGATGACGGGTCCTCCTCCAAGTGGTTGCAAAAGACTGGCAGCCAACTTATAGACAAAAGCGATCATTAAGATCTTTATGGCCGGGAAAGCAATGATGAGCAGAAGGATGACGACACCTGCCAAGCCCACCGTATTTTTAAGAAGGACTGATGCACTAATGACTGTATCCGTCGCATCAGTGAACATACGCCCTATCACCGGAATGAAATTACCGGTAATGAATTTTGCCGTCCTGATCGTCACTCCATCGGCAACGGCGGATGAGGCACCCTGGACGGAAATCACACCGAGAAATATCGTCATGAAGGCACCCAGAATCCCGATAGCAAAATTACGAAGCAATTGCGCGAGTTGGGTCACTTTGTAATGTTCAGACAATGTGCTGACAATACTTAAAATGGCAGCGAAGAATAAGAGAGGCAGGACGACATATTGGATCAAGATCCCACTGGTATTCATCAGGAACATTAAGATTGGATGAAAGAATGCAGCGGATACAAGACCACCTGAAGCCGCTATTAAAGCTAATAACAAAGGTAGGAGCGCCATTAGAAAGGAAATCATTAGATCAATCGTATCTTTTGTATATTCAATGGCCACATGGAAACTATTCAGTGCCAATATGATCAATACCATATAAACGATCGCATAGGCCACCTTACTCACTGAGCTCTGTTCAAAAGCATTCTGTAGTGCTTGCAGAAACATGCTGAACACGGTCAAAAGAATAAGCGATCCCAGTAATTTACCGTTTACAAGGAGTTCATGAAAGACGAATTTCATTATGCCTTTAAACCATTGTTCGAATGAAAATTTCTTCTCACCGCTCACAAAATCCATAAAACTACCCTTTTGGCTTTCCGGTAAGAAACCGCCATATTCCGTTACGATGTCATCCCAATATTGCTTGAGCTCGTCAACGCCTAATCTTTCAATTTGGGCTTGTACCAGTTCTGATTGCATGATTGGTTCCTGGTTATCCCTCCATGTCTGTTCTTCCTCAGATTGCTTAATGGGCTCATTCTTGATTTCACCATTTTCGGCAGCATGTCCAACAGATGTATGCAGGAAAAAGAATAAAACGAATAGGAAGAATAAGAAAGGCATCTGCCGCTTCATACATTCACCTCAATTGACTAGTTGGAATAGTCCATTAACTAGGGAGCATCTGTATTACCGTTTCGATAATGACCGTCAAAATGGGAATGGCCATGGCCAAGATCAAAATCTTCCCGCTCAGTTCTATTTTGGAAGCTAATGACCCTTGACCTGCATCTTTTGTGATTTGAGAAGCAAATTCAGCGATATAAGCAATTCCGATAATTTTCAAGATTGTCTCTAAATAAACTGTATTGACATTCGCATTCACAGCTATCTTTTCAAGCATCAAAATGATTTCGTATATTTTATCCGCCAGAAAGAGAAAGATTGTACAACCTACAAAAACGACTAACAAAAAAGCAAAATTTGGCTTCTGCTCCTTGACTATCAAGGCTAAAAAGGTGGCTACTAGGGCAATTCCGACGATTTTTATGATTTCAATCGCGATTACCCCCTTTACTGGAATAGGAATACGGACTTAATTTTTTGAAATAGATCCTCTACCACGGAAGCTACCATAAACAAAATATAGATAAAGCCAAAAAGTGTCACCCACTGAGCATATTCCTTTTTCCCTACCTGATCGAGAATCGTATGAAGAAACGCCACGACAAGCCCCACACCCGCTATCTTGAATATGATGTCCACATCAATGCCCATGTTTATCCCTCCCGCATATGCCCTACATCAGCAAAATGATTAATAATAATCCTGATAAAAAGCCTAGGCTCTTCATCATCTTTTCATACTTTCCCTGTCGTTCCAGTGCATCGTTCTCTTCCCGTTCCAAGTGTGCCATCGTTAGCATGATTTGTTTTTGCTGATGATATTTATCACTTCTCCCGAGGGTTTCACCGAACTGAGATAGGATTTCAAACTCCCCTTGCTTTAAAGCAAGGGACTGCCATATCTTTTTCAAGCTAGCGTCCCAAGCCTCTTTTACAGTGGTTTCGCCTGATTCAAGTCGATTGGCAAACGTATGGAAAAAGTGGGAAAGTGGTTTTGGCATTTGCTTGGAGAGCTTCTGGGCTGCTTCTTTCAAAGGGGTCTGCCCATACATGATTTCAGCTTCAAGCGATTGCATGGCGACTTTCAGTTGACGTAACTGGCGGGGGCGCATACTCAATTTCTTGGCGGCTTCAAAGCCCGCCCATGTTGTGGCTAAAATAATGATGGCCGCTCCAATCATCTTAAACATGAGGACTCACGGCTCCACCTAAGAATAATTGGCCACCCGCCGCATCGAACACCCTATAACTCCGGTCTCCTGTCTTACTTCTTTGTAATTCAATAAAGCGTTCAAAAATATTCTGTCTTAAGATTTCCGATACAAAAGGACGTTTTTTCACTTCCTCCAGTGTATGGCCATGCGTAGTGATGATCAGTTTAATTCCTGCATTTACGGCTTCGAGTACCGCTTGTGTATCCTCTGCCCGTCCAATTTCATCCACAACCAATACATCCGGGGACATAGAACGAATCATCATCATCATCCCTTCCGCTTTGGGGCAGCCATCAAGGACATCCACCCTTGGGCCGAATTCAAGTTGAGGAACTCCATGAACACAACCAGCTATTTCCGATCGTTCATCCACAATCCCCACTTTTTGAGGAGGGATGCCCTTCCGATCGATTCCACTCGAGATCATTCTGGCAATATCACGCAAAATGGTCGTTTTCCCTGACTGGGGGGCACCGATTAAAAGGGTATGCTGCCATTCCCCATTATATAAATAAGCCGTGAGTGGTTCAGCTGCCCCTATCTTTTCACGTGCTACCCGAATATTAAAGGAAGAGATATCCCTTATCGCCTTGACCATCCCATTTTCCAGTATGACCTTGCCCGCTAGTCCTACACGATGTCCCCCGGCAATGGTGATATAACCGCGCTTTAATTCTTCTTCTAGCGTATATAGCGAAAATTGGCCTATAGAATTCAGTAATTGCTCTGCATCACTCGGGGTCACTTCATAAGGGAAAAAGAAAGGATTTCCCCCTACTATCACTTCTAACGGCCTGCCGACTCGAATCCTCAGCTCTTCTATTTTTTCTATCATCATCGGGGTCATCCCTTGGAGATGTGCGCATAGTTTTTTCGGTAGAAAAGAAAGTACCATTTCCATTTAGGCAATCCTCCTGTATACACCACTTTCAATAAAATGTATGCCGGGAATCATATAATGATGACAAGCTAATCAAAGAAGCATCGCCTGAATTCATCTTTGTGACTAAAAAAACATAAAAAAAAGCCCGGGATGATTAATCCCGGACTTCTTATGACTTAGGTTAACTTAGGCACGTGATACGTATGAACCTTCGTTTGTGTTAATCAATAATTTGTCGCCTTGGTTGATGAAGAATGGCACTTGAACGGAAAGGCCCGTTTCAAGTACAGCAGTTTTTGTTCCACCTGAAGATGTATCGCCTTTAATGCCTGGCTCTGTTTCAGCAACTTCAAGTTCAACTGTATTAGGAAGCTCGACGCCTAGTGTTTCCGCTTGGAAAGTCAAGATATGTACTTCCATGTTTTCCTTTAAGAATTTCAATTCGCGTTCGATACTTGATGCTGGAAGTTCGATTTGGTCGTATGTTTCGTTATCCATGAATACATGGCTGTCTCCACTTGCATAAAGATACTGCATTTTGCGGTTCTCGATATGTGCTTTCGCCACTTTTTCACCGGCGCGGAAAGTTTTTTCTTGGATGGAACCTGTACGAAGATTACGTAATTTAGAACGTACAAATGCCGCTCCCTTACCTGGTTTAACGTGTTGGAATTCAATAACCTGCCAAATTCCATTATCTACTTCAATGGTTACACCTGTGCGAAAATCGTTTACTGAAATCATAAATTTGTCCTCCTACATGTACATGTTTACAGAATGATTAACTCTTTTGATGAATGAGTAAGTGCTTCGTTACCACTTAATGTAACGATTGTATCATCTTCAATGCGTACTCCGCCAATTCCCGGTAGGTAAATCCCCGGTTCAACGGTAACTGCCATGCCTGGTTCTAAAATGATATCAGACCTTACGGATAATGCGGGACCTTCATGGACTTCAAGACCAATTCCATGTCCCGTCGAGTGTCCAAAGTATTGTCCAAACCCTTTTTCTTCAATTAAATTGCGAGTTAGTGCATCCGCTTCCCTACCCGTCATCCCAGGTTTAATCCCAGCCATGCCGCGTAATTGAGCTTCTAAAACAATGTCATAAATATTAATAAGTTCTTCACTTGGCTTACCGACTGCTAATGTGCGGGTGATATCCGATACATATCCATTATAGTACGCACCATAATCCAATGTGATGAAGTCACCTTTTTCGATAGTCTTATCCGTTGCAACACCATGTGGAAGAGCAGATCGAACACCTGATGCGACAATGATATCGAAAGAAGATGAAGTTGCGCCTTGTTTCCTCATGAAGAATTCAAGTTCATTGGACACATCCAGCTCAGTGACGCCTGGACGAATAAAATCAAGAATATGTGTAAAGGCAGCATCAGCGATAGCAGCCGCTTCCTTTAATATCTTAATCTCTGAAGAAGTCTTTATCAAGCGTAAATTCTCAATTACTCCCGACAACGGCAAAAGTTGAGCTTTGATAGCCTTTTCATAAGCCTTATATGTGGCAAATGTCATATGGTCTTGTTCAAAGCCCAATTTGGTAATTTTCATCTCTTCAACTTGTTTCCCGACTTCTTCAAGGAGTGTTCCTTTATGTTGAACGATTTCAAAACCCCTAGCCTGGGTCCCGGCCTGTTCTACATATCGGAAGTCCGTGATGAACTTAGCCTCTTTCTGTGAAACCAGCACGACACCGGTACTTCCCGTGAAGTTAGTCATAAACCGGCGGTTATATGTACTTGTAATTAATAACCCATCAACGTTCACTTTTTCCATTGATTCGCGCAACCGTTCCAGTTTATTCATTTAATTATCCCCCTTGCAATTTTCGTAATGGCCTGTAATGCCAATTCATACCCATGTATTCCCAATCCGACAATCTGTCCAGCTGATACCGGGGCAGTAACCGATTCGTGACGGAAACTCTCACGGGCATGTATATTCGAAATATGCACCTCAATAACCGGAACATCAATACCGGCAATCGCATCACGAATCGCATAGCTGTAATGCGTGAATGCTCCTGGATTAATGATGACCCCATCGAATCCATGATCTTCTGACCAATGTAGTTTATCGATGATCGCACCTTCATGATTAGATTGAAAACAGCTCAAGTCCACATCTAACCCTTCTGCTTGCTCATTCAATTGGGCTTCCACATCTTCTAGGGTAGAGGAGCCATAATGAACCGGTTCCCGTTTACCTAATCGATTAAGGTTCGGACCATTAATTAATAAAATTTTTATCATCTTTCCAACACCTGCTCATGGTTAAATAATGCTTTCCATGAATATTCTATCATAATTACAAATTGTCTTACTACTTTTTTACAAACGGCCCGATCAGCTTCCCGATTGATTTTCAGCGATTTCTTTTTGACGCAGATATTCCTGATGGTCATAGGATATAGAATATCCTACAAAAAGACCGTATAAAATAAAAATGCAAACACTGGTTATGACGGAATTAGATGACATCTTCGAAACAGCGGGCAAATCTGAAAACATTGGCTTGAAAACAAAAACCAGTAATGCCCAGCAAATCACACCATAAATCAGACCAGCAAAAATGCTTTTAATTTTTTTTAAAAGCCCATAATATATGAAAGCAACACCAATGGAGAGGATTCCGAACACTAGCAAAGTCATCATCGTTCCCTGCCAACGGTCAATCCAGGACATATCCGACCAGGAAGTTAAGATGAATTTCGGACTAAACTCCATAAACTTAAAATAATGTGCCGCCACTCCGGCTAAACTAGCAAAGATTCCCCCAAAAATACCAATGGCAAATACATTGGCAAGCAACAAACTTTTATTCTCTTGCTGATGATTACCTGTTTCATTTGTAGACACCTTAAACACCTCCGATATATAGTATGTCCTTTCTTAAATAGGAATATTTTCTTTTTTGGGCCTTCGAGGGTAGATTTACTAGAGGTTTTTGTTATTATTCTGTATGATTAACTCATAAATAATGTACTTTTCTCAAAGGATAATATCCATTCAATGTTGAAGTTTATATGTATAAGAATGTTTCTTCCTGAGATGGTTCATTTATGTTCGTGTTTAGGAATAAGTTCCCCGCTCATCATCAATTGATTGATGAAAGGTCGATTTATAAAAACCTGAACATATTTTAGGCTATACATGTTAGCATCCATGAGAGAGCTACGTGAAAAACTATTTAGGTTGGTGTAGAAATGTCTGAGGTTCAAAAACCCGTTTATGGAGGGCAGGCTGTCGTGGAAGGCGTCATGTTTGGCGGCAAGCATCACACAGTCACCGCTGTCCGTCGCAAGGATTCAACGATCGTGTATTACCATTTACCACGAGAATCAAAGCCTGTGATGAATCGGCTAAAAAAAATCCCATTTGTACGGGGAATCGTTGCCCTTATACAATCAAGTGCAAATGGCTCTAAACATCTTAATTTTTCCACAGAACAGTATGAAGAGGAAGCTGAAGGAACCAAAGTAGAAAAGAAAAAAGAAGTCAAGGAGTCTTCAAGGTTTAGTGTATGGTTAAGTGTGGCTGTTATCGGTGTTCTATCATTCCTATTCGGGAAATTGCTGTTCACCCTCGTTCCCGTTTTCCTTGCAGAATTGACAAGACCCATATTCTCTAGTCACCTGGCACAGATCCTAGTGGAAAGCTTATTTAAATTGATACTACTGCTCGTATATATTTACGTAGTATCCATGACCCCATTAATCAAGCGCGTGTTCCAATATCATGGGGCAGAGCATAAAGTGATTAATTGCTTTGAAAGTGGCAAAGAATTGAATGTGGCCAATGTCCAGGCAAGTTCAAGGCTTCATTACCGTTGCGGCAGTAGCTTTATTCTATTTACTGTCATTGTCGGCATGTTTGTGTACCTTCTCGTCCCGACCGATCCTCTTTGGCTCCGTGTCGTGGATCGCGTTTTACTTATCCCTGTCGTCCTAGGCATAGCTTTTGAGGTATTGCAGTTGACGAATAAAGTGAGAGATATTCCTGTTCTTCGTTACCTTGGATATCCTGGTCTTTGGCTTCAATTGTTAACCACAAAATCCCCTTCAGACGATCAGGTCGAGGTTGCACTCGCTTCCTTCAATGAGCTCTTAAAGATGGAAAAAAGTACGGAGGAAGGTTTAGACTCGGATGTTATTGTGTAAAACACTTATAACTGACTTTCGGAATAATATGATAAGTATTACTCCCTCTTTACTTTTTGGGAATATTTTGAATGGATAATGTTTAAAATAAGCTAAAAATGCTTATGATGCTCTTAAGGAGGTGTCTTTGTTGAAACGTTTCATATCTATTTTGATATACGGAATCATCGCCCTCGGAGTCTTCGGACTGATAAGCAGAATGGTTACTGACCCAATCGGACTCCTAAAGAATATTCTGATTATTGCCGCGGTCGCTGGGATTATTTATATGATCTACACCGGATTAACAAAGAGTAAGCCAGTGAAAAAAGAGCAACAGGCATTTCGTAAGGCTGCACGTCAGTCGAAAAAGCGGCTAAAGAGCAAAACTTCGAAAAAGGATAATGTGGCTAGCTTTTCGGCAGCGAAAACGTCCAAGAAAGGTTTAGCACGTAAGAAAACGGAGAGTCACTTGACGGTCATTGAAGGAAAAAAAAATAAAAAGAAAAATCGGGCCTCATTTTAGGAGCCCGATTTTTTTCTTTTTAATAGGTCCATCGTTTTAAAAACTCCCTTGTGTAAATTCGTCCACGTTCTATTAATTCCCCCTTCATCTCATCATTCATATTGAAATCCATCGCGGAAATCCCCTTCATAGGAATAAAAACGATGTTGTTAACATGTTTTTTGGATATATAACGTGCATCGTGAGCATCCTTCATCGTTTTGAACAGGGCCGAGAATAACTCCACTGCGTTTCCTACCTCATGTGGCTTCCATATTTCATCCGCACTCAATCGCAAACCGATGACGGGCCGTTCCTTTCGTACATGTTCAGAATTGAATAACCACATGGGGAAGTTGCTCAATACTCCTCCATCAACGAATAGAGCCGTACTTTTCCCTACGTTCAGCTTGACTGGTTCAAAAAAATAGGGAATGCTGCAACTCATCCTTACCGCTTTAGCCACTGAAAAAGTATGAGGGTCAATCCCATAGTTCTTCAAATCATCAGGTAGGACGACCAACTTCCCATTTGTGATATCCGAAGCGATTATGCGAAGAGATTGAGGGGGAAGATCTTTGAAGGTAACCACATTTCTGATAGCCAGTTTTTGAGCTACCCATTTTTCTAATGCCTCCCCCTTGTATAATCCCAATTTCCAATAAACTAAAAGCCATTTTGCAAAAGGAATCGGTATAAGACCGTGTCTCCTATCCAATAAACCAGATAGGTTTATATCAATAAAGAGTTTCTCCATTTCTTCCCCTGTATACCCAGCTGCTATGAAGGCAGCTATAATAGAACCCGCACTTGTTCCTGCAGTTCTATGAAATGTAAATCCACGTTCCTCCAACTCTTGGAATCCACCCAATAATCCATAGCCTTTTATCCCGCCTCCGGAAAATACGCCGTCAATAATCATAGCTGCCCTCCCCACCCGGTCTATTCATTTTTAAGCAGGAGCAGGGCTTATTATGACTGTTTTGGCGAAACTTTTCTCTTTAAGTAAAGTACTGAACTACAGCTTTCGGAAAAAATTCCTCTATATACTCTCTTATTGTCGTTTCCAACTCTTTTGCTTCTTCATTTTGATAAACGTATTTACCGATTCCATAACGGCCCCATTTATATTTCCGTTTGGTTTCATCCAGTTCCAACTTTGTTTTGGGATAATTTTTTTGAATCACTCTTTTAGCAGGCCCCGTAAAGCGATGTTGTATTAATTCAAACGTTAAATCCGGTATGTCGACTCCTTTTAAGCCCTCGCTCAATCGTTGGAAGAGTTCATAATACCCTCCCTGCCAATCTTCATGCCTATAAATGGGCGCGACGATGAATCCTAATGGGTAGCCCGCACCCGCCACTTTTCGTGCTGCCTCTATCCTCTCGTCAAAGCTTGAGGTACCAGGTTCAAAATTCTTGATCACATACCTTGAATTGATGCTGAACCTGAATCTTGTCTTACCATTATGCTTTGCATCCAAGAGATGATCGACATGATGAAATTTGGTTACAAACCGAAGCACACCATATTCACTTTTGCCAAAGTATTCGATAGCCCGTTTTAATGAATGTGTCAAATGGTCAATGCCGACGATGTCAGATGTACAAGCGGCCTCGAAACGGGTAATTTCTGGTTTTCTTTCGTTCATGTAGTTTTCTGCAGCCTCAAAAATCTCATTCAGATTAACATAGGTCCTTATATATGGTTTGGTACCAAGCGTTGTCTGTAAATAGCAATAATGACAGTGCCCCATACAGCCTGTGGCCAAAGGAATGGCATACTCGGCCGAAGGTTTAGAGGTATCGAATTTCAATGTCTTTCTGATACCTACAACCAGTGTGGATTTAGCTACACGATACTTTTGAAGATCATTATCTCCGGGTAAGTCCCGAATTTGATTATGAGAGGTCGTTTCACGGATTTCGATACCCATGTCCTCAAACTTCTTTTTCAGTTCTCTTCCTAAGGGGTATTCAAGGGCCCGTGGTTCGATATAAACAAGCTGTGGGATAAAGGGTTTCATATCCATCTCCATTCATTGACCGATCCGGTCATAGTTTTAGTTAAACTAGACAACCTATATATAAGGATAGCTTTTGCCACTTCTAAAATCCTCATGATGGTTTTTATTCTGTAAATAATGGAAAGGAGATGAGATGCAATATGTCAAAGAAGCAAAATGCATTCCGAAAAGTAACCGAAAATAAAGAAATGACTGTCACAGTTAATGAAAATCCAACTTCACAGCGTATCCCTGGAGACTCTGTCGACAAGTACTCCATTTTAAGAAGTGCAAATCTTGAGCTGGCCCAAAAAGAAATCGGCCAACAAATGGAAAACAACTGACAGATACAACAAAGAGAAAGCCGATTCCTTTAGGATTCGGCTTTCTTGTCGTCCGGTTTCAATGTTTTTTTATTAATGATTTTAAAGACGAGGAATAGCAAGATGAGACCAATCACGGCGGAAATAATATAACTCATGTTTAAATGATTTTTCATTAACACAGACATGAGCGGTGGTCCTGCCGCGACACCGATAAACCTGGCCGCGCTATAAAAAGACGAGATGGTTCCTCGTTGTTCCTTTTCGATATTCTCAGTGATGAGCGCATCCAATGTTGGAAGTAGCGCCCCAATGGCAATCCCCAATATACTCACTAGAATGAGCATGATCACGAGTTTGTCCTTTGTATATCCTACAAATGCCACGCTTGCCGACATCAGTATTAAACTGACCAAAATGATCTTTCTCATCAAAGGAATGCTTCCTTTGATTTTCCTTCCCGCTATATAAGAGGAGATACACAGGAATAATAAAGGGATAGCCAATATAAAGCCTTTTTTCACTCCTTTTAGATGATGCAATTTCTCCAGATTATCCGATAAGAAAAATAGCACCGCAAAAAGAATGAGCATGACGAAAACACCCAATATGAAGACTACGGACAGCCATTTTCCTTCTTTCTTAAAGGTAGCCTTCGTTTTTTTTAAGAATTCCTTGAACTTAAGAGGCTCATCTTCATTTTTTGGAACCTTGATGCAAAAGAATACGAAAATGATTGAGATCAGGCTAAAAAAGGAAATGGAAAAGAACGGAAGGAACCAAAGGACAGCTGCAAACAAAGATCCTAAAATCGGACTTAAAACTTTGCCGAACGTATTTGACGTTTCGATGATGCCAAGCGTCGAGCTGGTCTTTTCATCGTCATCCTTATAAAGGTCCCCCACTAACGGAAGAATAATCGGTGACGCCCCAGATGCTCCAATCCCTTGAAGGATCCGCCCAATGATTATCCAGGTATATGGACTGTCCATTTTCCAGGATGCGAACCCTGCAATCAATCCTCCAATTAAAGCTAATATTAGACTTGGTAGTATGACTTTTTTTCTTCCTATGCGATCAGATAAGTAACCCGCCACGGGGATAAGAAAGATGGACGCGACCGAATAACTGGTGATTATCATACTCGATTGAAATGAAGTGATATTCACTTTCTCTTCAAAAACCGGTAGTACGGGTATAAGCATTGAATTCCCCAGGGTCATAACGAGAGGAATCGAAGCCATGCTTACAATACACCACACGCTAACCTTACTATTACCTTTCTGGTTTTCCATTCAAGCACCTCATTAATGTTGATAATGAATAGTCTAACCATAAAACTGAAAATACTTCATAAAGACGTTTTCCAAAAAAAGGGTTAGGACGTGCTAATAGGGAATAACACAAAAAGTCGTCGAGGAAAGCTCCTTAGCTTACCTCAACGACTTTTTGTAGCTTTTTAATAAGTTTAAGTATGACATATAAAGTAATCAGCATGATGGGATTCTATATTTTTCGTTAGTAAAAGTTCCTTGTAGACAAACAAATTGACGATAGTCTAATTAGACTATATAATGATGAAAGTCTAATTAGACTATATTATACAAAGGCGTGAAAATTAAATGACAAAATCTTTTTTAATGTTAGGTCAATCAAATATGGCAGGACGTGGATTCTTGCATGAAGTAGATCCTATCTATAATGAAAAAATAAAAATGCTACGCAATGGTCAATGGCAAATGATGGCCGAACCGATTAATTACGATCGTCCTGTTGCTGGTGTAAGTCTCGCAGCATCTTTTGCAGAGGAATGGTCGAAAGTCAATCCTGATGATGAAATTGGCTTAATTCCTTGTGCGGAAGGCGGCAGTTCTTTAAATGATTGGCATCCAGAAGGTACCCTTTTTAAACATGCTTTATCTGAAGCTCGATTTGCGCTTGAGTCTAGTGAAATCTGCGGTATTCTTTGGCACCAAGGCGAAAGTGATAGCAACCATGCTCTTCATGAAACATATTATGAGAAATTGGTCCTGATTATTGATACTTTAAGAAAAGAATTAGAACTTGAAGATGTCCCTTTAATCATTGGTGGACTTGGTGACTTTTTAGGGAAAATAGGTTTTGGAAAATACGCAACAGAGTCTCAACAAGTTAATGAACAGTTACTCCGATTTGCTCATACTCAGCAAAACTGTTACTTTGTAACGGCAGAAGGCTTAACAGCCAATCCGGACGGTATTCATTTGGACGCTGTTTCGCAACGAAAATTTGGTTATCGCTACTACGAGGCATTTTCGAAAAAGTGCGATGTCCTAACACCTCTTTCGAATGAAGAACAATCATTAAAAACCAATACTGACTATTCAAAAACAGAACAAATTTATATTTATAGTATGAATATGGCTTTAAGCAAAATCACATACGCTGAATTTGAAGCAAAAATGATGAAGGTGATGCAATCATAATCCCCTTGCTTATACTTGGCCTGCTGATCCAAAATCCTGGAGCGCATGGCTACGAACTACTAACTTTAATGGAAAAACGACATTATAAGTATATCGTTAACTTTACGAAGGGTTCATTTTATTACAACTTACAACAACTTGAGGAAAAAGGCTTGATTGAACAAGTTCATCAAACAATTTCAAGCAATGGGCGCGAAATCCATCGTTTTATTATCACAAATTCAGGAATGGAAGAATTCGAAAAATTAATGGTGAAGTTTGGAAATAAATCCGAATATGTCAACTTAAAATGCTATGTGGCGTTACTCTTCGCAGATGATTTCGATAAATATAAATTATTAAAATTAATTCAAGCACAAATTGACCAGACTGAAGCTCGAATTGCTCTCCTCGATGATTATCTAGCCATCACAAAAGAATTTCCTGGTAAAATCGATTATTTTCGCCGCATGAACGAAAATTCTCGTTCTCATCATCAAGTGAACTTAAAATGGTTTAAAGAATTGAAAGAAGAAATAGAAGAGCCCAATGCATAAATATAATATCCCCTATCAATATTACTTAGTAAAATTGATAGGGGATATTTATTTAAGGAATCCATAAAAAGGTTTTCAATAATAGAACATTCCTCTACTTGAAATCACACTGAAATCCTCTAGACATTAAAAAACAGCCCTTTGGACTATCTTAATCCAAAGGGCTGTTTTTTTATGAACGATACATCTTTTCATTACTGGTTTAAAGCCCGCACTTCAATTGGGCACCACAATTCGTACAAGTATTGCATCCGCCCATTTCCTGGACTTCACCCTTACGGCAAACTGGACACGTGTTACCCACTTCCGAACCTATCGTTACATTAGTCGAACGCAGTTCATTGATGGTATCAACCAGAACGACTTTTTTCTTTTCTTCCACATCTGTTAAGCCATCCATTTCAAGCTGCTGTTCCATTTGGTTTTCTTCAGCTTTTAATGTAAGAACCTGGCTGTCACGGCTTCCATCTACATAAACCGTTCCACCTTTTGCGCCGCCTTTATATAAGCGCTCGTACACTTTTTGGACCTGCTCGACGGTATACCCTTTTGGGGCGTTAACCGTTTTACTGATTGAGCTATCAATCCAACGTTGAATGATGCATTGAACATCCGCATGGGCTTCAGGAGCCAATTCCATCGCCGAAATAAACCATTCAGGAAGGTTATCAGGATCGGCTTCAGGATGACGATCCAAGTATTCCTGAACGATGTCCGCTTTGACTTCAATGAATTTCCCTAAACGTCCGCTACGGAAATATGTGAACGAGAAGTATGGTTCAAGACCTGTCGAAACGCCGACCATCGTACCTGTGCTGCCCGTAGGAGCCACGGTCAATAAA
Source organism: Peribacillus sp. NPDC097224 (assembly GCF_044761985.1). Lineage (NCBI taxonomy): Bacteria > Bacillati > Bacillota > Bacilli > Caryophanales > Bacillaceae > Peribacillus > Peribacillus sp. NPDC097224. The sequence goes on along the minus strand of NZ_JBIWDK010000001.1, from coordinate 208,487 downwards.
TGGGAGTTCCGGATACCGTGCTCGGCAATGCTTGTACGAATATCCTCAGGCATCTTCTTCATGAATCCAGTATTCGTGAAGCGCGTTCTAAGCTCATTCGTTTCTTCATCCGACGTTCCCTTCAGGAACGGGAAGCTGCCTTTTTCTTTTGCAAGTTCAACCGAAGCCCTGTAAGCAGACGTAGCAATCGTTTCAAACACTTTGTCCACCAGGATTTTTCCTTCTTCTGATCCATACTCGGTTTCACAATAAATTAGCAAATCATGCAGTCCCATGACACCTAATCCAACCCGTCTCTCGCCGAGTGCTTGTTTTTTGTTTTCCTCTAGGAAATAAGGGGTTGCATCAATGACGTTATCTTGCATCCGCACGCCCACTTCAACTGTTTTCTTAAGTTTTTCGAAGTTAACGGTCTTATTATCTTTATCCGCCATCTCAGCTAAATTGACCGCTGCCAGGTTACACACTGAAAATGGAGCCAATGGCTGTTCACCACATGGATTCGTAGCAACGACTTGCTGTCCATAAGCTTTTGCATTCGTCATCTCATTGGCATTATCAATAAAGAATATTCCCGGTTCTGCTGAGTACGTCGCACAAATGTTAATCAGGTTCCAAAGCTCCTTAGCACGGATCTTACGGTAAACCCGGACTTTATGGCCCATTTTTTCCCACTCGCGTACGTCTCCTACATTGTGCCACTCATCATTATAAATGGCCATTTCTTCCGCGTCGTAGCTTTCGACATCAGGGAAGCGCAACTCATACTCCGTATCTTTTTCGACGGCTTCCATGAACTCTTTGGTTAAGCAGATTGAGATATTGGCACCAGTCAAAAAGTCCGGATTGTGGACGCTATACGTTCCGCCTACGCGAACTTTTTCTTCAGCATCCCTAATGATTTTTTCACTGAATCCACCTAGACCCGGAATCTCTTTATAATTAATGATTCCTTGGTACATCGCCGTTTCTTGTTCGGTATGCGGTGTGAACTTCAATTTATCCGATGCATATTTCTTTATGGTTTCATCTTTTGTGTTCTCCATTAGGTAACGAAGAATCCTCGGATTTTGCATTTTTGAAATAATGAATTCCGCAATGTCTGGATGCCAATCAGTAAGCATGATCATTTGGGCACCGCGTCTACTTCCACCCTGTTCAACCAAATGAGTCAATTTCGCTATATCATCAAGCCATGAAACAGAACCTGAAGACTTGCCATTGACCCCTTTCGCAAGGGTGTTTCTTGGACGGAGAGTAGAGCCATTCGTACCGACTCCACCACCACGGCTCATGATCTCCATGACTTGCTTTCTATGCTCAGAAATCCCTTCGCGTGAATCTGGTACAAATGGCATGACATAACAATTAAAGTACGTTACATCCGTGTTAGAACCAGCGCCATATAATACCCGGCCGGCCGGCACGAAATTAAGGTCCTTTAATTCTTCATAAAATTTATTGAACCATTCCGTTCTTTTTTCTTCAGTCGTTTCCACTGAAGCCAAACCAGTTGCATTACGCTTGGCAATTTGCTCGTAATATATTTCAAGCGGCTTTTCGATGATATCAAGCGGCCGATTAATGATTCCTGTTTCCACTTCTTCCGGATTATCCAGCACTCCGCGGAACTCTTCATCCACTAAAACCTTTGCCTTTTTCGATTCCCAATCTATTTCGACGATATGGCCAAGACCACGTGCAGGAAATTTCGGATCTTCTTTAATTGTCAATACTACAAAATCGCCAGCAGAGAGTGTGATTTTTTCAGTATCCTTAAAAGAATAACGGTCAAGCATAACTAGACGGGACACGCCCTTATGCATCATTTTCATATCAGCCGTTACAGGATGAACTTGGGGAAATAAAGATATATCTTTATTCAACCTTTCTAGATCAACCTTTAAAGCTTCTTTAATTACAACCGACATAATTCCCTCTCCTTTACATGTTTCAGATCCGTTCTTGTTGCAAAAATCAATATGTAACCTACATGTCCGTTTCGCTTAACAAGTTACACTAAATTTATCATAGCGAAACACAAAATTCAACATGTAGTGTTTAAGTATTTATTTTAACCACTATATATTGTGTTGTGGTTGATTGTCTTTTAATTTTGTCAAACGGTGAATCAATTAATTGAGTTAGTAAAAGGGAGGAAAATGTCGATTTATAATAAAAATTAGACAGATTTCAATGAATTTGAACATTGCATTTTGCCCGCCTCTTTCAAAGCACTGACGTTACAAGGAATACATGCTTGTTCACACAAATCTGAAAAAACTTATTTATTCCCGACTCTCGCTTCCCCTCTTTTTCTACCTCAAAAAATTCCAGTCATCACTTTCATATTTATTTTTGGCGATGTCCTTCACTTCCTGTAATTGCTTTTCACTCAGCACATATGGTTTCAAATCAATCGACAGACCCTCAGAAAAACCGTTTTCAAAGGCTACCTTCGCCTCGGAAATAGTTATTTTTCTACCAGCAATGTCATTGATGGCCACTGCTTTGTTTCTCAGATTGTTTTTTATCTTCTCTTTTACTTTATCATCGGAGAACTTGAATACACTAAATAGCTTCTCCTCATCAAGTTCAAGCAGGATGGCTCCATGCTGAAGGATAACACCTTTTTGTCTCGTTTGTGCGCTGCCCGCAACTTTCCTTCCCTCAACCACCAGTTCATACCAGCTTGGCGCATCAAAGCAAACTGAGGACTTTGGAGATTTCAGCATCTCTTTATCCTGTTCAGTTTCAGGCACAGAGAAATAGGCATCCAGTCCGAGGTTTCTGAACCCCTTCAATATTCCTTCAGAAATCACCCGATATGCTTCGGTCACTGTATTCGGCATTCCCGGATAAGACTCTGGGACAATGACGCTATAGGTGAGTTCATGTTCATGCAAAACAGCCCGACCGCCTGTAGGCCTACGGACAAAACCTAAGCCTTGCCTTTCAACTTCCGCCAAATCGATTTCGGTCTCAGCCCTTTGAAAATACCCGATGGATAATGTAGCCGGGTTCCACCCGTAAAACCGGATCATGGGAGGGATTTCCCCATTACTCTGCCAATTCAAAAGTGCTTCGTCCATTGCCATATTATAAGCAGGTGAACAATTGCCTGAATCAATGAATCCCCATTTTTCTTTCGTCACGATTACCCCTCTTTTCACGTAGGCTTATTAAACCCTCTAAAAAAACTCACAAGTAGTAGTTTACCAGAGTTTAGCAACGTAAAAAAGAAAGTAAGCTATTCCACCAAATATTTATAAAATTTTTTTGATTATTGGAGAAACCAATTATATAATAGACATTGTCTGTATTCGTTTAGGTAGAAGGGAGTTTTTATGGTTGGATATCTTATATACACTGATTATCATCATAGTAGCCATCGTTGCATATTCACTATTTAATTGGTTCCGTCAACGTAAAATCGTTAAAACCTTAACACAGGAAGAATTTATCGCTAATTACAGAAAAGTTCAATTAATTGACGTACGGGAACCTAATGATTTTGATAATGGACATATCTTAGGGGCAAGAAATATCCCTATGACACAAATGAAGACCCGCTTAGTGGAGATTAGGCAGGACAAGCCTGTATACTTGTATGCTCAAAGTGAAATCATTAGCGGAAGAGCGGCAGCCATGCTATATAAAAAAGGCTACAGGGAACTTTTTCACTTAAAAGGCGGTTTCAAAATGTGGACAGGGAAGATCAAGGCGAAGAAATAAGGCCAATTGCCCAAACCTTACATCTTATCCGTTTTTGAAACATATCATACTGTTCAATAGGGAACTCATGCTTAACAGGCCAAGCATGTTATTTCCCGAGATACATATGAATTTCACCAACTAAAAAACCCCCGCCATCTGGCAGGGGTTTTTTCAGCATCATGCTTGATAACGAAGAATTGGTTTTCTAGCGGCCAATGTTTCATCCAGGCGTTTAATAACCGTGGTATGGGGTGCCTCCTGAACGATTTCAGGGGTTTCTTCGGCTTCCTTGGCTATTTGTATCATTGCATCTATGAAAGCGTCCAGTGTTTCTTTTGACTCCGTTTCCGTCGGTTCGATCATCATTCCTTCTTCTACATTTAACGGAAAATATATGGTAGGTGGATGATACCCAAAATCAAGTAGTCTTTTCGCAATATCTAATGTACGGACTCCCAACTGCTTTTGCCTCCGACCACTCAATACAAATTCATGCTTACAATGGCGATTATATGGCAAATCGAAAAATGGTTCCAAACGTCGCATCATATAATTTGCATTGATGACGGCATTCTCCGTAACGGCCTTAAGTCCATCCGGTCCCATTGACCTTATGTACGTATAAGCCCTTACATTGATGCCGAAGTTCCCATAATAGGGTTTGACCCTTCCAATGGATTGTGGACGGTCATAATCAAGGACAAACTGATCGCCCTCTTTTGTCACGATCGGTTTAGGCAAATAGGGAATTAAATCCGACTTCACCCCAACCGGACCTGAACCAGGTCCTCCTCCGCCATGGGGTCCAGTGAATGTTTTATGGAGATTTAAATGAACAACGTCAAAACCCATATCTCCTGGACGCACTTTGGAAAGAACAGCATTCAGGTTAGCCCCGTCATAATAAAGCTTTCCACCGGCGTCATGGACAAGCTGTGCCATCTCCAGGATGTCCTCTTCGAATAAGCCTAATGTATTTGGATTCGTAAGCATTAATGCTGCTGTATCTGGTCCTACCACTCGCTTCAAGTCTTCAAGGTCCACGAGCCCGAATTCATTGGATTTTACCGTAATCGTCTCTAGTCCGGCAACTGTTGCCGAAGCCGGGTTCGTTCCATGGGCCGAATCGGGGACGATGACTTTCGTACGGTTTACATCTCCATTCGCTTCATGGAAAGCCCTGATCATCATGAGCCCAGTCCATTCACCATGCGCCCCGGCAGCAGGCTGCAAGGTCACTTGATCCATTCCTGTAATTTCCGTCAAATGTTCCTGAAGGTCAAATAACAACTCTAGGGCACCTTGGACGGTTTCTGGGTCCTGGTATGGATGAATATGGGTAAAACCATTGTACCTGGCGACATTTTCATTAATTTTCGGATTATATTTCATCGTACAGGAGCCGAGTGGATAAAACCCAGAGTCCACTCCATGGTTCCGTTTGGATAAAGCCGTATAATGACGCATGATATCAAGCTCGGAAACTTCCGGAAGCTCGGCTTCCACCGTACGTATATATTCCACAGGCAGGATTTCTTCTAGTGGAGTATCCGCTACATCCATTTCAGGAAGGCTATACCCGATTCGACCGGCTGTACTGATTTCAAAAATGAGTGATTGATCTTGATTATTCATAGTTGATCCCCCAGTTCCTGCGCAAATGCATCGATTTCTTCTTTTGTTCTTAATTCCGTTACAGCCACTAGCATATGATTTTTCAACTCGGGATAAACGGAGCCCAGGTCAAAACCACCAATCATTTCTTTTTCAAAGAGCCTCTTATTGATATCTTTGTAGGGAAGAGGCAACTTAATGACAAATTCATTAAACGAAGGTCCTTCAAAGACCACTTCAATTCCTTGTGCTTGGAGCGTCTTTTTTGCGTAATGGGCTTTTTGAATATTCTGGACGGCCATTTCTCTGACGCCTTTTTTCCCTAGAGCAGTCATGGCTACAGAGGCTGCCAATGCGTTCAATGCCTGATTGGAACAAATATTGGATGTAGCTTTGTCACGGCGTATATGTTGCTCACGTGCTTGGAGCGTCAATACGAAGCCCCGTTTTCCATCCTCATCCACTGTCTGACCGACTAAACGGCCCGGGACTTTCCGTAGCAGTTTTTTCGTGACCGCGAAATATCCGCAATGAGGTCCGCCGAATGCGGCAGGAATGCCGAATGGCTGAGCATCACCTGTCACGATATCGGCACCGAGTTTTCCCGGCGGAGTCAATGCACCAAGTGCAAGCGGATTACTCGATACGATAAACATCGATTTCTCGTTATGTATGATTGCTTCCATTTCCTTCAACGGTTCGATGCGTCCAAAGAAGTTGGGGTACTGTACGATGACACCTGCAATATCATCTGAAGCCAGGTCTTTTAAAGCAGCAATATCTGTGACTCCGTCTTTATGAGGAATCTCGATGACCTCCACCCGTTGACCCTTTGCGTAGGTTTTCACCACTTCCCTTGATTCAGGATGGACAGTAGATGATAATAGAATCTTTTTCCGGCGCGTTTGTCCGGCGGCAAGCATGGCCGCTTCGGCTAAGGCTGTTCCACCGTCATACATCGAGGAATTCGCCACCTCCATACCCGTCAATTCACATATCATCGTTTGATATTCAAAGATGGCCTGAAGCTCTCCTTGAGAAATTTCCGGTTGATAGGGAGTGTAGGCTGTATAAAACTCCGAACGGGATAGGACGTGATCGACGATGACAGGCGAATAATGATCATACACGCCAGCCCCAAGGAAAGATGCATAGTTTTTCAAATCCGCATTTTTGGAAGCCAGTTTCGATAGTTCCTTCATTAAAGCTGGCTCTGATTTTGCTGGTTTTATGTCATATTCACCTTGAAATCGGACATTTTCTGGTATATCGCTGAAGAGATCATCGACGGTTGTGACCCCTATAACTTCCAACATTTCTTTTTTATCCTGCTCTGTCATCGGTAAGTAACGATGTTTCATCTTATGGACCATTCCCTTCTATTTTCGTGTATTTTTATAAAAAGGTGTTTGGATAACAATGGCTTTCAGTCTCTTAGAACGGATTTCCACTTCTACTTCCGTGGATAGACTTGAGTGATTTTTATCGATAAGGACCAATCCTACATTTTTATTCAATGTTGGTGACTGAGTCCCTGTCGTCACTTCGCCAATGAGTTTCTCCCCGTTATATACTTTATAGCCATGCCGAGGTATGCCTCTGTCAATCATTTCGATGCCAACAAGCTTACGTGGTGCCCCTTTTTCCTTTTGTTCGGCAAGCACGGCTTTCCCAAAAAAGTCTGACGCCTTATCCGGTTTAACCGCAAAACCAATCCCCGCTTCGATTGGGGTGATATCCGGCGAAAGCTCTTGACCATAAAGCGGTAGTTTTGCTTCGAACCGAAGGGTATCACGGGCCCCCAGTCCAATCGGTTGTATCCCATCATCTTTACCAGCTTCCAAAATTTCTCTCCAAAGGGCTGGACCATCCTCACTTCGGCAATATATCTCGAAACCATCTTCCCCCGTATACCCTGTACGTGAAACCATCGTGGATATATTATGAATGTGGACGTCTTCTTTAAATTTAAAAAAGCCAATTGTGCTTAAATCAGTTTGGTCGGTAATCTTCTGCAATACTTTCTCCGCTCGAGGACCCTGCAGAGCAAGTTGCGCATAATCGTTTGAAACATTATTGATGCTGACACCTTCCATACCATTCACCTGAAGCCAATTGAAGTCTTTCTCGATGTTGGCTGCATTGACCACAAGCAGATAATCCTCTTCCGCTTTTTGGTAAACGATAAGATCGTCCACGGTCCCCCCATTTTCATAACACATGGCTGTGTATAGCGCTCCGCCCTGTTTCAGCTTGGCTACGTCATTCGTCAGCATCTTTTGTAAAAAAGAAAGGCTCCCGAAACCTTTTACCTCAATCTCTCCCATATGCGACACATCAAATAAGCCACCTCTTGTACGCACAGCTTCGTGTTCATCTTTTATGCCGGTAAACTGCACAGGCAGTTCCCACCCACCAAAATCGATCGTTTTTCCACCGTGCTCACTGTAAACCTCGAATAATGGCGTTCTTTTTAAATTGCTCAAAAAATGACCTCCTTCAATTTTTTTGCTTGTTCTCTTTCAGCTGATATTCCTTAAAAAAAGACACAAAAAAGGACAGAGAAAGCCAAAATGGCTTTTTCTCTGTCCTGAAACCTGAAAGTTTACCTATTATTATAGGTTTTCCCCTTTGGTGGCCGTCATTAAATAATTGGCGCTCTCCAGAGTCGCGTCCGATAAGAGTTCATTTGCCTGAGAGATTCACTGCTAAGTTTGCTCCTTCGGCGCTACATATGTAGATGGTAGTCTCTCCCCTTATCCTCACCCGCATATTGATGGAAAAGACTGAAAATTCTCCACCTGATGGTCATCCATTTGCGTGAAATGGGTACCAATCTGCTCATTGTTGATCTTTGGATAAAGCACTATCCAAATGCTAATACTATAATAACTAAAATTATTATCCAAGAAGAATATTTTCCTTCTAACTTCAGTACTATTGCAATTTTCTAAATATATTTACATCCTACCCTAAGATACTTTACTCTGCAATAACTTTTGTGGAGAAAGATTTTATTACCCTATAAAAAGGTTCATGGTTTAAAGAAACTAAGAAAATTATGTTTTAAGAAGGAGCAAGAATCAATGAAAATCAATATATCCTTCAGTTCTGAATGGAATGATGAATTTCTGCAAAAGATGGAAAACGACGGTCCATGGGGAAATTGGGATCTTTATAAACTGGCCATCCAAATGGAAGAGAACCTAATTATTCCTGATTTTGAAGGCTTACAAGCGCCAAAGCACCTTCAACAACTGACTCCCCTTCCCCATCAATTAGAGGCAGCACGTCAGGTGGTTGAACAGATGAATGGCAAAGCCATATTGGCTGATGAGGTCGGTCTTGGTAAGACTATCGAAGCAGGATTGATTTTAAAAGAATATATGATTCGGGGACTGGTTAAAAAGGTTTTGATCCTTGTACCCGCATCACTTGTCACCCAATGGGCTTTCGAACTGAATACGAAGTTTCATATTCCTGCAGTCGTTCAAAGGAAGAGTTATGTATGGGAATCATGCGATATCGTCATATCCTCCATCGATACGGCTAAGCGAGCCCCCCATCGGGATATCATTTTCAATCAAGAATATGACTTTATCATTATTGATGAAGCTCATAAACTTAAAAATAATAAAACGAAAAATTATGAATTTGTCCAAAATCTTAAAAAGAAATTCTGTTTATTGCTGACTGCTACACCCATTCAGAATAAAATCGAGGAAATCTTTAATCTCGTTTCATTATTAAAGCCTGGACACCTAGGAAATGCCGCACTCTTTTCCGAAAAATACAAAGGGAAAGGCCGGAACATTCTAGAAGATGAGCACTTAAAGGAGCTTGTCAATACGGTCATGATAAGAAACCGACGTGCCGATACTGGAATTGAATGGACGAAACGGCGTGTAGAGACAATCATCATTGAATTTTCACCAACTGAACAAGCCTTGTATGATGCCGTAACGAAGTTTAAACCAATATCAGACGGAACAAAAGGAAGTGCTTTTTCTTCACTCACCCTTCAAAGGGAAGCATGCAGCAGCCGAGAAGCAGTCTACTATACATTGAAGAATATGAAGGAAAAATACAAAGAACCATCGGCTGACTTTGAAGCAAGATTAGATGATCTGTTTGAGAAAGTAAACCTCACCGAACAAAATTCAAAGGCAGAGAAGGCTTTGGAACTTATTAAGAAAATTGATGACAAGGTCATTATTTTCACCGAATATCGCGCTACACAGCTTTATCTACAATGGTACCTGCAACAGCATGGCATTTCATCCGTTCCATTCCGCGGAGGGTTTAAGCGTGGTAAAAAAGATTGGATGAAGGAACTATTCCAGAAGAAAATCCAGGTATTGATTGCCACCGAAGCCGGAGGAGAAGGAATCAACCTACAGTTTTGCCATCACTTGATCAATTTTGATTTGCCTTGGAATCCAATGAGGTTGGAACAAAGGATTGGACGGATTCATCGACTTGGTCAAGAAGAAGACGTCATGATTTATAACTTTGCCACTAAAAATACAGTCGAAGAACATATTTTGAAATTGTTATATGAAAAAATCCACTTATTTGAAAAGGTAATTGGAGAACTGGATGATATTTTAACGAAGTTGGATATTAACAATATCGAGGAATATTTAATTGATGTTGTCGGAGAGTCCAAATCAGAAGGAGAAATGAAAATTAAAATGGATAATTTGTCATCCATGATTCAGTTCGCACAAGCTATGAAGGATGGTGAAATCCATGCAGCAACAGGAAATTCATGATTTTTTAATAACCTACTTTCAATCCAACGCATGTGAGGTGTTGGAAAATACCTCTTCATATCTCACTGTTCAGTTAACGATCGAAATGGATAAGGAACTTATGAACAGACCTTTTTATTGGCACTATCTCGAAAAAACCGGTGGGATACCGAGTCCTGGCATGCTTACGTTCATCACCCAACCCGAACTGGCACCGCCTGACTTGAAAGGGGAAATCATTCATTTTGGTTCGCCACGGCTCCACCAAATTATCCAGTCGACCAAGAGGCTGGCAGGTTTCATCAGGCTTTTTGAGGATAGGCCTCCCTTAAAGACGGGCCAAAGTCCACTTTTTCCTTGGCTCACCCAAAATGTAAAAATCTCTTATCAGTGTGACAGAAAAAAAGATATCTTCATGTCCATAGGACTTAATTTAATTTCCGGTGAATTCATAGAAGGATTTCATGAGCGTCTCCTGTCGGTCAAGGTCACTCCCAAAATACCGGATTATTCTTTTACACTTTCCCCCTTGATCATGCCTAAAAGCGGGCTATCCAGACTGGATACATATATTCGTAAAAGCTTCGAGAATGATGATCATACCTGGGCGGAAGAAGCGATGGAACGGTGGCAGACAGACTTGAATCTATTGGAACATTTTTATAAGGATATGGAAGATAAAAGCGAAAGCTATTTTACTGAGAAACAGGCATTGCAAGCCCAATATGAGCCAAATATCCAAATTACCATCATCAATGGCGGGCTATTCTATTTATCCGACCAATCATTAGCATAATGGTCTCTTTAGCCAATCATTAAGAAAAGCAGATGTCTATGAATTCAAGACATCTGCTTTCTTTTTTTGACTTTTTTAATGAACATGGACACGGCGAAAGGGACAATCCCAAACCAGTGAGAAACTCTAGGCTCCTTATCCTCTTTCCGATGACGGCGCTTTTCTTTTCTTTCTCTCTTGGTTAAATTGAAATACTGTACGATTTGCTGTGTAATATATTTGATATAAGCGTTCGTAGACATACATTATCACCCATGACCAAGTATGCCCCATATTCGTATTCCATATTCGTTCACCATAAATCGACATGTTAGTCCTTCAGTTTTTCTATCCATTCTATCACTCTACCTAGTTTTTTATCATATAGAATGATGATTCGGCCTGTTCGCTTATTTTTGGTGATAGAAGAAAATTCGATATAGGCATATCGCACATCCTGCTTCGTTACCTTATAGTGAACATCACCATTAGGATAGGCGATTTCCCCCTGAATGCTTTTGGGTACCTCATCCTCCCATTCGGCTGTCACTTCATTAACGGCCAGATGCACTAAGTGATCGGAAAGTAAGGTCTCTTCTACTTCTTTATAAAATTTTTTATCAATAACGAATTGATCAATCATCAGTATCGTGAACATGATAAAAACACTAGCTATAATCATAACCATTGGGAATATGACTCCTTTTTGATTATTCATCAGCCACCAACTCACTTTTAATGAAGGGATGGAACCTTCGTATAAAGGTCTGACCTGCTTTATCCGTTATATTAAGTACGATGACGTTGCCATCCTTTTCAACCTTCACATTCGAAATGTTCTGGAGTATGACCTCATGGCCCTCCCCGTTAACCCGTCTTCTAAGCTTGTCATTATATTGCTCGATTAAAGACAAATCCTCTCCTGAAAGTAAATATAATTTATTCCCCACAACATCCTGGCTTTTGGAGCTTCTGACTTCCTGTTGCATTTGCAACGTAAAGAGCTCCCACTCTTTAGGATGTATTCTATTTTTTGTTCCTATCTGGGATTGAATGATTGAGAAAAACTGGAGGATAAAAAGGGAAAGGGTCAGCAGGATCATTAAGGAAAAGAGCATTTCAATCATGGTAAACCCTTCACTTTTTCGCAACATCACAAATCGATTCATACTTCCCCTTTGCATTTTCATATCGGACACATCCTTCAACCATATCCGGAAACTCCTTTTGGACATTCCAGGTCAATTCATACGATTTTTCCTGGTACGTAATTTCTTCGTGGATAGCCTGTATTTCCCCATCCATATATGCCAACAATCTTTCATACAGCAAATGATGGGCATCCGCCCTTAAAACTACGTTCTTACGATTGGACATCGAATCTTCAAGAATAGGAAGCATGGAAATCACTAGGAATACACAAATGGAAAAAGAGGCTATCATTTCTAAGTAGACGTATCCTTTACTGTTTCTCAATCCTGAACCTCCCTTTACCGATATTGACCACCAGCTTGTATTTCCCCTTTGAAGTATCAATGGTCATCGTACCGGCTTTTGAAGCATTTCCATATTGATTGAAATAAAAAGAAGCCCCTAATGTCCCATTCATGAACTGTACGTCCGGCGGTATCTTTCTCTCTAGTATCACTTCTTCCTTATAAGAGTAAATCGTGTAAATATCGTTATCCACATAGAAATAAATCAAGCTTTCGTGACTTATTGCATACTGTTGTGCATAAAAAATATCTTCATTCAATTGATTAAGGAACATCTTATTTTGCATTCCCTTTGAAAAACTTGGATATAGGTTAAGGCCTAGAGTGCTTAATAGAATAAATACCACAAGGACAATCAGGGTCTCGGACATGGTGAATCCTCCGGAGGAAGGGCTATCCTCCCCGAATTTTCTACTCAACGACTGTAACCTTTCCTTTATTGTCAATGCTGATGCTGTCCCCATTCGGACAGGATTTCTGTTTAAGGTATCCTTGAGTTTCCAAATCATTAATACCGGAAGGCAACTTGGAATTGTCTATCTCATAAGCTTGGACTTGGGCCTGAACCATTTTCACAAAAGCCTCACACCCCTTAGAATGGATGGTCGATTGATGCTTCGTGATGTTCGGTATGGTGATAATCAGCAGAATCGAGATGACGAGCAATACAATAAGCATTTCAATTAACGTAAAGCCTTTTTCGTTTAAATATTTCTTCATATTAATCTGCTAATTACGAAAATAACAAGAATGCACTCAATATTTTCTGAGCAGATTCACCTCCCATTTTTTCTTGTACCTTATATTCCATCTAGTAGAGAAAACATCGGCAATAAGACAGCCATATAAATAGAAATAATCACTAGCCCGATTATAGAAAAAAGAAGAGGTTGTATGACTTTCATGATGGTGTTCATCCTCTCTTCAATCTTTTCCAATAAAAAACGGCTGTAATGGAGTAACTCAGAATCAAGCCTGCCATACTTTTGTCCATTCGCTGCGATAATCGACAAGTTCTTATCAAAGTAGGGTTGCTCTTGAAAGATGGTTTCTAGCGACCTGCCCTCCATTAAATCATCTTTAATGATGGAGCAAAGCTTTTGATAAAATGGTTGCTGCTGGTTTACGGAGAATAATTTAATGCTCTCATTAATAGAAAGTCCACCAGCGAGGAGACCGCTGAACTGACTTGCAAAAAAATACGTTTCATACAACTTGATGAAGGGTCCTGCCAACGGAATCTTCATCAATAATCGCCGTTGTCTTAATGGACATAGTTTGTCGAACCAGAATTGTTTGAATAAATAGAAGATAAGGAGCATTCCAAGTAGGATGAAGGGGATCAGCGGGAGGATGACTGAGGATGCAGCCAACACATTCAGGATCATATTCTGTTTAACATTCATCGTCTGAAAAATCGTCTGAAACTTGGGGAGAAGGACACTTTGCAGTACATAAAATACAATGCTCACAAAAAAGAACAGGAAAATCGGATAGATCATGAGTTTTTTCACTTTTTCTGTATCTTCCGTCCGTTTCTTCCAGTAGTCCCCACCTTCCTTCAATGCTCGATCAAGGTCGCCATATTGTTCGCCATAAAATATAAAACTTACAAGCTCTGGATGAAACGTAAGATTCGTCAACACTTGATGCAAAGGGTGCCCACTCCTTAAATCCTGAATGGCCTGATTGAAATCCCCGGCCTTTTTCCTGGATTCCTGAAATTCCAGGAAGTGGATCGCCTCGGCTAAAGGATAACCATGAGCTAATAATTCGCCCAGCTTCGTTATAAAGACAGCTTGTTCTTTCAACGTCCATTTACTTTTTGGTTTCTTCGTAAACCAACCGTTCAAATTCATCGAGATTCACATAGCCCATCGCTACCGCTTTCCCAATTTCGTCTTTCAGCTGACGATAGGTGGCTTTCCCCTTTCCTTTTTCCTCTTTCGTCACCTTCAAGACTTCCGCTAGACTTTTTCCAGTCAGCAACTCATATACGCTGGCCCTTTTATTTCGGTAGGTCATGGAACAATCGGGTGCACACTCGCCCTCACAATGCGGGCATTTCAATTCCACCAGTCTTTGCGCCGTCACACCAATCAAACTCTGTTCAATCTCCAGCCAGCTTACACCGAACTCTAGAAGCCTAGAAATGGCTCCTTGAGCATCCCTTGTATGCATAGTAGTAAGGATTAGATGCCCGGTCAATGCGGCCCGTACTGCAATCTTTGCCGTTTCGGAATCCCTAATTTCCCCGACCATGATAATATCGGGATCATGTCTAAGTACCGCTTTTAAACCGACTGAATACGTAATGCCGGCCTTTTCATTAATTTGGACCTGTAACACTTTATCAGATTCATTTTCTATAGGATCCTCAAGCGTGATGACATTTCGGTTGATCATTTCTTGTGCATGATGAAGCAAGGAGTATAATGTTGTCGTTTTCCCACTTCCAGTAGGACCCGTGAAAATGATCATCCCATGGGAATGTTTCAAAAGCGCTATCAGTTTTTGAGCGGTATTGGGAAATAAGGATAACTGTTCTAGAGGTAGGATATTCTGTTGAGGAATTAAACGGATAACCAAACTCTCGGAGTGAGCTGTGGGTAGGGTGGAAAGGCGAAGTCCAACCACTTTATTGGCGAGATTGACGGTAATGGCTCCGCTTTGGGGCCTTCTTTTCTCGCCAATATCCATTGCGGCAAGAAATTTAAGATGGGAAATAAGCCTCTCGGTTTCAAAAAAGGATAGGGTTTCTTGTGGTACGAGCTTGTTGTCGATTCTAAATTGAATAAGTGGGCCTTCCTTGCGTGGTAAAACGTGGATGTCCGATGCCGAGAGCCTAATGGCACTGGTAAGGATTTTTTCTGCTGTTTTTTCAGTTGATATCAATCATTCATCACCTCCAGATTTTCTTGTAGTAGAATTTCGACGTTATAAGACAAATTCCTTCTAAATAAAAAAAATTCTCGAAAAAAAATTCGAGAATAGACTTATATGCTCATTTTCAATTCTGAGTTATGGGAAACCAAATTTCGTAAAGCATCTTCATTATGACCAATCACTAACTTTTCACCGTCTATGAGAATCGGACGTCTCAATAATTTAGGCTCATTCGTCAATAGATGGAGTACATCGGAAAGCATCATCTCATCAATGTTCACGTTTAATTTTTTGTACGCTTCGCTTCTTGTTGCCAATACCTCATCCATTCCTTCGGTTGTTAATTCAAGGATTCTCTTCAATTCTTCTTCATTCGGTGTATCTTTGAATAAATGACGCTCATCAAAGCTAACATGGTTGGCTTTCAACCACTTCTTTGTTTTACGGCAAGAAGTACAACTTGGATAAGAATAGAAAGTTAATCGATTCATCCTTCATCACTCTCCGTTCACAAATTATTGTTTTTGATTTCCATAATGGAATTGTACAATATTTGTATAATGTTTGTATATATATTTGCACTATAAATCCAATTGAAATGTGAACTTTTTCTTAAATAAGGGAAATTTGTTCTTTCTTTCATTCCAATTTTTTTTGCCTGTATTATAATATAATTAGTTAAACTTGGAATTTTAGGAGGGCACAATGGAACAAACGTTAAGAATTACCAACGTATTAGCCGATCCAACCCGATATTATATCTATCAATATATCGTGAATAATCATCAAGGAGTCTCCGTCCAGCAAATTGCAGACTCCTTTGAAATCCATCCAAATGTTGCCCGTCTTCATTTATCAAAACTTGAAGATGTTGATATGCTTACATCAGAGGCACGGAAAACTGGAAAAGGTGGCCGTCCGAGCAGGATTTACCACTTATCGGATAAAGTCATTCAACTTCATTTTCCTTTCAGGGATTATCAGTTACTTTCAAAAATTGCCATCCAGACTATGATGACACTCGGCGAAGCAGGCATACAGGCGCTCTATGAAACTGGAAAAACATTTGGAGAAGAGTTGATCCACCAACAAATCAAACTTAAATCAACCTCCATCGATGACTTGACCTTTGATGAAAAAGTCAACATGCTTAAAAATGCAGCATCAATTGCAGGGTTCTCTCCTGAAATACAGGCAGATGAGGCGGAAAATAAAATTCACTTCAGAATTTATAACTGTCCCTTTAAAGAAGTTGCCAAAATTGACCCTAGCACTATCTGCACCATGCACAACTCCTTCTTAAAAGGAATGTTTGAGTCGTTGTTTACCAATGTCCACATCGTGGAATTGGATAATATGATGGAAAATTGCGTAACATGTTCTTATAAGGCATCCATCCTCGCCTAGAAACAAAAGGCATCCTTTACATTACCTTACAATTTCATTTATAATTATTTAGTATGAACACGACTAGACACAGGGAGGTATTCAGATGGAACGCATGTTTAGAGTTTGTGGATTTTGGACAGGGGTTATGGCAATTTTCTTTTATCTTGGCGATATGTACCAAACATCTTTACTTTTCTTCGCACAAACCGGATTTTTTGTACTATTGAGTTACCTGAAGTTGTCTGAACGCATGTATATTTACGTTTTCGGTGCCTATCTTACCGTTTTCTTTGCAGGATTTTCCTACTGGAGCGTATTTATGATGACCCCAGGCGCTGCACATTAAGAGCAAAATACATAACCCATGGACTCTTGGTCCATGGGTTTTATCATGTCTCATTCACGAAACAATTTCACCTTTTCGTCTATATTCTTTGTTTGTACTAAAACCCTAAAGTATTCACTTTGGCCTCCAGGCATGATTAAGCTTCGTATCGCACGGTTACGCTTAGCATGTTCGGAGAATGGGTTTGTTCCTTCGTGATCCCTCAGCCCTTCAAGAATTCCCCCTTTCAGTAAAAAGTCCCGTTGCACCAGGAAATCTCTCAAGGATAGACCCCGGTTAGTCCCATGTTTGATTAGGGTATCAAAATGGATATGCGTAGTCAGATCCGCTTCCCCTGGTCGTTGGAGTATGTCATTGACCATGTTATGTTGATAAAAACCTCTTAAGCTACCTTGCTGATGAGCTGGTTCGCCCCATTCCAGTTCCGTATAGCCATAATCAAAGGTAAGGAGGATACCCGCATGGAGGCGATTAACGATTCTCTCAAATTCCTCTACCATCTTTAAAGGGACCTCATAACGCTGATTTTCTTTCAATGCAATATTATGCTCCTCCAGGTAGGAGTGGATTTCCTGATTTTCAAGGGATTCCTTTATTTCCACTAATTTATCTTCTTTCACCGTGATGAATATTTCTACAAGCTCTCCATTTTTCTTTTCGATAACATGGACCGGCAATGCATCAAAAAGTTCATTAGAAAACAAGATTCCCTTCACTATTGGGAAGTCTTCGAGATCAGTGGCAAAAACGACCTGTTCGCATGGAGGTATCCGCATTTGTTGCAGTTTCCTATGATAAGGACTGCTATCCACTAGGATATATGTAAAATCTTCCCACATCATTGGTTCTTCTTCTCTTATATACTTAAGAATGTCATGGGCCAGCTTTCCATTTCCAGCCCCCATTTCAACGACACAAGGCGGCAACCCCCTTTCCTTCATTAAGAAGACAAACCACCTAGCAAGAGTCCTACCAAATGCATCGCCAACATTACCAGATGTATAAAAGTCACCGTTCATACCAATCTTCTCTTTTTCACGCATATAATAGCCTAAAGTAGGTGAATAAAGAACAGCTTCCATATAGTCCTGATAGGATATTTTTTTATGTGGACTATTTCCTATCAGTTCATACAGGAACTTTTCCAAATTCCCACCTCCTTTTTTCGAGTACCTTCAGTATAATTACACGAGTCAAAATATTCAATCAATTATAATTCAAAGAAAAACAGGTACCTGATCCGGCACCTGTAGCATCTCTTATTTCAGAAAGGGATTCGTATTCTTTTCATCTAAAATGGTCGTAATGGGACCGTGCCCTGGAAAGACAATTGTATCATCAGAAAGGGGCAATAATTTCGTATCAATACTTTTTAAAAGCACTGATTCACTGCCACCTATCAAGTCCGTTCTTCCTACACTTCCCTGAAACAAGACGTCCCCGGAAAAGAGAAGCCGCTCTTCCTTTGCATAATAGGAGACGCTGCCCGGCGAGTGCCCCGGTGTTTCAAGCACTTCAAAAGTGAATCCGCCAATAGTAAGCTCCTGTTCGTTGGCAAGGATATGGTCTGCCGGCTTCATGCGCATCGGATTATCGGGGAACCAGTTCTGTGAACCATTCAGGGCAGGGTCAAGCAGCCATTTGGCCTCCCTTTCATGGATATACGCAGGAATTTCATAATGATCGCGGATGGCATCCAGTGCACCGATATGATCAAAATGTGCGTGGGTTAATAAAATGGCTAGCGGTTTAAACTTTTTGGTTTGTATGTACTGAATTATTTTCTGCGGCTCCTCGCCCGGGTCAATAATTAAGCACTTCTGTCCGTCGGAAACGATATAACAATTCGTTTGCAACGGTCCTAGAGGTATTTGAGTCCATTTCATCTTCAACAACTCCCATGTATTTTCATTACCCTTATCTTACACCAAATTGGCTCTTTTGTTGATACAGTTTACCCCTGACATGGAAGTGTCATCTTTTAGCCCTCGACAAATAATTGAAAAAATATTAAAATATTAACAAATGCAATCTTTTCTACATATTTTTGGTAGTTGCTTAAATCTCTGGGTATATTATTAGGGATTGGGTTTTCAATTAGGGAAAAGGGGGTTTTGATATGGTATTAATGGTCATTTTCGGACTTGTGGCGATACTTGGTTTAGCAGCGGTAGTCACCACAATTAAAAAAAGAAACTTCTTGGGATTCATTTTCGCAGCAGGCAGTGCCGCCGTATTTGGCTGGTTTACTGTCATGACTATCATCAACAGCGGTTTTCCAGTTGCACATTAAAAGAAAAAGCTCGCCATGTGGCGAGCTTTTGATTTAGTCATTATATTTCTTAGAATAATTTTTTTATTTGATGGGTTTTCATATCAATGATTTTTTCAAATTGATTCCCATATAAGCATAGACTGCCATCAAGCGAACAGCTCAATGGTTCATTTTCCATGTCCTTCATCAATTCTTCTTGTGTACCCGTTTCCCAATTCAATTTAGTTAAAGTAAACTTACTTTCATATTGGTCAGCGTCTTTTGATTCTACAGGAACGAACGTTAAAAGTTCCTTATTCTTTTCAATCATGTCGTAGGCTGGTATAACCCAATCTGAAAAGCTTTTCAATAGTGGTACGGAAAAAGAATGGATCGGTTTGTTTGTCTCATCATAAAATGCGTATGTACCTCGATCTTGTTTTTCTGTCTCCACTTGAATAGTCATAAGCGCGTGTTTCACTTTTTTAAAATGAATGACATCCAGCATTAAGTTTTCCACTGTCCCATCATTCAACGCTTTTCTTTCTAAAGGAGCCGTCAAAGCGGGTTCTTCCCTATCCCAATCAAGAAACATCAACCCATTTCCACTATCCCATTGAGCGAAAGGCTGTGGAAAATCAAGGGAATGAATCGTTTGCTCTTCTGGGTTTATCACATAACTGCTGTATGTCCAATCTTCATAAAAACTGGTTAGAAACAACATATCCTCTTGGAACGAATTCCACTCAAAAGATAATTCGTAGGCAGGTAACACGAGAGAATATTGTGGGTTACCCGTTCGGTCCAAGATTGTAATCGCCGTTTTACCTGCTGATGTGAAGGAAGAAATCAACACATGTGCCCCTGTTGGACTGATTGACACTTCACTAAAATCCGAAGAAGGCTGATAAAAAACAGCTGAAGTATTCGTTTTCAAATTCCATTCCATCAGCTGTGGTGAATCCATACCATCTTTCTTTTCGGAAAACAAAATGGTGTTGGAATCGAGCCAACCATAAATAGCTTCGATTTTTCCCTTTTCTGAAGCCGGGATTTCTAATGTGCTCAATGAAGATTCCTGATTGTGTTGGGATTTTTCTTTTTCCGTATCAGCTACGGGTTTACTAAGGTCATTGGAAGGCTCACAAGCCGAGAGAAGAAGGGTAGTGGAGATACACAACAAAACGATACTTACCATCTTACAGATAGGCAGCAATTGAGTGAGGGCTGCATTAAACACTTTAATCTCCACACACCTTCCTTTGAAACTAAACGCCTGGCATATGTGTGAGCAAGACATTAGAAAGAGTAAGAGATTACAAATGAACCTCTTATGTTCTTCATTATAAAGTAAAAAAGAAGAAATGTGGCGATTAATCACCTTATATTTATTTGGAAGTATATTCCGACAAAAATCATGGTCACATATATAATGCCGCCATTAAAATATGCACAGATTCTCCATATATAGAAGGAAACTGGGATAAAGGAAGTGGGTTGATCCCCTTGCCCAACTCTATTGTATAGGCCTCTTTCCTGAATTCTTGAATGAACCAATCTTTATAGCCTGCATGACTATCAACATATTGAACGGCACGGTACCCGCTTCTCGCTTCAAACTCTTTAGCGATTTCCTCACTTTGCTTAGGCTCCCATCCTTCATACCCCCAGTAAAACTCTTTACCTTGCGTATGGAGTGCCAAGACTCTGCAAAAGTTCCGCTTCTCTGCCAATTCTTTCATGGCAATTGCTTCCGGCTCCGACAAACACACCTCACCGGGAAAATCCCTCGGTGCAGGTGCCTGTGGTACTTTTCTTTGTTTTTCTATCTCCCACTTGGCAGGGTATTGATTATTCAAATCAACCCCGCGTATATTGGCCTTCCAGGCATAAAAAGCAGGGTTGCCATTATTCATTTCGAGCACATCTACGCACCCCTCCGCCGCTTCCTCCCCCTTAAGTACAAGGTCTACGCCATCAGGGTTGACCATAGGAACGACCGAAATGGTCACTTCCTGAAAAAAAGGCAAACACGCTATGCCGCATATGCAATCATCGTTGCTTAGGGCGAGAAGCAAATCATTAAGCCATTTCATTAAAATGGCCGAGGTGATCCATTCATTTGCATGAAATGAACCATTAAAATGGATGACTTTTTCACCTTGGCCGATTCTTACTTCCAACAGCTCTTTGCCTAACACACTCTTTCCAATCGACTCCACCTTGATAAATGGATAATGTACGGTTAAAGCCTCCAAATCATCCAGAAGTGACTGATAATCATAGAACTTGACCGGATTAAGTAGAGGGCCCATGATTCGAACGGGTACTGAAAAAGGTCCTTGGTTTGACTGATTAACCAGGATCAATGCATCCAGCGGCAAATGATAGTGTTTGGAGATTGTCACCAGATCAAAATCGTTCCTTGACTCCTTCTGAAGAATAAACCCCGGTATGTTCACATAAAGTCCTTCCTGCAGAATGCCTTGGATATCTCTGTTAGCCTCCTCCACCAACACCTGTGGGATTTGAAACAGTTTACTGTAATAGTCCAAACTGTCACCATTCCTACTTATGATTATCATCCACTATCGTCCCCTTTCATTCCTTAATATTTATGAAATGAAAAAGGGAAACATGTAAGAACCTCCTCTTTTAAAGGACCCTTTCTTTTCCATGGACATTGACCGAGCCAAACAATACCTACATTCAGTTCCCGTCACTTCTTTTGCAATATTCCATCTATTCATCATCCACCCATGCCTATATAATCGGTTGAATCATTACAAGTAAGATCATGATGGATTTAACCGATTTTTAATAAGCCAGGCAGCCCCTATGACCCCGGCATCATTTCCAAGGGTTGCTAGATGGATTTTTGTCGATTTGCGAACTCGTTTAAAAGAATAAAGTTCAAATGCCTTACGGACTGGTTCCAGGAGTATATCTCCAGCATTAGAAACCCCTCCGCCGATAACGATTTTTTCAGGATTCATGACATTGCCAACATGAGATAATGCCAGTCCTAAATAATTGCCCACACGGTCCACCACAGATTTAGACAAAGAATCTCCTGCTAGTGCGCATTGAAAAAGCAATTTGGAGGATAGCGGATTTCCCTCTTGTATTCTTTCTTGTAGCAGAGAGGGTTCGCCCGCCATTCCCAATGCTTCTGATGCAAGTCGGACAATTCCAGTTGCCGAAGCAACCGTTTCCAAGCAGCCAACCTTGCCACAGTTACAGGGAGCCCCTCCTTCTGTAACGACGGTCATATGACCAATTTCCCCAGCTGCTCCGCTTATACCATGTACGATTTTGCCATTATGGATGACCCCTCCGCCTACCCCTGTTCCAAGCGTTACACACACAAGGTCTTTAGCTCCTTCTCCAGCGCCTTTCCACATCTCGCCCAATGCCGCCATATTAGCATCATTGTCGATCACGGCCGGAAGAGATGTCTCCACTTCCAATAAATCCTTCAATGGATAGTCTTTCCAACCGAGATTGACCGCTTCATAAATGGATCCGTTGGTAAAGTTGACGGGGCCCGGGGCACCCATTCCGATACCTAGCATTTTACTTTTCGGTTCATTGAGTTCCTCCAGCTTTGCATCAATCGCCTTTGCAATATTCATGGTGATGTTCTTTCCATTTTCGGAAATGTCAGTCGCAATTTCCCACTTATGAATAATCTCTCCGTAAACATTGATTAAGGCAAGCTTGGTTGTGGTTCCGCCCAAGTCAACCCCTAACAGCACCTTTTCCATCGTATCACCTTTTTTTATCATTTTTTTCTCTTTCAATAGCCAATTGCTGCCTAATCAAGAGTATCGCCATCTGGTAATCCTTCGTGTCCATCATTTGCATTTGATGGATTTCCCTGATTTCAGATTCCATCATTTCCAACTCAGCCACACGATCACCGAAATAAATGAATGTCCCAAACTTTTTCAAGTATTGTTGTAAATCATAGTATGTTTTCATATTAAACCTCTTTACTATTTTCTCCATACAGCATAATCAATTTGCCATGTGAATCCTCTAATGTTATTTTTCAGTACTTCTTGTCCCGCACCATTCATATGATGAAACAGTGGGTATTTCCATCTAGCATTCCGTTTATTCATTTTTCTTTTAAATGAACTTGTTTATAGCATACAGCCAAAAACGGAGGCGACAAATGAAACTACAATTGAAGTATACCGTTTTTTTAATGGTAGCTGCCATCTTTATTATCCTATATTTTTCGGACACACACCAGGTAGAGGAAACGATCATTTATTTCCCAATTGACTCTTCCCTCCAATTTGAACATGCTTCTACTCATTTGGTAGCGAAAGAAACAGGAAAGGACGCCTATTCCCTTACATGGAAAGTTCACTCCTCATTGGATCAGACAGCCTATTTGCGTCAGGACGTTTCACTCCTTTACAAGAATGGGAAACTAGAAGGCACGTTAAAAAACTGGAAACAAAATCGACAAGAGCTCTCACAGTCAGACAAATTCAAGGAAAAAGAAAGTGGGCGTTATGATGCGATAACCTTTCATTATGCCGAGTTACACCCTTCTGATACCATTTTCACAAGCGCACAACAATTAAGTAAAGAAAAACTATATGCCATATCTACACCTGATTTTCAATCTTTCCATAATCCCCTTTCCGAGGAACAGAAGGAGTGGAAACATGTCCTGGACAGTGTAACCAAGAATATTACCCAAAATAGTTTACAAAAAGCCGAAGAACACTTTGATATTGACCCAAATCAATATAAAGTGATTTCTCTAACCGATTTACCGGCCAGAAAAAATCAGTGGCTTTCAAGTTTTCCTTCATTCCAGCGGGAAGAAATTGTCGGTAAACTTTGGGAAGGCCTTTATAAAAATTATGTAATAAGCATAAAAAAAGAGGACGGGACCACCTTGAGTCCACAAGGCAGCACCATCCCCCTATTGTTAGTAGCCAAAGATAAAAGGGAAGTCCTCGTCTTATTTTCCGGTAAAGACGGCACCCCATATTTGCTAAGGCAAAAATTATAGACTTCCTATTCCAATTCTTCTAGCAATTCCTTATATGATTTTTCCTTTGGAGCAAGCTCAACGGCCTTTTGAGCCTGCTCTTTAGCTTCATCCATCAGGTTGAGCTTGGCATACGCCAAAGCGAGATTATAATGTGCTTCATGTAACTTAGGGTTTTGTTCAATCGCTTTTTCAAAGTAGTGGCGAGCGTCTTCGAATTCCTCATTATCAAAGGATAGGTTTCCAAGGATGAAATGAGATATCGGTGCATCAGAATTATCCTCCACATAGTCCGCCAACATTTCCTCCGCTTTCGCTTCCTCACCATCTTCAATGTAATCCTGTGCCAACATGGCCATTGTTTCATCATCATTTTTCTGATGAGTATAGCCAAATTGCAGCAAAAAGTAAGTCAGTACGGCAGTTCCAACTAAAAAAGCCATCTGACGTAACACCTTTTGCGTCTTCGGTAGGTGGACCACCCCGGCCGCTAGGAAACCACCGATCAAACCACCGATATGTCCTGCATTATCGATTCCCGATACGGTAAAACCATATACCAGGTTAATGACGATAAGAAGAATGACGGTAGAACCCATCGTACGCATAAATAACTTTGGATACACCATTCCAAAATACAACAGGGCCCCAAAACAACCAAAAATAGCTCCGCTGGCTCCTGCTGAAAGGTTTGGAGTCATAATGAAGCTACCTAGAGTTCCTGCAAAACCTGCAAAGATATAGATGAATAGAAACCTAGCATTCCCATATATCCTTTCAACTTCCGCCCCTATCAAGTACAACGAAAATGTATTCATGAGTAAGTGGATAAAACCAATGTGGACAACCATCGGAGTAAAGAACCTCCACCACTCCCCTTGAAGGATGTAAGGTGAGTATTTAGCTCCAAACTCGATTAAAGTCCTGGAATCGGTGCTCCCTCCACTAAACCCCATCAAGATGAATACAGCAACCTGTATCGCTATCAATATATAGGTAAAGAATGGTTTAGCCTGCTGGAATACTTTTTGTTCAGCCTTAGCCTTTTTGACGGAAGCTGAGATGGCTACCTTCTTTAACTCGAGCACTTGCCCTTCATCAATTTCTTCATCCTCCGGTACAGAAATCGAAAGTGGTGTTTTCAGGGTAGCCTCCAAATTTTGTTTGGAAGTCTGAAAAGACTCGCTTGCAAATATAAAGGTGTTCACTTTCGTTTTTTGAAGCATAGCTGGTTGTGCGCTAAATTCAAAATCATCAACAGGAGCAAATTTACTCACATAGATACTTAAAATGCTCATTGGTTTTTTATATAACTTTTTCCTGACTTGTTCGCCGTTTTTCAAGGTCCGGTCTATATCCCTTTTAAGCCAATTTGCCCAATCAAGATCATGACGAATCAATCTTATCACGGGGAAATCCGTGTTTTTTTCGCTTTCTAGCCATATTTCCTCATGATTTTCCGTGACAGTGATCATGCGGTAATCATATTGAACTGACAATAGCCGGACAATCTCCCAAAATAAATACTCCTCTTTATACCCCAAAACATTCCCCACTTTCCAAATCATTTCCTGATGAAATCCTTATATTATCTAATTCAAACTATAGACGAAATGATCAAAAAAGTAAAAAAAAGAAGTGTACCTCCAATAAAAAAAGGAACCCTCTCATTAGGTTCCTTCTACTCACTCATCATTTGGTTTGTGAAAACATACTTTGCATCATTTTATCCCTCAATATCGGCATGTTTAAGGACTTGGTCACTAGATATTTTCTTATCATGCCATTCGATAGGGCTATATTCATCAAACGATACCGATTTTTGAAACCTGCATAAATCACTAAACCAATCAAAAATATTTGTACAATTACTCGTAACATAAAAATCCCTCCTACCATTAGTGTGATACAGGAAAGGATTTTTATGAGTGAAAAATAATAATGGAACCTCTTCTTGCTCTAATGAGCATATGTACGTAAAACTTTCGTGGGAGTAATCAGTTTACCAACGGCGATATCATGCACCTCTATTGGCAAGTCATCCAGTATTTGAACATCGTAGGCAAGCGCTAACGTCTTTCCACTGTAATGAGAAAGGAAACGATCATAATAACCTCCGCCAAATCCTAGACGATATCCTTCATTTGAAAATGCCAAACCCGGGACAACCAAAAGATCCAATTCACGGACGGATGCTTTTTTCGTATCCTCCATTGGTTCAAGAAGACCATAATAAACGGACTCTAACTGATTGAAAGAAGTGATTTTCTTAAAATCCATTGCCTTCTCTTCTGGGTAGCACTTCGGTACGGCAATCGACTTGCCTTCTCTCCATGCTTGTTCAATGATCCTGACCGTTGAAATTTCAGGGTAGATGGAAATGGTAATGCCGATGGTTTTGGCCTGTTTCCACTCGTCAAGTGAAAATAGATTTTCGGCAATCTTATTTGATAGCTCCTCATGCTCTTCATTGCTCATTTCCATTAAATGAGTTCGAATGCGTTGCCTGATTATCTTTTTATTCTCTCTCATCATTTTATACTCCTTTAAGTCTACTACTATCAGTATCTCATAAAATGAACTCATTTACGAAAGCCGAAATAGAAAGTTGTCGAATTTTAGGATTAATGGCTAAAAGGGAAAAAAGCAAAAAAAAAAACAACAGGAAAATCCTGTTGCTTACTTTGTTTCGCGGTGAGTTGTGCTGCGTTTTTCTCTTGAGCAGTATTTTTTAAGCTCAAGACGGTCTGGATTGTTACGTTTATTTTTTTTAGAAATATAGTTACGGTCTCCACATTCAGTGCAAGCTAATGTAATATTTACGCGCATGTGTATTTCCCTCCAAACATATTGACTTTTTCACATAGGACTTTTCTATAATAGCATTATTTATTGTGAAATGCTAGTATGTTTTTCGGGAAAAATTAATTTAACTTTTTTTTTCCTAGTTCTCGCCGTTTTTCATGGTTTGAAGAAGATTGTGATTCAAGAGTTTTGCTTCTTCTTTTGTTTCAGCATGTATGGCCCATGCCACTACTTCCACACATTCCTTTGGCAGGATTTCCGTTTCCAGGGTGAACATACTGGTGACCTCCCCTTTGGCAAGTGGTGAGTAAGCAAGGATCCCTTCTTTCAACGATTTAAAACATCCTTCTTGATAGAGACTCCCTTTCCCCTGAATACAGTATTGTGAAATACCTTTCCCCTTTACAACTCCTCCTAATAGGGCAATCGACTGCGTCGCAACATGTAGGATTGCCCGCTCACCCGGACTGTAAAAAGCGACCGCTTGCTTTTCGAAAGCGTTTTCATAATGAAAGAACATCTTTGGATATTTAGGCTCAAAGGACGTATTTCTTATCGTGAACTTTGAAAATGTTATTTTTCCTTGGGTAAACGTTTGTAAAAGCGACCTTATTTCCCCGCCGGGATGACTCATCATATCCTCTTCAGGATACCAATCAAAACTCTCGTCCATCCATAGCCCCGCCTTTAACCCCTTTCGAAATACTTCCCGGTTATCCTGTGGCATATATGCGGATAATGAACTCATAAAAATCATCCCTTTCTCTTTTCGAATTTATATCACTCTTAACGATAGGCGCTGACAGTGACACTCAATCTCTCATAATCCTACACACTAATTTTAAGAAAGGCTTTACCTTGTTTAAGAAATAAAACTATTTGATTTTTCAGTTTATTTTATTACATTTATGTTAGCATTGAATTCGCCAATGAACAATAAACACATTTTGTCGAAATTTATTTACTTTAGAAATAAAGGGATTTACATCAAAATTATTATCCATATTTATTTTTTTTTATAAAAACGAGTGCATTTTCGACAAATAGCGAATGAAAATCCGTCAGATTAGGAAAAGAAATGCTATTTTAAAAATATAATAAAAGGAAAATCACCAAATTTTTAATAAATATGTGTAAAATAGATGTAAATGTCGAAAATTTTCTCCCTGAGGTGAAAACATGCAAATCTTAATTATTCTATTATTCTCATTGGCAATCATCCTTCTTATTATTTCTTTTTTCAAACAAGACAAGGTTGCTAAATTAGAAGAAAATCTAGAACAAATGACTATAACCTATATGCAGGATATCTACCAATTGAAGAAAAAGGTGAAGATTCTTGAAGAGGAATTTGTGATCCAGGACGGGCCAGACCACTCTGAGGCAAACCGTCTCAAAGCAACCACTCCTTCAAATGACAGGGAGTCCATTCATAAAATCTTAAAGAGCCAGGTTCTTTCTTTATACAACCAAGGACTTTCACTGGACCAGATCGCCAAACAATCCTCTTTGACGAAAGAACAAACCCTTTCAGTCATTGAAGAATATGGATTGCGGGGAAAAGAAGATGAATAAAGTGACTCTTCAGGCCTTTTCAGCAGGCCTCATTGTTTCCACAACAATCTTTGCTGGTTTTTATTATATGACGGAGCCCAACGAAGAAACTGGACCGACTGTGGAAGAAGCTAAGAAATTGCTGAATGAAAAAGGCTATCTCGTATCCTTGCAGAAAGACGAAAGGCTAAATTCCGAAAAAGAAGAAAAAAGGATCGACAAGGAGGAGAAGAAACAAGAGAAAGAGGTTCCCAAAAAAAATAATCCTGTTGTTTCCTATACCTTAGAAGTGAAAGCCAATATGACTACACTAGAAATAGCAACGAAACTGGAAAAGGAAAAAATCATCGATGACGCTGCACGTTTTGAGTCTTACGTTGAAGATCAGGGCTTCTCCAAGAACATTCAGATTGGCGAATTTGTCGTCACGGATAACATGACCTATCGACAATTGGCCAAGACACTGACACAATAATGATAAAAGAGAGACTTTGAATGGCTGCCGGCCAGGCAAAGTCTCTCTTTTAAAACTGCCTATATTCAATCCCTGCGGCTGATATAACGCCCCCTCACAAGGAAGTATATATTTTCGGCAATATTCGTTGTATGATCAGCCGTTCGTTCTAGATAGCGGGCAATGAAGGAAAGTTGAGTCACCTGTTGTAGGTTTTTTTCATCCGACAATCTTAGGAGACTTCGGATCATATCCCCATAGAAACGATCGACCTCATCGTCCATTTCAATGATTTCTCGCGCTAAAGTAATATCTTCCCTCTCAAAGGCATCAATGGAAAGTTCAATCATCTTCAGTGTGATATCATACATCTCTTTCAATGAAGTTATCGGAAGAATGAAAGGCTGATCACCGATTCGTATGGCCGATTTGGCTATATTAACGCCAAAGTCTGCCATTCTCTCCATATCGGATGCAATTTTGATGGCAGCAATAATCCTCCGTAAATCGATGGCAACCGGTTGTTGTTTAGCAATTAGGAGAATGGCGAAGTCGTTAATTTCCTCTTCCAATAAATCTGCTTTCGTATCATCCTCGATGACTCCAAGCGCTTCTTCAAAATCCCTGTTCTCGAGTGCCATAAATGATTTAGTGATTGCGCCTGATGCCAATTCAGCCAACTCAACGATTTTCCCTTGTAATTCTTTTAACTGAAGTTCGAAATTTTCGCGTACAATCATGCATCTGCCCCCTTTTCTCTCATCCAAACCTACCTGTAATATAATCTTCGGTCCTCTTATCATGCGGGTTCGAGAAGATGGTATCGGTGTCGTCATACTCGATGACTTCTCCATTTAGAAAGAAAGCCGTTTTATCAGAGATTCGGGCCGCTTGCTGCATATTATGGGTAACGATTATAATACTAAAATCTTTTTTTAGCTCTTGGATCAATTCTTCAATTTTTAATGTGGAAATCGGATCGAGCGCTGATGTCGGTTCATCCATTAAAATGACATCAGGTTCAATGGCGAGACACCGAGCGATACAAAGTCGCTGTTGTTGCCCACCTGAGAGTCCATATGCATTTTCTTGAAGACGGTCTTTTACTTCATCCCAGATGGCAGCACCTCTTAAACTTTTTTCCACTATTTCGTCCAAAATCTTTTTATTCTTGATACCATGAAGTTTCGGTCCATATATCACATTCTCATAGATTGATTTAGGGAAAGGGTTCGGTTTTTGAAAAACCATACCCACCTGCGTTCTCAAATCCTCCACTTTATAAGATTGATCCAGGATATTACGGTTCCGGTATTTAATCTGTCCTGTCGTCCTTACGCCTGGAACAAGTTCGATCATCCGGTTCAACGTTTTGATAAAGGTGGATTTCCCACATCCTGACGGACCGATGATTGCGGTCACCTCATTCTCATGCATATCAAGATCAATATTTTTCAATGCATGGTTTTCCCCATACCATAGATTGAGCCCTGCTGTTTTATATACGGGAGCCCTTGAAGAAACAGGCTTTTTTTCATTTTTAATTAGTGGAACCTCTTGATTCGCTAAGGTCATGTTCATATTATCTTCTCCCCCCATCAGTATCTTTTCTGAAATTTATTTCGGATTACCACAGCAATTGAATTCATGAAAATGAGCAGAATGAGCAACACGATGATTCCTGCTGCAGCCACCTGTTGAAATTCTTCCTGAGGACGCGATGTCCAGTTATAGATTTGCATAGGGAGCACCGTAAACGTATCCATGACTGATTGCGGTAAAAAGGCAATGAATAATGGAATGCCGACCACCACCAATGGAGCGGTTTCTCCGATTGCCCGGGATAAAGCAAGGATCCCACCTGTTAAAATCCCTGGTATCGCTGCTGGCAGGACCACTTTCCAGATGGTCTGCCATTTGGTGGCACCCATTCCATAAGAAGCATCTCGTAATTCACGAGGTACAGCCCTAATGGCTTCCTGTGCCGCTACAATGATGACTGGCAGGACGAGTAGGCTCATCGTTAGTCCTGCTGCCAAAATGGAGCGATCCAAGGCCAAAGCCCTGACGAAAACCGTCAAACCAAGCAATCCGAATACAATGGAGGGAACTCCCGCCAGGTTAGATATATTAACTTTGATGAATGTGGTGATCCAATTCCTTTTCGCATATTCCTCCAAATAGATGGCCGTCCCAACCCCCAACATAAGAGCAACCGGTGCAACGACGGCCATCAGCCATAATGAACCAATGAGAGCAGCCTTTACCCCAGCTTCTTCAGGTTTTCGGGAAGCGAAGTTCTGGAGGAAATCCCCATTCAAGGGACCAATCCCTTGAGTAAATATCCGATAGAATAAGATGGCTAAGATCAGGAGCCCAAATAAGGTTGCCAAGAAGAATAACCCTTTACAGATTGAGTTAATCGCCAGTCGGACAGGCATTTTCTTTGCTACAAGACCTTTATTTATCAGTTTCATGTCAATATTCCTCCCTGTACCTGCGGGAGATGAACTGCGCCAGCAGATTCATGATTAGCGTAAAAGCGAACAGTGTCATTCCGACCGCATAGATGCTGTAGTATATCGTTGTTCCATACCCAGCATCCCCACTACTGACCTGCACGATATAGGCTGTCATCGTTTGAATCGATGAGGTGACGTCCATGCTCACGCTAGGAGTCGAACCACCTGCCACACTCACGATCATCGTCTCTCCTATTGCTCTCGAGATAGCCAGGACGATGGAAGCCACAATGCCGGATACAGCAGCTGGCAGGACCACCTTTATCGTCGTTTCAAGCTTTGTGGCACCTAGAGCATATGCACCCTCACGGATCGATTTCGGTACCGAGATAAGTGCATCTTCCGATAAAGAGGCTATCATCGGCATGATCATGATTCCTACGACGATCCCAGGGCTTAGCGCATTGAACATTTCCAGGAAGGGGAAGAGATCACGCAAAACCGGTGTAACGAAGGTCAAGGCAAAGAATCCGTAAACGATAGTGGGAATCCCCGCTAACACTTCTAGAATCGGCTTTATCACTCTCCGCGTTTTCTCCGATGCATATTCACTCAAGAAAATGGCAGTGGCAAGTCCTACGGGGACCGCAACTAGCGAGGCTATTACCGCTATCTTCAGTGTACCTACAACAAGTGGCATAATTCCATAAGAAGGAGTGGCGGCAAAAGGTAACCACTTACCATTTGTAAAAAATTCAACGATCGATACCTTCTCAAAAAATATAAACGTCTCAAAAATAAGGGTAAAGACAATTCCAATGGTCGTGAAGACCGATATGGCCGCTGTTAGGAACAGCATGACCGGAATCAGCTTTTCCAGATTGAACCTTTTTTTATTTTTTCTCTCCAGGATCATTCGCTGTACAGAATAGGCTTCTGCTTGTTTCAGTTCCAAAATGCATCCTCCATTTCAAACACGCAATATTTGAATGACCATCCGTTCCCCGCTCTGAATTCAGATGAGGAGACGGAAAGGAGTGACATGATTAAACCGTCTATTCCTTTAGTTCTTTCAATTTATCAAGATCCTTTTTATACTCCTCTTCCGGAAGGCTGATGTACCCTACTTCTTCAGATAGTTCTCCCGCATTTTCAATCATGAATTCCGTATAATCCGCTACTTGTTCCTTCTCTGCTACTGATTTGTTTGCTACATAGGTAAATAAGGGACGGGACAAAGGAGCATAGTCCCCACTTTTAATCGTTTCATGGGTTGGCTCAACGGCCCCATTTCCATTATCGATCGAGATGACCTTTAATTTCTCCTTATTCTCTGCATAGTACGCGAATCCAAAGAACCCTATGGCATTCTTATCCCCCTCTACTCCTTGAACCAAGACATTATCATCTTCGGAAAGTGTCGCGTTCTCCACCATCGGTTTTTCCTCGAGTATGACTTCATTGAAATAATCGTATGTGCCTGAGTCTGTACCCGGGGAATAAAACTTAATCTCTTCCTTTGGCCATTCCGGACGTATATCAGACCATTTCTTCACGGTTCCATTATCAACCCATAGTTCTTTTAGTTCCTCGACTGTCATGTGTTCAATAAAATCATTATCTTTGTTGACCACTATCGAGATGCCATCAAACGCTAATTTCAATTCTGTATATTCAATACCTTTTTCATCGATCAATTTACTTTCTTCCTCTTTGACAGGTCGGGACGCATTCGTTAAATCCGTTTCACCGGCAATGAATTTTTTAAATCCCCCGCCCGTTCCTGAAGATCCTACAGAAACTTTCACATCCGGTTGTTCAGCCATATATTCTTCCGCAACTGCCTCTACTATGGGAAATACAGTAGAAGAACCATCCATGATGACTTCCCCTGCCAATGAAGATGAGCTAGAGCCTTCCCCTTTTGCACCGCTTGTTTTAGTCGAATCATCCGCACCACAACCAGCCGCAATGGCTATCACTCCACCCATTACTACAGTCATCGCCATCCCCTTGAAATATCTCATGCGTAAGTCCCCCTAATATTTTTTTATGATTAATTTGTCCTACATACAAATCATACGATTACTCTGTAAACCTCGTATAAAGGAATTGTAAATATTCAGTAAATGATTGTTCACCTAGTGTAAAGATGCTAAGAGAAAAGTGGTTGCACCCTGAACATCCCCATTTGAACATAAAAAACACGCTTTGGGTTGATCCCAAAAGCGTGTATCTTTTCTTTATTCGTCTTGACTATCTCTTATTTCAGCTTGCTCTTTTTGAATCTCTTTACCGTTCTCAACTTTCAAATCGGTTGATGCATTCGTATCTTTTTTCTCGGTCCGCTCTTTTTTCAGCTTGAAATAAGTATCCATGATTTCCGCACCAATTTCTTTACTCATGGAATGACCTGAATGTCCCTGATATGCCCAAGGAACGACAACAGCAAATGCAACTTCCGGGTTTTCGGCTGGAGCATAACCCACAAGCGTGATATTCATCGTGGCTTGAGGCTCGCTATAATCCAATCTACTCGGACCATCATAGAATGCTTCCGCCGTACCTGTTTTGGCCGCTACTGTATAAGACTTATTTCCAAAGTAAGAATAAGCGGTTCCGCCTACTTCCATCGTTACCTTTTCAAAGCCCTTTTGTACACGGGTAATCCATTCATCCTTCATATCAAGACGATTCAGGACAGTTGGTGAAACTTCTTCGGAAATGGGACCCAATTCATCATTTTCATCAACCGGATCACGTATTTCCTTAACAATGTGGGGTTCCATACGGTTCCCGCCATTGGCAATCGTGGACACATACTGCGCAAGTTGCATAGGAGTGTATGTATCATACTGACCGATAGCAAAATCCAGTAATTTACCCGGAGTTGTTTCGGAACCCTTGAAACCATTCATTTCCATCGGGAGATCGATTCCCGTACGAACCCCTAAACCAAACTGGGCAAACGAATTTCGCATCGTTGAAAATGCACTGGATTTAATGTTTAAAGGCTCATTCGGCACATAATGTGCACCTGCAATATTAATGGCGGTCCTGAACATATAAACGTTGGAAGAGACTTTTAAAGCCGTTAAATCGTTTATGTTCCCGAAATTGCTATAAGATCCTTTTTCCTTTGTACCTTTGATCTTCAACTTTGTATCATAGAAGAATGTTCCGGGCTGAATGGCTCCTTGTTGATAACCAGTCAAAACAGTCGCACCCTTCACAGCAGAACCCATCGTATAAGAAGTCGTGATGTTTCCTAATGCGAAATCATTAATGGACCTTTTTCCCGTCTTTTCATCCTTGTCATATTTTTTACCTGCCATCGTTAAAACTTCTCCCGTTTTCGGATCCATCATCACGACAAACGCTCTATCCAAGAATTTTGTGTTCCCCATCTTTTTCTTGCTGATTAAATGCTTTTCAATGATTTCCTCTGTTGCCAACTGTAAATCCATATCAACCGTCAACACCAGGTCTTTCCCACGCTGTCCTTCAGTAATGACTTCTGAATCCACAACGTTTCCTGATTTATCGGTTACATTCTTCACTTTTGCCTTTTGGCCTTGGAGGACATCTTCATATTGCAACTCAATATAACTTTTACCCACACGGTCATTCCGGCTGTAATCACGTGCTAAATAATAATCAAGGCTTTCGCTAGGCAATCCTTCTTCTGAAGAAGAAACCTTTCCTAGCACAGACTTAAGCGTTTTATTATAGGTATAGAACCTGTCCCAATCGGTTGAAATATCCACACCTGGAAGCGAATCGAGATTTTCACTCACCCTTGCAAACTCTTCCTTGGTTACTTTCTTGTTTTTCACGATTTGTGGAGTCAGTGCATAACCACTGGCGAACTCCCTATAAATCGCCAGGACTTCCATTTCCTTTTTGGAAAGCTTCATTTCTTCTTCTGTAATACGTTCGAGCTGTAGCTTGTACAAATCAGCTTCTTCAAGCTCTCCCTCTTCTACCTTTTTTCTTTCTTTATCCGTAATCTTTTTCTCCGCAAGCTCTGGATTACGCAGGATCCAAAAATCCTTTTTATCACGATCCGTGACCTTATCGGCTTCTTTATCAATCAACTTAGCTAGCTTCTCGGCCGTTTCAACCATTTCTATTTGTTTCGTACCTTGCTTTCTTGTATATGTAATTGCATCCAGCGGCTGATTGTCGACCATCAATTTCAAATTCCGGTCATACATTTTGCCACGAGGCACCGAATTATTCACGGTTACTTCTTCTGTTCTTTCAATCTCGCGTCGGTAATCATCGCCGTATACGATCTGTACGACACCCAAACGCAAAATCAGACCAGAAAACAAAACAAATACTAAAAAGAAAAGAACATTCAATCTGAAAGGTACATGCGTCTTTTTCTTTTTCTTTGTATTTACCACACCAAGCCACACTTCCTTTATCCATAGTCATGATAGTCCTATACTATTCTATAGAACAATTTTGTTTTTTTCTACCTTCATGTTCTAGAAATATTAGACACATAAAGAAAATCTAGCCCAAAAGCACGCTCAAGCCGTTCATTCGCGTTTTTTTACCACCATCTTACAATAAAAAAAGGCCCTCCAAGGCCTTTTTTCATTCTCGATCATAGATATCGATTTTCCTCACAAACCAATAAATGATCAAATGTCCCGCACCAACGATTAACAAATAGAAGGGCAAGCTCTCTTTTAAATCAAAGCTCATGACCATCCAGATAAAACCTACTACAGAAACAATCCTTCCAAGATGAACGAACAGTTCACGGACAACCACGTATTCAATTCGCATTTTAGCTGCATCCTTAGCCCTTCCTATGATGTCATAGGTCAAAGAAATATATGGAACAAGCAACAGCGGATATGCTCCTGCAACGATGGCCCCATAAACGAGAAGCTTACCGAATGTCACATCGAAAGCGATGAGCCAGACTCCCATATAAAGAAAGATGCCTCCGATAAGGATTGCTTTCTTCCGCATGGGTTGTTTTATGTACCGCGAAACAAAAAAATAAGCAATGAAGGACACCGCTGAATTCAATAGTCCATAGCTCCCTATAGCCAGTTCACTTCCCGTTTGTACAAAGATGGTGATGGATATGATGAACATGAACGTTCCTTCCCGAAGCCCCTGAAAAAAATGGGCACGGGTGATCATACGCCAGTTCTTATCATTTTTTCTTTCTTTCCATACTCTCATAAAAAAGTATTTTCCGTGAGCAGGGCGTCTATTCAAGGAAAAGCTCAGAAAAACGGCAATGGTAAACAGTAATAATGATAAACCAAAAATGATTGTATACCCCGTGAACTTTTCGAGCCTTGATATAATAAACCCTGAAAGGATAGGACCAATCATGCCCCCAAAGGAATGTAGAGCCCCTAAAACACCGTTGAAGAAGTCTCTCGTATCCGGTTCAGTAATTTCAAAAGTCAAAACATTAAACGCCAGCCAATAAAACCCATAGCCAATCCCTAGCAAGGCCCCCAATAGAAAAAGAAAATCCGTGGCCCTCGTTCCTACCAAAAGGACTGTCAAATAAAACAAAGCCATGAAACTTACGCCTAACCTTAAAACGATAATTCGGTCGACCTTTTTGGCTAACCGTCCGGCAAATACAAAAGTAATTGGTTGGAAAAGAACCACACTTAAATTGTAAACGGCAATATCAATAATTTGACCGGATTGTTTCCACAGATACACATTAACAAATGTATTGGATAAAGCGACACTCAGGCTATATAATCCGCCAATCAGCAAGAGAAGCTGCAAATCCTTCTTCGCTCCCGCCTCTCCCTTCCATTTCACTAAAATACCCATTGTTTTAACTCCCCTTCAAATTCCACTCTAGTGTTTGAAAAAACAATGGCATTTATGTGAGAAAGGAAAAGAAAACTGATGAATCGGCTTTCCCAAGCGGGCCAATCTCTTTAGATTATCCAAGAGGAATAAGTAAGTTGTAAACGATTAGTTCCCATAAAACAAATAAGGCGGAAATCCCCGAAAGGATTTCCGCCTTATTATTAGTGCGTATAATTATTTAGCTGCGCTGTAACGTTTTGCAACTTCATCCCAGTTAACAACATTCCAGAAAGAATTGATGTATTCAGGACGACGGTTTTGGTAGTTCAGGTAATAAGCATGTTCCCAAACATCTAATCCAAGAAGTGGAGTCTTTCCTTCAGATAATGGGTTGTCTTGGTTTGGTGTGCTAGTAACTTCTAATTCACCGTTGTTAACGGCAAGCCATGCCCAACCAGAACCGAAACGAGTAGTTGCCGCTTTAGCGAACTCCTCTTTAAAGCTGTCAAAGCTTCCAAATTTAGAAGTGATAGCGTCTGCCAATTCACCAGTTGGTTGTCCGCCACCGTTTGGTGAAAGGATTTCCCAGAATAATGAGTGGTTAGCATGTCCGCCACCGTTATTGCGTACAGCTGTACGTACAGCTTCTGGTACTGCGTCTAGGTTAGCAACGATTTCTTCAACGCTTTTGCTTTGAAGCTCTTCGTTTCCTTCTAGCGCCTTGTTTAAGTTTGTCACATACGTATTGTGATGTTTAGTGTGGTGAATGTTCATTGTTTCTTTGTCAATGTGTGGTTCTAACGCATCGTATGCGTAAGGTAATTGTGGAAGTTCGAAAGCCATAATAAAATTCCTCCCTATGTAAGCTGTTTTTTGGGGCTCTAGTCATCTTCAGATTCCTAAAGCTCGTTAGCATTAGATTACCAAATTTTCTTATCCGTTTCAAATCTTATGCCTATATTTATTTTCATTTTATAGTTCCTTAGGCGAAGATCACGAATAAAAAGTACCCAATCATCAAAAGTTGGATGATTCCTTTAGTGAAAATGCTGCTTATGAAGCCTACCACGGAACCAAGGCCGATTTTTGATGCCGTAACCACATCTTTTTTATGGAAAAGGATCTCGGCCAGGAATGCTCCAATGAAGGGCCCAATCAATATTCCCACAAATGGAATCACAAAAGGACCGACAATGAGCCCGATTGTACTGCC
The DNA here is from genome assembly GCF_044761985.1 of Peribacillus sp. NPDC097224. NCBI lineage: Bacteria > Bacillati > Bacillota > Bacilli > Caryophanales > Bacillaceae > Peribacillus > Peribacillus sp. NPDC097224. The sequence goes on along the minus strand of NZ_JBIWDK010000001.1, from coordinate 169,940 downwards.
CCAAACACCCGCCTTAGTCCCTCCGTATTTTTTGATGCCGACCATATTCGCAATATAGTCCGCAGAAAATAAAAGAACGACAAACAAAACTTGGACCGTCCAGAAAAACCAACCAAAAGGCTCAAAGGAATAAAAAAGTCCATATAACAAAATCCCTGCGAATATGAATAATACGCTTGGGATGATGGGAAAAATCAAACCGACAAAACCGATGATGAACATCAGGATAATGATGATCCAAAATAGCGTATCCACAAATAAAACATCCCTTCTATTTTATACACCTTACCTCTTCATATTTGCCCGTTTATATGCGGTTGAAACCATTGAATGCTGATACAGGTTGTTTTATTCCATAACTCTAGTTAAAATTGAGGGGAATATCATAAGATAGGTGCTGAAATCATGAACATATTCAAACAACTATGGGTGAGCCTCTATTCACCGAAAGATATCGGTTCCTTTCAAAACCAGGGAATTGGTAAGACAATTTTATATGTATTTTTCTTGAGCCTCATATTCTTCCTTCCTTCCGCATTTTACTTAGGTACAATGATTACGAATGGAATAAACGCGATTTCAGAAACTGTCTCGGAGGAAATGCCTGATTTTGAAATTAAAAATGGAACGCTAACCTCTGCTGACAAAGAGCCATTCGTCTTGAAAAAAGACAACTACCAAATATTCGTGGATGGCACTGGTTCCTTAACTCCAAAAGATGTTTCCGAAAAAACGGATGAAGCAGTGGCCCTTTTAAAATCCGAACTTGTATTTGTATCGAATGGCAATATACAAACTTCTCCTTATTCACTCTTAGAAGGAAATAATGAAGATTTATACAAATGGATCCATTCCGTGGAATCCGTCCTACCGATCATCCTGCCGTTGCTTCTCCTGACTTTATATTTATTCACGGCTGCTGGAACATTCTTGAAAGTGACCATTCTTGCTGCATTCGGGACGATATTCCGGAGCACCATGGGGCGTTCAATATCGTATAGACACCTATGGAGGATTGCCGCATATAGCATCACGCTGTCCACTATTTTCTTCACAATCATGGACGCCTTTCAAGCAGAAGTCCCCTTCGCTTCCTTCATTAGCTGGTTCGTGTCGTTAATTATGCTTCACTTATCCATTAAAGAAACGAATGATAATCCTGAAGAAATAGGATCATAAGAATAAATCAAAACCAGACTTGCTCTTGCCTGTCTGGTTTTTTGTACAGGGCGTTATTCCATATGACACCCCTGCTCCCTAACCATATGTGACTGTAGTCATCATTTTTCCCGTTCACCTAAAATCGACAAACTATTCCCGAACATATGCCTATAATAAGAGTTTAATCAGTATATAAGGGGTGAAATGGCATGACCAAAGGGATTTTTGAATGAACTTCAAAAAGGACTGCCCAAACAAACTCTATTCAAAAGACACTCAGGAAAACCTGCCCAATTTCAGGCATAATACACCATCCTCCCAAATATATATGTATGAAAGACCATATTGGGGGATGAAATAATGAAAAGGTTACTGATGTTTTTCTCAATTTGTTTCATTCTATTTATCATTTATTTCGACATGACTACAGGAACTTTACCCACCTCCCCATCGTCAGCAACTTCAGTTCAGCCATCCAAGCCCGTAAGTAAACCTTCGGCCCCTTCAATCGCATATAAAGAAGTCCTCATCAAACCTGGAGATACCTTACTCTCCATCATGGAAAATGAAAGGGGAGCATCAAACAAGCCAATTGAAGAAGTCATATCAGATTTCCAAAGTTTGAATGAAGGGTTAAAACCTGAAAATATGCAGATTGGTAAAACGTACAAAGTACCCACATACTAATAAACCGTAATGATATATCTATCTTATCCGATGCTGGGATTGATGTCTTCTAGAAATAGCCGGAACTTCAATCGAGAAAATCTCGACTGAAAAGAGTATACTTACTTCATAATAAAAAAGTAATGCGTCCTATTCCTTGTCAAGCGGTATGGACATTGATACAATATTTTAGTGAACTAAATGAAAAATCAAAATTGATTTTTTCCTAAAGGAGAGAATTCCACTTGAGTGAAATCATACATCGTACTAAAACGCGGCCAATTAAAGTTGGAAACTTAACAATCGGCGGCAATAACGAAGTAATCATCCAAAGCATGACAACAACTAAAACACATGATGTTGAAGCAACCGTTGCAGAAATCCTTCGTCTTGAAGAAGCAGGTTGTCAAATTGTACGTGTGGCCTGCCCGGATGAAAGAGCGGCTGATGCCATCCCTGAAATTAAAAAACGCATCCATATTCCACTTGTGGTCGATATCCATTTTGACTATAAGCTAGCCTTGAAAGCGATCGAAGGCGGAGCGGACAAAATACGGATTAACCCTGGGAATATCGGACGCCGAGAAAAAGTGGAAGCAGTAGTAACAGCTGCCAAAGCTAAAGGCATTCCGATTCGTATCGGTGTCAATGCAGGTTCTCTTGAAAAGAAAATCCTCGACAAATATGGCTATCCAACAGCAGATGGAATGGTCGAAAGTGCATTGCACCACATCAAGATCCTGGAAGATCTTGATTTCCATGACATCATCGTGTCAATGAAGGCATCCGATGTTACTTTGGCAGTCGAAGCTTATGAAAAAGCTTCAAGAGCTTTTGATTATCCATTACATCTGGGAATTACTGAGTCGGGCACCCTCTTCTCCGGTACGGTTAAAAGTGCGGCTGGACTCGGCGCCATCCTTAGCCAGGGTATAGGTAGCACACTCCGCGTATCGTTGAGCGCAGACCCTGTAGAAGAAGTGAAAGTAGCAAGGGAGCTCCTTAAAGTATTCGGGCTTGCTTCTAATATGGCCACACTAATCTCTTGCCCTACTTGTGGACGAATTGAAATCGACCTTATCTCCATCGCAAATGAGGTCGAGGAGTATATCCAGACGATTAAAGCACCAATCAAGGTATCTGTCCTAGGTTGTGCAGTGAATGGTCCTGGTGAAGCACGTGAGGCTGATATAGGCATTGCCGGAGCACGAGGCGAAGGTTTACTGTTCAGAAAAGGGAAAATCGTCCGTAAAGTACCTGAAGAAACCATGGTTGAGGAATTAAAAATAGAAATCGACAAAATCGCCGAAGAGTATTATGCAAAGCAAAGAGCTGAAGCAGAAGAAGCGGCTAATGCGGTCATTAAATAGGTAAAAAAGCCCTGATTAGAATCAGGGCTTTTTTGTTTCCACAAAAAAGCTGTCTCCGCTACAAACGGAAACAGCAAAAACATGCTCCTTAAAAGAACGGCAGGATGAATATGCCCACAATGATGGAAACTGCACTTATACCTATAGCCCATGAGCCCATGCTCGATCCCCTTTTACGGGCTGAAAAACCAATAATGATCCCAAGGATCCCCAATATAAAGGGCATCATGAACAACGAGAGAATGGAAATGATTAACGCAATGGCCCCTATACCTGTTCCACCCGATGCTTTACCAGAAGCATCCGACCGTCCATTCATTTTACTTTCATTAGGAATGGTGGAAATCTCGGCAGAAGTTTCTTCCTGATAACGACTATCCTGGACTGAAGTATCGTTTCTTTTTTGATAAGCCCTTTGCTCTACCGCATTTTCTTCTGTATAGTACCGCTCATGATGTTCATCATCCACGACAACCACTGGATCTTTTCCCGCTTCAGTTGAATGATCCTTGTCAATAATGGAGTATTGATCTTCTTCCATTGATCCATCACTCACTTTCGTTTTTAGGAGCATTTATAGTATATGTATAATAGCTAATAACCCTCATGATAAAGGTTGCATGTCTTGGTTTAAATATGTATTGTTTCCAATGGCTTGTTTGAATATGATACACTAAAATAACTGTTGCTGAAAATGAGGAGAGAGTCATCATGAAAAAAAGATTTGGTATCGATATTGACGGGACCATAACAAGACCCGATACCCTAGTTCCCTATTTAAATAAAGCTTTTCAATTAAATTTAGCTTATGAAGACATTAATGAATATGATTTATTCCCTTTCGTCAATGTACCCAAAGAAGACTTCACAAAATGGTTCATCGAAACCGAACCGACCATTTATTCGGAATCCTTAATGGCTGAAGGGGCAAAGGACATTCTCGAGGACTGGATGAAGCACGCTGATTTATATTTCATCAGTGCCAGGAGTGACCGCCTTCTTGATGTAACAAAAGACTGGTTTACGAAGAACCAGGTCCAATACAGTCATCTGGAGTTAGTCGGTTCCCATGATAAAGTCGCCACAGCCAAAAAATACGCCGTGGATCTCTTTCTAGAGGACAAGTATGACAATGCGGTCGCCATTTCTGAAGAATGTAATATCCCTGTCCTTTTATTCAATACACCATATAATCAAGGACCGGTACCAGAAAGGGTTTTCAGGGTGGATAACTGGATGGAAGCTTCTCAGTGGGTCAACCATTGGCTCCCCGATAAGCCGTTAAGCTTAAAATAGGATCGTAAAAAAACCATTGACAGGAGTCAATGGTTTTTTTTACGATCCTACCGATATACAGACGGGACAACGACCATAAATTTCGAATTTATGACCTGAAACCTCATAGTCCTTCAAACTTTCCTGAAGCTCCTGCATCGGGCATACTTCGATTTCCTTTGTCTTACCACAATTCAAACAAATGAAATGGTGATGATGGGAAGAATGTCCACAAGTGAAGCGAAAATGCTTTTCACCTTCCAATTCAGTTGTCTCAAAGATTCCAAGCTCGACAAACAAGGAAAGATTTCGATAAATTGTATCGAAGCTTAAGCCAGGATAATCTCGCTTCATATTCTCCAGTACATCTTTAGCGGTTAAATATTTATCACTTGAAGAAAAAAGAGCCAGCATTTCCTCTCTTTTTCCTGTATGTTTAAACCCTTTATCTTTAAGTAATTGCATGGCAGTTGTTACGTTCAAAAAATCACCCCACCTATCGATTTTTCCACTTATCCAATAAAATTGATAAGACAAGTATTAGCACTGCAATGATCACGATCGTTCCTCCTGGAGCAAGATCCATATTATAGGATATGAATAGTCCTCCCACGACAGAAATTTCCCCGAATATGACGGAAAAGGCAATCATCTGCTTAAAGCCTTTTGCAAAGCGAAGGCTTGCTGCCACAGGCAATGTCATAAGTGAAGATACCAGTAATATCCCGATAATCTTCATCGATGCAGCAATCACCAATGCCACCATCACGATAAAAATAAAATGAATGGCTTGATATGGGATACCTGAAGCCTTGGCATGTTCTTCATCAAAGGATAGTAAAAATAATTCTTTATATAACAAGGCTAACATCAAAGCGACTGCAATGCCCACTCCCATGATGAGATACAAGTCTGTACGGCTTACTGCACTGACACTTCCGAATAAATAACTGTATAAGTCCGTATTAAAACCATCTGCAACGGAAATGAAAATGACGCTAAGCCCCATGCCGCCAGCCATGATGATGGGTATGGCAAGCTCTTGATAATGCTTGTACACCCCTCTTAACTTTTCAATGAATAACGATCCTCCAACAGAAAAGGCCATCCCTATATAAAGCGGATTCAATCCGGCAAGAGAAAGAAAACTTTTCTGAAGCAATAAACTGAATGCAATTCCTGCTAGCGCTACATGACTAAGTGCATCGGAAATCATCGACATCCGTCTTACCACGACAAAAACGCCTACAAGTGGCGCAATCGCTCCGATGATGATCCCAGTCAAAAAAGCGTTCTGCAGAAATTCAAATTGCAATATCCCCGATATCATTGGGCTATCCTCCAAAACTTATTAATGATTATGGTTTAAAAACTGAACGCCATGTCCGTAAATGGAAGACAATTCTTCCTCATTCAGGCCATTGTATTCGACGGCATCGCCATGAAAATGAAGCACCTTGTTCAAACAGGCAACATGTGTGACTTTATCGGTCACAGTGCCGACATCATGTGTAACCAATATTAGGGTAATCCCCAATTTTTTATTTAGCATCTCAAGCATTTCGTAAAACTGATGGACATTTTTTGAATCAACACCAACAGTTGGTTCGTCCAAAATCAACAATTCAGGCTCACTGACAATTGACCGCGCAATAAACACCCTCTGCTGTTGACCTCCGGATAATTCACCGATGTTTCGGTTTTGATACTCGAGCATATCCACTGATTCCAGAGCATCCTTCACCTTTTTCTTGTCTTCTTTGCTTGCAAATTTGAACAGGCCGATTTTTTTTGTCAAACCGCTTTGAACCACTTCAAAAACGGTAGCAGGAAAACCGGAATTGAAGGAATTTGCCTTTTGAGAAACAAACCCTATCTTTTGCCAATCCCTAAAGCGTCGGATATCTTCCCCAAATAAATTAATTTTTCCTTTTTGGAGTTTAAATACACCAAGTAACAACTTCAACAGAGTGGATTTACCGGATCCATTCGGACCGACGATAGCTAAAAAGGCCCCTTTAGGTATTTCAAGTGATACATGCTCCAGCACTAAATCTTTTGTATATTTGTAAGATATATCTTCTAATTTAACGATGGGGTTGATTACATTGTCCAAAACTATCACCTTTTTTTTAAGAATCATTACGATTAACAAAGGTTAGTATAAATCAAAGATGTTCAGAAGTAAAGAATTCGCTCCAGACTTCACATGGTCTAACTGTTTAACAAAAACCATACATCCGTAAATTTCCAACAATCCGTGAACTTTCGAGTTCACATACCCTATCTTTCTTCATATGTTTTAAAGGAGGAGGAGATCGTATGAAATTATTCGAAATGATGGTCAACCATAAAATAAATCAGATACGCCCGGATGAACTACTTTCCCTTGCTAAACAACATCAGATTAGTCTAACACAAAAACAGGCAAGTGATATTACTGCACTGCTGGCCGGTAGAAACATCAATATATTCGATATTCGCCAAAGGCAAAACGTTCTTGGTCAAATCACCCAAGTGGCAGGAGCGAATACGGCCCGGGCAATCGAAACCCTTTTCAACAACCTTACAGCCAATATGTAAACAAGGGTAGCCGGTATCATCTAATTTCCTATGTAAAATAAGGGACGATTCATCGACATGCCGATGGATCGTCCCTTCTACTTACATTTGCAACATGATTTTTTCCAGTACACCCTCGTCGAATTGCTGGTTCTTAAGCATATCGATTTCGAATTTATACGGAGCCTTTTTATCCTTCTTGTCTTCTCCTACATAAGGAGTTTCCAGGATTTTTGGAACTTCGCTTAACTGAGGATGATGGACAATGTAATTCAACGCTTTAAAGCCGATATGTCCAAAACCAATATTCTCATGACGGTCCTTATGCGCACCACGGACATTTTTGCTGTCGTTGATATGGAGCACCTTGATTCGTTCAACGCCGATCAACTTATCAAATTCATTCAGGACTCCATCGAAATCTTCGACGATATTGTATCCAGCATCATGTGTATGACACGTATCGAAACATACAGATAGCTTATCGTTATGGATTACACCATCCATGATCATTGCCAATTCTTCGAAAGAACGGCCACATTCCGTACCTTTCCCTGCCATCGTTTCAAGGGCAATTTGCACTTTGTCATCTGCAGAAAGAACCTCATTTAAACCTTCAATGATTCTTTTAATTCCGATTTCAGTGCCTGCACCGACATGGGCACCAGGATGAAGGACGATCTGACCCGAACCGATTGCTTCCGTCCGATCGATTTCACTGCGCAAAAAATTGATTCCCAAGTCGAAAGTAGCTGGATTTGTGGTATTGGCAATATTGATTATATATGGAGCATGTACAACAATATCCGTTATCCCATTCTCCTCCATATGCAGTCTACCTGCTTCAATATTCAAATCCTCTATTTTCTTGCGTCTTGTATTTTGCGGGGCTCCTGTATAAACCATGAATGTATTGGAACCATATAAAGCCGCTTCCTGACTCGCAGCAAGTAGCATATTTTTCCCGCTCATTGAAACATGCGACCCAATCTTCAGCATCTAATTACTCCCTTTTATTTCTTTCTTTGTATGCGGCGTTCGCGTTTTTTAAAGTTTTCCACGTCACGTTGAATTTTCTTCTTGTAACCAGGTTTAACTTTAGACGGCTTCTTAACATGCCTGCTTGCCTTTACATCTATCTCTGATTTTTGTTTCTTACGATTTTTCCGTTTGTTACGTTCGTCTATATCTACCCAATCGCCATTTTGAATATCGGCATCATGGAATTCAATCCCCATCTTTTCAAGGCGGTTCAATGCATCTTCATCAGATGTACCATATATCGTTGCTGCAATTCCTGAGTATCCGGCGCGGGCAGTTCTTCCCGTTCTATGAATGTAGAAGTCCAGGTCCGTCGGTAATTCATAGTTAATGATATGACTGACACCTTCAATATCAATTCCGCGAGAAGCCAAATCAGTAGCGACAATGAATTGATACTCCAGATCATTGATTTGCTTCATCATTTTCTTACGATCACGAGGCGATAAATCTCCATGGATCCGGCCCACTTTCAATCCCTTTTCAATCAGGGAGTTGGCTACATGATCCGCCATTTTTTTCGTATTGGTGAAAACGATAGCCAAATACGGATTATAACGAACGATGATATCATGTAATAACTGCTCCCTGTTACGGTGACGAAGAGGTATCAGAACATGTTCAATCTTTGCGGCTGTCGCCTGTTTCGGATTAACTTGAACATATTTCGGGTTTTCCATATATTTATTCAAGAATGGCTTTAACTTTTCCGGAATGGTTGCCGAGAAAACAAGCATTTGAATTTTTTCCGCCATACGGGAAGCAAATTGGTCAACATCTTCAAGGAAGCCCATATCGAGCATAAGGTCCGCTTCATCAACAACAAGCATCGTAGCCGTATATACCTGAAGGGCTTGAGCCTCAACCAAATCCTTGATTCTTCCTGGAGTCCCAATGACCAACTGTGGCTGGGTCTTCAATTTATCGATCATACGCTGTTTATCGGTACCACCGATATAGCAACGTACTTGAATTTGCTCATCTTCAGGGAAATGGTCCGCAATTTTCAAAGCTTCTTTGTAGATTTGATTCGCTAACTCACGGGTTGGTGCGGAAATAATCGCTTGAACTTCATTTTTCCCAGCATCAAGCTTGTTCATAATCGGCAGCAAATAAGAATGAGTCTTCCCTGTACCTGTCTGCGACTGTCCAATTAAGCTACTTCCCTTTAAAAGCGACGGGAGCACGCGTTCCTGTATTTCCGTCGGCTTATCGAACCCTAAAGTACGAACTGCATCTAGAATGTAGCTTTTCAAATTAAATCGTTCAAATTGGTTTTGTTTCATCAAATATCTCCTTTATTCTTGTCTTTCATTAGACACGTCTTATTATTATAATAAATTTCATACAAAAAGCGCAAGCGTCTTGGTAGCTCGTGAAGAAAATAGGGATTGGCCCATAAGGCGTTTTTTGCCTTATGTGGTCCATCGTCTTTTTCACAGCGAGCTAGACGCTGGAGCTGGATTATACAAAAAGCGCAAGCGCTTTGGTCAGTTCTCTTAATGGACTCTTGCAAATGAAAAGCACCTGTCCTGGTCATAGCGTATCCCCCGCAGACATGGAGCAAAAAGACTACCGTTACCATCTTACCTTCTTTCCGACCACTTCACAACATTCCATCTATCCTTTCCTCAAACCTTTTTTACCATGCTGCATAATTTATAGGGAAGAACACATCAATACCTAAACCATAAAGAGGTGAAACCTATGTTCCAAGATAGAAACCGTTCCCCCGGTCCTGGATTCCAGCAACCTAATAATGGCCCAAGGATGCAGCAACCTAGACCCTTCAGGGGACCACAGTACCCAAACAGCAACCCTTTTCAGCCAATGAGGCCGCCTCAAGGAAGACCACAAGGACCACCGGGACCCCAACAAGGCTTCCGGGGAGGAGCCCCCTTCAATCAACAACAAAGACCAGAACAGCAACTTCCTAAGAAAGAAGGGATTTTAGCCAAGCTTCTAGGTAGGTCCAAACAACAAAATGCCGCTCCCCCAAACTTATTCGCACCAGCCAATTCCACTACCACTAGTTCTTCAAGAAGTAGTGGCGGCGGCATCCTGGAGAACTTAACCAAACCCGATTCACTCAACAATATGCTAAACAACACCCAAAAGGTATTGCAAGCGGCCGAGCAATTCACGCCAATGGTGCAGCAGTATGGGCCAGTAATTAAAAACCTCCCCTCCATGTGGAAGGTGTTCCGCAGCATATCATCAAGTGAAGAAACGGAAAAACCAGCAGAAGAAAACACCAATTTAACCACTTCTCCCAAGATTCAGGAACCCGAACCCGCTGTGAATAGCGATAAGCCAAAAATCGAATTAAACGTAGAACCGGCTGCCGAGGCTCTCCCCAAAAAGACAAGGAATCGATCATCCGGACCTAAACTTTATATTTAAACCATTATAAAATTGCGCCCGTGGCATCATTCATGAAATACGATATTTTGTAAAATCATCTATGGTCTTATATAATAGAAGGGAATACGCGTAAGTTTCTTGCCTTTGAAGGAGGACACATAGATGAAAGTAAATAAAATCTCCCCGCGGGGCTATTGCTATGGAGTAGTTGATGCCATGGTTATTGCCAGGAATGCGGCTTTAGATAAAACCTTGCCACGCCCTATTTACATTTTAGGAATGATCGTTCATAACAAGCACGTTACCGATGCTTTTGAAGAAGAGGGGATCATAACGCTAGATGGCAGTAACCGAAATGAAATCATCAATCAGGTGGAAACGGGAACTGTCATCTTTACCGCTCACGGCGTTTCCCCTGAGATTCGGAAGATTGCGAAGGAAAAAGGCCTTGTCACCCTTGATGCTACTTGTCCTGACGTTACCGCTACACATGACTTGATCAGGGAAAAAGAATCGGAAGGGTATCAAATCATCTATATCGGCAAAAAAGGACATCCTGAGCCAGAGGGAGCAGTTGGTGTAGCCCCTGATGTCGTTCACCTCGTGCAAAATGCTGAAGATGTCGAAGCCTTATCATTGAATAGTGAAAAGATCATTGTGACCAATCAAACGACAATGAGTCAATGGGATGTCCTGGACATCATGGAGAAGGTGAAGGAAAAGTTCCCCCATTCTGAGGTCCATAAAGAAATCTGTTTAGCCACACAGGTCCGTCAAGAGGCCGTAGCCCAACAAGCTGGAGAAGCGGATGTCCTTATCGTCGTTGGTGACCCAAAAAGCAATAACTCCAATCGGCTTGCACAAGTATCCGAAGAAATTGCAGGAACCACGGCTTATCGTATAGCCGATATTTCCGAGCTGAACCTCGAATGGTTAAAAGATGCCAAAACGGTGGCTGTCACTTCGGGAGCTTCCACGCCTACTCCTATAACGAAAGAGGTCATTAGATTCCTTGAACAATATGAACCTACTGACGAATCGACATGGGATACGGAAAAGAAAACACCCTTGCATAAAATCTTACCTAAAATCAAAGTAAAGAAAGCCTGAAAAAAAGGCAGCCACAAATGGTAGTGGCTGCCTTTTTCTGTCCTTTTATATAAATGTAAAAGGATCTGTATTGAGCTCAGAAGGTATGAATTCTACATCCAAATTTTTATTGACGCACATCTCATTCAAGATTCGAGCTACACCTTTTTTCATCACTTTCTCAACATTATGGCCCGGATCCACGATATTCAATCCAATCATCATGGCGTCGTGAGCCGTATGATAATACATATCACCCGTTACATACACATCGGCACCTTTAAACTTAGCGGTCGTGAAGTATTTATTTCCATCACCGCCAAGAACGGCAACTTTTTTTATGGTACTGTTCAGGTCTCCAACTACACGGACATTCTCCACTTCGAGAGTCTCTTTAACATGCTCGGCAAATTGTCCAAGGGACATTTCTTCTACAAGAACCCCGATTTTGCCTAGCCCCAAGGATTCGCCTTTGTTTTCCAACTTATAAATATCATAAGCCACTTCTTCATATGGATGGGCTTTGATCATCGCAGAAAGTATTTTTTTTTCAATGGGTTCGGGGAATATGGTTTCAATTCGTACTTCTGAAACCCTTTCAATCTTGCCTCGTTTACCAATCGACGGTTCACTGCCTTCCCCGGGTAAAAACCTGCCTGTACCCTCAACTGTAAACGAACAGTAGCTGTAATTCCCTAGCGAACCGGCTCCTGCCTTACCCAAGGCATCCCTTACCTTTTGTTCGTCCTCTTTTGGTACATACACCACTAATTTTCTTAGAGGGATTTCATGGGTAGGGACAAGGACCTCTGTATTTTGTAATTGCAATGCATCAGCAAGTAAATCATTTACACCGCCCTTGGCTACGTCCAAGTTAGTATGTGCGGCATAAACGGCAATATCATGCTTGATCAATTTCTCGATGATTCGGCCACTAGCCTTAGCTGTATCTATTTTCTTCAACGGCCGATAAATCAAGGGATGATGGGCAATGATCAGTTCGACACCTTTTTCTATCGCTTCATCCACCACTTCTTCCAGGACATCAAGTGCAATCATCACTTTTGAAACGGGCTTATTCAATTCCCCGACATGTAGTCCAATTGGATCCCCCTCCATTGCGTATCGTTTCGGAGAGAACTGTTCGAACATTTCAATAATCTGCATACCATTAGCTGTTTTCATCGTTTAAGCACCTCCTCAATGAATGAAATTTGCACTTCCATTTCCTTGCGCTTCGTTTCTAAGCCACTTCGGCCACTCGCATCCAATTGCTCAATGATTCTTTCGAAGTGCGCCTTCTCATGTTGCCATTTCTTTATGAAAGTATCACTGAATTTCTTTAACAGGAATGGCCCGAACATAAGCCCAACTTGCTTATTTTCATGATAGGGCTGAAGAGGGTCCCCTTTTTTCGCAATCAAGATTTCATAGATCTTTCCATCTTCCTCCAGAATATCTTCATCGATTAATTCCCAACCGTTATCAATTAGCCAATTACGAACGTTTAGGGCTCCTACATTGGGCTGAAGAATGAGTCTCTCCACCTTCCCCAACTTTTTTTTCCCATTTTCCAATATACTAGCGATTAATGTACCGCCCATTCCTGCGATAGTAACACATGTAGCTTCATCCGGTTTTAATACCTCAAGCCCATCGCCTTTACGGACTTCTATGAGGTCCTCTAATCCCGTTCCCTTCACTTGTTTAAGGGCAGACTGATAGGGACCTTCCACAACTTCACCCGCTATCGCACGGTCACAGAGCCCATTGGATACAGCATAGCAAGGCAGGTAAGCATGATCGGAACCGATATCGGCCAGAATGCTCCCTTTCGGTATATGTAACGCGACATTTTCTAATCTCTTTGATAATTTCTCGTGATTCATTATACTATCAACTCTCTTATTTCAAATTCATATTTATATCATTTCATTTCCCATTCGATTATAACAAGTTCCAAGGAAAAATTACAGAACGAGGACAACATGGGGGGATCCATCAGGGAAAAGGAGGAGGATACCGAAGATAAAAGAAAAGCTGATTCAAAAACGAATGTACGTTTTGAATCAGCTTCCTGCTTATTTTAATCCGTGAATATACTTTGCCATGGCATCGAGATTCGATTCGTCAACTAAACCAGCAGGCATAGCTCCTCGTCCATTAGCGATGACTTCTTTGACTTCATCTTCGGATAAACGGTCGGCAACACCCTTAAGGGCAGGTCCGACTCCACCTTGATAGGCATCACCATGACATGAAATGCAATTCTGTTTATAAATGTCTTCAGGTGAGGATGAGGCACTTTCCGTTTCCTCTGTTTTTTCTCCGCCTTCTTTTTCTTTAGCAAGATCTTTGGCATCTCCTAAACCTTTGAATGAAAGTAAAAACATAAGTCCAATACCAAAAACCATGATAATAATAAAAGGCATAACTGGATTGCGATTCATAGTATTTCCTCCTCTATGTAGAACCTAAACTTACCATATTTAATATTATATACAAATTACTATATATTATTTTACTTGAAAAGAGTTTCAAGTAAAACCCCAAAAATAGAAGATATTATATTTTTTCTCAAATTTGTCAAAAATTTATGTATATTTACGAACAATTTTGACTTTTCTTGGATTATTTCCATAATACCCCTATTCATGATAAAACAAACAAGCATCTGTTTTTAATTATATCAATAAAAAGTAAGCTATTACAACTAATCCCAAAATTCCAGATATCGAAAAATAGAGCAGCTTATATTTTTGGCCAATCCATAACCATAACCCACAGTTGAAAAATAAGCCTATATACAGGATACTCCTCTTTCCAGCAGCGATTAGCTCGGTTACTTGCACTGTTTCCACTAACACTAACAATAACAATCCTATTAAAGATAATAGTAAAAGGAGTTTCGTGTTCTTGAAGCGTCGAAGAAAGAAAAGAAAAGCAAGGATGGAGAAAGTTGTCACGACTATTTGCATTGTGTTGGATATTTCAGTAAAATAATTCAAAAATATATTAATTAAAAAAAGAGCACCCATTGCAATCCCATTAATCCATTCTTTTTTACGGCTTTTGCTTTTCTGAGGGATAACAGGTTGTGCCTCCCCCTGGCTATATAAGGCTAGTAAGTAATTACAATATTGTTCTGGGAGCATGCGACTTTGCTTCCAAGAGTTAATTTCTTGAATGATGATTTTCTTTCTTGTTTCATCCATGAATACACTTCCTCATGCGTACTGTGCTTTTTTATTTTTCGGTTAATCCTGCCTGTCGGATTTGGTGTTGATTTCCTTTAAAGGATTATTCTCCACACCAATGGCTGAAAAAAAGAGCCACTCCCGAACGCTGGGCATTCAAAGAGGGCTCTGTAAAGGGCGTTATTCTATTCTAGGAAATCTTTCAAGCGTTTACTGCGGCTTGGATGTCTAAGCTTTCGTAGTGCCTTAGCTTCGATTTGACGGATACGCTCGCGGGTTACGCCAAACACCTTACCTACCTCTTCAAGAGTGCGTGTACGACCATCATCAAGTCCGAAGCGAAGTCTCAAGACATTCTCTTCACGATCAGTCAGTGTATCTAACACATCTTCAAGTTGTTCTTTCAACAATTCGTATGCAGCATGTTCAGATGGAGAAGTCGCATCTTGGTCTTCAATGAAATCACCTAAGTGTGAATCATCTTCTTCACCAATTGGGGTTTCCAATGAAACAGGCTCCTGAGCAATCTTCAAGATTTCACGAACCTTTTCCGGAGTTAAATCCATATCCTCTGCAATTTCCTCTGGAGATGGTTCACGTCCAAGATCTTGAAGAAGCTGTCTTTGTACCCTGATTAATTTATTGATGGTTTCAACCATATGCACCGGTATCCTGATCGTTCTTGCTTGGTCAGCAATCGCACGAGTGATGGCCTGACGAATCCACCAAGTTGCATAGGTACTGAACTTGTACCCTTTGCGGTAATCGAATTTCTCTACCGCTTTGATAAGACCCATATTTCCTTCTTGAATCAAGTCAAGGAAAAGCATACCGCGTCCCACGTAACGTTTGGCTATGCTGACTACCAGACGTAGATTGGCTTCGGCTAGACGGCGTTTTGCCTCTTCGTCCCCTTCCTCGATTCGCATCGCTAAAGAGATTTCCTCTTCTGCAGATAAAAGGTCGACCCGACCGATCTCTTTCAAGTACATCCGGACAGGATCATTAATCTTAACACCAGGAGGAACACTTAAGTCATTTAAGTCAAACTCTTCTTCTTTAGCAAGTTTTTTGGAATCTGGATCATCTTCATCCTCTTCTTCCTCACCATCCGTGAGAATCTCGATTCCATTTTCAGCTAGCACCTCATAGAACTCATCCATTTGATCGGAATCTAATTCGAAACCGCCAATTTTTTCGGCAATTTTTTCTAAGGTCAAAGAGCCTCTTTTCTTACCTAGCTCTATTAATTTTTCTTTAACCTGCTCAAGGCTAAATTCATTATCAACTTGTTTGGAACGTGCTGGTTTTTCAGCCATTAGTTCCCCTCCTTCCAGGTCTTACACCTAAACAACTACAACATTTTGCGCAACTTAATGATTTCCATTGCAATTCTGGCGGCAGCTTTAGGATCGCTGCGTCTCACTGCATCTTTTTCTTCAGCCTGTTTTTCCTTTATCTTTAACATCTTTTCATATTTCAACACTTGATTTATACAATCAGTCAGTTCTTTATCGGAAACTTCCTCATTAACTGACATCATTTCTATTTCCGAAACGATCCTTCTCAAGTTTGGATCCGGCAAATAAGTAAGGAAAAAGCTTGGATCAGGCTCGTGTCCATCTTCATAGAAAGCATATAAATAGGTGATGATGGCCTGATGTTCATCTACATGAAAGAGTGTTTGTCCAAGCAACTGTTGAATCTTATAAGTCATTTCCCTGCTTTTCAGCATATGGGCCATCAACTTAATTTCAGCATTGTGATGAGCAGGTTTTAATTTATGCTCATACTGAAGGGTCATTTTCTTTTGAGTAGCAGGTTGTGGCAGTGTACCCTTTTTACGTTCCGCAAAAAATACCTGTCGTTGCTGCTGTTCAAGCGCATCCAACGAAAGTGTAAACTCGGAGGATAGCTGCCTAAGATAATGATCCCGCTCCACTGCACTTGGCAAACGAGAAATTTCTTTAAGGACTTCTTCGATATATTGAATTCGATCTCCTTCATTATTTACATTTTTCCCTCGACGTAAATAATGCATCTTGAATGCCATGTAGGTTAAACTGGCCCCTATTACCTCAGAAACAAAGCTTTTCTCACCAAATTCCTTTATGTAGTCATCGGGGTCCATATTATCAGGCATAAGTGCTACCTTAACGGTAAAATCCGTTTCCTGTAGCATGTTAACTGCGCGGTTAGCTGCATTCAAACCAGCCGAATCCGAATCATAACAGATTAAAACCTGGTCCGTATTTCTTTTTAAAAGCTGAATGTGCTGATCGGTTAGAGCGGTCCCCATCGTAGCAACCGAATTCTCCACTCCGGCACGGACTGCGGAAATACAGTCGGCAAAACCTTCGAAAATTACAACTTGTTCCTTCTTGCGAATGTGCGGTCTTGCTTGATGGAAATTATATAAAGTTTTACTTTTATTAAAGATTGGTGTCTCGGGGCTATTCAAGTATTTGGGCTCATCGTCCCCCATTGCTCTACCCGAAAACGCAATCGTATTCCCTTGATGATCCATAATTGGAAACATGACTCTATTTCTAAAACGGTCAAAGTATGACTCATCTTTTTCCCTGTAAATAATCAACCCAGCCTGTTCCATAAATTCTGGCGGGAAACCCCTTTTTAAAAGAAACTTGGAAACAAAATCCCAAGAATCCAGTGAGTAACCAATTTGGAACTTTTCAATGGTTTCTTCGGTAAATCCTCTATTAAGGAGATACTCCAAAGCGTCTTGGCCTTCCTTGGTATTTACAAGAAGATGATGGTAAAACTTTCGAAGCAAGTCATGGGCTTCAAGCATCTGTTGAGAACCAGCCGGCATATTAGACCGTTGGGAGTCCTTATTTATTTCAACGTCCAAAGGTATATTCCCTTTTTCAGCCAGGACCTTTGCAGATTCCACAAAATTATACCCTTCGATATCCATTAAGAAAGTGAAAATATTCCCACCTGCACCACAGCCAAAACAATGGAAAATCTGTTTTTCCGTGGAAACAGAAAATGATGGTGAGTTTTCACCATGGAAAGGACAAAGCCCGAAATAATTCCGTCCTTGCTTCTTCAGCTGGACATATTCTCCAATCAAGTCGACGATGTCCACTGCTTCTCGGATCTGATTTATCTTTTCATCTTCTATACGACCATTTGTCATTTTTTCACCTTGCGATTTTGGTGATAGTTTTTTAATTCGATATTGAATCCTGATTCCCTGCAAAATTCGACAAAATTTTCAAAAGTTTATTTGTAAAACATATTTTGTCATCCTTTGTAAAGGCTTTCGGTCCTTTCGTATGCTTCCCCTGCCTGCGAAGTTTCGCTGACTGGTAGCGCATATCGAGAAGCATGAAAATATTTTCATTTGTATATTCTTTTCCCCTCGGAGATAGAACATAAACGCTTTTAGGAAGCAGGGTACCAGCTAATCCAATATCAGCAGTAATAACAATATCACCCTTTTTTACAGAATTCACTATATAAAGATCTGCTGCTTCTTTATCTGCATCGACGTATACCCATTTGCCTTCAGGGTTGTTCATCATATTTTTATATGATGCAACAAAACAGACATCGACATCGCATTGTCTTGCACAATGAAGAATCTCATCTTTCACCGGACATGCATCGGCGTCAACATGTATTATTGGTTTATTTATCATACCTTTTAATTCTACATCATTCTGCATAATCCTTTTTTCTCCCCTAAACTTTATCGAGATATAATGAAACTTCCAAACACTTATCCTGAAGTCATTCGCAAGAATCTACAAACGGTATCCTCTAAACAAGTGTTACACCCTATTTTGCCTCATCAATTATACTGAATGTGTCGAATTTTTTTATGATAAAAAACTTGACTTCTTATAATCCTTAGTTTATTCCTTAATAACCAAGTCTAAACCTCAAGATTACTTTTTTCTCACAATTTTTTATTATAATCTATTTTTTAAAAAGATGCTACCAATTAGATTCTGAATTTCAAACATCTAAAAAGTGGGTTGTGAATTGTTTAACAAAAGAGGAATTATGTAAGCGTCATCCATGTTTTACATTTAAAACCCAATAAACCTTGAGCATGAAAATGTGAGCCGACACTAAAAGTGTCCAGCTCACATTTTGATTAATCTCAATTTTAAGAATAAGAGAAATCTACCGATTTTTATTTTGAAGAATATTCATAATTAAGTTGGCCGTTTCTTCGACAGCTTTATTCGTAACATCAATGATTGGGCAGTCGAGCCTTGAAATAATTTTATCAAAGTATGTCAACTCTTCTTTGATTCGTTCCACATTCGCATATATAGCATGATCATTGAGTCCAAGTGACTTCAATCGCTCTTTCCGAATATGATTTAACTTTTCAGGACTTATTTTCAACCCAATGCATTTTTCAGGCGGGACCAGGAATAGTTCTTCTGGCGGCTCTACCTCTGGTACTAAAGGAACATTGGCCACTTTATAGCGTTTATGAGCTAAATATTGGGACAAAGGTGTTTTGGACGTGCGAGAAACACCAACCAACACGATATCCGCACGTAAAATCCCACGTGGATCCCGTCCATCGTCGTATTTTACAGCAAATTCAATGGCTTCCACACGTTTGAAATAATCATCGTCAAGTTTTCTTACGAGCCCCGGCTCATTAAGAGGTCCTTTAGATGTTCTTTCCTGAAGGATATCCATGAGCGGTCCTAAAATGTCATAAGCAGACAGGTTTTCTTTTTCCACCTGTGCTTTCATGTAGTCTCTAATAGCAGGCTTCACAAGAGTGTAGGCGATGATTGCCCCATCTAATTTGGCCAGTGAAATTACTTCATCCACGTTATGTTCATCTTCAATATACGGAATTCGTTTAATAGTAAAAGCGGAACTAGAAAACTGACTAGCCGCAGCTTTAGTAACTAACTCCGCTGTTTCCCCAACTGAATCCGATACAACATATATAATAGAACCGTTCATATTCTCCGTCATTCCTTTGCAAGCCCCCCTAATAGCCTTCATCAGCTAAAGCTACGAATGCTTTTGTTATATTGGTTTTCGTCACTCTTCCAATTACCTCATAGCCTTTTTCTGTTTCTTTGACGACAGGTAATGAATCAATTTGTTTCTCAATCAATTTTTTGGCAACATCGATCAATAAATCTTCTTTAGTACACATTGTAATGTTAGGCATCCTTGTCATGATGATATTGACCGGGATGGAATTCAGTTCTTGTTTTCCAATACTTGCACGTAGCAAGTCTTTCCTGGACAGTACCCCTACGAGTAATGCATGCTTATCCACTACGAACATAGTGCCGACATCTTCTAAAAACATCATAACAATCGCATCGTAAACAGATATACCCTCATCCACAACGACAGGGATCGATTGATGGTCACGAACATACAGATGGTTCAGACTATCCGTCAATAGCTGTGTACCCGAGCGACCTGTATAGAAATACCCGACACGTGGACGTGCATCTAGAAAACCGGCCATCGTTAAGATAGCCAAATCCGGACGAAGCGTCGCCCTCGTTAAGCTTAACCTATCTGCAATATGCTCTCCAGTAATCGGTCCATTCTCTTTAACAATTTGTAAAATCTGTTCCTGACGTTTATTCAATTGAATTGTAATCACCACCCTACTGCTTTTCGCAGAGTAAAGTAACAAAGGATCTTCATATAACGATTATATACTATATCATTTGATAAAAGCAGTTTTCATCTCTATTAGTTGTAATAATCGGAAACCCTTCATAAAAAGGGTCCCGATCATTTCATTGGATTAAGAAAGGATTATTTTGTTCACAGCCCCAAAGCTGGAAACTAAATCACTAATTTCTTTCATAAGGGATAAACGATTATTACGTACGGCTTCATCTTCCGCCATGACCATTGTATGCTCGAAATAAGCCTCGATTTCGCTTTGAAGCGATATTAGCTGTTCGAAATGCTCCATCTCATCATTCGTTTCGGCATAGGCTGAAGCAACCGTTCCAAATTTCTCATACAACGCTTTTTCTTCTCCATTTTCAAAAGCACCCGGGTTCACTGTCACCTTATTATCGCATTTCCCAGCGATATTCATGACACGGCTTAACGCCTCAAGACTTTCTTTAAAGCCAGCTTCCTCTTTCTTCGCTTCTAATACCTGGGAGCGTTCAACAACAGAATGGATATAACCAATTTCATTAGCCAAAACAGCATCGATTAAATCATAACGAATGTGTAGTTCCTGAAGCAAATGCTTCACACGGGCTTTAAAGAATGTATGCATATCCGCTTTTACATCATCCATATCACGTTTCAAGAGGCCTTTTGCTTCAAGTCCTTTAAGACCCAAAGTGATAAGTTCCTCCAGTGTGATATCCCACTTTTTCTCCGCTAGAATTTGAACGACCCCACTTGCTTGTCTTCTTAAAGCATATGGATCTTGAGAACCGGTAGGGATCACTCCGATGGCGAAGAATGATGCCAGTGTATCAATTTTTTCCGCTACGCTCACAAGTGCCCCGATTAAGGATGGAGGTACATCGTCATCTGCATGTCGTGGCATATAATGTTCATTGATCGCTGTCGCCACTTCTTTCGCTTCACCTTTTAGAAGGGCATACTTTTCACCCATGTACCCTTGTAATTCAGGGAACTCATAAACCATATGACTCACTAAATCAAACTTGGCTATTTTTGCAGCACGTAGCGCCAATTCTTTATCCACTTTCAGTTTCAAGGCATCCACCAATGCTCCGGTTACCTCTGTTACACGTTCAGTTTTCTCGGCTAGAGTACCGATTTCTTCATGGTAAACGATGCTATCCAGCTTTTTCAAAGCATCAGCAATCTCTTTTTTCTGATCTTCTTTGTAGAAGAAAGCTGCATCCGATAAACGGGCACGCAATACTTTTTCGTTCCCTTTCGATACCATATCCAGGTGACGGTCATCCCCATTTCGAACAGTCACGAAGAAAGGAAGCAACTTTCCATCTTGATCTTTTACAGGGAAATACCGTTGATGTTCCTTCATCGATGTAATCAGCACCTGAGAAGGCAATTCAAGGAATTCTTCTTCAAAACGGCCAAATAACACCGTTGGATATTCAACCAAGTTATTTACCTCTTCCAGAAGATTTTCATCGACCGGGATGATCCAGCCATTCTCCTGTTCCAGGTTTTTGATTTGATCTAAGATCACGGTACGGCGTTTGTCTGGATTGACCATGACAAATTGTTCGTTAAGTGACTTTTCATACTGGTCAGGAGTTTCAATAACTGTACTTTCACCTAAAAAGCGATGACCTTTCGTTTCTCGGCCTGTTTCTACTTCAGCTATGGTAAAAGGTATTACTTCTTTACCGAACAAAGCAATTAACCATTTAATCGGACGGACGAAGCGAAGGTCCTGGTTGGCCCAACGCATATTTTTCGGGAAGGTCATGCCAGTTATGATTTCTTGTAGCTCCGCCAATAACTGAGCTGTCGGTTGCCCCTTGATGAATTTATTCACATGGACATATTCCACACCTTTAAGTTCTTTGAAATAAATATCCTCAGCCGTCATGCCTTGTCCTCTTACAAAACCTAACGCTGCTTTAGACCAGTTGCCTTCGGCGTCCAAAGCGATCTTCTTAGCCGGTCCTTTTGCTTCTTCTTCAATGTCCTTTTGTGATTCCGCAACATCTTTTACCAATATCGCCAAACGTCTTGGTGTTGAAAATGCTTCGACTTTACCAAATTCAATCGCTTTTTGTGTCAACCACTTTTGTACTTTGTCGGATAACTGTTTCATAGAAGCTGTAACAAATCGAGCCGGTAGCTCCTCCAACCCAATTTCCAATAACAAATCACGCTTGCTCATTTGTTTTCTCCCCTTTCACTTTCAGGATCGGGAAGCCTAATTTTTCCCGCTCTTCATAAAAAGTTTTGGCAACCTTACGCGCTAAATTACGACAACGGGCAATATAACCCGTTCTTTCCGTTACTGAAATGGCACCTCTGGCATCCAGCAGATTGAACGTATGAGAACACTTCAATACATAGTCATAAGCCGGATGTACAAGACCTTCCTCCATTTGACGATGCGCTTCCTTTTCATACATCGTGAAAAGTTCGAACAGCATATCAAGGTTGGATGTCTCGAATGTATATTTTGAATGCTCGTATTCCGGTTGGCCAAAGATGTCACGAACAGTAAATCCATCCGTCCATTCAAGTTCAAAGACATTTTCTTTGTCTTGGATGTATGAAGCCAAACGTTCAATTCCGTATGTAATTTCGACGGAGACTGGTTTACACTCTAGTCCACCAACTTGTTGGAAATAGGTGAATTGGGTAATTTCCATACCATCCAACCATACTTCCCATCCAAGACCCGCACAGCCAAGGGATGGATTTTCCCAGTTATCCTCAACAAAGCGAATGTCGTGCTCCAGTGGATTGATGCCTAGCTTCCGTAATGACTCCAAATAAAGTTCTTGAATATTATCCGGAGAAGGCTTCATGATCACTTGAAATTGATGATGTTGATAAAGACGGTTAGGATTCTCTCCATACCGGCCATCTGCAGGACGTCTTGAAGGCTCCACGTAAGCAACACTCCAAGGTTCTGGCCCAATTGCTCTAAGGAAGGTATAAGGACTCATCGTCCCGGCACCTTTTTCGACATCATAAGCATTCATTAAGATACAGCCTTGCTCAGACCAATGCTTTTGCAAAGTTAAAATCATATTTTGAATATTCATCGTACACCTCCAGGTTATTTAAAGCGGCTTACTAAATTCAGATTCAGGGGCGGGAAGTATCTTTTGCCTAGGATTCCTCAAGGCAAACAAAAAACTCCCGTCCCTATGCGAAATGCATAGGGACGAGAGTTTACCCGCGGTTCCACCCTAATTGCCGTTATGAAACGGCCTCTTTTCAAACCTAATCATGCTCCGGAACGCCCTTCCCTGTGTCTTCATATCCCGGCTTGCACCATCCCGGGTTCGCTTTTATGAATTAAAACAGGTACTCTCTTCCTTCGACGCATTCTTCTTATTTTGATGATTAAAATTTTATACAAACATAACCGGAATGTCAATAGTTCGAACCTAAAACATATCTTTCATCGAATCAATCTGTTTGAGAAACTTTTTGGACTTCAGATGTAACCCTGAATATTCCTCATAATAGGCATCAATGATTTTTGACAATTCCCTTTTAGTTTCCGGTTTAACAGATATGTTTCCAAGTCTGGACAAATCAAAATAATAAAAGATCCTCAGGAGTTTCACCGCAGAAGGAGAAATTTTATAATGATAAGGGTCCTTGTCCAAACAACGGTGACAAATAAACCCGGCTTCCCTTAGGGAGAAAGCAAATTCCCCTTCAGTCTCCCCACAAACGGCACATTGGTTCAAGACCGGGTTGATTCCATTTACAGGAAGCATTTTCATTTCAAAAATGAATTTCAAAACCTCAGCGTCGTATTCTTCATTTATGTAATGTAAAGTTTGTGAAAGCAATTCAAACAGATAGGGATTTGGTTTTTTATCGTCCACGCTCTTATCGAGCAATTCGACGATATAGGAAGCGTAGGCAGTGGCGAAAAGATCCTCCCTGATAAAACGAAGCGAGTCAACCATTTCCCCCTGCTGAAGGCTTCCAAGGCCACTAGATGTCGAAACAAGGAAATACCCGGAGCAAAAAAGCTGGGTCACGGCGGCAAGCCTGCTATTTGGCTTGCTCGCACCTCTTGCCATGACCCCTATTTTCCCTAGCTCCCGGGTATAAATCGTTATAATTTTATTGTTTTCTCCATATGCCGTCCTTCTAATGACAATGCCTTCACATTTCTGAAGCATAAAAGACACCACCCATACTTGCCAAGCTAATCCTTAAGAAACAGGAAAATCAATATCAGCTAGCTCTTCATTCGATACTAATGGTCTTTCCTGCCTTTCGACTTCTATCTCCTTATAAAGCAAATAGGTGTCCACATTACCTGTCTCACTAAATAACTCCCAGGTAAAATCCAACATATAAAGCCCACCCTTCATTATGACTAGCAATATCAGATGAATATCCGTCCTTATGATTAGCTTGACCGTTTTTCACACTTTCATGAAGCGTAAAATTTGTTAATTAATATTCTTTCTCATCAAATCCAAAATCACGTAGCTGACTAGCTTTATTACGCCAATCTTTCTGGACCTTGACCCATAGCTCAAGGAAAACCTTAGAGCCCAATAGGTTCTCAATGTCTACTCTCGCGCGACTACCGACTTCTTTCAGCATTTTCCCTTGCTTACCGATGACAATTCCTTTTTGGGAATCTCTCTCGACAATGATGGTCGCCATAACATTGATCGTGTCACTGTTATCCATTTTTTTGATTGAGTCAATCACAACTGCCACGGAATGTGGAATCTCTTCACGAGTCAAGTGCAGAACCTTTTCGCGGACCAATTCAGAAATGATGAAACGCTCCGGATGATCCGTTACTTGATCGGCTGGGTAAAACTGTGGCCCTTCAGGAAGATGTTCCTTGATTTGGGCAAGCAATGTATCGACATTATTACCTTCAAGAGCTGAAATAGGCACCACCGCTGCAAAAGGATACAGTTTTTGGTACTTTTCAATGATGGGCAGAAGGTCATCAGGATGCATCGTATCAATTTTATTGACTACAAGGAAAACGGGTGTATTAACCGATTGTAGCTTTTCAATGATGAACTCATCTCCACGACCGTAGCCTTCTTCAGCATTAATCATGAATAGAATCAGGTCGACCTCTTTCAAGGTATTCGTCGCAACCTTCATCATAAAGTCCCCAAGCTTATGCTTAGGTTTATGAATGCCCGGTGTATCAATGAAGATCATTTGTGAATCATTTTGTGTAAGTACACCTTGAACTTTATTTCTTGTCGTTTGAGGCTTGTCGCTCATGATTGCGATTTTTTGACCAATTACACGGTTCAAAAACGTGCTCTTGCCGACATTAGGACGGCCGATGATGGATATAAATCCTGATTTATATCCTTTTACCTGTGTATCGCTAACTAATTTATTCATTTAAATCCTCCGGTGAAAAAGCTCCTGGAAGCAATTCCTGTACTGTTAATTCTTTAGTATCACCATTCAAGTTGGTTAAAACAACCATCATATCCGGTTCACATAGTTCTGAAATGACTTGTCTGCAAGCTCCGCAAGGGGATACCGGTCGGTCCGTGTCCGCTACTACCGCAAGTTTGCTAAATTTCTTGTCATTATGTGCATAGGCACTGAATAATGCCGTTCTTTCCGCGCAGTTACACATGCTGTAAGCTGCATTTTCAATATTACAGCCATGATATACCTTACCATCGGCAGTCAATAAAGCAGCTCCCACTTTAAACTTTGAATAAGGGACATAAGCCTTTTCCCTAGCTTTTTTAGCTTCTTCAATCAATTCATTCGTATTCATTATACAATTCCCCCTCTACATTGGATGAATAAAAGAACCTACATACCCAACTTTGGCAAAAAAATAATCAATCCAACTATTATAGAAAATATAGCATATATGAATACAGCCCCGGCTGCAATATCTTTTGCCTGCTTGGCAAGAGGATGGATTTGGTCTGTCACTAAATCAACAACCCGTTCAATGGCCGAATTCACTAGTTCTAATGCAATCGTACCAGCAATTGCCGTCAAAATAAACAACCATTCCATTCCGTTCAATGAATAATACCAACCAAAGAACACAACGGCTGCCATCACCACGAAATGGATCTGTATGTTCCGCTCGGTCCGTACCGCTTCCAAAATCCCTTGACAAGCAAATGAAAAGCTTTTTACGAGTGGATACCTTGGCTTACCCTTCTCTCGAGAGCCCATATTCCCCCAATATCTCCTTTTGTCTAGAAAACATCACTTTTTCATCTTCTTCAGTCATATGGTCATAGCCTAGCAAATGAAGAAAACCATGTAGGGCTAAAAAGCCAAGTTCGCGGTCAAAAGAGTGTCCATACTCCTCGGCCTGCTCTTTTGTGCGTTCAATTGAAATGATGATATCACCAAGCATACGAGGCATTTCCGCTCCGATAATCTCGACTTCTTCCTCCCCCATCTCTTCCAGTGCAAAAGAAATGACATCGGTAGCCGAATCCTTATTACGGTATTCTTTATTAATCTCCTGAATCCTTTTGTTGTCGACAAAAGTGACGGATATTTCCGTACCTTCTTCGATATTCTCTTTATTGGCGGCAAATTGCAAAATGCTTTCAACAAGCTGCTGCCCTTTTTCCGTCACTTCGTTCGTTTCATCGATTAAATCCATTGTTAAAATCATTTTTTCACCTTCTGTCCTAATTTATCCATGTCAGGATACTCGATCCTTGAGTGGAAGATACCATTCAGCGATTCACAAAGCGAATGCTTTACGATACTTAATTCTCTCATAGTAATGTCACATTCATCAAATTGACCGTCTTGAATCCGGTCACTGATTATGAAACTTACCAGTTCCTCGATCTTCTCGGGTGTAGGATGCTTCATCGACCTGACTGCAGCCTCAACACTATCTGCAATTCCAATGACGGCCACTTCCTTCATTTTTGCCATGGGCCCCGGATACCGGTAGTCGACTTCGCGTGTCGCTTCATCTTCCTTACATGCCTTATGATAGAAAAATTTCAATAAAGTCGTCCCATGATGTTGTTCCGCTATATCCACAATTTCCTTCGGGAACTTATGGCTGCGAAGCATTTCTCCGCCATCCACGGCATGCGCAATGATAATGTCCTTGCTCGTTTCCGGTTGTAGCCTATCATGCGGATTTTCCTCATTTAACTGGTTCTCGATGAAAAAGTGCGGCCGCTTTGTCTTGCCTATATCGTGGTAATAAGATCCGACTCTTGCAAGCAACCCATTCGAGCCAATTGCTTCACATGCAGATTCAGCCAAATTGGCAACCATTACACTATGGTGGTAGGTACCAGGTGCCTCAATCAAGATTTTTCGTAATAGGGGGTGATTCGGATTGGAAAGCTCGATCAACTTCATTGAAGATAAAATCCCGAACCCCGCCTCGAAAAATGGAAGCAGCCCCATTGTCAATACAGCGGAACCAAGCCCAGATCCTATAGCCGCTGCCGCATAATATAAATACTCCACTTTTGTGTAATGGCCATCCATAATGAAAATGAGCGAATAGACGAAAGCGATATTGATCACTGACATCATGAGACCCGCTACCAGTACTCTTGATTTGAAATTGGAACGCGATAATATTATGATGGCCATCAATCCGCTAAAAATGATATAAAGCCCCATAGAGAAGTCAAGATTTCCTGGCGTATCGCCATTAAATATTATCGTACCATAAGATCCTAATAAAATTGTCATGGCAACAGCCAATTTATCATTTAATAATATCTTAATAAGCATCGCTGCCATGGCAGCAGGGAAAATATATTCTAAATTCGAATCTTTCAGTTCAGCGAATATGCTGACTGTTTTCATCGTTGCCATTGCAAAAATGAAAACAAGGCTGAAAACCAACAACTGATTGTACTTATTATCCCGTTTCGTTATGGAATAGTAAAAAAAGTAATAAAAAGCCGTAAAAGTTAAAAAGATATAAAGCAGGAGCCCTACATATGGAAAGATAGTGGACTCGGTACTTAAAAACCCAGCCAATTCAAGCTGCCTGTACACGTCCCGGTCCACTAATTGATTTTCTTCGACGATAATCTGCCCCTGTAAAATCCTGACTGGTTCCACACTTTCCACTGCTTTTCGGCGTTGTTCCTCCGTTTTATCTTTATCAAAAAAAACATTTTGAATAATCGCCGAACGGGCAAGTGATATGGAGACCTTCTTCATATCACTATTTATACTCATATAGCTCAGTTCATCTACCACTTTTTTCTTTGCATTTTCAACATCGCTGGCCGAGATCCGCTCACTCATCACATTATTTACAGCGGTTATCGTAGAGTCCCTCGCTATCTCCAGTTCATCTTCATCCGCCTGTACCAATGCCATGAATACAGATTCTTCTATATCTTTATTGACCTCCTCCGTCAATTTTTCTTTCAAGATGGAAACCTTTTGGCCATCCGTCTTTTTAATTCCTTTTTTACCGCCCTTATTAGGATCTGTTTCTTTGTTCACTTCAATCGCAGAATCAAAAATTGAAGAAATCAAATCGACTTTATTTTTGGCATATTCCTTTTTTAATGTATAAACATCCGCCACCTGTTTTGAAATTTCTTCTTTTTCTTTCGTAGTCTTATATGTATCTTCTATAGTCTTGGTGGATCGTATCGTTTGTTCCGCTGGCTTAAAAAGCTCCACTTGGATCTTTTCAGGCTTAACGTTGGATAGCATTAACCCATATGCAAACAAACCAAGTACGACGAACAAGAGTACTTGAAAAAAGCGATGGACCAGCAGGCCTTTTATTTTGGTGAAAAATTTTTGGATACGGTTCAAAGAAGGTCCTCCTAAAAAAAGATGGTTAATATGCTAGATATGTAAAATGATAACAGTTTTCCTTCTACTTTTCATCATGTTATGATAAAACCCTTGCTTTTCACCACAATTTAACATTCCATTCATGATGGGCAAGCGGATAACCATGAAAAAATCCGCCATTTCATTGGCGGATTCCCTCTATTCTTTTGCCTGTTCATATGCGCTGATAATTTTGGCGACGAGCGGATGCCTGACTACATCACTCTGTTCAAAATACACAAACGAAAGGCCTTTGACATTCTTGAGAATCTCCTCAACCCGAATCAAACCTGACTTCATCCCTTTTGGAAGGTCGATTTGGGTACGATCTCCCGTAATGACCATTTTCGATCCAAAACCGAGCCTCGTTAAAAACATCTTCATTTGGGCTTCGGTAGTATTCTGTGCCTCATCCAAGATTACAAAGGCATCCTCGAGCGTACGTCCCCTCATATAGGCCAAGGGAGCGATTTCAATCGTCCCGCGTTCAATCATCCTTTGGGTCTGTTCCATCCCCAGTAGGTCATGAAGAGCGTCATATAACGGACGTAGGTACGGGTCTACCTTTTCTTTTAAGTCCCCAGGAAGGAATCCCAAACTTTCGCCAGCTTCAACGGCAGGTCTCGTCAAGATAATTCGTTTAACCTGTCCGTTTTTCAAGGCATTGATTGCCATCACTACAGCTAGATAGGTCTTCCCGGTCCCAGCAGGACCAATCCCGAATACTAAATCGAGCTTCTTTATGGCCTGAATATAATATCGCTGGCCAATTGTTTTGACCTTAATCGATTTACCTTTAGCCGTTTTAGCAATTTCTTCTTCATATAATTCTCCGAAATATTCCAATGTTCCCTTGCGAGCCAATTCTATAGCATACATTACATCCCTAGAACTTATCGTAATCCCTTTTCTGATCACAGATAACAGCGCCTTCAGGATATCCTGTCCCATCGTCACCCGCTCTAATTCACCGGCAACGCTTATACCTTCCCCGCGGGTGATGACCGAAATGCCCAGCTCGTCTTCAAGCACTTTTACATTAGAATCTCCATTGCCCAATAAAGCGACCGCTTCATTAGGTGATTCAATTTCCAACTTAATAACCTTCACTTCATCTGCCATTCGCTAGTCTCCTTGAATGATTGGTTGTCCTACAGCAATATCTTCAATAACTTGGTAATGTATAGATAATTTCACTTTACCATTCTCCATGCTTTCGTGCAAAACTTTTTCCCCTATAATTTGGTCTTCTTCTTCAAGAAGCTTCCGTAAGTCGGCCTGGGCCATCTTCTTCCCTTCCTTAATCGCTTCTTCCTTCGTATAACTCCGGACGATATCGTCTTTACTCCTTAATGTCTCGACTTTATAGGAAATGGGCAGTTCCCATTGCAGAAAATGAAACGGCCGATCAGTCGATTCTTTTTCCTGCTTTTTATAGCCCGGATCCTTAAACCCCCATATAGGTATAGATAAGCTGCTCACTTTTATATAATGCTTACTGGTTTCATTACCATTGTAGACGGAAAAATTGGTTTTCAGAGGGACTTCCACATTCGCCTTGTACCAAGTTTGCCCCATTACTTTCCCCTGCGCCGAAACAATTTCTGGTTTATCTTCCTTCCCAATCAACCCTGACACAAGAAGTTGTCCTTTACTTACATAATCATGCACATTGACTTTAGGTTGGCCTTTTTCAATGAACATATTGGTGATGACCGCCTTTTTTGAAGCAACCAAATTTTGTGAGGAGGTTTTCTCTATTTCCTTCGGCTGCCGTTTTTCCACCACCTGGAAATGGTAGGTTGTCCCCTTAAGCTCCACACCAACCCAGGTTAGGGCACCGATGCGATCAGAGAGCTTTCGCTGTATCGTATCCACATCGTCCACTAGAAATTGCACCTTTCCAATTTCCACGCCCATTTTGTCCAATTCTTTACGGATGGCATGTTCGGTTTCCGGTTTTGCCCCTTTAACTTCTATCCCCCACACCATATTGGAAAGTACAAAAATGCAAATAAGGAAGGCAATCAAACCCGCCAAGAATCCACTATTTTTCATCACCCGCTTCATGAGAAACGGAAACCCCCTGCCTTGGAGGAATTTCACTTTACAGTCGCTTTTTCGCAGGACCTGACGCAATTTTGAAATTTCCCTGAAATCCATATGGAAAATCAGGGATTCACTTCCTACACGCTTCACATCCCAGATATGAAGCCCTCTCCTTGTCAACATATTGATTAGCCTTTCGGTTCCTCTTCCATATGCCTTCACTTTTACATAGCCTGTATAATAGTTTGTCCATTGGTTTTTCATGGAAACCTCCCGGGATCATTCATTGATAAAATATACTTTGTCAATTTTGCCCTCTAACATGATTTCCTCCGGCAAGATGGTCTTGATGACAAAGCCAGTTCCCTTTATTAGCAGCTGGCCATTTTTAAGCATTAACCTCACTTCACTGTCAGTAAAGGCCAACAAGCCACGATGATTTTCAATATATATATGTAATTGTCCGATCATGGTAATTCGCGGCAGGTCCATCATGACATCTTGCGGAAGGTCCATTGTTTTGGTCATAAGCTGTTTCACTTTTTTTCCCCAATTGCGAGCCATAAAAAAGAACCCCCTTTCATCTCAATGTATGAAATGAAAGAGGGTTCTAGCACAAAATTATAAAGGTTCAATTTCTATTTTTTCATGTTGAACGAATGAACGCGGGATACAAGTTCTTCCGAATTATCTCCTTGACCTTTGCAAGCTACGCTTAGCCCTTGGAGGTCCGAGCACCTCAGACATAATGATTCCATCAATCAACTGTTTCTTAGTGAAGGAAGGACCTTTATGATAGACGGGACTGCTATCGTCAGAAATGGCTGTAGTAATTCGATCTGCCTTTTCTTTTTGTTCCACACGCTCTTGCTCATATTTCTGCTGCAGCCTTCTTAGTTCAGCAATCCTTTTTTCAGCCTGTGCTTTCGTTTCATCCACAGGCCCAGCAGAGTGTACGACACGCTTCTCTGCTTTTTGGGCAGATGCCGGAACAGGAGTTTGCCGCTGTTCCTTTTGTGGCATCTCGCCTTGAAGCTCCTGCATGATTTCCTGCCATTTCTTTTTCGGCGGGTTGTTTGGATTGTTTTGTTGCGGCTGTTTTTTCCTGCCGAACATGGATGTTGCAACAGCTATCAAGATAATCAGAAGGAATGGATTACTGAGAAAGAATTGAATGAGATCTCCCATTTAAAGGCCTCCCTTCTGGGAATTAATTGTTATCCTTGTCCTTTGGGTTATCCGATATCTTACTGATGGAATCCCGCATATCCGTATCCGCCGTGATATTTTGGATATTCATGTAATCCATTACCCCTAGATTTCCGCTCTTCAGCGCTTCAGCCATAGCCAATGGCACTTCTGCCTCGGATTCTACAACCTTCGCTCTCATTTCTTGGACACGGGCTACCATTTCCTGTTCCAAGGCAACAGCCATCGCGCGACGTTCTTCCGCTTTTGCTTGGGCGATTTTCTTATCCGCTTCAGCCTGGTCAGTCTGTAGGATAGCCCCGATATTCTTCCCGATATCCACATCAGCGATATCAATCGATAGAATTTCAAATGCTGTACCTGAATCGAGACCTTTCGATAAAACGGTTCTAGAAATTAAATCCGGGTTTTCAAGGACATCCGTATGCCTTTTAGAAGCACCGATTGTCGAAACAATCCCTTCACCTACACGCGCGATGATCGTTTCTTCCCCAGCACCACCGACTAATCGTTCGATATTGGCACGAACGGTGATTCTTGCCTTTGCTTGCACTTCAATCCCATTCATCGCTACACCGGAGATGAATGGCGTTTCGATCACTTTAGGGTTAACGCTCATTTGAACCGCTTCCAGTACATCACGTCCTGCAAGATCGATGGCTGCCCCTCTTTCAAATGGCAATGCGATATTCGC
The DNA here is from genome assembly GCF_044761985.1 of Peribacillus sp. NPDC097224. Lineage (NCBI taxonomy): Bacteria > Bacillati > Bacillota > Bacilli > Caryophanales > Bacillaceae > Peribacillus > Peribacillus sp. NPDC097224. The sequence goes on along the minus strand of NZ_JBIWDK010000001.1, from coordinate 136,791 downwards.
ACGTTCTGCTGCAATCAGTGCATTGACGACACGGTCAACATTCCCTCCTGCAAGGTAATGGCTCTCCAATTGATTCGTCGATACATTGATTCCCGCTTTGTGGGCTTTAATGAGCGGGTTAACTACCCTGCTTGGTATAACACGACGAAGCCTCATTCCCACTAATGTAAAGATACTGATTTTGACTCCAGCCGCTAAAGCTGAGATCCATAACATAACTGGTACAAATGTGAAAAATACCGATAAGATGATGATGGCCGCAATTACAGCCAACACGATAAATATTGTTCCTGAAGTTATCACCTAAACATTCACCCTTCCTATTTTCATTGATTTGATTCCGGAATTTGCCGAACGACTACTCTCGACCCTTCAGCTTTCACGACTTTGATGGATGTCCCTTTGGAAATAAAGCTTCCTTCTGTCACAACATCGACCCGTTCATCATTAATTAAAGCCGTTCCAGATGGCCTTAAGTCTGTCATTGCCTTACCTTCAACACCTAATAATTCCAAGCGATTCGGAGAACTGACATACCCTTGCTCTGTTTTTGTTGCATCGGTTAATATCATTTTTCTAAAAAAGTTCATTTTTTTACCAAGCACCTTTACAAATAGGATAGAAACCAAAATGGATGCGGTAATCGCAATTAACAAAGAAATGGTCATATGGACCGGATCTTCTGAAGCGAGAAATAAACTGCCTATAATTGCACTAAAGCCAAGCACCCCGATAATTCCTCCAGGGAGGAAAAACTCCAAGAGCACAAGGATGACTCCTAAGATGAATAGCGCTAACGACTCATAGCCCGTGATGCCTGCGACCAAATGTCCATAAAAGAACAATACGAGGCCAGTGATTCCAATAAAACCAGGAATGCCAAAACCAGGCGAAAACAACTCTACCACAATCCCGATGCCTGCTATCGTCAATAAGATGGGAATCACAAAAGGATTGGTCAAAAAGCGAGCTAACTTTTCTGGAAAGCTTTCCTCTATGGTTCGAATATCCGCATCTTCCACCCCGAGTATACTATATAACTCAGCTTTCCCCGAAACGGTCCCTTCACTGTAGCCGGCCTTTTTTGCCTGATCAGCAGTGAATGTCAGTAATTTTCCTTTTTCGGCTCCGTATTTTGGAAGGTCGATATCCTCATCAGCCATCGCTTGTGCATAAATGGGATCGCGTCCATTCTGTTCGGCTGCCGTTTTCATTGCAGCCAACCAATAAGATTCCGCTTTTTTTCCCGCTGCATTTCCCGAAGAGTCAATCACCGCAGCTGAACCCATTGTAGCACTGGGGACCATATAAATTTCATCGGCACTGAGCGAAATATAGGCACCCGCAGATAAAGCACGATTATTGACGTAAGCCACTGTTTTTACTGAGGAATTAGACAGTAACTTGGCTATCTCCCCTGCCGCATCTACGGCACCACCTGGGGTATTCACCTCGAAAATTACAAGATCTGCGTTATTCTCTTCTGCAATCGATAGTGCCCGTTGCAAAAAGGCGGCCAAACCCTTTTCCACCGTTTCTTGAATGGGAACCTGGTAAACAATCTTCTCCTTTGCAGAAGCACCGGGCACCAAGAAAGACACCAAAAGCAGCAATCCGAATAAGAGAACAGATAGACCACGCCATATTTTCAATGGAACGCCTCCTTTCCCGTATTAAGCGCCTGTAAGCCGGTCTTTCCATTACCTAAAAGGCATATTTCACCCTTGCTAATCGAATCCACTTATTATCGTCACTTACTTAGTTAATACGTATGTATATGAAAAAGGTTTCATTTAAAAAGCAATTAATTTATATAAAACCAGTCGGCTGCCCTTTCACTAGTTACTATACGTCTAAAAGAGGCGAAATAATCACGTAAACACACAAAAACCACAGGCTAATGCCTGCGGTTAGGTTTCGAGTTTAAGATAGATGTTGTTGTACTAACTTGTTTACTAGAGAACCATCTGCTTTACCTTTAACTTTAGGCATTAAAGCTCCCATAACTCTCCCCATATCTGCTTTGGATGTTGCTTTGACTTCCTCAATTGTTGATTTAACAATCTCAGAAATCTCTTCTTCTGATAGTTGCTCAGGCATATATGCCTCTACGTATCCCAATTCGGTGCGGACTTTATCCACGAGATCGGAACGACCTGCGTTTTCAAACTCCTGGAGGGAGTCTTTGCGTTGTTTTAATTCGCGAGAGAGCACTGTCAATTCTTCATCATCTGTTAAATCTTGTCTCTGTTTTAGAGCTTCGTTTTGAAGCGAAGCTTTCAACATACGAATAACAGATAGTTTGTCCTTTTCCTTGTTCTTCATCGCTTGTTTCATATCATTATTTAAACGCTCGAGAAGACTCATCTTTCCACCCTCTCTTAGAATTTACGTTTTCTTGCAGCTTCAGACTTTTTCTTACGTTTTACGCTTGGCTTTTCATAAAATTCACGCTTCCTAGCTTCCTGAAGCGATCCTGCTTTAGATACAGTACGTTTGAAACGACGAAGAGCATCTTCAAGCGATTCGTTTTTACGAACGACGGTTTTAGACATCTCTTTCCCTCCCTCCGAAAACAACACACTAACTCAAGTTGTCAACATGTTATACATGTACTAAACAATTATAATATATCATCTTTGACAGGTCAACCAATAAAACGAAACTTATTTCAAATATTATCATGTTGTTACCATATTTTTTTCTAATTGCAACTTTGAAGCTTTTTATAGCATGTCTATCCCCTATGGGCCATAGACTGTTCAAGAGGTGTTGGTCATGTACGAGTTACTTTTATTCCTTTTATTCATCACTTTATTTTTAGTGGGTATGGCCGTTTTACGCATCGGCTTATTCAACCTGTCCGGCGCTAAATTAAAATCCTTTCTATCTAAGGTGACCGATAAACCCTGGAAAGGTTTTTTTGCAGGTACGATTTTCACAGGCATCCTTCAGAGCAGTTCGGCGGTCATGGTCATGACCGTGGGTCTCGTCTCCGCCGGCAGTTTATCCTTTCCACAGACGATTGGCATCATTTTAGGAACGAATATCGGTTCGACCTTTACAGCTGAATTCATGACCTTTTCATTGGACCGCTGGATCATTCCAGGAGTCTTATGCGGTGCCGCTCTTTGCTTTATGCCCAAAATCGCATTAAAAAGCGCCGGAATGTCCCTTATAGGCATCTCTGCCATTTTCGCGGCGATGAGCGGTTTTAAGATGCTCTCCAAGCCCATCGCTGCCTATCCATCGGTTCAGCATGTACTCAGTGGCATAGAAAGCCATCTTAGTTATGCTTTGTTGGCAGGTATCCTGTTAACGGCGCTGATTCACTCTAGCTCCGCGACCATCGGAATCGCCATGAGTTTTTTAATGAGCGGGGAGCTATCCGTCTCTTCTTCCATCATCATGATGCTCGGTTCTAATATCGGTACGTGTATCACAGGCTATATGGCTAGCATCGGTTCAGGTAGACAAGCTGCCTTTACAGCATATGCACATATATGGCTGAATGTGATCGGTGTGGCTGCCTTCCTTCCTCTTGTGGACGTTCTAGAACGGACGGCTGCCTTTTTCACTGAAAATAAAGCGACCCAGCTTGCACATGCTAGTGTCATTTTTAATATTACGACTTCTTTGATCGTTTTACCTTTCGCAAGCCAATTTTCCAACTTCATTTTATTGCTGCATCGTCCTCAAAAAAATAAGCCGCATTCCTAAGAATGCGGCCATGAAAATTAATAATCAGAATCAGCTGTTAAGCCTTTTACAATGGATACACCAGCACTTGCACCAATTCTAGATGCTCCTGCTTCAATGATCTTCTCAGCATCGCCCGTGTTACGAACCCCACCTGAAGCTTTAACGCCGATATTCGGTCCAACCGTTTTTCTCATAAGCGCTACATCTTCAACCGTAGCACCACCTGTTGAGAATCCTGTTGAAGTTTTAACAAAATCAGTTCCCGCTTTAACAGCTATTTCGCAAGCACGCACTTTTTCTTCCTCTGACAATAATGATGTTTCAATAATGACCTTTGAAAGGGCCTTACCAGTCGCTGCTGCGACAACGGCACGAATGTCCCGCTCAACCAATTCATCATCCTTGTCCTTCAAAGCACCGATGTTGATTACCATATCAACTTCATGCGCACCGTTGCTGATGGCATCTTTTGTTTCGAAGGCTTTAGTTTCAGGAGTGGACGCTCCTAGAGGGAAACCTATAACCGTACAAACCTTTACCTCTGAACCTTCCAATAACTCACTAGCATACTTCACCCAAGTTGGGTTCACGCATACTGATGCGAATTTATATTCTCTTGCTTCTTCACATAAAACTTTTATTTGTTCTTTCGTTGCATCCGCTTTTAATAAAGTGTGATCGATTAAACCTGCTACATTTTGTGTCATTTAGTAATCCTCCTTAATATTCATAAAAAAAACTAGTTGTCCGTACCTCTCATGATACCATAATAATTTCAAAATGACGATATATATAAACTATACCCTTATGTTCCGTTATCACTCTAAAAAGAAGAAAAAAAAGACAGCGATAAATCGCCGTCTTAAAGATTAGCTGCTTGTTGTAATGGAAGATCTTTCACAATCGTAACAAACTGTCCTTCACTATGTGGATAGCCGGATTGTGTAATTTTCACTTTTACGATTTCTCCAACCATTTCTTCAGTAGCCGGGAAAATAACCTTCATATAATTATCGGAGTACCCCTCATAAAGCCCATTTTCCAATGGTGTTTCAGGAATCACTTCCAGTACTTCTCCTTCGAATTGAGAAGCATACTCTTTTGCCAGCTGATCGGACAAAGAGATCAGGCGATGAACACGTTCGTTTTTCACATCTTCATCCACTTGATCATCCATGCGTGCCGCTGGTGTCCCTGTGCGTTTCGAGTAAGGGAATACATGTAATTCAGAGAACTTATATTTCTTGATGAAATTATATGTCTCCATGAATTCTTCTTCGGTTTCTCCAGGGAAACCTACAATGACATCAGATGTAACGGCAAGGCCAGGAAGCGCCACTTTTAATTTTTCGATACGGTCCCCGAAGAAATCCATCGTATATTTACGTCTCATCCGTTTTAACACAGTATCTGATCCTGATTGAATCGGAATATGCAAATGGCGAACCACTTTTTTGGACTTCGTAAGCACTTCAATGATTTCATCCGTTATTTGACTCGCTTCAATGGAAGATATGCGGATCCGTTTAAGTCCCTCGACCTCTTCCAAATCACGCAAGAGCATGGCTAAATTATAATCCTTCAAGTCGTCACCATAACCACCTGTATGAATACCAGTCAACACAAGTTCCTTATACCCTGCTTCGACAAGCTGTTCAGCTTGATGGATAACTTCCTTTGGATCACGGGAACGCATTAAACCACGTGCCCATGGAATGATACAAAACGTACAGAAGTTGTTACAACCTTCCTGGATCTTTAAAGAAGCTCGGGTTCTGTCGGTAAAAGCTGGTACATCCAATTCTTCGTATACACGGTTCTTCATAATGTTTCCAACTGCATTAATCGGTTCGCGTTCCACCTTGAATTGTTCGATGTATGCTAACAGTTTTCCCCTGTCCTGTGTGCCCACCACGATATCGACGCCCGGGATTGCCATGATTTCAGCAGGCGACGTCTGTGCGTAACATCCTGTTACTGCAATGACGGCATTCGGGTTTTTACGGATAGCACGACGGATGACCTGGCGGCTTTTCTTATCGCCCGTATTCGTTACCGTACACGTATTGATGACATACACATCCGATGTGTTTTCGAATTCAACACGGTCATATCCTTCTGTCTTAAATAATTGCCAAATAGCTTCTGTTTCATAATGGTTTACTTTACAGCCTAATGTATGGAAAGCGACCGTTGCCATTTTTCATCACCTCAAAAGTTCTACATGATAAGAAACAGCGGAAAGTGCATATAAAGGTGCTGTTTCAGTTCTTAATATTCTAGGTCCAAGTCCACATGCTACAAAACCGGAAGATGTTAATTTCTCGATTTCTTTTTCCGCTAGGCCCCCTTCAGGCCCAAAAACGAAAAGAATCGACTGTCCAGCCCTGATGTTTTCCAACACCGACGCTAGCACGGATGTTTCACCGCGCTTTGCCTCTTCTTCAAATGCGATTAATGAATGATCGTATTCAGAAGCAAGCTCCGTTACTTGAGCGATTGACATCGGTTCGGTCACGGAAGGGACAACTGTACGGTGGGACTGCTCGGCCGCCTCCTTGGAAATCTTTTGGAGTCTTTCTAGTTTCTTGCCGACCTTTTTGTGGTCCCATTTTACCACCGAACGAGCCGCAATAAAAGGGATAAACTTGTAAGCGCCCAATTCCGTCCCCTTTTGAACGATATACTCCAGCTTATCCCCTTTAGGCAGACCGCTCGCTATCGTCACCTGGACGGGAAGTTCTTTTTCTTCATTCTTCCATTCTAAAATGTTTCCTATAACTGTATCACTCGTAATTTCCGAGATTTCCGTGACTGCAGCCATGCCACTGCCCTTTACAGTTATGATTCGCTCTCCAGGTTCCATTCTCATGACTCTGGCAATATGGTGAAAATCATCACCTGTAATGGTCACGGTTTGTCCCTGAAAGTCCATTTCATTAAGAAAATATCGTTGCACAGTGCCACCTACTCCGTCTAGTCTAAAAAAACTCAAAGGCAAGCAGTCAAAGGCATCTTCCCTTGAATGCTTTGTGCCTTGCCAAGGTTTGAGCGTAAAAAAAGGTACTCTGATTACCTGTGGATAAGATAATCAGAGTAACTCATCATTCAATCATTTCTTTTAGCAATGAACGCAACCCAATCTTCCATCTGGATGGTTTCCACAATTATGAATCCGGAAGCTTGAATCGCTTCCTTCACATCTTGTTTTTTAGGTTGAATGATTCCAGAGGCAATGAAATGCCCACCAGGTTTCACGATTTTCGCAACATCGTCCGTAAAGCGCATAATCACTTCGGCCAAAATATTGGCTACTACGACATCCGCCCGTTCATCTACTCCATCCAATAAGTTACCTTGCGAAACAGAGACCTTTTCCTGAACATTGTTCAGTTCAACATTTTGAATGGCCGACCGAACAGCCACTTCATCCAAATCAAGTGCCTGAACTCGTTTTGCATCCAACAATGCGGACGCTATGCTCAAGACTCCAGAACCCGTTCCAACATCAACCACAAGATCACCCGGTACAACAGTACGTTCGAGGGCTTGGATACACATGACGGTTGTCGGGTGGGTACCCGTCCCGAATGCCATGCCCGGATCCAGTTCTATGATCAATTCATCACTGCTTACTGGCGTATAGTCTTCCCAAGTAGGGACAATGGTGAATCGCTCGGATATCTTGACTGGATTATAATATTTCTTCCAGGCAGTTGCCCATTCTTCCTCATTCACTTCACTGATTGAAACAAGGTTCTTCCCTAGGTCTATTTCAAATTGCAGGAGATTATTGATGGATTCCTTAATAGCATCAACCGTTTCACCAAGAAAGCTGTTAACCGGCAAGTACGCCTTGATCAAAACACCTTCGTCCGGATAATCATCTGGGTTCAGGTGGTAGATTTCGCCAAAGACATTTTCACGTTCTTTGACTAATTCAAGAGGATCCTCAATGACAACACCGCTTGCACCTGCCTCATGAAGGATATTTGAAACAGGTTCAACCGCTTCATTTGTTGTGTGGATTGCAAATTCAGACCACTTCATAACCTACCAACTCCCGATCTCTTCTTTTACTTTTAGTCATCTATCTTTAAAAGCACGCTTTACCTTCGAGAAAAAGCCATCTTCTTGTTCATCAATGCCTGATTGGCCACTGATTTCGCTGAACTCACGAAGAAGTTCTTTTTGTTTTTCCGTCAATTTCTTTGGAGTGACCACCAATACGATTACATGCTGGTCGCCTTGTCCATAGCCCCTGACATTCGAAACGCCTTTTCCTTTTAAACGGAAACGCGTACCAGTTTGTGTACCGGCAGGAATCTTCAATTTAACTTTGCCATGCAAGGTTGGGACTTCAATTTCGTCTCCTAACGCAGATTGGGCAAATGTAATCGGCATTTCGCAATAAATATCATCGCCATCCCGTTCAAAGAATTCATGAGTACGGACATGGAAGACTACATATAGATCTCCGGATGGGCCACCATTGATTCCAGGCTCCCCTTGACCGGAAACTCGAAGCTGTTGTCCGTCATCGATACCTGCAGGTACTTTGATTTGAATTTTTTTACGTTTTTGAACTTTTCCTTCACCTTTACACGTTGAACATTTATTCGGAATGATTTTACCTGTTCCTTGACAATGGTGACAAGCTCTCCGGTTAACGATACGCCCGAAAGCTGTATTTTGTTCAACATTTAACTGACCAGTTCCGTGACAGTGTGAACAGTTTTCGACTTTTGTACCAGGCTTTGCACCTGAGCCCTTACATGTATCACAATTCTCTTCACGTGGAATTTCAATCTCTGTATCTTTCCCAAATGCGGCTTCTTCAAAAGAAAGCGTCATCGTATATTGCAGATCGGCCCCTTGACGAGGTGCATTAGGATCTCTTCTACGACCTCCACCACCAAAGAAACTACTGAAAATATCTTCGAATCCGCCAAAACCACCAAAGTCTTGACCACCACCGAAGCCTTGATTCGGATCCGTATGCCCAAATTGATCATAATGGGCTTTTTTCTGTTCATCGCTTAATACTTCGTAAGCTTCCTTAATTTCCTTGAATTTATCCGCAGCATCGTCTGCTTTATTAATATCAGGGTGATATTGTTTGGAGAGCTTTCGATACGCTTTCTTGATTTCATCCTTCGAAGCACTCTTCGAAAGGCCTAACACCTCATAATAATCGCGTTTACTCATATCTAAATCCACTCCCGATTCGATTCACATAAAGATTATATTATCACTGTAGGAAGATAATAATCAACTAGAAAAGCACAAACAGTTTGAACACCCATCCATAAAAGAAGTGGGAATGTCCCCTCAAACTGTCATTTCATCTCTTTATAGCCCTATCATTCCTATATTTAGCTCCATCCATTGTAAAAAAAGCCAAAGCCAAGATAACCTGACTTTGACTTTTCTACTTCAGGCAGCATTTCACTACCCACTATTTCAGCATCCCAAAAGGGTTACTTTTTATTTTTTTCGTCTTCGTTCACTTCTGTAAATTCTGCATCAACGACGTTATCGTCTTGAGCTCCAGCTTCACCAGCACCCTCTTGGGCAGCTTGCTGTGCTTTAGCCGCTTCTTCGTAAAGCTTCATAGTTAAAGCTTGAACGATTTCGTTTAGAGCATCTTTTTTCGTACGGATTTCTTCAAGCTCATCTTTCTCGATTGCAGCTTTCAGTTCATCCTTCGCTTCGTTCGCTTTTGTTACTTCCGCTTCGTCTACTTTACCTTCTAGATCTTTAAGCGTTTTTTCCGTTTGGAAGACAAGTTGGTCGGCTTCATTACGAAGTTCCACTTCTTCTTTACGTTGTTTATCAGCATCGGCATTTTCTTCTGCTTCGCGTACCATACGCTCGATTTCTTCATCAGAAAGACCTGAAGATGATTTGATTGTGATGGCTTGCTCTTTGTTTGTACCAAGATCTTTTGCACGAACATTAACAATACCGTTTTTATCAATATCGAATGTTACTTCTACTTGAGGAATTCCACGTGGTGCAGGTGGAATATCGCTTAATTGGAAACGGCCAAGCGTTTTATTATCCGCTGACATTGGACGTTCACCTTGAAGAACATGGATATCCACAGCTGTTTGGTTATCTGCTGCTGTTGAGAACACTTGAGATTTACTTGTCGGAATCGTTGTATTACGGTCGATTAACTTAGTGAATACACCGCCCATTGTTTCAATTCCAAGTGAAAGTGGAGTTACGTCTAAAAGAACCACGTCTTTAACGTCTCCAGTTAACACGCCACCTTGAATAGCAGCACCCATTGCTACTACTTCATCAGGGTTAACGCCTTTGCTAGGTTCTTGACCGATTTCCTTTTTGATTGCTTCCACTACTGCAGGAATACGAGTAGATCCACCAACAAGGATGACTTTATCGATTTCTGAAGCTGAAAGTCCAGCATCTTTCAATGCTTGACGAGTAGGTCCCATCGTACGTTCAACAAGACTTGATGAAAGCTCATCAAATTTAGCTCTAGTCATCGTTACGTCCAAGTGAAGTGGGCCAGCATCTCCAGCTGTGATGAATGGTAATGAAATTTGAGTAGAAGTTACACCTGAAAGGTCTTTTTTCGCCTTTTCAGCTGCATCTTTCAAACGTTGAACAGCCATTTTGTCTTTAGAAAGATCGATGCCATTCTCTTTTTTGAATGCTTCTACTAAATAATCAATGATTACTTGGTCGAAGTCGTCTCCACCTAGGCGGTTGTCACCAGCTGTTGAACGTACTTCGAATACTCCGTCTCCAAGTTCCATGATGGATACGTCAAATGTACCGCCACCAAGGTCGAATACAAGGATGGTTTGGTCTTCTTCCGTTTTATCCAATCCATAAGCAAGTGCTGCAGCTGTAGGTTCATTGATAATACGTTCCACTTCAAGACCAGCAATTTGACCAGCGTCTTTAGTTGCTTGACGTTCAGCGTCATTAAAGTAAGCAGGCACGGTAATAACCGCTTTTGTTACTTTTTCTCCAAGATATTCTTCAGCATAAGATTTCAAGTATTGAAGGATGATTGCAGATACTTCCTGCGGTGAATATTCTTTTCCATCAATTACTTCCTTATGGTTAGTACCCATATGACGTTTAATGGAAATGATTGTGTTCGGGTTCGTAATTGCTTGGCGTTTTGCCACTTCCCCTACTTGACGTTCCCCATTTTTAAATGCCACAACAGAAGGTGTTGTACGGTTTCCTTCTGGATTCGGGATAACTTTTGGTTCCCCGCCTTCAAGTACAGATACGCAAGAGTTTGTAGTACCTAAGTCAATACCAATAATTTTGCTCATTGTTACACTACCTCCCAATATTTATATGTAATGATTTCTTTATTCGTTTACCTTTACCATGGCCGGGCGAATCACTCGGTCCTTAAGAAGATATCCTTTTTGGAATTCTTCCACAACGATGTTCGAACCGAAGTTCTCATCTTGAACTTGCATGACGGCTTGATGCAAACGAGGATCGAATTCTTCACCGACAGAATTGATCGGTTCGATGCCTTCTTTCGCCAATGCACCAATAATGCCTTTATAGACCATTTCCATGCCTTGAAGAAGGGACTTTGTTTGCTCATTATCCGCTTCAATTTTAGTCGCTCTTTCAAAGTTATCAAGAGCCTCGACCAAATTCCCGGCAATATCTTGCACTCTATATTTTTGAGCCGCTTCCATATCAAGCTTTGCACGGCGTCTAGAATTATCGAAATCAGCTTGCAAACGAAGGTAACGGTTATCCATTTCTTCGATTTTAGCTTCTAGTTCCTGAATCTTTTCTTGAGCCAACTGTAGCTCATCTTTTTCTACCGGAGTTTCCTCCTGAGTTTCTTCCGATGAATTCACTTCTTCAGCAAAAATCGCTTCTTCCGTGCTTTCCTCGATTGTTTCATTATTTAATGTCTGTTCATTGTTTTTATTTTCCACAATCTCACCTCCCCTAAAGGATTATACAAATTTATGCTTAAGTAATAGGTTGGGCGGTGGTAACCCTTTTACCGCCACCTTACTATTACCTTTGCTCCTATTTTTGATACAGCTTTGTCATCAACGTCGTTAAATCCTTCGAGAAAAAAGAAAGGAGACTTATTACTCTCGAATATTCCATTCGAGTTGGACCCAATATTGCCAAGGTGCCCACTTGTTCCTGCCCGATTGAATACGTCGCGGTAATCAAACTACAATCTTCAAGGACGGTATTTTGATTTTCCCGGCCAATCTTGACATGAATGCCAGATGGGTTTTTCGTAATGAGATCATAAAATCCTTGTTCCTGTTCGATCATGGATAAAAGTGTGCTGACTTTTGCAATGTCATGGAACTCAGGCTGCCTCAAGATATTCGTTTTACCACCGAAAAATATTTTTTCCGGTTTCGTATCCGTGAGGGTGTCCGCAAGAACGGAAACGACCGATCCATAATTATGGATGTGATGGCTCAATAAGACCGCCACTTCCTTATAGATCTTATCCTTCAGCTCGACAAGCGGTACATCCACTAACCGGGCATTTAAAATATTGACTACCTTCTCGATTTCATTGATATCGAAAGAAGGAGGCAGGGAAATCATTCGATTTTCAACATGGCCTGTGTCAGTGATGATGATTGCAATTGCCGTTTCAGGACTCAATGGAATGATTTGAATCTTTTTCAGCTTATGTTCATTGACTTTGGGGCCAAGAACGATTGCCGTGTAATTCGTCAATTCAGAGAGTATCTTAGCTGACTTTTGGACAATCTTTTCCAGTTCATAAATGCGCTCCACGAACACGGATTTCAACAATTTCATTTCATTCTTTTTTGGAGCTTGAGGAGAAAGTAAATGATCCACATAATATCTATACCCTTTTTCAGAAGGAACCCTTCCTGAAGATGTATGAGTTTTTTCTAAAAAACCCAATTCTTCAAGATCAGACATTTCATTGCGAATAGTGGCCGAGCTGAACGTAATTTCATCTTTCTTCGACAAGCTTCGCGACCCGACAGGCTGGGCTGAATGGATAAAATCCTCGATTATCACTTGCAGAATCAATAATTGACGATCAGTTAGCATGTATGATCACCTCTGTTAGCACTCTAACTTCCTGAGTGCTAATATACTAATAAATTATCAAATGAAGCTGATGATGTCAATAATGAAAACCGCTAAATTACCGTTTATAGGACAAGAGATTTCCATCAATCCGTATCAACCACTCCCAAAAACGATTGAAACACTTCATTACCAAGCAATTTGCCACGCTCAGTCAGGCTTACGAACCCGTCCTCAATCGTGAGTAACCCCTTTTTCATTTGTTCTTCGAGCGATTCCCCGAAAATCTCCTTCATTTCTACAGAAAATTTACTTTTGAATGTTTCTAGGGAGACGCCTTTTGTTTTCCGAAGCCCCAAAAACATCTCTTCTTCCATTTTTTCATAGAGTGGCACAGGATGTTCATCTAAAACAGGCAATTCACCTTTTAGCAAAGGAGTGATGTATTTTTTTACCGGACCATGATTGGCCACTCTTTTGCCGCCCGTATATCCATGAGCTCCAGCACCGATGCCATAATACTCTTTATTGTCCCAGTATGTCAGATTATGCTTACTTTCAAAACCGGGGCGAGCAAAATTACTGATTTCATATTGATGCATTCCATGCCTCTCCATCTCTTCCATCAGCCGCTCATACATGGAAGCCTCTAGTTCCTGTGGAGGGAGATTCAATGTGCCTTTACGCATTTGATTGTAAAAGACCGTCTTTGGTTCGACGATCAAGGAATAACTGGAATAGTGAGGAAGTTGCAGGGCAAGGGCTTTCGCGAGTGTATCCTCGAAATCTTCCATAGTTTGCCCCGGTAATCCATAAATCAAGTCAATCGTAATATTGGTGAAGCCCACATCCTGAGCCAACTGAATGGTTTCATACACCTCGGATGCCCGATGTGTTCGGCCGATGCGCTTCAATAATTCGTCATTAAAGCTTTGTACCCCAAAACTTAGCCTATTCACGCCTGCTTGAAAGAGGATTTCAAGCTTTTCTCTCGAAAGGTCCCCGGGATTGGCTTCAAACGTATACTCAGCCTGTTTGGCATCGAAAGGGAGGGTCTCATTGATGGCCTCACAAAGGAAGGATAGCTGCTTTTCATCAAGTGAGGTGGGTGTTCCCCCACCAACAAAGACCGTATCCAGTTCCGTTGTCGGATATTTAGCAAGTTGCATTTCCATTTCCCTTTTCATCATCCGTAAATATTCATCAACGGGCTGCCCTTGTAAGAAAACTTTATTAAAATCACAATAGTGGCAAATATGTTCACAAAACGGGATATGCAGGTAAGCACTTTTAATCATTAAGTTCACAACCTTTATTTAATCGAATGGACCGATAGAAAAAGAGGCTAGATCCTGTCTACCCTCTTTTTTCTACTATCATTTATTTTTTTGGAGTCGTGTCATCCATTTTCAGGACAGCCATGAAGGCTTCTTGTGGCACTTCAACGGAACCAACTTGTTTCATCCGCTTTTTACCTTGTTTTTGTTTTTCAAGCAATTTACGTTTACGGGAAATATCGCCACCGTAACATTTAGCCAATACGTTTTTACGCATGGCACTAATGGAAGAACGGGCCACGATTTTTTGTCCGATAGCCGCTTGGATCGGCACTTCGAATTGCTGTCTTGGAATCAATTTCTTCAATTTTTCAACGATGATTTTTCCACGTTCATAAGCAAAGTCCTTATGGACGATGAAACTTAATGCATCGACCGTTTCGCCATTCAATAAGATATCCATTTTGACAAGTTTGGATGGCTTATATCCGATTAACTCATAATCGAATGAAGCATACCCTCTTGTATTGGATTTCAATTGATCAAAGAAATCATAGACGATTTCTGACAACGGAATCTCATAATGGATACTTACGCGCGTTTCATCCACGTATTCCATATCGATGAAATTCCCACGTTTGTTTTGGCAGATTTCCATGATGGTTCCCGTAAATTCTGTTGGTGCCATCATGGTCGCCTTAACATAAGGTTCTTCGACGTTTTCGATTTTTTGTGGATCCGGCATATTGGATGGATTATCCACCTTTATGGACGTTCCATCTGTAAGGATAACGTCATATATAACACTTGGTGCTGTCGTGATTAAATCAATTTTGAATTCACGCTCGATACGTTCTTGAATGATTTCCATATGAAGAAGGCCAAGGAAGCCACAACGGAAACCAAATCCTAACGCTTGAGAAGACTCTGCCTCGAATTGCAACGCTGAATCATTCAACTCCAGTTTTTCTAAAGCATCACGTAAATCATTGAATTTAGATGCATCAATCGGGTATAAACCGCAATAAACCATCGGATTCATCTTCCGGTAACCAGGCAAGGCTTCTGTCGCGGGATTATTGGCACTCGTAATCGTATCCCCTACAGTCGTATCACTGACATTCTTAATGGCTGCGGTCAGGAAACCTACATCCCCCACTGTCAGTTCATCAAGCATTTGGACTTTCGGATTGAAGACGCCCAATTCGGTCACATCAAATTCCTTGCCAGTGGACATCATCTTGATTTTATCGCCCACTTTAATAGAACCCTCAACAACCCGGATGTAAGCTACTACACCGCGATAAGCATCAAATACGGAGTCAAAAATAAGTGCTTTAAACGGTCCGTCCGGATCACCCTGAGGTGCCGGAACCAATTCTACGACCTGTTCTAAAATATCCTCGATTCCAATTCCAGCTTTAGCCGAGCATAAAACCGCATCAGATGCATCAAGACCGATTACATCCTCGATTTCACCACGGACCCGCTCAGGATCGGCACTTGGCAAGTCAATCTTATTGATGACAGGTAAAATTTCCAGGTTATTGTCCAATGCTAAATAAACATTGGCAAGCGTCTGGGCCTCGATGCCTTGAGCAGCATCCACGACAAGGACTGCACCTTCACACGCAGCAAGGCTTCGTGAAACCTCGTAAGTGAAATCTACGTGCCCCGGTGTATCGATAAGATGGAAGATATATTCTTCGCCATCTTTCGCCTTATATTTCAATTGAATCGCATTCAATTTAATCGTAATTCCACGCTCACGCTCTAAGTCCATAGAATCTAACAATTGACTCTTCATTTCACGTTGAGTCATGGCGTTCGTCTTTTCTATGATACGATCCGCCAATGTTGATTTACCATGATCAATATGAGCGATGATGGAAAAGTTACGAATCTTTGATTGTCTTTTTAATTTCTCTTCTCTATTCATAACGTTCACTCCCAATAGTCGACACAATACACTATTTTTCATTATATCAATAGAAAATGCAAGATTCAACAGAATAGTTACAAGGACAGTCCATTATGAAGAAGGAGATAGCAAAAAAGGCTGCATTCAATTTGAATGGAGCCTTTTTCTAGAACTTTCTACCGGCTTATCCTACTACTAAATCATATTAAAAAGTGCGTTAAAAGCTGCTGATACGGTTTCACCCAGACTCTTGCCAAGGGAGGAGAAAAAATTATAAGCTTTCATTTCCTCCAGCTTTTCTTTTTTCGTCTCTATATCATGACTCGTCACTTTTTGCCCAAGGATATCCGCTTCCATTTCTCCCTGCTCCGATTGGTTAATGGTGAAAGCACTATTTAAAGCGGGGTCTTCATACCCTTTCATTTTTTTCATGCCGTCGTTTGCCTGCTGCATCCCGATAAGTACACCTAAAAACAAAATAAGTAAAACGCCCGTGCATTTCAACCAAAATCGAACCATGATAGAGGCTCCTTCCAAATTACTTTGCTTCCGATTCTCCCTTGATGCCATCCACAGCCTTAGCATCCCAATACAATTCGCTGAACACATCAGTGAATGCGTCGACCGTTAAATACATTTCCTCGAATGTATTATCGACGCCTCCAATTTCCAAAAGCATTGCATTACCCGTCAAATCTTGATTGTAAACTCCATTATTTCTTGCCCCGCCCTGTTTCATGACCCCACGCGAGATACCAGGGTATTTTTTTTCTAACGCTTTATGCATTTTATTGGCAAGTGCCGCATTTTTTTCATAATTCGGGTTGTCCCCTCCCACAACAAAAGCTATCTTGGCGTATTGTTTGCCATTAATGGTGATCGTCGTATGTTTTTTCCTTTTGGAATCACGATGGATATCGATGAGATATTCTATATCCTTATTATTCGCCATTGCCGTCTGAACGGTTTTACGTGATTCCTGGTACGCTTTTGCAAAATTCAAGCCCTTGCTATTCAAGTTCCCCATCACATCCGTTTTATTTAGAGAGGCTCCTATACCTTTATCCGCGAGATCGGCGGTCATCCGTGTTCCGAGTTTTGTAATATTGATTTCAGAATGATACGCAAGATCTGGGTCGGTGACACCCTTTAGATAAGGCAGGTAGGACTCCCGATTATGGCTATGATATATCTCTACCACCTTGCGGCCATTGGTCGTTTGCTTGGGTTGATTGGGCGTTGTCTTCTTATCTGGTTCTTCTATTTCATCCAGATTTTGCAGAGATGCATCTCTTTCATCATTCATCACCTCTAAAGGTGGTGGAGATTCATACGGCATATTCGTATAGTTCGTTCCTTCACCTGCGACAAGGATCTCGTTATCAAAAATCGAGAACCCTGGTAATTCCCGACCTAGCAAACTACGGGGATCCTCCATTGAGATGTTGGTCGAAAGCTTTACTAACTGCTCCATGACAATCGATTGTTCTTTTCCTTCAGGCAAGGCACTGAAGAAGTAATGGTTTTCATTGGCCAGCATCGAAAATAGCATTTTACCTGAAAATTGGTTAGCGACAGTATGTACGGAATTCGAGGTAATGCGATATTCCGGCCGTAATGAAGTCATGACCCCGCTGACGGAAAAAACAAAAAGAAGCAAGGCTAGGATACCTAGAAACGTTTTTACAATCGTTGATCCGTGAATAGCTGTAATAATACCTGGAGATTTTCTCCTTTTCATCCGTCCACCCTCTCTATAGCTTGTCTACTAATACTTATGACTTTGCTAGAGAGGGTAGAACACCATTTTTGGGCACTAATGCCGTTTAGCGGGTGTAGAAGCCCGCATTACCTTGATTGATTGATTCATGTAACGCCGCATTCAAACCGTTGGCTATCAGATTGGCCATATCTTCAATGAATACATCGACTTCCTTTGGTGTAACCATTAAATTATGACCTAGTGGCGAGAGTACTTCATAAATCAATTTACGCTTCTCTTCATCCGGAAGCACACCGACCATTCCCAAGAAAGTTTCTCGTTCCTTCTCGCCTGGCATATCCTCATCTTTTAGCTTTTTCCTTTTTCCGAAGCTGAATCCAGCGGGGGCCAAGGCGCGTGAAGGCCGACCTCCTTCTTTCAGTTCCTTGCCAAAATGCTTCAGGATATAATCGATTGTGTCGCTCGTGATCGATACGGCATCGACGACAGTAGGGATCCCAATGGCGATAACAGGGACGCCTAATGTTTCCTGGCTCAATTCTTTGCGTTTGTTCCCTACCCCTGAACCGGGATGGATGCCCGTATCCGTTATTTGAATGGTTGAATTCACCCGGTCAATGGAACGGGCCGCCAAGGCATCTACAATGATAAGGAAATCCGGCTTGCTTTTTTCAATGACGCCTTTGATGATGTCACTCGTCTCGATCCCCGTGATTCCCATCACCCCGGGAGAAATTGCGCTGACCGGACGATATCCTTCCTTTACCGACTCCGGCTGCAGCTCGAATAAATGTCTTGTAACGACCAAGTTTTCGATGACAGCCGGTCCGAGTGCATCAGGGGTGACATTCCAGTTACCCAGACCAACGACTAAGCAACCGCTTTCCTTTGTGAGCTTGTTCCTTTTCAAAAAATACGCTAACTCGTTGGCGAATACCTTTTCCACCCGTTGCTGCGTATCCGTATCCTGTTGGCGGATCCCTTGGACCTCTATCGTTAGGTAACTCCCCTCTTTCTTGCCAATCTCCTTTTCCCCTTCCGCCGTGACCTCAACTAGGGAAATCTTCAAATCATCCACTTCTTTTTCTTTAATGATCACACCTTCAATATGGGAGACATCCTTCTCTTCGACGACACCTTTCATTTCAAGGGCAATTTCTTTCGCTTCAATTGCCAGATCTGTCCGAATACTATAATTACTTAGGTCCAAATGTTTCACCATAGCGCCTCCTGCTGTTTATATGAGTCAAATCTAGTATTTTAATCATCTCTCTTAAACATTCTTTCATTTTAGCTTTTGTATTATTCATTTTTTTGGTACAATACATTATGACGAGATGAATTAATTTCAGAAATTATAATTACTTTTCGATTCTCAATCTGGAGTATTGCATAATCTTAAGCAGTCTGATAGAATATCATTTGTGCTATTTGATATGGATTTGAAAAGTCGAGTTCATATAATCTCGATTTCTTTGTAGGAGGTGAACGGAATGCCAAACATTAAATCTGCTATTAAACGTGTGAAAACTAACGACACAAAACGCGTTCATAACATTACAGTTCGATCTACTATGCGTACTACAGTGAAAAACGCTGAAGTTGCTTTAGCTGGAGAAAACGTTGAAGCTGCTAAAGAAGCTCTTTTAACAGCTGCTGTAAAATTAGACAAAGCTGCATCTAAAGGATTAATCCATAAAAATGCGGCAGCCCGTAAAAAATCTCGTTTAGCGAAAAGACTTAACGCTCTTAACGCTTAATGAAAACGAAACGACCTTCCGGGTCGTTTTTTTTATGCCCAAAAAGGGGAAAGAATCATTCCATCCCCTCCCCTTTAAGCCTTCATCTGAATTTCAGTAGTAGTAATTCTAAAGTGATTGCTTTATCAGCCTGACCAGTTTTCATCCGATAATCCGCCTCAGCCAAGTCATCTATAATGCTAAGCAGCTCTTTCTCCTGAAATTTGCCTGTCTTTTCAAGGGCCAGTTTCACCCTGTATGGATGCACCCTCAATTGTCCCGCGATTTTTTGCTGACTATACCCTTGTCGAGATAGTTCCTTCACTTGATACATGAGCCTCACTTGTCCAGCCATCACACTCAAAATCTTAATGGGCTCTTCATTTTGCCGAAGTAAATCATGGAGAATGGTCATGGCACTTTCCATTTTTCGTTGCAAGACCGAATCAACCAGGGTAAAGATATTCTGTTCAAGCGATTTAGCCACTAACTTTTCGACAACTTCCGTCGTTATCCGCTTCTCATCTTCTACATACAATGCCATTTTATCCAGTTCGTTCGTCAGCATCATCAAGTTTGTACCCGCAAGCTCCAATAGGAGTTCCGTGGCTTGATCATCGATCTGCACCTGATATTCTGCGACCCGTTCTTTGACCCATACCTTAAGCTCACGGTCGCCCAGCTTCTTCGCCTCAATGAGGACGGCCTTACGCTTCAGTTCCTTGGTGATTTTTTTCCGCTCGTCCAGCTTCTCGTAAGGGGCCGTCAAGACCACAATGGAATAAGGAACAGGGTCCGAGAGGTAGGCTTCTAATCTTTTCACATTATGTTCCACCTTGGACTTTGATTTTTCCGCTGTCAGGAAAAATGGGTTCTGCATGAAAACAAGACGCCTTTCCCCAATGAAAGGGAGGGTCTCCACGTCTTCAAGAGCCGTTTCGACTGGCGTCTCCTCTAAATCAAATTGAGAAAAGTTAAAATCCATTTCATCTTCATGAAGGACATGCTCTATCAA
The DNA here is from genome assembly GCF_044761985.1 of Peribacillus sp. NPDC097224. NCBI lineage: Bacteria > Bacillati > Bacillota > Bacilli > Caryophanales > Bacillaceae > Peribacillus > Peribacillus sp. NPDC097224. The sequence continues at coordinate 116,354 of NZ_JBIWDK010000001.1, read as the reverse complement.
GAGTTGCTTCGTTTCATTAATTAAATAGGCTTCTGTTCCATATACCAAATATACGGGAGCGAATTGCCCTTTTTTTATATTCTTCCAAACGTCTAATACCAATAGAATCCGCCTCTTTTTTATGTATTCTTCTCTAATGGTATAGTGGGAGGAACCATTTGACAAGCTATAAAGGGAACTAGCCCCTAAGGTCTAGTTCCGGATCTATATGAACGCTCTCAAGAAAGGCCCTAGGAAAACTTCCTTGAAAACGATAACCATTCATGTAGAACAATTACGTGCTTGCTTTGTTTGTACTTTTATTTTGACCTCAATTAAGCAAACTATTTGTGACAACTCTTGTCAGTAAAGGAAATGAAGAATGTGACCTGTGGATTTTTTTTTGGTAATGTTTTATACTATTAGCAGAAATAGGAGGGGTAAACAATGAACGAATTCGAAAAGAATGTCCAATCGAAGACTGATGACGTCGCTGATTCCGCAATCGGATTCATCGCTTCATTTGTATTTTTCGCTGCCATGTTCACCATTGCTGTCGTCGTTAAAGCAGTAGGATCCTAATTTTCATGCACTTATTTTTCCCTGATGGAGGCTGCTGATGCAGTCTCTTTCTTTTGGATTTCTACATACTATGGAAGAATCTTCCGAAAGGTTCCTCCCTTTTTAGTATATTTGTAAATGACGGCTCCATCTTCGTCCGTCCTGAACACCATGATTTTATTTGCTTTCATCGACTCCAACACCTGGCCGTGTGGATGGCCATATCTATTCTCCTTTCCTACGGAAATGATGGCAGCTTTAGGGTGAATTTGCTCTAGGAAGGGGATCGAAGAAGATGTTTTACTTCCATGATGGCCCACCTTCAAAATATCTGCCCGTAGTTGTGGAAATGCATCGATGAGCTCCATTTCCCCCGGTTCACCCATATCACCCGTGAAAACCCAGGAAAGCCCACCAATCTCGGCATACAAAACAACGGAGGCCTCATTCGTATTTTCTTCTTTCTTGTGGGGATTCAACACATAAAATTTAGCTTCCCCAACGCTCCATGAGTCGCCTTTTTTCACCATCTTGATTCTTATGCCATTGTCTCGGGCCACCGGGATAAAGTCTTTATCCCGATATTGCTCCTCGCCCCAGCTACCAATAATTACTTCCTCCACCTTGAAATTCTCGATCAACTTTTTTGCACTCCCCATATGATCGGCATCCGCATGCGTTAAAATCAGCTTGTCCAAATGATGGATTCCTTTACTTTTCAATAGCGGGATTATGGTATCCTCTGCTGTATTATGGGTCTTTCGCTTCTTCTTCCATTCCTCCAGTGGAAATGTGATTTGCCCCCCTGTATCAATTAAATAATTCCCGGCGTTAAACGGCAGGGTAATCAAAATCGAGTCACCCTGGCCAATATCAATGATCTGCACTTCACCGAAGGGAGATAGCTTTTGAATATTGAATTGAAGAAGTAAAAGTAAAATGAACATCCCCCACCAAGTTTTACTTGCGCGAAAAGAAGTCTCCCAATTCACAAACAAGCCCAAAATCGATACAAGTAGGAACAATAGCATGATAAAGCCTGGTTTACCAAACGAGACCGAGGCCAGGGGAAAATCAGAAGCCAAGTCGGCGGCACGATTGCAGAGCGTGAAGGTCACATTAAGGAGTGTTATGAGCGGGTGGCCGAGAGCTGGCACTAAAAAATTCAAAACGACCGTTATTAATGAAAATGGAAGCAATATCACGGAATAAAGAGGTACATACAAGACATTCAACAAGACACCCAAGAGGGAAACTTCGTAAAAGTGGAAAAGCAATATCGGGAGGGCCGCCAATTGACAGCTTGTGCTAATGATGAGGAGCTGCATGATCTTTTGGGGATAGTGCAAGAAGATGCCCGAGGACATGATGATGGAAAATGTGACAGCGAAGGACAGCTGAAAGCCAATGTTATAAAGCATGTTTGGCTGAAGAAATAACAAAATCAGATAAATGACGCCAATTGTGACACTCGCTGACAGCCTTTTTTTAAAGAGCATCAGGATAAAGAACAACATGGCCATCAAACAGGAACGCATGACAGAAGGACTTCCGCCGGATAATAGTGTATACATCGGCAAAAAGACCAGGATGAGGACGACCATTCTTTCGCGGGTGATGCCGATACGAATTCCCAAATAAAATAACATGCCCGTTAACAGGCTTACATGAAGCCCCGAAATTGCCAAGAGATGCACCAAACCAAGCCGCTGGTAATTGGTAAGGTACTCTTCATTGATTTCACTCTGATCTCCAAAAATCAGGGCTGTGACAAAGCCACTCGATTCTTTAGGAAAGTGTTTTTTGATGTAGGAAATCCCTTTCATCCGAAAATTGCGAATCGAGACGACAAGAGAAGCCTTTGACATTTTACATTTTGAAAAAGAGATCGAATCGGCTTTTACTATCCAGTGGGTGTTCTGACGGGAAAGATACTGCTGGTAATCGAAGCTGTTTTCATTACGGTGTGGCTCAGGGACCTGCAAACTTCCCTGTATCGGACAGGATATTCCCGTGCGCAAGTGCTGATTTAAACCTTCCTTTTCTTGTTCGGAAGCGATTGTATATCGTAAGAGGAGTTGTTCGCCTTGTTCACTTGTGACGAACCCTTTTAGCAAATTCCCATCGAGTTTTGGCTGGGAAGTAAATGTTACGAGGAAGTGACTTTCCGATCCATCATATATGGACTTGTTTCGAATTTCGGTTATGGAAGCGGAGCTTATAAAGATCCCCATGATGACAATATGAAGGATGAGGACCTTCCACTTTCCACCGCTCCAGTAAAAAAGAAAACATAAGAAAAACAAAATGCAGATTAAAAGCTTCATACTTAAATTCGAATGGGCCGTAATGCCCAATGTGGCAGAAACCGCTAAGAAAAGAAGGTGTCTGGTCATGCCCACCCTCCTTTTCATTTATTAATCAAATAACCGCTTGGCCTGCTTTTCCAGGTCCAAAACTACCTCTTTTCCGAGACCGGTTTGTTCTAGTTGACTCAACAAAGATAAAACAAAATCCTGCTTCTCTTTGCCATTCACGTCGATGGCCCCTTTTGCTTCAACCTTTTCCATCTTAACTCCGGCCTGTTCGAACAATTCAATAGCATAAGGATGGTTTTTGTAATCCTCTGCATAGTAAACAGCCTTGATCCCGGCCTGTATCAGCGATTTACAGCATTGTAAACACGGAAAATGCGTCACATAAATTTCTGCTCCCGCTGTCGGCACGCCAAATTTGGCACATTGTAAAAGCGCGTTCATTTCAGCATGAATCGTTCTGACACAATGATTATCGATGACATAACAGCCATCATCGATACAATGGGTGCCCCCCGCAATCGAGCCGTTGTACCCACCCGCAATAATCCGGTTATCCCGCACAATCGTTGCCCCCACAGTTAGACGAGTACACGTGCTTCTTAACGCTAACAAATGGCTTTGAGCCATGAAATATTGATCCCAGCTAATCCGATTCATGTGTTGTCGTCCCCTTTGACTCAGTAAATTTCTTTCTTCAATTTTACCTTCTTCCCGTCCTTTTGTGTACCCATTCTCATTATTTATTGAACCGTAATCGAATCCTTTAACTTTTCAAACGTTTTATCCCCGATACCAGAAACGTTCTTCAAATCCTCTACCTGCTTGAATTTCCCGATTGTCTCCCTATATTCAAGGATGGCTGTGGCTTTTGACGGACCGATTCCAGAAAGCGTTTCTAAGTCCGCTTGTGTGGCTGCATTCAAGTTCACTTGACCTCCTGTACCACCAGCTGCCCCTTCAGAAGCTATGGAACTAGTTGGAGCGGCAGCAACATTCGCAGGACCCTCTACATCTTCTTCGCCTATCTTCGGTACGTAAATGACCATTTGGTCCTCCACAAGCTGTGCCAAGTTTACTTTATCCTTATCAGCCTTATCCGTGAAACTGCCTGCTTCGGTAATCAAGTCGATTACCCTATCGCCAGCTTGTGCCGTAAATACACCGGGAGCCCGGACGGCCCCCTTCACATCGACTTTCATAATTCTGGGTTCCGATTCGGCCTCTGGCTTCGTTACTTCTTCCATCTCTTCGTTTGCGGAAGCGGCAAAGATATCTTCTGTGCCAGCCGTTTCGTCTTCTGGTTGAAAAAAAAGATAAAAACCTATTACCACAATAATGATGGCAACAGCTACCACTGTTAGTTTCTTTTTGAGGATTGTCTCCATAATTAATTGAGCTCCTTCCGTATCATTTCATCATTCCATTGTCATAGGACAGGGTAAACAGCCATAGTGTTTATTGAGAAGTTGTGCTTCTTTGAAGGGAGTTGTAGTCATGAAGAAAATCGGTGTGATCGGTACCGGAAATATGGGGACGATTCTAATAGAATCGTGGCTTGAAGCGGAGGTATTGAAGCCAAAGGATTTAATCATTACCAATCGAACGCTTTCCAAAGCCTCTGTATTGAAGGAAAAGCATCCTGGCATCCAATTGGCGGCAAGTGCAGTTGAAGTCGTCCATCAAGCTGATTTTATCTTTCTCTGCGTAAAACCTTTACAAATCCATAGCCTATTGCAGGGCATCAAACATCATATAAAAAAGGAACAATTACTCATATCCATCACAAGCCCTCTCTCTGTCTCTCAGCTTGAAGCAGAAGTTAAGGGGCCATGCGCACGCTTTATTCCCAGCATAACGAACCGGGTCGGTTCAGGGGTATCGTTACTGAGCTTCAGTGAAACGTGCAGCAAGGAGATGCAGGAGTCGCTACAGAAGCTTGCCTCATCCATCTCAGAGCCAACCATCATCGATAATGACATCACCCGTGTAGCCTCTGACATCGTCAGCTGTGGCCCTGCATTCTTTAGCTATTTAGCACAGGCATTTATTGAAGGGGCAGTAGACACGACGAAAATCGATAAAAAAACGGCAACGATTTTAACGGAGAACATGTTGATAGGATTGGGGGAACTGCTGGGTAAAGGCATTTACACCTTACCGACCTTACAGGAAAAGGTGTGTGTAAAAGGCGGGATAACAGGTGAGGGAATCAAAGTTTTAGAAGCAGAAACCGGAGAGATGTTTCATCACCTTTTTCATGCAACACATGAAAAATTCGCAGAAGATCTTGAAGAAGTAGAAAAACAATTTGGCCATCCCTACTAACTATTCGAGAACCAAAATCAAAACTCCTTCCCAATAAAAAATAAAATAAGGGTCTGACCCCCTTTCGTGCATCGCCGTGCGAAAGGGGGTCTGACCCTTATTATTTCCCATATTATTTCCTGGCTACAAAAAGGATTCGTTCGGTTTCGTTAACGGGCGGTTTCTCTTCTAGGTCCGCCAGTATTTCGAGGGTTTCGAATCCTGCTTGCTGCAACCATTGTTTGTATTGTTGAATCGGATAGGTGCGCTGGTAATGTAATTCATCGAAACGGTCATATAAACCGCTTTGGTCGTCCCTGACAAAAAAGCTAAGGTCATGCTCGACACTGTATGGTTCTTCCCCGGGGAAACTGTCCCAAATGTAGGAGACTTCTTCATCATTGACGGCAAACGTATTATTGTGAAAGATCTCTTCCATCTTATAAATCGAATGGACATCGAACAGGAATAATCCGCCTTCCTTCAAATGATCATGAACCCGGTTGAACGTTTTTACAATATCCGCTTCCTCGCGAAGATAGTTCAGCGAATCACAAAAAATCGTGACACAGTCATATAGACCAAGCCCTTCAAGTTCTGCCATATCCTGCTGAAATAAAGGAATCGATAATCCTTGCTTCGCCGCTTTTTCATTGGCAACCATCAGCATTTCATCAGATAAGTCCACACCGGATACATCAAAACCATGCTGCGCCAGTTCAACGGTAATCTCACCGGTACCACAGGCCAAATCCAGTACTTTCTTTCCTTCTATCCCATATTGCTCTAGCTTCGCCGTCAGAATTAACAACCATTTTTCATAGGGAGCATCCTTCATTAATTCATCGTATACATAGGCAAAGCGTTCGTACGTCATTGAGTCAGTTCACCCTCAAGATCTTCGAAAGGTGCATCTCCCCATAGACGTTCAAGGTTATAATAGTTTCTTTCATCTTTATGGAAAACGTGTGCAACCACATCACCTAGGTCAACAAGTACCCATTTCGCTTCATCAAAACCTTCAAGGCGCTTAACATTGATGCCCGCTTCGTCCGCTTTGCTCTTCATTTCACGAGCGATGGCTTGTACTTGTTTTTCGGAATTACCATGACAAATCAAAAAGTAATCCGCCACCAAGGAAATTCCCTTCATATTTAAGGCAACGATATCTTCCGCTCTTTTATCGTCCGCCGCTTTTGCTGTAATTGTTAGAAGTTCACGTTCAGTCATTACATCTTCTCCTTCAAATTCATGATTAGATCATTATATGTCTTAAATGTATCAGGGTAAATGGCCTGATTTCTTTTCATTAAAAAGGCCACTGTATTTCGCAAAGCCTGTATGACAGCCTGATCCAGGTTTTCCTTGGCTGTCTGCCTCACTTCGTCGACCCCTGGAAAAGAACGCCCTGGTTCAATATAGTCGGCAAGATAGACGACCTTATCCAAAAGGCTCATTCCCACCCGGCCTGACGTGTGATAGGCGATTGCATCAAGTATTTCACGATCGGTGATCCCAGCCTCTTTTTCTACCAGGTAAGCACCAACCGGGGCATGCCAAAGCTCCATATTGTATTCCAATAGGTCCGGTGCCATTTTTTCAGAGATGATGATTTGCTCCATTTCCTCTTTCGGACGAAATTTTGCATAATCGTGAAAAATGGCTGCGAGTTCCGCCTTTTTGACGTCGGCACCATATCGTCCTGCAAGTTCAATCGCAGACTGGACCACGCCCAAAGTATGAATATATCTACGCTCGGTGATTTGTTCTCTGACAAGCGCTAATGCTTCCTCACGATTCATATAAGTCATTCCCTTTTATATACTTCACCACTGGATCGGCTAATAAGTATTTCACGGTTTTCCCTGTCCTTAACTTCCTTCGGATCATGGAGGAGGAGATGAACATCTGTGGGACTTGAACCATCGTAATAGGGTAGTCCGTTTTTTCGTTATAGCCCGGCCGTTTCACCCCGACAAAGTTCACAAGCTTGACTAGCTCGTCAATACGATGCCATTTAGGTAAATACTCGATCATATCCGCACCAATGATGAAAAAGAATTCTGTGTCAGGTTCACGCTCTTTCAGCAATTTCATTGTATCATGTGTATAGGATGTGCCTTTTCTTTCAATTTCAATACCTTCTATATAAAAAGAGGGATGCCCGGCTATAGCATCTTCAAGCATAGCCATCCTGTCCAAATCGGTAACTTCCTCCGTTTTTTCCTTATGGGGAGGAACATGATTGGGCATAAATCTGACTTCATCTAACTCTAGAGCATCTAGCACTTCATTAGCAATAATTAAATGTCCGATATGTGGAGGATTGAATGTACCGCCAAGAATTCCAATTTTTTTCATAAGATAGGTAGGTCCCTTACGGTAATTTAATTTGTTTGTTTTCTCTTGATTCTTTATATAATACGATTGTATTACCGATAATTTGAACCAATTCAGCTCTTGCACCTTTTGATAAAGCACGTCCTACTTCATTACGTTCCTCATCACAGTTTTGCAGAATGCTCACTTTAATCAATTCGCGTACTTCTAGCGCCTCACCAATTTGCTTGATGAGATTGTCATTGACCCCGCCTTTTCCAACTTGGAAAATTGGATTTAGATGATGGGCCTTTGAACGTAAAAATCTTTTCTGCTTTCCTGTTAACATGTGTTACCTCCTAGTTTGTTCAAGACAATATCTGTCATTCTTGTTGTGTCCGGCTTGATTCCGGTCCAAATCTCGAAAGCATACGCAGCTTGGTTGACGAACATGCCAAGTCCATTAAGCGTTACCGCTCCTTTTTCCTTGGCTTCACGTAGAAACTGCGTTTGCAAAGGATTATAGATAATGTCACTGACAAATGCACCGGCCTTAAGCTGGTCTAACTTCATTGGGGATTGATCCAACTTCGGACTCATCCCGCAAGATGTTGTTTGGATGATCAAATCATATTGTGATAAGCTTTGTTCCGCCTCGTCAATCGTGAGCGCCTTTGATTCTTTATCATATGGGCAATCAGAAACAAGGTGGGCTGCCCGGTCCTTCGTCCGGTTCGCGATATCAACTTGCTTTACCCCTTCTTTAACAAGGGTAAAGTAAATGGCACGTGCAGCACCGCCCGCTCCGATCACTAACGTTTTTTTAGCCTTAATGTCACCTGATATTTCATCGCATAAAGATCTATAAAATCCTATTCCGTCTGTATTATACCCTATAAAGCCGCCTTTTTCGTTAAAAACTGTATTTACTGCCCCGATGGCAAGCGCCAATTCGTCTACCTCATCGAGTAGGGGTATGACTGGGGTCTTATGTGGAATCGTTATGTTAAACCCTGATACACCAAGGGCTTTCATGCCTTTTATCGCATCAGGCAAACTATCTGGTTTGACATGAAAATGATGATAAACGGCCTGTATATTTTCTTTTTCAAAAGCATCATTATGAATGTCCGGAGACATCGAATGAGCAATTGGATCCCCTATTACACCAAATATCTTCTTCATGGAATCCCTTCCCCTATGGATTAGATTAATGATTTACGGACGATTACGTTAACGCCTTTCGGTACATGCGCAATGACCTTTGCTCCTGGTTCATTGACTGTAACCCAGCCAAGACCTGAAAACACAATATCCATTTTACCTTCTTTTAAAGTAAACTCATGCGGAATCAATTTCGGGAATTCTTCCAATTGAGCCGGACGTGGAGGCGTCAGCATTTCTCCAGCATGATTCTTATATAATTCATCCGCTTTCTCCAATTTCGTACGGTGAATGTTCAATTCATTGGAAAGATAACATGTCAGAGAGCGTCTGCCTCCTGATACATAATCCAAACGAGCCAATCCGCCAAAAAACAACGTTTGAGCTTCATTCAACTGATAAACCCTCGGTTTGATTTCCTTCTTCGGCATGATAACCTTGAAATCACGTGTATCAACATAGTGGGCCATTTGATGGTGGTTGATGATTCCTGGTGTATCAATCAAAGCTTGTCCGTCATCCAACGGGATCTCAATCATATCCAAAGTCGTTCCAGGGAAATGCGAAGTCGTGATGATATCCCCTTCACCGCTCACTTCTTTAATAAGGCGATTGATGAAAGTTGATTTCCCGACGTTCGTACAACCGACGACATATACGTCCTTACCATTCCGATATTTTTCTATCGCATCAGCCGCTTCAAGGATATGTTTTCCCTTTTCTGCACTGACAAGCAGGACATCGACTGGATTCAATCCCAATTCCTTCGAAGATTTCTTCATCCAATTAATCAGTTTATTCGGCTTTACCGATTTTGGAAGCAAGTCTACCTTGTTTCCAATCAATAGTACGTCATTATGTCCGACAAATCGGTGCAATCCAGGCAACCAACTTCCATTGAAATCGAAGATATCGACGATTTTAACAATCAAAGAATCGGTTTCTCCCACTTTATTCAAGATTTTCAAAAAGTCATCGTCCGTTAAAGAAACATCTTGAACCTCATTATAATGTTTTAATTTAAAGCAACGCTGACAAATGATGCTTTCTTTTTCCAGTGCGGATTGAGGGGCATAGCCCAATTCCTTGGGATGTTCTGACTGGACTGTCACACCGCACCCGATGCATACTAATTCTTGTTGGCTGTTCAATTGTGTTCCTCCCATTCTATCATTCCTTTTCGTTTAAAGAACGCCATGATCTTTCTTTCGAAATAGCGGTTAATTTTCGTTCTGAATTCATCCGTTTGTGCGACCGGTACGACGAGGATCGTATGGAATCCTCCCCTATTTCCTCCCAATACATCCGTCATCAGCTGATCTCCGATTACTACCGTCTCTTCCAACTTCAAGCCCATTGCCTTCCGTGCTTTATGGAAGGCTCTTGCCATCGGTTTTCTCGCCTGATGAATAAAGGGAATCTGAAGGGGGTCGGAAAAAGAACGAACGCGTTTCTCATTATTATTCGATACAATCGTCACTAAAATCCCGTGGGCCCGTAATTTATCGATCCAGATAATCAATTCAGGGGTAGCGGTGGGCCTATCCCACTCCACCAATGTATTATCTAAATCAGTGATCACTCCTTTTATTCCCTTTTCTTTCAACTTTTCAGGATCTATATCAAAAATGCTTTGAACATGTTCACTCGGCAAAAATAATTTAAGCATACTGACACCTCTGTATTTTCTTTGAAATTTACCGTCTCTATCATATCGAATTTTCGGCTTACTTTCAAAAAATTCGTGAAAGAAGGGCTAATCGTAAAGAAACATCATAATGTATGTTTTCTAATATGAAAAGGCATTTTTCCAACAAGCTAAAGAAATCGATAACTTGAATCCATGAGTCACCCTAAAAATTACCAATAGTTTTCGACAAATATTGCCTACAACCAACCTGTGGATAACTTTACTAACATTTTCCATACTGATATGTAACATCTCACTTACTTTGTAAACAACTTAACCACAGGTTATCCACTTTTGGTTGTGGATAACAGAACGATTGTTCTCCAAGTTTATTTCTGATACAGTAGGGGTACACCAAAGATGACTTAATAATATATGTCTAGAAATGCAAAGTATTCCTCGCATTCCAACTGGAGGTGGCAGCCGTAAATGGCGTTCTAATGCAAAAACTATCCGATGATTTGTTGCTTGAATCCTATTTTAAAGCAAGGAATTTAAAGCTGAGCTCTGATTTCATCCGTCTAATTGAAACAGAAATCCATCGAAGGTCCTTAACACATAGAATTCGCTCATTATTTTAATATGGGATACATAGGCTGACAAATCCTGTTAGCCTTTTTATTTTCATACCCCTTCTTGCTTGGCCGCCAAATGTCCAATCGTTTCACCGACCCTGACATCAGCAGGAACGGATAAGCTTTCGGCGAGTCTAAAGCGATCCTTTTCAAAGAGCAGAACGACGGTTGAACCGAAACTGAAATAAGAGAATTCCTGTCCTTTTTTCAATTGCCTTGAATCATCCGTGATGACGATGGAATTGATAAACATGGCGCCGACCTTGACCATGGTTATGCACCCTTCCTCGCTTTGTAATTCTGTAATCGTACGATAATTTTTGGCCAAGGGCTCCTTACCATACTTCATCCCCCATTTATTGACAGGGTATGACTTTTTCCCAAGTGTCCACCTTTTGATTACAGAACCGGAAATGGGCGCATGAATCCTATGATAATGGCTCGGGCTTAAGTATAACACGAGATATTTACCGCCTAGGTATTTTTCTAGAAACAGGGCATCCCCCACCATTTCTTCCATAGAATATACCTTTCCCTTAAGGACGATTTTTTTATCAGTACGAATTTCTCCCGCGTCCTCGAGAACGCCATCGACCGGACACGCCACCGCAGAGCTGTCGGTCGTAACCGGTCTCGTCCCCTGTTTTAGCTGCCTTGTAAATAAATCATGCAAATTCGTATAGGCATTCATGTCATTGTTGAACTCTTGTTGATCAAGGTTGAATTTTTTCACATATAGAGGAATCAAGGGCCTACTCCATCGTGATTGGCTGAACTGTTTTAATAGGCCTGAAGATACTCTTCCATTCGTGAGTTCTATAAGAATACGATAAAATGTTTGATACAACTATACCACTCCAACTTGTTAAAAAATTCAAAAAGCACTTGCATAAATTGCGTTCATTCCAATATTATTATATAATAAATACTTATGTTTACTATTCTTTACTTTATTTTGCTTTTTTTGAAGGGAGGGAAAAGATGTTTTTATTACATGCCCTAGATCAAACCATAAAGAAATTGAAAACCCAAACAGCCAATATTATAACTCTAATGAACTTATCCCTCGGTGGATTTGCCATAATAGCCGTGATACACGACCAATTAAATCTTAGCTTGCTTTTAATTTTCCTGGCTGCCCTAGCAGATCGATTTGATGGTATGGTTGCGAGGAAGTTTAACATTGAATCGGAATTAGGTAAAGAGCTTGATTCCATGTGTGATATTATTTCTTTTGGAGTCGCACCCGCTCTACTATTATACCAAGGAATATTAATAGAATTCGGTGCCCCAGGAACATTTTTAACTGTTTTTTATATTGGTTGCGGAGCATACCGCCTTGCACGCTTCAATATAAGTGAGAATAATGGATATTTTACCGGCGTACCGATTACCGTCGTTGGCTGCGTGGCCACACTTAGCTACCTGGCGATTCCTTATTTTCACCCGGTCTTTTTCTTATTTCTTATGATTCTATTATCTTTACTTATGATCAGTCCATTTAAATTGAGAAAAGTTTAATTGCTGAAGGAAGCGGGCGCCCTAATCGGGCACCCTTTTTTTTGCAATTTTCCGCTTCATGCCTTTCGAACAAGTGGATCCGTCAAACGCATAAATTCCTCAACATCCTGCATACAGGTAGAAACCGCTTCTTGCCAAAAACCTCGTGTGGTTATATCGACACCCAAATGCTTCTTAGCCAAGGATTCCACATTCATCGAACCTGTATCCTGAAGCAGGGCGATATACTTCTCTTCGAATCCAGCAGGTTCATTCAGAGCTTTCGCATAGATACCTAACGAAAATAGGTAACCGAATGTGTACGGGAAATTATAAAATGGAACATCGGTGATATAAAAGTGAAGCTTCGAGGCCCAGAATGTCGGGTGATACTCATCTAACGCATCCCCATATGCCTCTTTCTGAGCATCAACCATCAGCTCATTTAAACGCTCAGCACTTACATATCCTTGTTTTCTTTCCTCATAAAACCTAGATTCAAATAGAAAACGGGCATGGATATTCATTAATAACGCCACGGAGCGCTGAATTTTATCTTCTAGAAGAATCAGCTTCTCCTCCTCACTGGATGCTTCTTTCAAAGCTGCATCAGCTACGACCATCTCAGCGAATGTAGAAGCTGTTTCAGCCACGTTCATGGCATATGAGCGATTTAATGGATGGATATTCCCCATCACATGGGAATGGAAGGCATGTCCCAACTCATGGGCCAATGTCGATACATTCGAAGGCGTTCCCGAATAGGTCATAAATATCCGGGATTGATGATCCAGTGGGAAGCCGGTACAAAAACCGCCTGGTCTCTTGCCTGGTCTATCCTCCGCTTCAATCCAGCTGTCTTTGAATGCCTTTTGGGTGAAATCCGCCAATTGACTTCCGAATTTCGAGAATTGTCCGATAATGAAGTCTGCCCCTTCTTGATACTCCATTACTTTCGATGTGGCCGTAACAGCAATAGGTGCATCCAAGTCAGCCCAACTCAGTTTTCCCACTTCAAGCATTTCAGCCTTTCTATGTAAAAACCGCACAAGTGGTTCTTTATTGTCAGCTATGACCTGCCACATGCTTTCAAGCGTCTCTTTCTTCATCCTGCAGATTTCCAGGGGTTCCTTCAAAATATCGTTCCAGCCCCTTTTTTCATTCACGCTAATCCGAAAGCCCGCCAAATGATTCAAGGTCCTTGCAAACAGTTCACCCTTTTCTTCCCATGCACGTTCCCAAGCTGTAAATAATTCGTTTCGGACACTTTGGTCCGGACTGGAAAATTTATTTGCCGCCTGACCGATAGAAAGCTCTTCCCCTTTAAACGGAACCGTCATCGAACCTACGAGCGTATCATACATTTGGCTCCATCCTTCAAATCCGTCCATGGACAACTGGGTGATCAGCGACTCTTCCTGGACTGAAAGTTTCTCTTTAGCACGGTCTCGACGCTCATTCAATACATAGGCCAGTTCATTCAACGGTTCTTTCTTGAGGACATTCTCGAACCAATCATCATTAAACTGGACCAGTTTTTCATCCAGTTTACTTAAAGCGACTTTCAAGGATGCTTCCACCTTCATCAGTTTGACCCTTAACTGACCTGCTTTTTTATCCTGAACATTTTGGGCCTCAAGGCAACCGATAAAAGCCCCTGCTTGTTCCATTTTCATTTTGGTGACTTTGTATAGATCGATAGCCTTGATCAAAGTCTTTTCACTACCCTCTGAATTCAACAGACACACAGCTTGATCCAATTCCGTCACTTCTTGTTTGATTTCATCCATTAGGAGCAGAAATTCCGCTGAAGAGCTTCCCCCTTTAAAAAAGACATCCAAATCCCACGTTAAAGAATATCCCATACATAATTCCCTCCTTATTATCAACAACACCATTATAGAGGGTCCATCCATTTTTTCCTATTCATAAGGGAGATTAAGTAGATTTTTGTCTAATTGTTTTCCCGCTTTCCATTTTATAAGCATGATATGATTGATGTACGTATTAATCGAAAAGTTGGTGGTCCTTTTTGAAGTTCATTATCCACTTTTCAGTCATTGCCCTTCTCCTCTGGACACTGCCCCATTCCTACCAGCAGCATACTCCATTGACCCTTGAAGAGGGCCATGACGTACACCTTTTGAAGAAAATCGAGAAGAAGTTTGCACTGATACCTTTCTTGAAAGTCAGCCTAATCCTCATCGTTTTGCTAGTGAAAGAATCATGGATATTCCGATTCCTTTATTTCCTCTCTGCCTTCCGCCGACGTTTTTTCAATCCTGTCTTTTATCAGGCGAATTACATAGCTTCTCTCACTCACTGATTTTACAAAAAAAATCGAGGAGTGATGGATATGTGGTTCCGCCTAATCATGATTGGAATCTTTTCGTTAACTGCATCACGTCTATTTCTGTTCCAGGGCATTGAAATCTACCATGCCTTTGCAGACCTGATTCGCAATAAATAAAAAAACGAAGAGAGTGCGGAAGCAAGAATCCGCACTCTCTTCGTTTTACATCCCATTATCTTTGGCCTTCTTTTCCTTCTCTTTCTCCGCACGATAAAATTCATGGAACATCTTCATCAAGGCACGCTTTTCAATCCTTGATACATAGCTACGAGATATGCCCAGTTCTTTAGCAATCTCTCTTTGCGTCTTCTCTTTCTTTAAATCTAGTCCAAACCTTCCAACGATGACTTCCTTTTCACGCTCATCCAAAACACCAATATACTTCTTCACTTTTTCTATTTCCATATTAAGCTGAATCGTGTCAATGACATCCTCTGATTCTGATTTCAATACATCAATTAAACTGATTTCATTTCCTTCTTTATCTTGACCGATTGGATCATGCAGGGAAATATCCTTTTTCGTTTTTTTTGTTGCCCGTAAATGCATCAGGATTTCATTTTCAATACAACGTGCTGCGTAAGTGGCAAGCTTCGTGCCTTTACCGTCGGAATAGCTTTCAATAGCCTTTATCAATCCTATGGTCCCGATTGATATCAGATCTTCAGTATCTTCACCGGTATTCTCGAATTTCTTGACGATATGGGCCACTAGCCTAAGATTATGCTCGATGAGAATATTACGGGCTTCCCCATCCCCTTCACTCATAAGCTTCAGATACTTCTTCTCATCTTGTGAAGATAATGGCTGGGGAAAAGCATTATTTTTCACATAGGAAACTAATAAGTAAAATTCCTTGATGAGATAACCGACTGCAGTAAGTATTCCAGGCATTGGTTTCATCCTCCCGCCTCATTGGGTGTTTCCTTATCCATACCTATGCGGTTGTGGGCTTGTTCTTGTCTGTACCACAAAAAGAAATCCTCCGCTTGGTTCATTACGTTGCTAGAGAGTGTCTACCTGCATGGATATTCTCTGGAATATCCATGATTTTAGGATTCAAGGATTGATGAACCTGTCTAAAAGATGCCCACAAAAGCACCTAAGCGATTAATAGAAAATGTGGGAGGGAAATCATTCAAGAATTCTCCTTTTAAAATCCCAATCAAACATAGACAAACTTACATATAATGATAGGGAATTTAAGCGGAAGGGAGGGATTTGTATGGGATACGGCTATGGACCATACGGATATAATTACGGTGCTCCATGCCCAGCACCTTGTTATGGCGGAGGTGGATTCGGTCTTGGAATCGCCTTGATCGTCGTCCTCGTCATCTTACTGCTGTTATTCGGATTCTGGTTCATTCCTGGTGGATTCGGATTCGGGGGCTGCGGAGGACCGGGGCCATGCTGTTAAAATAGAAAAAACTCGGCCAAGTGCCGAGTTTTTTCTATTTTACATAGTCCATGATGCTGTGCAGCGGTTTATCGGCATCGACAGAAACATTTACAGCGATTACTGTTCCAATGACAGTCGTAACAACCAGTACCATTACGATTGAGAACATTCTGAATCACTCCTTATAATTGAACCTATCTTCAATTTACCACGTTTATGTGATTGCCGACCGCTGCTATTATGAACACTTTTCATACAATCCATGGCGATACTGTGAAGATTGCCTTACCTTCGTTAGCCGGTATCCTTCTCCTGCCAGTAGCAACACTTTTCCCCTTTTATAATAGCCCATTTAATCATATTGATCTCCACCTTTCATTTTAATATTTCCTACGTGCCCCTTAGATTAGAAAAAAGGACGATGCCTCATTGCTTTATCTAGGTGTTGCTCACGTAATTTCCTGATTCTATCTTCTTGCAAACATTCCTCAGCAGTCATTTTCCTCATTTTGATCGTGATTGTAAAAAACAGCATATTCAGTGTCATAATATCACCTCCTTTAAGGGGGCGGCTTACCAAAAAGGCATAAAAAGGCCGCAGAAAGTTCCTTCCTCCTGCGGGATTTTAAAAAATATAAAAAGGCCGCAGGGTAAAAGGATTCTCCCTGCGGCCATTATGTCTGAATGATTAATAAAGCCCATTTGCTTTAAGAATATTCCGCATGGCACAGGTCGAATAGTATATGATTGTTTGTTGGCAAGATCCAGCTAATCAGCTTAATGTTGATTTCAAGTAAATAAGTTCTCATCTTCTTCGACCTCCTTTGGAATATTATTTGGTAAGTATATCCAATAAATAACGTTTTGTAAATAGACTTTTTGTAATTTTTAGAAATTTTTTCTATTCCAGAACATAAGGTCATAAAAAAAGCCTGATTCCCCAGTTACACTAGGAGAATCAGGCTTGATTGCTATTGTTGTAAAAAATCTTGGTCATCGCTTTCGTCCAAGATTTTTTTATATTTTTTGGATATAAGGAAAAAGAGGATGGACAAACCGAGGAAGAGTACAGTCGCTCCCATATAGACATTGGTGGAAAGGTTCGTTTTTCCGGTTGTAGGCAGTATCGTTCCTAAATAAAAGAACGCTCCTACACATAATAAGGTGATCGCAAATTGTTTAAAATCCGCCATTTTGGAACGTAGAGCAGACGCCGTTTGATTTTTACGGTTTTTCATCCCATTCACCCCTTCTTTCTTCTAGTAAACAATCTATATCTCATTCTACCATATTAATTCCAAATGGTTGGGTGTAAATAATGGCAGGCAGCTGTGTGGGTGATGGTTCTATCCTTCTAGCGCCTGTTCTAGATCTTCCAAGAGGTCTTCCACATCTTCAAGTCCTACGGATATTCGGATTAATCCATCCGTGATGCCTAAGGTTGCGCGTCGTTCGGCTGGAATCGAGGCATGAGTCATCAAGGCCGGAACCGAAATGAGGCTCTCCACTGCCCCAAGGCTTTCGGCAAGGGTGAAGTATTTCATTTTTTGAAGCACCCGTTCTGCCTTTGCACCACTGCCGACATCGAATGAGACCATGCCACCAAAACCCCGGGATTGCTTTTTGGCAATTTCATGGTTGGGATGATTGACGAGGCCTGGATAATACACCTTTGAAATCGATTCATGCCCGGTCAGGAAACGGACAATTGCCAAGGTGTTCCTTTCGTGTTCTTCCATTCGAATGCCGAGTGTTTTCATTCCGCGCATCAACAACCAGGAATCTTGAGGCCCCAGCACGCCTCCTGTGGAGTTCTGGACAAAGTGAAGGTCTTCCCCTAGTTTTTCGTCATTCACGACGGCAAGACCAGCCACAACGTCACTGTGGCCCCCAAGATACTTCGTTGCACTATGGAGAACGATATCTGCCCCGAGCGTAAGCGGATTTTGCCAATATGGAGTACTGAACGTATTATCCACAATGGTTAGCAGGCTGTGTGCCTTCGCTATTTTAGCTATTTCTTCAAGATCGGTGATTTTCAATAAAGGATTGGTCGGGGATTCAATGAACAGCGCTTTTGTATTCTGCTTAATCCCTTTTTCTATAGAGTCTATATCACTCGTATCGATAAAGGTGGCCTCCAGCCCAAAACGGTTCAGGATTTTTGTCATCACCCGAAAAGATCCTCCATAAACGTCATCAGTCAGCAAGACATGATCCCCTTGATTAAAGAGCATCATCACAGCCGTCATTGCCGCCATTCCGGAACCAAAGGCAAATCCCCGTTTCCCCCCTTCAAGCTCCTTGATCAATTCCTCGAGAGCATGGCGGGTCGGATTGCCGGTACGGGAGTACTCATAGCCCCTGTGCTTTCCAGGCCCATCCTGTTTGTATGTGCTTACCTGATAGATTGGCACCGATACGGCCCCTGTTTTTTGATCGCCAAAAATGCCTCCATGAATCAATTGCGTCTTCTTCCTCACTTCATAGGCCTCCCCGATAAATATTTTTGCTTAAATAACGCTCGCTGGAATCCGGAAAAACGACGACGATATTTGTACCTGCCCGGGCCTTTTCCGCTTCCATCAAGGCCGCGGCAAACGCAGCACCAGAGGAACTCCCGACGAGCAGTCCTTCTTTCAAGGCTAATTCTTTCACCTTGGCAAAGGCCTCTTGATCGCTTATCGTATGAATCTGATTAAAATACGCCTCATCCATGTAAGCGGGTAAAAACTCCATGCCGATTCCTTCCGTTTTATGGGGTCCCGTTTTCCCGCCGTTTAAGATGGATCCCTCCGGTTCGACGATGACGGTTTTGACTGCAGGGTTTTGTTCTTTTAAATATCGGGATGTCCCCATGAAGGTTCCTCCAGTTCCCGCACCGGCAACAAATACATCGATCCTGCCATTGAGCTGCTCCCAAATTTCCGGACCAAGTGTTTTATAATATGTCTCCGGATTCGAGGGATTGGCAAACTGTTGAGGACAGTATGCACCAGGAATTTCGGCAAGAAGTTCCTTTGATTTGGCAATGGCTCCTTTCATACCGTCTTCAGTGGGGGTTTGCACAACTTTTGCCCCAAGAGCACGCATCAGCTCCTGCTTCTCGCTACTGAATTGCTCCGGTACACAAAAAACCACATCGACACCCTGGTTAATCGCTGCCAAGGCTAAACCTATCCCTGTATTTCCAGCGGTCGGTTCGATAATGGTCCCACCTCTTTTTAATGCTCCCGTGGCAAACGCTTGCTTCAAAAGTTCTTGGCCAAGACGATCCTTCACGCTTCCCCCAGGATTGAGGAATTCCAATTTAGCATAAATCCGGACATCATTCGGAATCGTGAAAGAAGTGATTTCCATCATGGGCGTCTTGCCAATCAAATCATGTATGTTGTGAATGACCTTCATAGTGGACATCCTCTCTAAGTTTTCTTAGAAGCTTAGTTGGTTTAAAGGTGGAGATAAAGAATAATCAGCGGAATGGCTTCCGCTGATCACTAGCTGTTTTGTGGCTTATTTCATTTTTTCAACCATTTTCAGAATCAGTTCTGCTGAATGAAGCGCCGCCGTTTCCAGGAATTGATCAAAGGAAACATTGGACTCCTTGCCAGCGATATCCGAAAGCGAGCGAATAATAACAAACGGTGTCTGGAATTGATGTGCAACCTGAGCGATTGCTGCCGCTTCCATTTCTACCGCATATAAATTAGAGAATTTACCTCTGACGAATTCGACACGAACCGGATCATTCATGAACGAATCACCCGTCACGATCAATCCTTTTGCCACTTGGATATCTTTAATTTCCTTAGCCGCTTCTTCTGCTATCGTGAATAGCTTTTCATCCGGGATGAAAGCAGCAGGCAGTTGTGGCACTTGACCATATTCATAGCCAAAAATCGTTACATCCACATCATGATGGCGCACTTCAGTTGAAATGACGACATCGCCGACATTCAAATCAGGGTGATATCCACCTGCAGATCCCGTATTAATGACTGCATCCGGTTTGAACTTTTCCAAAAGGATTGCGGTCGACATGGCCGCATTCACTTTTCCGATTCCTGATTTAAGCAAAATGACATCGATTCCATTCAATGACCCTGTATTGAATTCCGAACCGGCAATCGTCACCTGTTCCAGCCCTTCCAATTTATCGCGTAAAATCGTAACTTCTTCTTCCATTGCTCCGATTATGGCTACCTTCATTAGTAAAAACCTCTTCCTATATTTTTTCCGCCTCCATAATCCAAACAAATGAGTTGCAACGCTCAAAATTCACAGTGAACCCATGTTTTACAAGCACTTTTTCCAAAAAAGGAATCGTCGTGTAATATTCTGTTTGCAAATCCTTCGCCAAATTATGAAAGCCTGCATCCTCTGCATCCCGAATCGCTTGATCATGCGCTTCTTTTGATTGATACATGGTATCCGCAAACACTATTCTACCACCAGCATTCAGTAACTTTCCATAGTTGGCAATGGCTTTTTCTTTTTCTTCATCCGTTAAATGGTGAAAAGCATACGTACTAACGATTGAATCGACCTGTTTCGGCATCGGAAAGTCGATGAAATCACCATCCACGATTTCCGTTTTATCCTGTAACTTTCTGATTGCTATTTCTCTCATGGCTGGAGATGGTTCGATCCCAGATACCGTGAGACCGGCTTTTATCATCCGTTCCGTCAAGTTCCCCGTTCCCACCCCGAACTCCAATACATGACCACGGGACCGGCTCGCGACACTATCCAATATTTTGTCATAGTGCTTAAAAACCTCTTGATATTCAATATCCTGTCCCTTGACGGATTCATCATACGATTTAGACCATTCATCAAATAGTTCCAAAAACTCTCTGCCCATATTAATCACCTTTTTATGAGAAATAATCATACCTATGAACAGAATATGAGAGTAAACAAAAACGGTTCGCATTTTTTAGGCAGTTTCACCAGATTTGATGGTACACTAACACTATCAAAACCTTGGAGGAATATAGTATGGATTTTCAACTTGATTTAAATTTATTCGAAGATAAAATTGAATTTTTCGAAGCGGAAAGCATCAAGAGCCTAGAAGAAAAAGTCCAATCCCAAATTGAGATCAACAAAGCGATTTTGCTACAGGTGCACTCCGTATCACACCAAATGTATGTCAGTGAAGAAGGACGCCGCTTCTATAGCGCCGTCGTTCATTTTAAAGCGAAAAAATGAAAAAAATCCCGGAAAGCCATCGCTTTTCGGGATTTTCATGCTTACTTTTTATCATTCACTTTCAATTCTTCCACTTTGACTGGTCTCCATCCAGATCCGTCCACCCACTCGATATGTACACGATATGTTTGAGATTCGTTTCCATCTGAAACAGTGCCGATGGCCGTACTCGGAGATCCACCGTTTTGTAACCACCATAACTTCATGCTGCCTTCGTCCACACCAGCTCCAAGGGCAATCGCCTTACGCATTTCATTCCAGTCAACCGAACCTTTTTCGAAGCTTGTCGTATGTTCACCCGATTGCTCTGTACCAACCGGTTTCCAGCCCTCACTCGTATAAGCCTTCTCGACATTGCCATCTCCGCTTGCCTCCACTTCTAAAAGCTCAGCATCCTTGTCCTTTTCTTCCTCAGTCGTATCTGTAGCTTCTGAATCTTCCTCAGCCGCTTCTTCTTCCTCGACTCCTGGTGCATCTTCTTTTTTCTCTGTTTTCTCAGCTTTCTTCTGTTGTTTTTCAGTGGTTTGTTTCGGCTCGGTTGTCGCTTTTTCTGTGGAATCGTCATCACTAAGGAAAATCGTGGCTGCCACAATGACAATGAGAATGGATACGATGGTAATCGCGATATTATAAATTTTATTTAATTTTCGTTTTTGATCTCTCTGATTGAATCTAGAACTCAAGATCCATTCCTCCCTACCTTTACTTTCAGCCTCATTCTATCATGATTCAGCTGGAGATAGAAGGGGAAGGTTTCCTACACTTTTCGTCAATTCTCGCGTATATTCTGGTCCTTGCTATATAGAACATTTACAATATCTGAAAATAGAGGCGTCATGCTGGAACTACTTTCATTTGTTTCAAAATTCACCGTAACCAGTGCATATTTGGGATTTTCATACGGAAAATACCCAGCAAACCATTTATTGAGCTCCCCTTTTTCAATGTTAGTCTGTGCAGTCCCCGATTTCCCTGCGACCTCAACAGGAAGGTTCTTTAGAGAAGCACCGGTCCCTTTCACTTCCGTGACCACCTTTCGTAAAAGATGTTGCAATTTCATCGCCGTATAAGGCTTCACTGTATCTCCCGCCATTGTTTGTGTAGGAAAGTCGACTACCGTCGTGCCGTTGTCGAATTCTACCTTCGAAACTGCTTTGACCTGTTCTTTCTTCCCTCCTCTTGCAATGGTCGCCATCATATTGGCAATGGCAAGTGGTGTGGTTTGGACATCCTGTTGACCAATGGATGTCTTGACAATCATTTTCGGATCCTTTTTCAATTGTTCATCATGCCATACCTTTCCTTTTTGTTCATGGTACAACTGGGTGACGGCCGTATGGTAAACATCCCCCTGCCATCCGGATTGGCCAACCAACCCCAACATTTCAGCATATTTATCCAAAAAGTCCGGATCCTTTACGGCGATTTCCTTCGATAATTCGGCAAATGTCCTGTTACAGCTCTGGGCAAAGCTATTCTCAAAATTCAGCCTGCCAAGCTCTCTCTGTTTATCGGCTTCCCCTTCAATCGTTTTATCACAATCAAACGTTCTAGTCGGGCTCGCAGCCTCGTAATCGATGACAGCTGCTGCCGTTACCGTTTTAAAAACGGATCCGGGCGTTTTTTGAGTGAGCATCGTATTGATGGCACCTTCGCCATTGGGGTCCTTTTTATTAAGGGCGGGGCGGGACACCATGGCCACAATTTCGCTTTTTTCAATATCAATCAGCACAAGTCCACCTTTTTTAATCCCGCGCTCATCCACGAGCTTCTCTGCTTCTTCTTGAATGCTCTTATCGATGGTCGTGATCACTTTGACAGGGTAAAGAGGGTTGGCAGGTTCCACATATTTTACGTCCACGCCAAACATCGGACCCCCACTGGCATCGACATGAAATACGAGCTTTGATTCTCCATCGGAAAGTAAGAACTCATCAAATGTCCTTTGTAAACCCGTATTGCCAATTTTCGTATCTGCAGAAAGCTGCATATCCGGGTAGCGCTTTTTCTTTTCGGCATCCGATATATTCGTTGTACCAATCAATTGTGCGGCGGGTATTTGATCATGATATAGCTTTTCGTTCACCGCAAATACGCCAGGGATTTTCAATTCATTGATTGCCTTGGACTGATCCAAGGTTAGCTCGATCGGGTCATCCCCACCAAAAACAAAGGGATCTTTCGCTTCTGCGATCGACTGTCTCAGTTCCCATTCCGTCCTGCCGATTATGGAGGCGACTTGATCTATAGGCCAGTTCATCTTATTTAAAAACGGAAACAAAACAAGTGTCGGGATTTCTACATGGGCAAGTGGAATGCCATTTCGGTCGTAAAACTTCCCCCGTCCGTCGTCAATCTTTAAAATTTGCGAGCGTTGGTTTACACTTGCTTCTATTAAATTCACATCATGCTTGGAAAAGGATTCTGTAGACACTAGTTGGATATAAGCTATTCGGCCAATGAGCATCAGCATGAACATAGCCAAGACAACTGCAAGTATCCTCATTCGTTTCTTTTTCATATAGAAACACCTCGTTACCATTGTTGACGAGGTTCGGATTTTTAAACACTAAAAAGAGGATGCCCTCATGGACATCCTCCTGGAAAACGCTATTAGCTAATAGAAACGATTTTGACGCTCATTTCGCCGCCTGGCGTTAGGATTGATACTTTGTCGCCAACTTTTTTCCCAATCAAGCTTTTGGCAATGGGAGAATCATTCGAGATTTTGCCTTCGAATGGATCTGCTTCAACGCTACCCACGATGGAATACGTTTCTTCATCACCATTTGGAAGTTCTATGAATGTTACAGACTTACCAAGAGTTACTGTATCTGTATTCAAATCATTGTCTTCAATGATTTTAGCATTACGAATCATGTTTTCGATGGTAGTGATACGACCTTCAACAAATGCTTGCTCTTCTTTTGCAGAATCATACTCAGAGTTCTCTGAAAGATCGCCAAAACTACGGGCGATTTTGATTCTTTCCACCACTTCTTTACGTTTAACCGACTTTAAATGTTCTAGTTCTTGTTCTAACTTCGCTTTACCTTCGTTAGTCATTGGATATACTTTTTCAATTGCCAAAACCCTTCACTCCTTCAAATTCTTCACAGCTGACATCCCGCCGTGACCAGTTTATGTACTCTATAAGTGCTTACCCGAAAAAAAATATATATAATCACATGCCACTACGGAACAACCGTCCCTTAGTATATAAACCGACTGCATTAAGCAGCCGGTTCGTTCTGTATCAAGAATAGATTATTGTGTTTTCCAACATTTGTCCAGTCTTTCCCTATAAATAATTGGGATTTTTATATATATGAGGTAAAATGGCACCTATCATTATTTATGCTATGTTATTACAAAAAAGACTTTTGTTCAAGGATTGTTTGTATTTTTGTTACCATGAGGTCAATTGCCACATGGTTTTGCCCACCTTCAGGAATGATGATATCGGCATATCGTTTCGTCGGTTCGATGAACTGATTATGCATCGGGCGAACGACGCTGATATATTGATCGATGACAGAATCCAAGGAACGGCCACGCTCTTTAATATCACGAGTCATACGTCGAAGGATTCGCAAATCTGCATCTGTATCCACATAGAGCTTCATATCCATCAAGTCTCTTAGGCGTTGGTCTTCCAATACCAAGATTCCTTCAAGAATGATGACGTCTTGTGGTTCAACCGTTATGATTTCATCTGACCGCGTATGGTTCGCGTAATCATAAACCGGTTTCTGAATCGTTTCATATTTCAATAATGCATTGATGTGTTCAATCAATAAGTCATTATCGAATGCAAACGGATGATCATAATTCGTTTTCAAGCGTTCCTCAAACGGCAAGTGGCTTTGATCTTTATAATAATAATCTTGTTCGAGCATCAAGATGGAATGTCCATTGAAGAATTCAAAAATTGAGCGTGTTACACTTGTTTTACCTGATCCCGACCCACCGGTAACTCCGATGACTACTGGTTTTTTCCTTGTCATGTTAATTCTCCTTACGCATCATATTGTTCACATATACCGGCTTATCTACTTGAATGCGGACAATTTGAAGCGGATGACGTGCTGCGTCCAACTCTTTACCCATTTCATCCCAGATAATGCCGATTTTTTGAGTAAAGTTCTCAATCTCGGGTCCGAAGAATTCCACCTCATCACCAGGCTTGAAGAAGTTACGCTGCTGTAAGGTAGCAATTTGAGTTTCCTCATTATAATCAAGTACCAATCCAGCGAAGTCAAAGCGAGTCTTTACGGTATGATTCCCGAACATTTGTTGTTTATACCCAGGGATTTCCCCCTCCATGAACGATGAAGCCGTCTCACGATTTGCACATTTATCAAGCTCTTCCAACCATTCAGGTTGAATCTCGTAATGATCCGGATCTGCGCAATACGCATCAATCACTTTACGGTAGACACTGATTACCGTTGCGATGTAGTGAATGGATTTCATCCGGCCTTCGACTTTTAAACTATCAATCCCAATTTCGATCATGCCTGGCAAGGATTCGATCAACTTCAAATCTTTCGGACTCATCGCGAATGGTGCATCTTCTTTATCGAATAACGCTTTCTCCCCATCCTGATTCAATTCGTACAAGTCATAATCCCAACGGCAAGACTGACAGCATCCTCCCCGGTTGGAGTCACGTGCCGTCATATGGTTGGAAAGTGTGCAACGGCCTGAATAGGCAATACACATTGCCCCATGTATGAAGGTTTCAATTTCGATGTCGACTTTTTCCTTCATTTCACGGATTTCATCAGCACTCGTCTCACGAGCTAGCACGACACGCTCCAGACCTTCTTCTTTCCAATACTGGACAGCCTTCCAGTTCGTAAGCGATTGTTGCGTGCTCAGATGAATTTCTACTTCCGGAGCCACACGCTTACACGTTTCGATGATCAATGGATCTGCCACGATAATTCCATGAATCCCCGTATCACGAAGGCCTTCCATATATTCTTCAAGACCATCGATATTTTCATTATGGGCATAGATATTCGTAGTCACATATATTTTCGCACCATACTTTTTAGCGAACTCGACGCCTTCCTTCATTTCTTCAAACGTGAAGTTTCCGGCATTCGAACGGAGACCATATTCCTGTCCACCAATGAATACGGCATCTGCACCATAATGGACAGCGATTTTTAGTTTTTCCAGATTACCAGCAGGAGCCAGCAATTCAGGTTTTTTTACAATGACTCTCTTTCCATCAACTATCTTGGAAATTTTATCAGCAATAGCATTCAAGGCTATTCCTCCTCTTTCCCTTACTTAATAAACCGATTCTTTAAAGAAGAATCCGGTATCTAACTCACGGTTATCAGGTTGAATCGCTTGGATTTTTTCGAACAATTCCATTTTGACATCCTCATAGCGATCTGGATCATCCGCACATAAATCTATCGCCTCACGGTATAATCTTGTGACGGCCACAATGTATTCGGGCGTTTTCAGGACCCCATCGATTTTCAGGGAATCCATTTCCGCTTCCATCAATTCCTGAAGTTCATCAATCATGCACATATCATTCGGACTCATGATATGTGTACCGTTTTCATCTTCATATATCGGGTATTTATTTTCACGTTCCGTATCATGCAGGAACATATTCTTTTGTTCTGTTCGGTTTCCGACTTCCAACGCCTTGCCTTGGTATTCGAAATAGTTGCCAAGTAGCGTACGCTTCGACTGGAACATACATGTCATGCCGTGAACTTGAACTTCAATTTCAACTTCGGCATGCTCCTTCATTTCGATGATTTCGTCCAAGCTGATTTCACGGGCTGCAACGGCCCGCACCGCTCCGCGTTTCCCCCAGTAATTACAGGTGTACCAGTTGGTAACCGTCATCTCTGTGTTCCAATGTAATGGCATATCAGGGGCAACAGCCCTTACAGCCATCAGGACTGCGGGGTCACCGTAGATAATCCGGTCAGCTCCTGCTTCTTGTAGGAAAGCTATATAGTCTTCAAGCTCGTCCACTTTATCATTATGAAAGATTGCATTCATGGACACGTATACTTTTTTACCTGCAGTATGCGCCATTTCAATTGCCTTCTTAACGTCCACACGAGTGAACTCCCCCGCTAAACGAAGCGCATAACGCTGCTCACCGATTACGAATGCATCAGCACCCGCCTCGATCAGTTCAGCTAGATGTGCGATATTTATCGGAGTCACCAGTAATTCAGGCTTTTTCATGTTTGTCACCTCTATGTTTACTAATAGCTACACCATCACCAATCGGTAAAATTACGGTATCGTAATGAGGATGGTCATGCAGCCAGATATTAAAGTCTTTTATTTTTCTAATAAGCGCTCGCTTACGTCTCGTCATTTCCATCTCTTCGATGTTTTCAGCAACCAAGCCTTTAAATAATACATTATCAGTAATGATTATGCCAGCTTCATTCAGGAAAGGTTCGAACAGCTCAAAGAAACGCTTGTACTGTCCTTTCGCTGCATCCACAAAGATGATGTCGAACGGGCCATGATCCTTCACGTGAGGCCCTGCTTCTAGTGCATCGCCTTCTATGAGTGTGATTCGCTCCGAAAGACCAGACTTGGCTATGTTCGCCTTCGCCTGTTCAATACGCGCTTCATTCCGTTCCAGCGTGACAATACGCACATCCGGTAAGGTTTCTGCCATTCTAATCGCCGAATATCCGATTGCTGCGCCCACTTCCAATATGGCCTTCGGTTGGTGAAGCCTCAAAATCTGTAGCAGCACCTCTATTCCTTCAGGCTCCATGATCGGTACATTATGTTCCCTTGCAAAATCCTCTAGCTCCTTAATCAATCCGGTACGTTCCGGAAGTAAGTCGTGAAGATATTGGTCTATTTTTCCGTTCAAGACATTTCCTCCAATGATAAAAAAAACGAAAGCGTCTTGGCCGGCTCTCAATGAAATTCCGCATCATATACAAAACGAACTAGAACCAGCATCACTTGACTATCTACGTTTCCTTATCTTTTCAAAATAAAACCCGGCAAAAGCCGAGTTACAGTCATCAATAAAATCGGATCTGAAATTTTTACGTTTACTATTCTATCATAAAAACAAGGGGAAAGTAATATCCCTCTCCCCTTAGTCCCTATTGCCCTTGCCATTTATTTATTGGTAATATGCTGTGCCTTTTTATTATTGTGCTCTTCCAGTGTTTTGGAATATAGAACTTCTCCTTCAGGTGTAGCCAAGAAATAAAGGTAATCGGTCTTCTTAGGCTTTAAGACCGCTTCAATCGAGGACTTTCCGGCGTTAGCGATCGGACCTGGAGTCAGGCCTTTGTTTTTGTACGTATTATATGGTGATTTCACCTCAAGGTCTTTGTATAGGACCCTGTCTTTGTGTGAGCCTTTTGCATACAAAACGGTAGGATCCGTTTGTAATGGCATATCTTCCTTGAGGCGATTATAAAAGACGGAAGCTATGGTTTTGCGATCGACCTGAGCTGTTGCTTCTTCTTCAACGAGTGAGGCAAATGTCAATAGCTGGTGGGCCGTATACTCTTTTTTCTCCATCAGTGATTCGAATGGCTGAAGGGTTTCCTCCGTTTTCTGGAGCATCTCCACTACCATGGATTCAATGGATGGTTTTTCTTCATAAAAGTCATAGGTTGCCGGATACAGGTACCCTTCAAGTGGATATACGACATTTTCATTATCGATTTCCGATGTCAGAAGCTCAGGGAATCTCGTTTGCATGGATTTTACGAATTCCTCATTATTCAATTTCTTAAATATCTCTTTAGAGTCTTGATCTGTCTTCACAGCGATAATATCGGCTATTTGGACTAGCTGCTTGCCTTCCGGAATCGTTATCCTAAGGACGGCCTCTTTCATCAGTTTCCCGGTTTTGATGCTCGTCACAATATCCTTGATTGGCATCGATGGAGAGAGCTTATACTCTCCTGCCTGAAAGCCGGATTCATTTCGGAACTTAATATAATATTTGAAAACACGCGCGTCTTTGATGATTTCCTGCTCTTCAAGCAAAATCGAAATATCACTAATGGAGGAACCAATCGGAATTTTCACCGTCTTGATCGTATCATCCTCTGGATCAAAGGGCTTCATCGCCGAGTTAATATAGAAGAATCCCACAAGGACGACTATCCCTACAATTAAAATAAGTGCAGCAATCGTAATCATGATAATTTTACGGACAAGCTTGGCCTCCCCTTGTTGTTCTAGCATCTTCATTCGAATATGTTGTTTTTTAGATAGCTTTTGATCCTTTTCATCCATTTCCATTCCCCCTGCAAACTGCACACCCACTACAGATTGTTTCTAGAAGATGCTTTCTCTAATTATAACTTTGCTTCGAATATTATACTAAAACCTACAAAAAAATACATGTTTTTTGTATAACTACCTTCGTTCCTACTCTATTTATGGCAAAAGAAGGCCAGTTTTGTCAATAGAAGGTGGTTATTTTATAGGAATAAAGTGATAGGTTCCCGTCTATGTAAATACAATGAATTTTCCGAACTTCGTTGTATCAGGTCCTTTAATTCATACAACTATTTGGATATTCATGATAAAATCCTTTTAGTGTGGAAAGGTGTGGAAAAATGGATAATTCCTATGTCATGGGGTGGGGCACATTAGCATTAATCAATGCCGGAATTGCCCAGGGTAAAAACAGAACGGGTTTAAATTGGTTTCTATTATCATTAGTTTTAGGTCCAGTCGCTACTTTTATTCTCTTGTTTGTGGAGAAAAGATAAGGGATGGGGACATACTAAAAAAACTGGCCTTGGGATACAAGGCCAGTTTTTGAGAAATTATCTTCCTTCTTCTTCTGCTTCTTCATTATCAAGGAATGTATTCAACATTTCCTCCACTAGATCCCACTCTTCTTCAGTTTCGATTGGAGCAAGCTCACCATCTTTGCTGTCTTCACTTGGTGTGAATGATGAAGCGTGGATTTCAATTTCTTCCTCGTCATCTTCAGCAGACATTGGGTAATAAAGTACGTAAGATTTGTTGAATTTCTCAGAGTCAAATGTGAATAAGATCTCACAAAGCTGTTCGTTACCATTCTCATCTACTACTGTAATATTGTTTTCACCGTGTTCCATTTATCTTCACCTCATATTGAATTTGTTTGTCTGTCCAAGAACCCTTGTAGAATCATGACAGCTGCCATTTTATCAATGACTTTCTTGCGTTTACTTCGGCTCACGTCCGCCTCGAGAAGGACACGTTCAGCTGCCATCGTTGTCAACCGTTCGTCCCAGAGAAACACTGGCAGCTTGAATTTCCATTCTAAGCGCTTGGCGAATTCTTGACTGATTTCGCCGCGCGGGCCAATGGTTCCGTTCATGTTTTTCGGGAGACCAATGACAATCTTAGAAACTTCGTATTCTTGTATGATTTCCTTGAGACGTTTTAAGCCGAATTCGTTTCCAGCTTCGTTAATTTTGATTGTTTCCAATCCTTGTGCAGTCCAACCCATCGCGTCACTCACGGCGACACCGATGGTTTTTGAACCTAAATCAAGACCCATTGTGCGCATTAGTATTCCTCTCGATGGTTCTTAAGATACGATTTGACCAATTCTTCAATGATTTCATCGCGTTCCAGCTTGCGGATTAAGTTGCGAGCATCCATATGGCGCGGGATATAGGCCGGGTCACCTGATAATAAATAACCGACAATCTGGTTAATCGGATTATACCCTTTTTCCTGGAGAGCCACATACACTTTTGACAAGACTTGCTGAACATCTCTTTCGAATGGTTCTTCAGGGAAATTGAACTTCATCGTTTTATCAAAGGAACTCATTATCATACACCTCTCCTCAGCGTCTTAGAATTCCATCATTACCTCATTGTACAACACTTTTCACTGATTATGAAATCGTTAGGACCCATTCTTCAACAAAATTAAGTGCCGCATCCAATTTTTCTGGGTCTTTCCCACCTGCTTGTGCCATATCTGGGCGTCCACCGCCTCCGCCACCGCAACGTGTAGCGACTTCTTTAATCAATTTACCTGCATGGAAACCGCGATCGATGTAATCTTTCGTAACGCCGGCTATTAAGTTGACTTTATCTCCTTGAGCCGATCCCAACACGATAATGACTGAATCAAGTTTTTGTTTTAACTCATCTGCCATTGCACGTAAATTATTCATGTCAGTAGCTTGGACTTTGGCCACAAGGACTTTCACGCCATTGATTTCTTTTACGTTCGAAACAAGGCTTCCCGCTTCGATATTGCTTAATTTAGCAGCAAGGCTGTCGTTCTCACGTTGAAGTTCTTTAGCATCCGCCAAAATGGTTTCGATTCTTGCAGGAACATCCTTCATATTCGTTTTCAATTTAGACGCTGCATCCTTCAATACATGAATCTGTTCAGCCATCAAGTTGTAGGCTCCAGCTCCTGTAACGGCTTCAATCCGGCGTGTACCCGCCCCGATGCCACTTTCAGAAACAATTTTGAATAAGCCGATCACCGCTGTATTCGGTACATGGACACCACCACATAGCTCAAGGCTATAGTCGCCTATTTGAACGACACGGACAATCTTGCCATATTTCTCACCGAATAGGGCCATCGCACCCATCGCTTTTGCTTCTTCGATATTTTTATATTCCGTATTCACTTGTAAGCTTTGCCAAATTTTTTCGTTTACAATCGTTTCGATTTGTTCAATTTCTTCTGCCGTAATCTGACCGAAGTGTGAGAAGTCAAAACGAAGGCGTTCCGCTTGTACAAGCGATCCGGCTTGATTGACATGCGTTCCTAAGACATCCTTCAAAGCTTGGTGTAGAAGATGTGTAGCCGTGTGGTTTTTCGTAATCTGGATGCGGTTTTCTTGATTGACCGCTGCCATGACTGTTGCATCAGTTGTTAATGTACCCGCCGTAACCGTGACACGGTGTAGGTTTTGGCCATTCGGTGCTTTTTGCACATCAAGGACATCCACTTTCACCAATTCACTCACAAGCGTTCCTTTATCGGCAATCTGCCCGCCGCTTTCCGCATAGAATGGCGTTTTATCCAGGATTACCTGTACATCTTCGCCTTCATGTGCTTCCGTCGTAAGCTCACCATTTTTCACGATGGCTACGATTTTCGCTTCAATTGAAGCTTGTTCATATCCGACAAATTCACTTTCGACTTTAATCTCACCTAATATTCCACCTTGGATTTGCATGGAGTCTACATCTTGGCGAGCAGAACGTGCACGTTCGCGTTGCGCTTCCATCTCTTTTGCGAAGCCATCTTGGTCAACTGTCATGCCTTCTTCTTCCGCATATTCCTCCGTCAACTCAATCGGGAAGCCGTATGTATCATACAAACGGAATGCATCGCTACCAGGAATGACCGTGTTGCCTTTTTCTTTTTCCTTCTTGATGACTTCAGAAAGGATTGCAAGACCATCATGAAGCGTTTCATGGAAACGTTCTTCTTCATTTTTGACCACTTTCGCAATGAAGTCCTTCTTGTCGAGAACTTCTGGGTAGAAATCCTTCATGATTTCGCCCACCACTGTCACAAGTTCAAACATGAATGGACGGTTGATGTTGATTTGCTTAGCATAGCGAACCGCTCTGCGCAGTAAACGACGTAATACATAGCCTCTTCCTTCATTGGATGGAAGTGCCCCATCCCCAACAGCGAATGCCACGGTCCGGATATGGTCGGCGATGACTTTGAATGCCACATCTTTCTCGGAATCGACACCATATTTCACATCGGCGATTTCTTCTACCGCATGAATGATCGGCGTGAAGAGGTCCGTATCATAGTTGGTTGCTACATTCTGCACGACAGAAGCCATACGCTCAAGCCCCATGCCTGTATCTATATTTTTCTTTGGAAGCGGTGTGTAAGAACCGTCCGGATTATGGTTGAATTGAGAGAACACAAGGTTCCAGACTTCTAGATGACGTTCATTTTCGCCACCTGGGAATAATTCTGGGTCATTCGGGTCATCTCCATATTCAGGTCCACGATCATAGAAAATCTCCGTATTCGGGCCACTCGGACCTTCACCGATATCCCAGAAGTTTTCTTCCAGACGAATGATTCGTTCAGCAGGAATGCCGATTTTCTTGTTCCAAATCTCGAATGCTTCTTCATCTTCCGGATGGATGGTTACGGCTAACTTTTCTTTGTCGAAACCAATCCACCTTTCGTCGGTCAGGAATTCCCAAGCCCATGTGATCGCTTCTTCTTTAAAGTACTCACCAATGGAGAAGTTACCAAGCATTTCAAAGAATGTATGATGGCGTGCTGTTTTCCCCACGTTCTCGATATCATTTGTACGGATTGCTTTTTGAGCATTCGTAATTCTTGGATTCTCAGGAATCACCCGTCCGTCAAAATATTTTTTCAATGTGGCTACCCCGGAATTGATCCATAGCAATGATGGATCTTCATGCGGAACCAATGACGCGCTTGGTTCGATATTATGACCTTTTTCACTAAAGAAATCTAAATACATTTGGCGGATTTGAGCACCAGTTAAATACTTCATCTATATATCCTCCTCTAAAAAATATGTAATTTTGCGCACGACAAAAACTCCCATCCCAAAAACAGGGACGAGAGTCAACTCGCGGTACCACCCTGATTATGGACACATAAAACACCTTGTCCATCACCTTCATAAATGCCTTAACGCGGCAAGACGGCAGGTATTAACTGCTCTCCGGACTAGCTTTCTGCTGCTCTTCACCTCGCCATCCCTTTCAGCCTAAGGGGATGCCTCTCTTTTAGATGGTCTTCAGCATACTTCGTCCTTCAACGAATTATCTTATGTATTGGATTATATTCACAAGAGTTTTATTTGTCAATAAGCGGCGGCCTCTTTCTGAAATGAACCCTGGCATGCTGCACGAAAACTTTCAAAATGGCCAAAATCGGGATTGCAAGCACCATTCCAATAATTCCGCCTACCTCACCACCAGCCAGGAGGGCAAACATGATGAAAAGTGGGTGCATATGAAGGCTTTTCCCGACAATGAGTGGCGACAAAATATTCCCTTCAAGAAATTGCAGGATGGCCACGATGACAACGACGATGATCACCATTTTGACAGAAATGGTAGCGGCTATGATGACCGCTGGAATGGCCCCGATGATGGGACCAAAATAAGGGATTACGTTCGTTATCCCGATGATTGCACCCAATAATAAAGGATATTCCATCCCGGTGATCCAAAACAGCAAGGATGAAATCACGCCGATCGCAACACATACGATAATCTGTCCCCGGATATATCCCCCAAGAGAAGCATCGACATCTTGGACAAAGGCACGGCCCTGCTTGCGCCACCTTTTCGGCGTCATGTACCAGGCCATCCTTTTCAAAGAAGCAAAATCTTTCAGGATATAAAAAGCGATGAATGGGATGATGCCAATTAAAAGTACGAAATCGAATAGTTTCAAGGCGAAGTCCATCAGCTTTTCCGGCATTTCACTTAACCAATTTTCAAAAAGGACAACGCCTTCCTCGAATCGTTCGTGGATGCCGAACGGCCAGTCTGCGGTTTGATGATTAAGCTTTTCCACCCTGCTCCGATATTGTTCAACCAGTTCCGGTACACTCTCCGAAAGTTCCCGTACTTGACTGGTCATCATGGGAATTCCCTTATATACCGCAAATCCGATTCCTCCGAAAAAAACCAAATAAATAATCACAATCGATAGCCAACGGCGCATCCCTTTTTTGTTCAAGAATTCCACGACCGGATGCAGCAAGTAACTAATGAACGCTCCGATGAAAAATGGCAGTAGGACTGTTAAAACCACCGTAACAACGGGACCCCACATAGGCTTCAGTTTCATAAAAATATAGATGATGAAAAATAAGAGCAACAAAAAACCGAGTCGATAAAACCATTTCATGCGAATACTCACCTTACCCACCTCCCTAGCCCACTTATTATTCGAAGGGGAAGGGTTTTTCATACCCATATACTAGAAAAGCGATGCAATCATTGCATCGCCTTTTCAAATGGTTAGAGCATCGATTTTATTTTCTTTCGAATTCTCTTCATTTTTTTGTTTATCGTTTTAGAATTCATCATGTTCATGAATCGTCTAGCCATTACATGCACCTCTTCCGTTAATTACATTTGAAGCGGCGGTCATTTTCCTCGAACAAATCATCCAAAGAGCTTAAACTTCCATCTTCTTCGACCTGATGCGTGTTGATCAAACCTTCAGAAATGGTCATTTCTATAAAACAATTCCAACAATAAAATTGGTTTACGCCAATTTTCCCGACATCCTTACTGCGACAATTCGGACATTGTATTTCCAAAATGGACACCTCACTGTTCATAAACTGAAACAATGATGGCATCCTTCCCTAAAGTAGGTGGTTGTTTTGACTCAATCACTGTCGATTCTGAGAAAAAACCATCCGTTGTTTCATACGCTATAATCGTGCCCATTTTTTCCAGAAAATATACGTCCTGCAGTAAGCCTAGCTCGTCGCCCATTTCTGAAAGAAGCATACGACCCACTACCTGATCCTTTGAAAACCAGATGGAATCGTCCATCATTTTCTTTGGTGTCATATCCTGTTGCAGGACGACCCCATCGGGACCAAAGGAAAAGATATCTTCCAGTGCCAGAAGAAGATCCTTCTTGAATAATGCTTGCCGATGGATGACCAGACCGTTCACCAGCCCAGCATCTGATAGTGACAAATCGTGAACCATCCCGATTTTCTCACCCTGGGCAGTAAAAACCGGCAACCCCTTCAATACAGAAAACGTCCGCAAAGTCATCCCGCCCCTCCGAACATTTTTAGTATTGCTTCCTCCCCTCCATTAGATGTACTGAAAGGTTTTCCATTCCTTTTTCAGGCAAGAAAAAAGACCGGTTTCCCGGTCCTCAGAATGTAGATAAACTCTTTTTTTATGGCTTGTACAATGCGGACGTTGATTTCCACTCCAGGTACTCGCTTTCCGCGGGCGGTCCGCGAGCCTCCTCGGCTTTCGCCTGCGAGGTCTCCCGTAGACACGCTTTTCCCGCAGGAGTCTCGTACCTTCCGTTCCAATCAACTTTGTTTTAACTTTTTCTAAACACGAATCTATTCAGCGAGATCGACTTGATATGAAAACGGGAAAATCAACTGGTGGCATCGAACATTTGGTTCTTAAAATGGAGGCTGCCCTGAATGTATAGAAGATGCCCAATTGGACATGGCAAGTTTAGGCGAAGATTCGAAAGGAATTTCAAAAGGGGAGCGGAACTTAATAATTCCGACCCCCTTTTGTCTACACTCTGAAGACCGGATGCACGGCCCTGCCTTTCTACCAACCCCTGCTGGAACCTCCGCCTCCCGAACTTCCTCCGCCTCCGCCTCGAGGACCGCCACCGCCACGGCCGCCCCCTCCGCCTCCGCGACTGATGAACATCAAGAGGATATTGAGTAAGGTTTGAAGGAAAAATCCTTTGAAAAGTTTAGCATCCAAAAAGACCACAATAATCGCTACGATGATGATGAAGAAAATCTGAATGCCCGATAGCTGGGTATTTTCTTCCGGTTGAACGGCATATTCTTGGTAAAAGTCTTCCCCTAGATTGTACTCTTGTAAAACCTCATTATAGACGGCCTTATATGTTTCAGTCAGAGCAAGATTGTATTGATTCGCCTTCAAATGCGGAATGGCCACATTGTCCAATATCTGTCCTGATTGGATATCCGTAATGGCCCCTTCCAATCCGTACCCCACTTCGATCCGAATTTTCTTTTCCTCGACGGCGAGAACAATAAGGACTCCATTGTTCAAATCCGCATCGCCGAGTTTGAATGACCTTAAAGCCTCAACAGAATATTCTTCGATTTCAGAGCCTTCCATGGAATTGACGGTCAACACGGCCACCTGTGCTTTGCTGGCATCCTCCAACCTTTTTCCCAACTCAATTAACTCGGCTTTTTCCTGCTCATTCAATACGCCGGCAAAGTCCTGGACGTAGATGTCACCAACTGGTTTTGGGATATTCGGTTCTGCTGCGACTACGTTTGCAAAGTTGAAAGTGAAAAGGAAAAGGAGCGCAAACACAGCAAGCTTTTTCATTACTTATCGCTCCCGAAATCAACCTTTGGTGTTTCTTTATCTTGTTCACTCACTTCATAATACGGTCTCGCATCAAAGCCGAATGCACCTGCCATCATGTTCTTTGGAAAACGTTTAATTTCCTTGTTATACGAGGTGACCTGGTCGTTATAATCTTTTCTTGCCACAGTCAAGCGGTTCTCCGTTCCTTCCAAGCTATCCATAAGACTTTTGAAGTTCTCATTAGCCTTAAGATTTGGATACTTCTCCACTACCACCAAGAGACGACTCAAGGCCCCGCTCAGTTCTTGATCAGCACCGATTGCATCTTCGGTAGTATTGGCACCGGCTAACTTCGCACGGGCATCACTTACCGCTTTAATGGCCTCCGTTTCATGTGAGGCATAACCTTTTACCGTTTCTACAAGGTTCGGTATTAAATCCGCCCTTCGTTTTAATTGGTTATCCACCTGTGACCACTTATTGTCCACATCTTCACTGCTGCTGACGAGGCTGTTATAGGAAGTCGCGCCAAAAATGATAAGCAGGACCACGACTACTAGTCCGATTAACCAACCCTTTTTCATACTGTTTCCCCCTTATTTTGATTCTAAGTATAATTACATTCTATATTTATTCCACTAAAACTATGAGTTATAAACTAAATCTAGACAAAAAGCCGAAGATTTAATCTTCGGCTACATAAAATCATATGGCGTAACATTGCCCATACCAATCATCGGATCAGCATGCAGGAGTACATCAAGATAACTTTCCTCATGTTCCGGCACTCCTGCTTTTCCATCCAATCCTACAACTTCCTTAACAGAGAAATCCCCATCCAAGGTTTCCCGGAGTTTTTCAAGTAAGGTCGTTTTCCTGCGCATTTCATCATTGCGCTCGATACCCAGGCGGAAAGCATCTTCTTCACCGCACAGAATCAGGAAACTTTTGCTTCGCGTTATGGCTGTATACAATAAATTCCGGCGCAACATCCGGTAGTAACTCTTCACGACAGGTAAAATCACAATCGGAAATTCACTTCCCTGTGATTTATGGATCGAACAGCAATACGCGTGCGTAATCTGGTTCAGGTCCTGCTTCGTGTAGGTCACTTCAATGCCTTCAAACGAAATGATCACTTTATCTACATGATCCGTATTTTCTTTTGCGAACAGAATCGAGACGATTTCACCCATATCTCCATTGAAGACGCCCTCCTCCGGCTGATTCACCAGCTGGAGAACCTTGTCACCCGTCCGGTAGACGACATCGCCGAATTTGATTTCGCGACGCTTTTCATCCTTATTGCTATTGAATACTTCTTGCAGCATCTTATTCAAAGCGTCAATTCCTGCAGGCCCCCGGTACATCGGTGCCAGCACCTGAATATCCTTAGCCGTGAAGCCCTTCGTCCTGGCATTCGCGACGACTTTCTCGATCACCTGAGCGATTTGTCCGGTCTGACAACGAATGAACGAGCGATCCGCCTGCTGCTTCGTCACATCGTCAGGAAGCCGGCCTTTTTTAATATCATGAGCGAGTTCAATGATCGATGAACCATCTGCCTGACGGTAAATATGTTCAAGACTGACAGTGGGTACACACTTTGACCCGAGCAGATCCTTGAGCACTTGACCTGGTCCCACCGATGGAAGCTGATCTTCATCGCCCACCAAAATCAGCTGGACATTTTCCGGCAACGCTTTAAATAACTTCTGAGCCAACCACGTATCCACCATGGACACTTCATCAATGATGACAATTCGTCCTTCGAGTGGATTATCTTCATCATGAGCAAAACCCTCGCTTCCGTTCCATCCAAGCAATCGATGAATGGTCACCGCCGGAAGTCCAGTGGACTCTGCCATCCGTTTTGCCGCTCGACCTGTAGGAGCCGCTAGGACGAATGGAAAAGAATCTGCCCCTTCTTTTTTATAATCGTGGATGTCCATCGAAACCCCATGAAGTTCCGCATACAACTCGACGATTCCTTTAATGACAGTCGTCTTCCCCGTACCTGGACCACCCGTCAAAATCAACATCGGCGATTGGAGCGCCGTTTGGATCGCTTCTTTTTGTGCAGGAGCATAGGAAACATTGAGCCGTTCTTCCAGCTTACCAAGCGCAAGTAGGAATTCCGATTCCGGAAACTGGTCTTCATACTCCGTTTGGGCTAGCAGGCGCTTTATGTTCGCTACGATTCCCTTCTCCGAATAGTAGAGGGACGGCAAGTAAATACGTTGGTCTTCAACAATAATTTTGCCCAGCTCGGTCAATTCGATTATTTCCGAGGAAATATTCGTAAACTCTATTCGGTCCCGCTTATTTTCCTCTAGCAACCGTTTGACGGCTTCTAATAACCGCTCGGCCTCTATGTAGATGTTTCCATCCTGTAAGCATTGAGATTCAAGCGTATATAAGCAGGCAGCCTTGATGCGATCGGGATGGCTTCCTGAAATGCCTAGCTGATGGCCAAGCTCATCGGCACGTCCAAAACCAATCCCTTCTATATCCTCCACAAGCTTGTAGGGATTCCCTTGAAGCATCGTGACGGTATCCTGTTTATACGTTTGATAAATCTTCATCGATAACTGTGGACCAAAGCCATATTGATTCAGGGCAATCATCACCTGCTCGAGGCCCTGGTGCTCGACCAATGTATCGTAAAGACTTTTCGCCTTTTCACCTGTCAGCTTCGGAATATCATCAAGAATGGATGGCTGGGCCAGAATTTTGGAAATGGCATTCTCCCCCAGCTTTTCAACAATGCTCTCGGCAGTCTTTTTCCCGATGCCCTTGAATAGTTCACCGGATAAATAACTGACGACGCCTTCCTTGGATCGGGGAAGGTCTTTCCGGAATTGTTCCACATGGAATTGAAGGCCAAACCTGGGATGCTCCTTCAGGGCCCCATAGAATATATACACCTCGTCCTCATGCATCCTCGGAAAATACCCGGTAACGACCGCTTCCTTCTCATCATAATTCAAATTTGTTTCATCCAAACGGATTCTGACAACCGAATACATATTATCTTCGTTATGAAAAATCGTCACCAAATGGCGGCCTTTCATAAACATCTTCTCTTCAGAAAACAAATCCATCGAATCCTGCTGAGCCAACGCTTCTCCCCACCCTTCCCATGCTTTTTTCCATTCTATTTATTCAGCAGCCATTTCTTCCATCAGCTTCTTACCATGGGCCGCTAGCATATGATCTGGCTGTGCTTCCAGTGCCTTTTCAAAATAACCGATGGCAGCCTTGGAATCTTCCTTATGCCCTGCATATGCCACACCTAGATTATAATAGGCATCTGCATGACCAGGATCTTGTTCCACCACAATATTCAACTGTTTGATTAACTCATCATATAATTCCGCATTGGCCAGGCAAAGCGCGAATTGGAACCTCGCATCCACATCTTCGGGACTCAATTCCACCGTTCTTTGCAGATAAGGCATCGCCAATTTCGGCTGGTCCAACGCCATCAGTGTCAGTCCAAGCATAAAGTAAGCATCACTGTTATCAAGGCCCAAACGGATTGCCTTTTCAAACATATCCTTCGCTTCAACTAATTTAGAATCCACTTCGTAATATAAGTTCCCTAATGAATAATAAGCAGCCGCTGCATTTTCATCGAGTTCGATCGCCTTTTTATAGAACTTAACGGCTTTATCCGTCTCGCCAACCGCAGTCAGCACATTTCCAAAGTTTATGTAAGCAACTGGCTCAGTCGGGTTTTCCTCAATTGCCTCATTAAAAACCTTCGCCGCTTCCTCATATTTTCCTTGCTGCATAAACTCAATACCTTGTTGATTCTTATCCATCCTAATTCACGCTCCATTTTTTATTGAAAAGTATAGCATATGCTATCACATTTTTTTATGTATATCATTGACGCCATTTAAGGTCTTTCTACAATGCAAACAAAATCCCCAACCGCAAATACAGCTGGGGACATGCTTATTTTACCCTACGTAGGTCAGTTTTTCACCTTTTTTAAACACTTCATCAATCGTACCGCCGCCTAGGCATACTTCACCGTCATAGAATACGACGGATTGCCCTGGCGTAATTGCCCGGACCGGCTCGTCAAATACGACTTCGACATCCCCGTTTTCCAGGACTTTCACCGAAATGCCGCTATCCACTTGGCGGTACCGGAATTTAGCCGTACACGTAAATTCAGTGGCTGGCATGTGTTCGGCAACCCAGCTCATCTTCACGGCTTTCAGTGAATCAGAGTAAAGTACATCATTGTTAAAGCCTTGGCACACATATAAAACATTGCGTTTCAAGTCTTTACCCGCTACGAACCAAGGTTCGCCGCTTCCACCGATACCAAGGCCGTGGCGCTGACCGATTGTATAATACATCAAGCCATCATGTGTACCCATGACCTTTCCGTCCATCGTGGTCATTTGACCAGGCTGTGCCGGTAGATATGTGCTCAAGAAGCCTTTGAAATCCCGTTCCCCGATAAAGCAAATACCGGTTGAGTCTTTCTTCGTTGCCGTCGCAAGACCCGCTTCCTTCGCAATTTCACGGACTTCCTTCTTATCGATATGTCCAAGAGGGAACATGACTTTTTCCAGCTGTGTTTGCGTTAACTGGTTCAAGAAATATGTTTGGTCCTTATTATTATCCACGCCGCGAAGCATCTTGTACTCGCCATCTTGGTACTTGACCTGTGCATAGTGACCTGTCGCCACATAATCGGCACCCAGGCTCACCGCATGCTCAAGAAAAGCCTTGAACTTGATTTCCTTATTGCACATCACGTCCGGATTCGGTGTCCGGCCCGCCTTGTACTCCTCCAAGAAGTATGTGAAAACCTTATCCCAATACTGCTTTTCAAAGTTGACCGCATAATAAGGAATTCCGATTTGGTTACAAACCGCAATCACATCATTGTAATCTTCCGTTGCTGTACAGACCCCGTTTTCATCCGTATCATCCCAGTTTTTCATGAAAATCCCGACCACGTCATAGCCTTGATTTTTCAAAAGCAGGGCAGACACAGAAGAATCGACGCCCCCTGACATCCCAACGACGACGCGGGTGTCTTGTGGTGCTTTCTTCATTCTGTCACCTCATCTATTTACAAAAATTTATTGTTGTACTAATCTTTTAACGATCTTCACGGTTATTTCTGCCGCTTCCCTGACTTCCTGCTCGGTATTGTTCAGACCAAAGCTGAAACGAATCGCATTCTTCGTCCGCTCCGAACCTTTTCCAAACATCGCGACCAAAACATGCGACGGTTCAATGGACCCCGCCGTACAAGCAGATCCGCTTGATACCGCGACGCCGGCCAAGTCCAAATTCACGAGCATCGATTCAACATTCGTACCAGGAAAACTGACATTCAACACATGTGGAAGTGCGTGCTCCCTCGATCCGTTAATTTCATATTGTACCTCTGCCTTGTCAAAAACGGCAAGCAATACGTCTTTGAAAGAGTTGTATTGCTCCGTTTTACTCTTCATCGTACTTTGGGCAATGGAAACGGCCTCGGAAAAACCAGCGATTGCCGGGACACTTTCCGTACCAGCGCGCCGTTTCCGTTCCTGCTCCCCACCGTATAAATGAGGGGCGAACTTCAATCCATCACGCATATATAAGAAACCGGTTCCTTTTGGTCCATTGATTTTATGAGCGGAAACACTCAATAAATCCACGCCCAGCTCCCGGACATCGATAGGAATCAAACCATATGCCTGCACCGCATCCGTATGGAAAAGGGCTTGGTGCTCCCTTAAGAGTTGTCCGATTTCAGCAATCGGTTGGATCGAACCCACTTCATTGTTGCCAAACATGACGGAAACCAAAATCGTATCGTCCCGCAATGCCGCTTTTAAATCAACAATCGAAATGAGGCCCTCTTCATTCACAGGTAAATACGTGACCTCAAAGCCAGACTTCTCAAGGAATTGACAGGTATGCAGAATCGCATGATGCTCAATCTCTGTTGTAATGATGTGCTTGCCTTTTTTCTCATTCGCATGCGCAGCCCCGATAATCGCCGTATTATCCGCTTCCGTTCCACCACTTGTAAAAATGATCTCATTCCGTCCCGCATTGATACTTGCGGCAATATTCGAACGCGCTTCATCTAAAACATGACGCGCTTCCCGCCCGAACGCATGAATGCTCGACGGATTCCCAAAGTCATGGCTCATGGCCGTCATCATCTTATCAATCACATTCGGATGCATCGGTGAAGTCGCAGCATGATCTAAATATATTTTGTTCACTTTTTTGTCGCCTCCATAGAATAGTTAGGCAATGCTCTATGATTAACCTGACTCTCGTGTTTACTAATAAAATGAAACTTGCAAAAAAATGCCTATTCACATAGGATTTTACCTTTAAATCAACCGGTAGTCCAATAATGGTTGTAAGATAGAACCCTTTTGAATAGGTATTTTTGCTTCATATTAATCTGTAGCCCCAATTAAATATAGTACATATAATCGTTTGTTTCACCATTGTCCTTGTAATTCGCCAAATCCACGAGCGTCGTATTATCAAGGACTTCTTTAACCGCATCGCGAATCCGGATCCAAAGCTGGCGTTTCACCGGCTCCTCATCCTCAATTCCCTCAACCGGGGTAATCGGTCCTTCCAACACGCGAATGACATCACCAGAAGTAATCTCATGAGGATCTTTCGACAAGACATATCCGCCATATGCACCACGAACACTCTTCACCAATCCTGCATTGCGAAGGGGCGCAATCAACTGCTCCAAATAATGCTCAGACAAATTATGCGTTTGAGCAATCGACTTCAAACTCTTCGGACCTTCACCATAATGCTTAGCAAGCTCAATCATGATCGTTAAGCCATACCGGCCTTTAGTAGATATCTTCATTTATATACACCTCAAATTATTAATCCGTTACTAAATTCTCTTGAAATTATAGCATATACCCAGTAGAAATGCATTCACCCACCCTCCATTTGTCAAATTATTCTAATTGGAGAGGTGGGTAAAATGACGTGAGCGTTGAATTATCGTTGTGAATGTTGAATTTACATCTTGAATGTTGAATTAATTCGCTGAATGTTGAATTAATTCGCTGAATGTTGAAATATTGAACATGACCGTCGAAATCCGGGGAAATCAAAAGGTTTTTCGTCAAAAATATAGAATATTTATTCTAAATCAAAAGGAGCGTGATTCCTATCATTATTAAAGATTGCGAGATTCCTATAAAAACTCGCATGCTTGAAGCACTTATAAGACGCTTGCCAAGCAATCATCCATTACAACCTATCTTAACCTCCGACTTAAACAGAAACATGGCAGGTTACAAAGGAGAACTTCGAGTCATTTCTGCTTTAAAAGCACTTCCTGAAAAAGAGTATCTAATCTTTCACGACCTTCGCCTCCTTGGTCCTCCCTACCCCTTCCAAATGGACATCCTCATTCTCACTTCTTATTTCATCCTCATTCTTGAAGTAAAAAACATTGCAGGTGAAATCTATTTTGACCAGACTTTCAATCAACTGATTCGTACAAAATC
Source organism: Peribacillus sp. NPDC097224 (assembly GCF_044761985.1). Classification (NCBI taxonomy): domain Bacteria; kingdom Bacillati; phylum Bacillota; class Bacilli; order Caryophanales; family Bacillaceae; genus Peribacillus; species Peribacillus sp. NPDC097224. The sequence continues at coordinate 71,376 of NZ_JBIWDK010000001.1, read as the reverse complement.
TGATGGAAAGACAGAAGCATTTGACGATCCCATTTTGCAAGTGAATCGGCAGCGCCAACAACTGTTAGCATGGATGAAATCCAAGTCATACACTAAGCTTCCGGTGGAAACGCTAGTCGTGAGCGCCAATTCCTCAACTATAGTAAGGGCATCAAATACAGCTTTGAACAGAAAAGTGATACGTAAAGATTATCTACTTTTGAATATTGCCGAATTCAAGGAAAAATATAAAGAGAAAATCCTCACACCTAAAGCGCTGAAAAAACTATCCGCTTTATTCATTAAAGAACATACACCTCATCTACCAAACCTTTTAGATATCTATAAAATCCCGACCGCTTCCCTGCAAACCGGTGTCTACTGCCCTCATTGTTGCAGTTTGTCCATGGAGAGACGATTAAGAAAGTGGATATGCCGTATATGTATGACCTCTTCTCATGATGCTCATATCTCTGCACTTCAGGATTATGCATACCTGATTAAACCTACCATTACCAACAGCGAATGTCGGCAATTCCTCCAGCTCCACTCTCCAGCGGTTGCAAAAAACTTGTTACACTCGCTACAGTTGGATCATTCCGGCCATACTAAGGGTAGAATATATCTCTTACACTCGCTTATGTCGAATTAATTCGCCTGAATGTTGAATTAATTCCGTGAATGTTGAATTATTACGCCCAACCGCCGAATTCCCCTCCCCAAACGCATATTCTGAGCATTTTCCCCTTTGTTTGTGATACCTTATATAAAAAGGAGAGGTGCGTCATGAATATTAAACCGCTTGCTTACCGGATGCGGCCCCGTTCGATTGATGAAGTCATCGGGCAGGAGCATCTCGTCGGTGAAGGGAAAATCATCGCGAGGATGGTCAAGGCCAAACAGCTATCTTCGATGATTCTGTACGGTCCTCCCGGCATCGGCAAGACGTCCATTGCGAGCGCCATTGCCGGCAGCACGAAGTTTGCCTTCCGGACACTGAATGCTGTAACCAATAATAAAAAAGACATGGAAATCGTCGCTGCCGAAGCCAAGATGTCCGGCAAAGTGATCCTGCTGCTCGATGAGGTCCACCGCCTGGATAAAGCGAAACAGGATTTCCTCCTTCCCTACCTTGAAAATGGGATGATCACCTTGATTGGTGCGACGACAAGCAATCCTTATCACGCAATCAACCCGGCCATCCGCAGCAGGTGCCAGATTTTCGAACTAAAGTCTCTGGAAGTCACTGATATCATCAAAGCCCTCGAACGTGGATTACAAGATGAGGAGCGTGGTCTCGGTCACTATAAAACCGTTGTCAGCACCGATGCTCTGGCACATTTCGCGACCGCTTCGAACGGGGACGTCCGCAGCGCCCTTAACGCTCTAGAGCTCGCGGTCATTTCTACTGAGCCTGACGAATCCGAAACGATTGTCATCGATGTAAAAATTGCCGAAGAGTGCATGCAGAAAAAGAGCTTTTCGCATGACAAGGATGGAGATGCCCATTATGACGTCCTATCCGCCTTCCAAAAATCAATCCGTGGCAGCGACGTGAATGCGGCCCTCCATTATTTGGGACGATTGATAGAAGCCGGTGACCTTGTCAGCATCGCCCGTCGCTTGGTCGTCATCGCGTATGAGGACATTGGCCTGGCGAACCCTCAAGCTGGTCCTCGCGCCCTTTCTGCAGTCGAGGCAGCCGAGCGTCTCGGTTTTCCGGAAGCCCGGATCCCGCTTAGCAATTCGGTGATTGAGCTTTGTCTATCGCCTAAATCGAATACCGCCTATAAAGCAATTGACGCGGCACTCGCCGATATTCGCGCCGGCCATAGCGGCGATGTACCCGATCACCTTAAAGATGCCCATTATAAAGGGGCTACCGACCTGGGCCGCGGCGTCGACTATCTCTATCCGCACGATTATGAAAGCGGATGGGTGAAACAACAGTACCTACCGAACAAACTACGCAACAAAAAATACTATCAACCGAAAAAGAGTGGGAAATTCGAACAAGCCCTCGCATCGGTCTATGAGAATATAGAGAAAAAGAAATAACTCCGGATCGTAGTAGATCCGGAGTTATTCATTGTGGAAACTGAAAGCTCTTCACATGCCGCATATTTACATAAAACTCTTCGCCTTGAGCATCCATCATATGGATGAGACCATCCTTCAATTGTATGATTCTCCCTATGTCCATCGGGTGCTGCCCTAAATCGAGTACCACCAATTTATTTGTCAATTTTTTCAGTTGTTCCTCCAAAGTACGCGCCCAGCTTAGACTGGAAACTTGAAGAAGCTGCTCGCTTTTACTCAATCCGTATGGCCCCTTTTCATCATCACAGACCGTTAGCCACTTTACATGCTCCATGGAGATGAACATCGTTTTATAGGCAGGAGAATGAAAAATGAAATAATTATTCATGATACCCACGATATAGCCATAGATGGGTTTGTTTTTCGTGAGCAAAATCTCAACAAAGAGCCCTTTCGCATTCATCAGCATCTTACGAAATGACGTCTCACTGATTTCCGGGTCCTCTCCTCCTTCAATCCCTTCATCTATTATGGGAAAAGAATAATTCTTAATGTGTCGCTGCGGTACATAACGGTACACCTCTCCCGTGTATAGGACTAAGATATCCGTACTTTCTTCTATTAAATTCCCAAACACAAGAATATTTCCTGAGAGTTCTAGCTCCATATACTGTCCAATATATTTAGAAAACAAATATAATCCACCTTTCCTTCCTTATGGCGAGGAATCGTTCTTGAATCCTGTCCTAATTTGGGACACTCCGACTTGTTTCAGAGATTCGCTATAGGAATCACCCCTAGGTCTAGTCCAATAATCGCCCATGCCCTTGATCACCTTTTGGACAACCCATATGCCTGTCCCTTTTTAATAAGAAGGCACAACAACTTCATTGGTTGCTGTACCTGTGTGGTCGATTCTTTATAGAGTTGTCTTTGAAACTTTAATTAGGTTCTCAAGCCAGATTTTCTTAAACGTATTGACACGCGTACGGTTTTTATCCTTTCTATGACGGCGACGACGTTTCTTACATTCATCTGAACTTTCAGGTGAGCTGCTGCTTTCACATGAGGATGAACTTTCAGGTGAACTGCTGCTTTCACATGAGGATGAACTTTCAAACGAGCTGCTGCTCTCACATGAGGATGAACTTTCATACGAACTACTGCTCTCATATGATGATGAACTCTCATATGAGCTGCTTTCACTTGAAGAACTTTCAGGGGCTATACATTCACATGAAGAACTTTCATGAGAGCTACTTTCACATGATGATGAACTTTCATAGGAACTGCTTTCACTTGATGAACTTTCACTGGAACTGCTTTCGCATGATGAACTTTCATGAGAGCTACTTTCTCTCGAGGAACTCTCATGGGAAGAGCTTTCTTTGTTTTTATCTTTGTCTTTATCTTTGTCCTTATCTTTCCCCCCACCATCATTCTCCCTTGGGAAAAATAGTCCGATGGATTGGATTTGATCTGTCGTGATATAAAATATTTCGTCTTTATTCACGACAACAATATAGTCTTCTTCAACTTGTATCAAAACACCCTCAACCTTTTCAGGGCCACCTGCATGAATCGAAATCCAGGAGTATATCAATTGAGTAAGAGCTCCATTTAGAGTATCGTTAGGAACATCCGGAAACTCCGGCCATGTGGAACGGAAGGAAACCTCCACAATCGCTACGCTCTTAATAAGAGCAATCGGGAATAGAACGAGCCCGTCCTTCTTAGTCGATAACACGATATATTCTGTAGTTACCTCGACGATCTGACCGACTTTTGAAGCTGGGCCACCGCCGTTCACCTGAACGAATCGGTTATCTAATGTTTCCAATAAGCCGACGAACGTTGGCGGAAATGCATAGCCATCATCAAAAGGAGGGAGTAAATCCTCTTGAGATTTTTTTGCATTAACAACCACGATTTTCAGTTGGGCAATCGTATAATACACGAGTTGCTTCTCTTCAGTCAGAAGGACGATATACTCATCATTCACTTCTATCAGCCTGCCTTCTCTTGAATCAGGCCCGCCTTTAAATACTCTTACAAATTTCCCCTGCAAAGCTTCAAGGTACGGTAAACTAATTATTTCTGCCATTTTTCCTTTAGCCTCCAATAGTTATTTATACTTTAGTGATATCCGTACTGCATATATATGCGCCTTCTTTCTATTGCGGACTCTTCTAAGCACCCATTTTCTAGTAAATCGTCGTTTACCTAGAGAGAGTACACGAAAAAGTGACCATGGACGGGCCTTCCTAAAAAAAATGACCCCGGATTTTCATCCGAGGTCACCTCTTATTTTTCTTTTTTATAGGAAACAGCCACTCTTCCGCTTTCCTGCTGTCCTGACTTTGTTACCGTCACGTACACTTTGCCCGATTTCTTACCGAGCTGCTTTATAGAAAGAGTTAGCTTTTTGCCTTTTGCCGTCCCTTTCACCCACATGTTTCCTTTGCTTTTTGCCTTGTAAATCTTCACGACATCGCCTTTGGCAAGGGAACTGATTACCACGGTATCGGCTTTTCCCTTATGATTCGTCACCTTGACCTGGCTTGTTTTCACGGAAGGCGAGGTTTCGCCCTTAAACGTTTGGGCGACACGATCACTTTCTCTCAAAGGTGATTTCATCACGGTCACATAGACCTTACCTGTCTTTTTGCCGAGCTGGCTGACCTTAAAACTCACTGAAGTGCCTTTCGCCGTCGTTTTCCCTATGACATTCCCTTTGCTTTTGGCATCATACACCGTGACGACATCACCTTTTTTCAGGTTGCTTACCTTTACACTATCCGATTTGCCTGTATTGTTCGTCACATTGATTTGGGAAGCCTTTAATGAACTGGTCCTATCTGAAATCGTAAACTCGTACGGAACATCGACGGAATCATCATAGTTTTCCATCACAAAGTAATAGGTCCCTTTTTTCATATAGGTTGTGAGGCTTCCATTTTCATTCGAATATAATTCTGCCAACTTTTTATTGGAACGATCTTGGATAGATCCACGCCATATCGTGTCCCGTTTTTGTTTCATGTTCAATGTCACATTCCCATTTTGCGGAACGACGAATCTAAAGTAATCGCGATCATCAGAGTGACTAATGACCCCTTTATATGTGGCATTCAGGTTGATGGCATTCGCTGTAGCTACCTTATCATTGGACTCTTTTTCGTAATACTGGCTTTTTGTATATTTCGTGGAAAATTGATAATCCGCTTTGGAGCCTTGCCCGCCACTATTGTTGATCCGCACATAGTACGTCCCTTTAGGCAAACCTACTTGCACTTCATCAAACCCGGATGTATCATCCTGTCTTTTCGTATAAACGAACGTATAGATGTAGCCTTTACTATTCTGGATATGTCCCTCAAAAGAGGTCTTCGCATTCCGTTTAATCGATAACGTGACATTCCCCGGCTCGGGTAAAGTTACTTTATACAAAATCTCCTTCTTATTAGTTAAAGAACCCTTATACATCTTGTTCACGTTAATCGTTTTAGCTTGATTCACGTTCGAAGCCGCATGTACATCCGCTTTTCCTGCCACTGAGAACATAAAGATGCAAGCTCCAAACATCATCAAAAACCTTATATACCTCTGTTTCCGCACACGTTTCATTTCCCTTCATATGTAAATTAGTAGTTAAATGATATTAGTTATATTTTCCTATTAATCCATAAGTTTATCAACATTTTCTCACGTGGTAATTATACCCAATAACTTTTTTTACAATAAAAAGACCCCAAATCCTCATTTGGAGTCCTACTAATCACCTATAATGTGCTTTCATCCATCCCACTACTGATTCCCCGTTTCTTTCACGGATGCCTTCCACTTCCTCTTTGGCAATGATTTGCCCATCCTGGATCAATAGCACTTCATCCAGGACCTTCTCGATATCATCGATTTCGTGCGTCGTGATGATGACCGTTTGTTTTTCAAAATCAATATACGTAAGCAGGCTGCGAACAATCTCTTCACGAACCATCACATCCAATCCTGAAAATGGTTCATCCAATAATACGATTGGTGCCTCCCGTGACAAAGCCAACACCAATTTAAGACGGCCCCTGTTTCCCTTCGACATAGAACTGACTTTCTTTGAAACATCCAGCTTCATGAATGTCAGCATTTCCATGGCCTTTTTATGATTGAAATCCGTAAACTGCGAAGCATGAAAATCAATATAATGACCAACCGTAAACGCGGGGTAGAAAAAATCCAACTCCGTCAAATACGACACGCAAGAGGCAATCCTCCTGCTTACCTTATCTCCCTCGACCGTCACCTCACCATGATCCGGTTTCACCAAACCAGCAATCAGTTTGAGCAGGGTCGACTTACCGCTTCCATTGGCCCCTAACACACCATAAATCTTTCCTACATCAAACGAAAGTGAAACACGATCCAGTGCCACAATTTTTCCATACTTCTTCGTCACGTCCTGCATTTCAATCATCATTCCACATCACCCCGTTCTGTCAAAAATGCCTGTATCGCCGTGAGCATTTCCGGCTTTGACAAGCCAATCTCCTTCATATTCTCCACGAACGTTTCCATGATTTCCGTTTGGATCCGCACCCGTAACGAAGCGATCAAGCTTGGATCATTTTTAACGAATGTTCCCTGCCCCCTTTTTGTCTCCACAATTCCATCCCTTTCAATCTCAGCGTACGTGCGCTGTATCGTATTTGGATTAACGCCCGTTTGAATAGCCATCTCTCGAACCGATGGTAGCTTTTCACCACTTTTTATCTCCCCGCGGACAATCGAATAACAAATTCGATCCGCTACCTGTAAATAAATCGGCTTTGTCGCATGAAACTCCTCTGTCATACACTTACACCTCGATCTTTCGGTCCAGCAGCCAACATGAAGCTAGGAATAATAACACTAACGTGATGATATCCAACCCGGTTGTCAGAAGGGATATGCCTCCCGTATTTAGGTAAAATTTCAAATTATCAGCCGACATGGTAAATGAAGAGTCACTCAAAACGTCCACGACCCAGACCGTATCCATTTGTTGATAAACAGCCGTACTTTCATACCAGCTCCCCACCATGACCATCCCTATAAATAGAAGGGAAACGATCAGCCAACGAAACGGTTTAATGGCTGACACCCGAGCCAATGCATGGTAAACCACCCATAAAAATAACATGACCAGGGCAAGGAAAAGACTGACCGCCATCAAGAAAATGCCCATCTGAAGCAAATTATAGAATGACATCATACTCTCCGTGTGAAAACTCACACCAAAATGGCTCGTCGGAATCCTCATGGTCACAAAAGTGAGCAGGCAGGCAAACAGCAATGACATCCCCTGGAACAGTACACTGATCAACAATTTACTACCTAGTAGCATCCCGGAAGACTGTGGATTATACAACCAGACTTGTGCCTTACCTTCCACATTCAAACGACTACATATAAGGAAAATCATTATCAGCGGATGCATCATCATAATCATAGGCGAGCTGATGTAAAACAAACCAGCCACTTCGAAATACTTCGCAAGTACATAGGCAACAAACACTAACCCCATCTGTACCAGCAGCAACCAAAGAAGCACCGACTTCCCGATCAGCCACTCCTTTTGCATCAATCCTCTAAATGCTTTCACTTCCCCATCCCCTTTACCACTGTGTTAGTTAAATAGTACACCACTACGCATGTATTGTCAAATATACTATAAAATACCAAAATTCCTATTATTTAAATAGCTAATTTATTATAATAGATTAAGTGATTATAAAGTGAGGAAGGAAGTAGACGATGAGACATGAAAAGAAGAAAAAAAAGAAACGAACTTGGCCAAAAGTAGTCGGCATTATCGTCCTCCTTTTTATACTAGCCGGGGGGGCTTTCGCTTTCTCCGTATGGAATTCCTTAACAAAGACAGTCGAAACCATGCATACACCTATAGAGCGCAGTACAGATAAACGGACCAAAGAACTCGTATTATCGGATTATGAGCCTTTTTCCATGCTGATGCTCGGTGTCGATGAACGGGAAGGCGACAAAGGCCGCTCGGATACGATGATTGTCTTGACCGTCAATCCAAAATTGAAGTCCGTGAAAATGCTGAGCATCCCACGAGATACTCGTACTGAGATTGTCGGACATGGCACCCAGGATAAAATCAATCACGCCTTTGCATTCGGTGGCGCCGCGATGGCGATGGATACGGTCGAGAATTTTCTTGATATCCCGATCGACTATTATATGAAGATCAATATGGAAGGCTTTAAAGATATCGTGGACGCAGTCGGCGGTGTCACCGTCCAAAATGATTTGAACTTCACTGAAGAGGGGACGACCTTCAACAAAGGCATGATCGAACTGAACGGTAAAGAGGCGTTGAGCTATGCCAGAATGAGATATGAAGATCCAAATGGTGATTTCGGGCGTCAATCCAGACAACGTGCCATTATCGAAGCTGTCATTAAAGAAGGGGCGAGCGTATCGACCTTAACGAGTTACGGCGACGTATTCGACGCACTAAGTAAAAATATCCAGACTAATTTGACGTTTGATGACATGATGGACATTCAAAAGAACTATAGAGACGCAAGTAATGACATTTCCCAATCATCCATAACCGGTACCGGAACGAAAATCGACGGAATCTACTACTATCTCGTGTCGGAAGAAGAACAAAAAAAGATTCAAACAGAATTAAAGGAACATTTAACCGTCAAATAACGCAAAACGAAAAAGCTGTCTGGACCGCATCCAGACAGCTTTTTCATTTTGCGCATCCAACATTCTGACAAAAAACGGACACCCATTGTAGAGATTTGTTGGAATTTTTGTTGTTTATTAGAGGGGAAAAGACGGTATAATCTAATAAGAGCTAAGAAATTCCTTCTTCCCCTTGAACCTTTCATTACGAGAATCAACTTTCATTAGACACAAGGTCATGTGAATCATCATGCTTAGATCTAAACATTTCAAACAAATAAAAGGAGTGGATTGTATGAAAATCAAGGCAGGTAGTTGGGCAATGCTAAGCAAACAAGACAAAATGTTTATTCTGAAGGCCATCAGTGATCGCTCTAGAATGAAATATGCTTCATGATCACTACCTTAATCCGTCAATTCCCTTATAAATATCCTCTCCCTTTTCGATAAAAGGAGCGAAATGTTGAAAAAGGAGAGGCATCTATTCAAATCGATAATCCCAAAACAGACGCCATTCGCCTTTTTCCTTCACTACATAACAATCCTGTTCGATCGTAAACACACCAAAATGAGACTCAAACACCTGTGTGACAGGGACCCTGTACGCTGTTTTATGGACCTTGCCACCTTTCCCTATACTCCAATCCTTCACTTTCTTTGAACGCCCCACTTCATACTGAAAGGTTTCCACATCCATATGCTGCAAAAAGACATGAGCCCGATTTTGCACATAATCGGCACGAACCGGAAACCGCAGCTTCATTTCAGCACTCAATAAATCCCACGACTTCCCGAATTCCGCCTCACTCTCGTACGCATAGAAATCATCCACTAATCGCTCTGGTCCACTGGGCCAAAGGAAAATGATACAGCCACCGAAAGCTACAATCAGGGAAAAAAGAGCCATCATTCCTGCCATTTTCCTATTCCGTCTTCTCATCGTCATCACCTACATAAAGACCTCGCTATCTAATATGTATGGAAGAAATGATAAAAAAGTACAAGTGAAGGGATACCTAAAGCATTATATGAGGAAACAGCTTATTAGAAGGTTGAAAGAGGAAATGGCGAACCGTATCAATCACGCTTCCACCATCTATTTGAAAGAAACACGAAACATAATATACCTAACAGTCCACCGAACGTATCAATCATGACATCTTGCACCATAGCAGTACGTCCGTCCGTATATTTTTGATGAATTTCGTCAGTACTCGCAAAAAGAATGACACACAAGAATGCCCCTAAACAGGCAACCAATGTTTTCTTCTGATATATACTCCAAACGCCAAAAATGAAAAAACCCAACACAAAAAAGACAAAAAGGTGAGCACCCTTCCGTACAAAAAACTCCAGAAAACCAGCCACCCCGGCAGTCTGAACACTCACCTCAAATCCACCATACATAAACGAAATGCCATCAAACAACTCGTACCAAAACGGTGTATTGAAAGCTCCTAATAGAGGGGCAAGACTTTGCTCCTCATATGACTGTGAAGATAAAATGAATAATATCAACGCCCATAAAACTACTAAGGCAGGAAACCACCACTTATGATTCCTCATTTAATAGACTCTTCCATTATTATACTTAACTTCACTTTGAGTTCTTCGACTACTTCACTCACCGTTATATCCTGTTGAGATTCTCCTTTTGCAAAGGTATCTATTAATATTTCATAAAAGTCCATATGAAATTCAACTCCTCCTAAAAATGTCCCCCAAATGAAGAGTTAAATGCTCTTTCATCTGAGGGACAACGTTCACTTACACTGATAATACTCCACATACCATTCTGCAAACTTCCGCAAGCCCCCTTCTATAGAAGTTTCCGGCCTGAATCCAACCGCCTTCTGTAACAATTCAGTCGAAGCAAAAGTCGCAGGTACATCTCCTGGCTTGATTGGCTCAAAAACCTTTTCGAATACAACATCTCTACCAAGAGCGTTACCCAGGCACCTCTCCAGCGTTTCAATAAAAACCATTAATTTTTCCGGATTGCTGTTGCCTATGTTATAAACTTTGTGTGGCACATCTTGCTCTCCTACAGGAGGATTGGAAAGAAGCCGTTCGATTCCTTCGACAATGTCATCAATGTAGGTGAAGTCCCTATATAAATCATGTTCAAAATCACCATTATTAAAGATCTTAATCGACTCACCAGCAAAGTACTTATCCGTAAATCCAAAATAGGCCATGTCCGGTCTTCCCATCGGCCCATATACTGTAAAGAAACGAAGTCCAGTCGCAGGTATCTGATATAAATGGCTGTATGTATGAGCCATCAACTCATTAGACTTCTTCGTAGAGGCATACAGGGATACAGGGGTATCCACGAAATCCTTTTCTTCAAACGGAACCTTTTTATTCGCACCATACACGGAACTAGAGGATGCATAAACAAGATGGTCCACGGGATGATGTCGGCACGCCTCAAGAATATTGTAAAAACCGATGATATTACTTTGAATATAAACATCTGGATTCTCTATCGAATAGCGGACTCCGGCTTGGGCAGCAAGATTTACCACAATATTCGGTTTATACTTGTCAAAGAGGTCTGTAATCATTGCTTTGTCCGATATATCACCTTTAATGAAGGTAAACTTCTCATAAGGTTCCAATTGCTTCAGACGAGCCATTTTAAGATTCACATCATAGTAATCATTCATATTATCAATTCCGATCACTCTACAACCCACTTCAACTAGTCTCCTGGATAAGAAGAAGCCGATGAAACCCGCTGCCCCCGTGACAAGATAGGTTTTATTACGATCTAGGGATTTGTAATTCATGGTTCTTCCACTCCTCTATTCCTTCTCTAGTTGCAGATTTTCGCCCAATAGAATGATACTCTACCCCTGCTTCTTTCATCTCATCCACAATATATATATTTCTTCCGTCATAGACTAGCGGAGTCCTCATTAAATTCTTATATGTTTCAGGGGTTACTGCTTTCACTTCTCCCCATTCGGTAAAGATAAAGCAAACATTCGCCCCCTCCAAAGCATGCTCGATATTTGCGACATACGTAATGCTACCCCTTCCGCTCTTCCCTTCAGGATGCACACTAGCAAAGTTCTCTGCACCAAATGGATCATACGCGTAAATATCTGCGCCCTGTTCTAATAACAAAGGGATATTCTCTAGAGATGCCGCTTCTCTTAAATCATCCGTTCCCGGCTTAAATGTCAATCCAAGCACCGCTACCTTAAGGCCATTGAACGTAATTAATCGTTTACTCGCCTTTTTGTATAACATCGTTTTTTGATTCTTGTTCACTTCGATTGCCGCTTTCACCGTTTTCAGTTCATATCCATTCTGTCTAGCAATATTCTCTAACGCTTTTGTATCTTTTGGGAAACAGGAACCGCCATATCCAATACCAGCATTCAAGAACTTGCTGCCAATTCGTTCGTCAAAACTCATGCCTCTAGCCACATCTTGAATATCCGCCCCTACCAAATCACAAAGATTCGCAATATCATTCATATAAGAGATTTTAAGTGCAAGGAAATCATTAGACGCATACTTAATCATTTCTGCCGATTTTCGATTGACAGAAACAATGGGCAGATGAAATGGCTTATAAATCTTCATAAGCATTTCTTCCGCCCATTTACTTTCGGTCCCAATTATAATTCGTTCGGCCTGCAACGTATCATGTACCGCCGTCCCTTGTGCCAAGAACTCTGGATTCGACGCCACTTCCACTTTCACATCATGGACCAAAAAATCCTGAATAAACTGCTCCACCTTATCATTCGTGCCAATCGGAACGGTAGATTTCACAACAACGAGGCAATCCTTTTCAACCGATTCAGCAATCTGTCTGGCTACAGTTGCAATATAGGAAAGGTTAGCCGATCCATCCGGCTGTTCTGGCGTACCCACTCCAATAAAAATGGCATCTGCACCCTTATAAGTAGATGTATAATCAGTTGTGTAATCAATTCGACCTGCAGCATAATTTTTCTGCATCAACTGTTCTAAATCTGCCTCATAAATGGGCGATATGCCTTGTTTCATTTTATTCACTTTATTCTCATCAATATCCACACAGGTTACATGATGGCCCATTTCGGCAAAACACACGCCTGCTACCAAGCCGACGTAGCCTGTTCCTGCTACTGCTATTTTGTTCATAAAACTCCCCCCTTATTAGCGCTATATATAGAACCAAATAAGTTTATAAATGTATTTATTGGTAAAAATTTATAATTTGTTTATTATAAGAGATATTCTTGCGGTAGGTAGACAGACAAGAAGAATAAGTTAATTACAATATTAAGCAATAACCGCGGATTAATACCTTTTACTCAATCTTATTTCTTAAGGTTTGCCTTTCTAACGATTAATTTTGTTTACTTTCCAAATATTGTTCAAACTCCTCAATAACTCTTTTGCAATTTTGATTATCATGATATTTAAAATAATCCATTTTAAAATCTCCAAAATCCTCTACTACTTTTTTTTGATTTTGAATTGTATAATTTAAATCTTTTATTAATTGATTTAAATTATTAGATTTTAACCCCATTAAATCATTGTTTAAATCAAGGTAAGCACCTCTTTCTTTCTCATATCTAATTTGATCGAATTGATAGAATAGTATTGGTTTGTTTAAATAGAAATAATCCCAGCAAACACTTGAATAGTCAGTTATTAAGATTTTCGTTTCTAGTATTAACTCTTGTAAATCTTCATTCGGGTTAATAATTTTGATATAATCATTATCAAAATTAAGTGTAGATAAGAAGCGATGGAAATAAAAATGTAAATTTAAATTTAACTGATAATTATATTTCTTAAGTAACTCAATTATAACCACGCTAGTTAGTAATTCCTTAACATTATGATAAAAATCTGTTTCAATAAATTCTTCTGTAGATAGGTTTTTATACCATTCTCTCCATGTAGGCATATATAAGATAGAATTTTTCTTTCCATTATTTAATACTAGATTATTGTAAAGATTATCAAAACGAGGTAGCCCTGTGAGTATAAATGATGTTTCATCTAAATTAAATTCCTTAATTTTAATATTCTTTTCAAAATCCGAAACAGTTACATACAAATCTGCCATTTTTTTTATACTACTTTTATCTTTGCCTGTGTACTTTCTTTTTTTCAATCCATCAATTCCGTGGGTTAAATAAATCCTAACTCCTTTCGGTTTAATATAGTTATGCAGTATAGGAGCGATATCTGATGCAGAGTGCGAATAAAATAAACCTTTACTCTTAAAATAATATAAGTAGTTTTTAACACTTCCTCTCGTTAAAAATTTATTGATTTTTTCTTTATCTAAGCTCGTTTGATTAATTATCCAATATACTTCATAATTCTCATAATGATTACTTAGATATTCAAATAAAGCCTTGCTATTGTCAGCATATAATTCGCCGGCATGTCCCCCTATTAAAATCACATTATTTCCTATCTTGTTTTTTTGTATAGGGAAAATAATCATTGCAATAAGAATATTCATTATAAACTTTAGTTTTTGAATCATAACGCTACCTTCCTTTATATCACTTAGCTACTAAATATAATATATTGTTACTTCTTAAAAATGAGATCTTAATTGATAATAATAACTATCTTTTAAATATCCTTGTTACGCGTAAAAGTAAATGAAGCACTAAGTTCTTTTCGTAATTATTAAATCCAAAAAACCACATAACAATTAGGTAGAAAAAAACTAGAATTATTCCTTTTAATAAGAGACTAATTATACTTAACATTGGAAATACATATCCTATTCCATAACCGCCTGCCAAAGTAAACATTAAAGGTAATAATAACTTAATGTGGCATTCTTTAAAAAAAACAAATATATTTATTCTTAATGATTTATAAAAAATAATATTCATTCCAATACTACGTAACAAATATGAAAAACATATTGCAAGAGCAGCACCTAAAGCCCCCCAAAACCATGAGAAGATTAAAGATAAAATTATATTAACAATCGCCATACCGGCAAAAACATATGATTGTAATTTTATTTTATTTAGGGCGATTACTGCAGTATTACCTATATATTGTGGTAAATCAATTATACTGGGTAGTATAAGAAGTATGGCGCAATAATAAGATGTAATATAATCAGCTCCAATCCATAAATAAATAAAATCTTTTCCAATAGATATAAATCCAATTATTATTAATCCTATAATTATAAGCTGAATTCTTCCGATTTTAATCATTAATTTAAGTAGAATACTTGATGCATCGTCTTTGTTAACAATTCTAGTTACTTTAGGAAGAAACAAACCATTTATTGCATTTGCAATTGTGAATATATATCCTTCAATAAGACTTGCAATAGCAAATATTGAAATACTTATCGTACCCGAAACTGCCCCTAAAACCGATGGGGTAATATTAAAAATGAATCTCTGAGCTATACTAATAATAGTTGACCACATGGAAAAACTAAAAATTTCCTTTGCAAGAAACCAACTTGTAAAACCAAAGTTAATCTTTATTGAAGTATTTTTTTTCACCATAATCAGTTTTATTGCAATCGTAATTAAACCACTAAATGCGTTTGCTGTTACTAAAGCATATAGTCCATATCCATTCAATAAAGCCACAACTATTAAAAAGATTGAAAACAATTTATTAAATAAATCACAAAGTCTTAATTTTACGAATTTCTCATAAGAAGTTAGAATACCATTAAGTGGAGTAAACGGAAATGATATAATGCTGAATATTGCAATAATTACATATACTATTTCAAAACGATTTAATTCATTTACTGATAACTCTTGGTAAATAAATTTCAAATTAAAATACACAAGAATCAATAGAATCGATAGAACCAAGCCTATTAAAAAATAAAATTTATATATTATTCCCAGAATATTATTTACACTATTTTGATCTCTTTCTGCATGATATTTTGATAAAAATCGTGAGACAGCTGCACTTAAACCAAAATCGAGTAAAAATATACTTATTAGAGAAGTTGCTAATGAGTATAAACCAAAATCATTTTGACCAATTTGTTCAATCATCCAGGGAGTATACAGCAATCCAGCTATAATGTTTATAGCAATGCTACTATAGGAGATAACTGCGGCACGTTTTATTTGATTGGTACTTTCAGACTCATTAATAATAGTATAATTCTTCAAACTTTTTCACACTCCCACTAGCACAGCTAAAAGAATTACTAAATTACTAAATTATACAATTAAACCCATAGTGTTTTTATTAAAATATACTTTTAAACTCGATTTTGATTAAATATAATAATGTTAAACAAGTATTTTTTTTACTTCAGCCGGTACTCCGGCTACTAGATTATTTTTCTCTACATCCCCTATAACCAACGATCCAGCAGCTACCACTACTGAATCATCAATATTAGCACCATTAATAATAATTACATTTGTCCCAATCCAAGTACCATTCTTAATAACAGTTTTAAATTTTAATCCTTTTCCTGCTCTTCTATATATGTCACCAATTTGATGCCCACCTGTACTTATCAAAACATTGGGTGCAATATCACATCTGTCACCAATTGTTACACTTCCATTTCCATCTATAGAAAAGTTTTTCCCTATCCAACAATCATTTCCTATTTTAACTTTGTTGATATATCCAACTTTTATTGGTCCAACTATTTTTGTTCCACTTCCTATATTAAGACCAATAAAATTCAATAATTTCATTTTCGTGTTGAAAAATTTAGTACCTTTTAATATATGATTAATAGTATTAAGAACTAAATAAAACACAACTTTTTTCATGGTTTCCTCCTTCTGTAGTTATAAGAGTCAATACTGATCACCAGTTTTTATCCACATTCATTATTTCATTTTATTAAATAAATCCATATGAACTTTTGCCATATTTTCTATTGTATATTCCCTAATTTTCTCTATATTCGATATAGCCATTCTATGTCTTAGTTTCTCATCATTAATAAGAGTAAAAATTCTTTTTTCTAATTCATTAATATCTTCAACTGGAACAATATATCCATTTTCTCCGTCATTCACTAATTCTATCCCAGCTATACATTTATTAGTTGTAATCACAGGAAGTCCATATGACATTGCTTCATTTATTACAAGTCCCCATATATCCTCTCTTGTAGGTAGGATAAATATATCACTGGACTCATAGTAATCCTTTAATTCATCTTTCGTTTTAAAAGGAATAAAATGTAAATTATTAAGATTTAACTTTTCTCTTAAATTTAGATATTCAGTTGGAGGTTCACCACCTATTATATAAATCCCCCAATTTTTAGGGATATTTTCAGATGCTTTTAAAAGTATGTCGAACCCTTTTCGGTGAATAAAGTTACCAATGGATAAGATTATTTTTTCTTCTGAAATACCAATCATATTTTTTAATTTTTGTTTCATTTCGGCTTTAGGAAAATCATCTAAGGTATCTATTTTACTCAAGGAAGTAAAGGGATATCTAAAAATTTTTTCATTTTTCGCACCATAAATTTGAAAGTAGTTATCAGTAACCTTACTTGTACTAAACCACCAATTTGCAGAAGATATTAATTTTTTTTTGAATTTTTCCTTTAATCCTTTACCACTTTTTGGAAAAGCTCCATCTGCTTCAATTGCAAATTTAATTTTATGCTTTTTTAAATAATTTATTGCATATATTCCAGTTAATTTAGAATAATTTGCGACAATTATAATATCATAATTGTTATTTAAATATTCTTTAACACTAAAGCAAATTGTTTTATTCATTGGTAATTTAGTTGGCTTTAAAAATACTGCTTCAAAATTCTCAAAATTATTATTAAACCATTTTCTATTCCTATGTGTTTGTTTTTCTATTCCTTCTTCAAATACAACAGTTAACTTGCATTCTTTACCTAGCTCATTAAAAAAATTCACCCTATAAGGTGAAGGGAAATTAGTAATAAATAACACCTTCATTCCTTTTCCTCCGTTTTTAGATAAGAGATTCCATTTAATTTTATTTTTGTATACTTAGCTTTTTCAAATAGATATCTAAAGTTAATAAAGAATACCAAAATGGGATCGACATTGGATTGCCAACTGAAAATAAAAACGACTCTGACATTCCATTTATTAGTAACACTATACATAACAGAAATATAATTTTAGTGAACTTTTTCTGTTTTATTTCAAGTTTTAATGATTTATATTTATTCTTAAGCTTAATAAAACAAAAGATAAAAAAAGCTAGGTATAAAACACTTCCTAGGATACCATTTTCTATCAATATAATTAAAAACGAATTATGGATACCCCACTGTGAAAATTCAGAAGGGTTATTTATATATATATGATAATTTGCTGAACCATACCCCCATCCAAATAAGGGTTTCTCCATAAAAATAGGAATACCATCAATCCAAATATCCCCTCTTGAAAATCCTGTAGAATTATCAACTGTTTTTTCTCCTAAAAGCCTATTTAGTGCAGGAATGTCAATGAAATTCATTATAAAAGCAATCACTAACGACACAATAATAATAGAAAAGATAAATTTGATTTTTTGCAACGTGTACTTAAGTTCAAAAAGTATAAATAAAGATCCTATAAGTATAATTACTAATCCTATCAATCCAGTTCTTGAACCTGTACTTATAGTTACAATTATGCCAGCTAAAAAAAATACCCATCCTATGAATTTTTTATTACTTTTAAAAATCATCCATAATGAACAGACAGTAGTACTTAAAGATAAACTTGAAAGCATATTAGGATTACTATAGATCCCTGAAAAACGACCAAAATTAAATATCTCCGACCCTAACAAGATAAATTGGTAAACTATTATTATTCCTAATAAATAACCCATTAAAGAAAATCCACCCATCAATAAATGAGGGCTAACATTTGTTCTATTTAAGAATATATATATAGAGCTTATTATCAAAATAAATGATAATAGTTTAGACATTCCATAGATTAATCCGTAATCTAGTGTAAAAAGAGAGATAATAAAAGTTGGAATTAAAAAATTGAAATAACATGGCCAGAGGTAAAAAATCTGATTCCGCCTAATTTTAGAATAAATACCGATTACTATAAAAACTATCGGTCCAACCCACCTAAGAATCTCCCCTTTGGGCAACATTAAAGATGAACTAATGGAAAAGTATAAGGAGAAAAAAAGAAAAATAAATAAATAGTTTATAGGAATTTTTTTTAGCAAAATTCTATTCATATATTACTCCTATATCAAATAATTATAATTAAATCTTCGTTGTTCTTTGGTTTAAAAGAGTAATGATAATTTCTTCCCAAGTATCTGTTACAAACATTTTCTTTTTAAGTATTTTTTTTTTCTTGATTTCGCCTGTTAAGACTTTTTCCATTAATTCGGCTAACTCTTTAGGATTAAAGGGATTAAAAAAATATGCATTTTCATACTCAGCTAATGCTTCTCTTGAATATGGACAATCAGCAACTAAAATTATTGAACCCATATAGCTTGCCTCTATTAATGGCAATCCTACTGTTTCAATGTAGGAAGGAAAAATTAATGTAGAGGTACTATACCTCTTAGAAACTTCTTCAAATGAAATTTGTCCTAAACAAGAAATATTTTCTTCACTAATTTTTTGATTAATAGTAAGTTCAATATTATATTTTGAAACACCACTGTCTTTAAGTATAGAGCATGCATCAAAAATACATTTATGATTTTTGTATACACTATAATTAGCGGGATAAAAAAAATTATTTTTACAAAAAATAGAATTTTTATTGTACTGATCCATATTATTTAATGAAGGGAAAATGTTCTGTATTTTTTCAGGATTAATATTAGTTATATTTATAACTGCCTCTTTAATCCATTTCGTTTGCACTATTACAGTATCTGCTTTTTTAACTGAATCTTTTATTAAAAAGCCAATAAGCTTTTGATATACTGCTAAAATTCTTTCTTCAGACTTAAAAAAGGAAAAATTTTTAGTGGTTTGGAAAGGTATAGATTGATGCATATATAAAATCTGCGGAACTTTTAGCCCATATATAATAGTATTCTGTAATGAAAAAACTACATCAGGATTTAATTGTGAAATAATTTTTTTACCTTCATAAAAATCAAATTTTAATCTATTGATCCAATTTTTTTTAATATTATCTAAAACAATAACTTTAATATTATCGGTCTCTTCTATATAATTATCACTCAATAAAAATATCCATTCATTCCCTTTACTTAAATCGGTCTTTAAAAGAGAATCATAAAAATTTTTTAGAATTGATAAAGCTCCTCCTGCACTGGCTGCTATGTCATTAATTACTATTCTCATTTTTCTCCCCATACTTTTTGCTTGACATAACTTATATAAGATAAAATTACTCTAAGAACTTTTTCGGATACATTCGGCATGCTATAATCTTCAACCTGTCTAAGTGTATCCTTTTCCTGCGCCTTTAAAATTTCTAAGCCTTGCAATATCCTTTCCTTTTTCAAACCAACCATCATGACTGAAGCTTCTTCCATCGCTTCGGGCCTTTCATGTGTTTGTCTAATATTAAGAGCTTTAAATCCAAGAATGGAAGATTCCTCACTAATTGTTCCGCTATCACTTAGAACAGTATTCGCTTTGATTTGAAGCTTGACGTAATCGTTAAAGCCTAATGGTTTCAATGATCTTACTAGTGGATGAAATCCAATTCCTTTTGTTTCAATCATCTTTCTAGTTCTAGGATGGGTACTCATAATAACAGGCATATTATATATTTCTGCAACCGCATTTATACTCTCAACCAAATTCATAAAGTTTGTTTCTGAACTGATATTTTCCTCCCTATGTGCTGATACTACGAAATAGTTTCCTTCTTCAAGGTTCAATTTCTCTAGTACGTCAGAATTCTCAATGTCATTTTTCCTTGAATGAAGAACTTCTAACATCGGGCTTCCCGTTTTTATGATTCGATCTACTGGCAGTCCTTCTCTTAATAGATATTCTCTGGCAATATCACTATAGGTTAAATTAATATCAGCAATGTGATCGACAATTTTTCTATTCGTTTCCTCAGGTACTCTCTGGTCAAAGCACCTGTTTCCCGCTTCCATATGAAAAATGGGAATATGTCTTCTCTTAGCAGCAAGTACACATAAGCAACTATTCGTATCCCCTAATACCAGCAGAGCATCCGGCTTAACTTCATCCAGAATAGGATCAATTTTCATTAAGATATTACCTATTGTTTCTATTGCTGTTCCATTCGCTGCATCAAGGAAATAGTCAGGCTTTTTCAATTTAAAATCCTTGAAAAACACTTCATTTAATTCATAATCGTAGTTCTGACCTGTATGGACTAAAATATGGTCAATTGCATGTGAATCTTCTAATTTATTTATGACGGCCGATAGCCTAATAATTTCAGGTCTTGTCCCTACCACTGTCATCACTTTTAATTTCTCCATTCCTTAAACCTCCAAGAAGTATGTGTCGGGCTTTTCTGAATCAAAGCATTCATTTGCCCACATGACCGTTACAAGATCAATATCTCCAACATTCACGATGGAGTGTGTATAACCTGTTGGAATATCTACTACTTCTAACTTTTCACCACTAACTCTATATTCAATGATTTCTTCGGAATCAATTGGTCTAAATCTAATCAGTCCTTCTCCGCTTACTACTAGAAACTTTTCATTCTTCGTATGGTGCCAATGGTTACCTTTTGTAATGCCTGGTTTAGATACATTAACAGACACTTGGCCTCTTTCTGGTGTTCTAATAAACTCGGTAAAAGAGCCTCGGTGATCCACATTCATGTTTAAATCATAGGAAAAATCATCTTCTGGTAAAAAGCTTAAATACGTACTATACAATTTTTTTGTTAAAGAGTTTTCCATATTAGGTATGCTTAACTTTTCTCTGCTTTCTTTGAAGCTTTGAATCGTTTCAGCTAAGTCTCCTAATGTAATAGTATGAGTTGTTTTTACATAGCAGTATTGATTCTGTTTAGTTGGTTTTCCTTCTAAAGCCTGTAAAAGTTCTTCTGAAAGATCATCAATATAACATAGTATTAGTTCCGTACCTGGATTATTGATTTGAATGTCTATATTTCTCGCAATGTTATAGCAATACGTTGCTACGACCGTATTATAGTTAGGCTTACTCCACTTTCCAAATAAGTTAGGGAGTCTATACACCATTACTCTCGAACCTGTTTGATGGCTATATTCAAAGAGAGCATCTTCCCCAGCTTTTTTACTCCTGCCATATGCATTATCCTTTTCAGCTTGGATTGAGGACGTGATAAGAACTGGTGCTTTATTATTATGTTTTTTTAATAGTTCAAGTAATTCAAGCGTAAAATGGAAGTTTCCTTGCATGAATTCTTTTTCATTTATAGGACGGTTTACTCCCGCTAAATGAAAAACAAAATCACAGTCTCTAACATAAATATCTAATACTGACGTTTCTGTATCCTTTGTCGCTTTAAGGATATCTTCATATCCTCTATTATTTAGTTCAGCAATTAAGTTTTTTCCAACAAAGCCATTTGCACCTGTTACCAGTATTTTCACGTATTAGGACCATCCTTTCCAATAAGGTAAATCGTTATTTTGAGGTAACAATTTTCATATTTTTCAGTTCACTTCGAATATATTCTATTTGAAGCAGTTTTTCTTTAATTTGTTCCACAGACAGAATTTGAGTATTATGAGAGTTATACTCTTGATCGGTAGAAAGTTTTTGGTCACCTTCAGCAAAGTATTTATCATAATTTAAATCTCTATTATCAGCTGGTACTCTAAAGAATCCGCCCATATCTTCCGAGACAACATATTCCTCTCTCGTTAGTAGCGTTTCGTATAATTTTTCCCCGTGTCTAGTACCAATAACTTTAATTTCATTTGCTGCGTTAAATAATTCTTTTATAGCACGTGCTAAATCCCCAATATAGCTTGCTGGAGATTTTTGTACCATAATGTCTCCTGCCACAGCATTATGGAAGGCAAAAACAACTAACTCCACAGCTTCTTCTAAACTCATTAAGTATCTTGTCATTTTAGGGTCCGTAATGGTCAATGGTTTGCCTCTTTTAATCTGTTCGATGAATAACGGAATGACAGAACCACGAGAAGCCATTACATTTCCATATCTCGTTCCACAAATAAGGGTCTTTGCAGGATTTACAGTCTTTGCTTTAGCAACAAAGACTCTCTCCATCATCGCTTTTGAAATTCCCATAGCATTTATAGGATAGGCTGCTTTGTCAGTTGAAAGACAGATGACCTTTTTAACTCCATAACCAATAGCAGCCGTTAACACATTATCAGTTCCTAAGATATTCGTTTTAACAGCTTCCAATGGGAAAAACTCACAAGAAGGTACCTGTTTAAGAGCAGCTGCATGAAATACATAGTCTACTCCGTGCATAGCATTTTTTACACTTGCCAAGTCTCTTACATCGCCAATATAAAATTTAAGCTTATTATTATTATATTTTTTACGCATATCATCTTGTTTTTTTTCGTCTCTAGAAAAAATACGAATTTCTTTAATTTCACTATCTAGAAACCTTTTCATGACTGCATTACCAAAGGAGCCGGTACCTCCTGTAATTAATAATGTTGTATTATTAAACATAAGTTTGCCTCTTTTCATGGATAAAATGATTCATGATTATTTTATATGATTTTTCAGCTGTATAATAATCTTCTAGGTATTTTCTCGCATTTGCACCCATCTTCACCCTTAAACTGGCATTACATAGTTTCTCTACATTTTCATTAAATTTTTCTACATTCTTACTTTCACACCAATAACCGAATTTGCCTTTTTCTATAACTTCACCAATATCAGTATAAAGATCTGTTGCTGCTAATACTGGCATAGAAGCTTGCATATATGATAGAACTCTTGATGGGAAATTTGGTATTGTAAAACGATGATTTAGAAATAATAATCCTACATCACATGAATTCGCCAAAACTTCATAATCTTGTTTTGGTAATTGTTCAAGTAAATTTAAATTTATTTGTTTCTCTTTATTATAGTAGGATTTAAGCTTATTAAATTCAGTTCCTGAACCTACAATGACAAAGTATGCTTGTTCATTTTCTTTATTAGCCTTCAAACAATCGATTAAAAAATCAATACCTTGTGGTTTACCAAGGTTACCCCCATAAATAAAAACCGTCTTATCAAGTGGTATATTATATTTGTTTTTTATCTCTCTCATTTTTTTTTCGTTTTTTTCTATATTCAAAGGTTCTATACTATTTGGACATACCTCAACAATTTCCGGTGATATGTCAGAGTTATTTCTCACTATAAAATCTACATTTGCTTGTGACATACAACCTATATAATCGGATGTTTGATATAAATGCTTTTCTTTAAAGCGAAAATATTTATACAACATCCCTTTAATCCCTGACTTACTCATCATGCCCAGATCTAATGCATTCTGAGGGAAAATATCTTTTAGTAGAAGATAAGCGGTTGCACCATCTCTTTTTTTAACATATTCTACTGACTTTTGAAGGGTAATAGGCGGTGTAGAATATATAACTAAATCAAATTTAACATTCGAAAAATAATTCTTAATTCCTCTTAGAATATTTGCTTCCAAAGTAAGAGTTGAGACTCCTTTTTCAATCACATTTGTTTTTTGAATATTGCCAATCTGCAATTTAAGTATTTTATAATTTATATTATCTATTAACTTAGTCTTTTCTTTCTTTCTCTTTTCTGTTGGAGATATGATATATACATTATTCTGGTTCTTTATGAACTCTCTTAATAAGTCAGTGTAAATACCGCTTTCTTTAACGGATGAAAAATCAAGAAGTGTTAAAAAAAGTACATTCATTTGCTAAACTCCCCTCGCTGGAATGCCAACATAAGTACCTGGTTCTGTTATATCTTTTACTACCACAGCACCCGCTCCAACAACGCACTTACTAGTGATTTGTATGTTATTGCTGACCACACTACCAATACCTACCCACGATCCTTGACCTATTTTCACCGTACCGGCTAAATGTACACCTGGTGATATATGTACATAATCTTCAATCAAATTGTCATGATCTACTGTCGCCCCCGTATTGATAATGCAACCTTTTCCGATACTGGTGCAGCTGTTAATCACTACTCCCGCCATTACTACGGTGCCTTTTCCTAGACTAACTTGTTCACCGATAATAGCCGCAGGATGAATTAGTGTTGGTATGCTCACACCTTCTTCCTCAAGCCTTTCCTGAAGTTTTTCACGGGTAGTATTATTCCCAATGCCTACTAACATATCAAAGTCTTCCTTATATTTATGAAACACACATGACTTTCCAATTACTTCTATTCCCAATGATACGTTGGTCATTTCATCATCATCCAGGAAAAAGATATTTTCCCATGTGTTCATTTTCAAAGCAATATCAGCAACAACTTTTCCATGGCCACTCGCGCCGATTATAAGAAGTTTTTTACTCATAGCTTCCTTCTTTCCTTTTTTGTCCCTTCAAAAGGCTCCATTGTTGCGGCAACTTCTGAATTAATGCCTTCCCTTATAAAAACCTTTTTAATCGTTAAATAAATGATTTTCCAATCTCCCAAGAAGGTTATATTATTTACATAATCGACATCGAGATTGAATTTATCTTCCCAACTAATCGCATTTCTACCACTAACCTGCGCCAAACCTGACAATCCCGGTCTTACTTCATGACGCCGTGTTTGTTGTTCATCATAAAGAGGCAGATACTGTATCAACAACGGTCTTGGACCTATAATGGACATATTCCCTTTAAGGATATTGAAAAGTTCTGGCAGTTCATCAAGGGATGTCGAACGTAATAACTTTCCAAACCTTGTCAACCTCACATGGTCAGGAAGCAAATTCCCATTTCCATCTCTTTCATCTGTCATCGTTCTAAACTTGTACATCGTAAAAATTTTCTCATGGAGTCCCGGCCTTTTCTGTTTAAATAATACTGGACTCCCCAATTTGACTCTTACAAGCAAAGCTATAATCAAAAGGAAGGGACTCAAAACTACAATAGCCATCAATGATAATATGAAATCCATTGATCTTTTTCCAAACCTTCTGTAGGGGGAACCTTTTAAAGATTTCATTATTTTACCCACAATCCTTTAATAATCTCTGTAACTCGCTCCAAATCCTGATCCGTCATCTTCGTATCGGATGGCAAACAAATACCATTCTCAAATAGTTTCTCCGATACATCCGTTCCAACAAATTCATACTTTTCAAAGAACGGCTGCATATGCATCGGCTTCCAAAGTGGCCTTGACTCGATGTACTCTCTTTCTAGGACTTCCATTATATCCATCGGTCTGACCTTTCCATGTAAAACTAAAGAGCTTAACCAATAGTTTGGCTCATTCCAATCATTGCTAGGCATGAACTTTACTCCATCAAGGTCTCCAAGCTCTCTCTTATAGAAATCAAAGATATAGTTTTTCTTCTCCACCCTTTGATCTAATACCTTAAGCTGTCCTCTGCCAATCCCAGCAACTACGTTACTCATCCGATAATTAAATCCTAATTCGCTATGTTGATAGTGCCTTGCTTTGTCTCTACTTTGGGTGGCCCAAAATCTAGTCTTAGCTATTCTCTCTTCATTATTGGAAACCAACATTCCACCACCAGAAGTCGTGATGATCTTATTACCATTAAAGGAGAAGATCCCATAGTCTCCAATGGAACCGGTATGTTTTCCTTTATAATAAGTACCCAGAGACTCCGCAGCATCTTCTATTACCGGAACCTTGTATTTATTGCAGATTTCCATAATCTTATCCATATCGGCAGAAAGTCCGTACAAATGCACAATAATGACGGCTTTCACATCAGGATATTTCCTAAAAGCTTCTTCCAATGCATTCGGACACATATTCCAAGTCTCGTAATCACTATCTATAAACACAGGAATCGCATTTTGATAGATTATTGGATTGGCCGTTGCTGAGAAAGTCAGTGTCGGACAAAACACAATATCCCCTTCTTCAACTCCTGCAGCTTTAAGTGCTAAATGAATGGCTGCCGTTCCCGAGGATAAGGCGGCAGCAGCTTTGCTCCCTACCTTTGCTGCCAGTTCATTCTCAAATTGATTTACGTTTCCCCCGAGAGGAGCGATCCAGTTCGTATCAAAAGCTTCCTTTATATATTGCATCTCATACCCTTCATCACTCATGTGTGGAGATGAGAGGAATAACCTATCTGCCATCGTCTAAAAACTCCCTTACATATAATAGTTACTTATTAATTAGTAAACTATGAATATCAGTACTATGCTTTGATTTCTTGTGAAGAAGTATGAACCATTTGAATTAAGAACTCTAAAACTTCCTCTTTTACTTCATTATTCTGTAAAGCGAA
Organism: Peribacillus sp. NPDC097224; assembly: GCF_044761985.1. Classification (NCBI taxonomy): domain Bacteria; kingdom Bacillati; phylum Bacillota; class Bacilli; order Caryophanales; family Bacillaceae; genus Peribacillus; species Peribacillus sp. NPDC097224. The sequence continues at coordinate 44,311 of NZ_JBIWDK010000001.1, read as the reverse complement.
CTCTATCGTTGTTTTGACAAACCCCAACTTCTCACCCACATCAAACCGTTTCCCTTCAAAGTCATAGGCAAATACACGTTGAATTTCATTTAACTTTTGGATGGCATCGGTTAGCTGAATTTCGCCACCCGCTCCTCTTTCTTGCTGATCCAAGAACATGAAGATTTCAGGTGTAAGAATATATCGGCCCATGATGGCCAAGTTTGATGGTGCCGTTCCTATCGTGGGTTTTTCAATGAATTGATCCACTTGATATCTTCTTCCTGTTTGTCCGGAAGGGTCTACGATGCCATAGCGATGTGTCTCGTTCTCAGGAACCGTTTGCACACCTATGACAGACGAAAGGGTTTGGTCATACTCATCGATTAATTGTTTTAGGCATGGTGTTTCCGCCTGAACGATATCGTCCCCTAAAAGAACAGCAAAAGGTTCATCTCCAATGAATTTCCTTGCACACCAAACGGCATGTCCTAATCCCTTAGGTTCCTTCTGTCTAATATAGTGAATATCCACTTTAGAAGAGGCTTGGACCTTTTCCAATAGTTCGAATTTATTTTTCTCCATTAGATTGCTTTCCAACTCAAAGGCATTATCAAAATGGTCCTCTATCGCTCGCTTCCCTTTCCCCGTAACGATGATGATGTCTTCAATGCCTGATGCGACTGCTTCTTCGACGATATACTGAATGGTTGGCTTATCTATAATCGGCAGCATTTCCTTAGGCATAGCTTTTGTAGCTGGTAAAAAACGGGTGCCTAAACCCGCCGCAGGAATGATTGCTTTTCTTACCTTCTTCATTTGTGTTCCTCCCTATAACTACTTCGCTATTGAAAAATCTTTATTCTTTTTCCGATTAGCCAAATTAATCACGAACTCTTTCAGTTCTACTAATGGTAAACTTTCATGGGAGCGTAAAAGGTAGTTGATTTCCTCTTCCTGCTCCAAAACTGCTTTTCCAATGAATATCTTAGGGAACACGGCATCACTATGAACTTCTTTCTCACCTAGTAGTTCCTCATACATCTTTTCCCCCGGTCTGATACCTGAATATTTAATCCCTATTTCTTCAAGCGTATAGCCAGATAGCTGAATGAGATTTTTCGCTAAGTCTACGATCTTAACGGGTTCACCCATATCAAGGACGAAAATCTCTCCGCCTCGTGCAAGGGAACTGGCTTGAATGACCAAGCGCGATGCTTCCGGTATCGTCATAAAATACCTCGTCATATCTGGATGTGTCACTGTTACAGGTCCGCCTGCCTGGATTTGTTTCTTGAAGAGAGGAATGACACTGCCCCTACTGCCTAACACGTTACCAAATCGGACAGCGACGAATTTGGTTGGGCTATTTTTAGCCAATTGCTGAATGATCATTTCCGCAATTCGCTTAGTCGATCCCATAATATTTGTCGGGTTCACTGCTTTATCTGAAGAAATCATGACAAAGGCCCCGACGCCGAATGTATCGGAAGCTTCGGCAACATTTTTGGTGCCAAAGATGTTGTTCTTGACTGCTTCACGAGGATTATATTCCATGAGTGGTACATGTTTGTGTGCAGCCGCATGATATACGATATGGGGTCTATAGTGGTCTATCACTTCAAATATTCTTTCCCGATCCTGTATATCAGCAATGATAGGAATGATATCAATATGTTCGGCGTGTACCTTTCTCAGTTCCATATCGATTTGATAGATGCTATTTTCTCCATGCCCTAATAGAATCAGTTTTTCAGGAGAGAAGCGACAGATTTGCCGACAAATCTCGGAACCAATCGAGCCACCTGCACCGGTTACTAGAATCGTTTTATCTGTTACATATTCCGAGATTCCGTTAATATCCAATTCGACAGGCTCTCTTCCTAATAAATCTTCTACCTCCACTTCTTTGAAATGCGTGAGCGAAACGTTTCCAAGCATAATATCTTCAATTTTTGGCATGATGAGGATCTTGGCATCTGTTTTTGAACACGCTTCATACACTTCCTTTAAATCATTTCGATTAAGTGAAGGAATGGCGATCACGATGTTATCTATCTGATACTTTTTGACCACTTCTGGTATGTGTTTGGATTTCCCGACAACTGGTATACCTAGAAAATCCAACTTATACTTCTTCCGATCATCATCAATAAAGGCCACTGGCTTCAAGTCTGTATGTTGCTGATTATTAAGCAATTGCCGAACCACCATCGTTCCTGCTTCTCCTGCGCCAATGATCAATGTATTCTTTTTAGCCAATTTAGAACTCGTATATCGATCTCTCAGCATTCTCCACATGAACCGTGAACCGCCAATCAGCAATACATGGAGCATCCAGGTTAGGGCGAGTGCTCTAATATACACTTGGTTAAAGAATAGTAATTGTACGACCGCTGTAACAACAATGGACAGTGAAACCGCTTTAATGATGGCTAATAATTCCCTGACACTCGCATAGGCCCAAACTTTGTTATAGAGTTTGTATAATGAGGCAAAAAGATGATGGCTGCACAATAAGGTAATCGAAGTCACTATAAGTGTCTGGTTACCGAATAAGATGGAATCCGTGTATAAAATCAAACAGCCGATATAAATGGATGTCATAACAATGAATGAATCCAGTAGAAATAAAAACGTTAACCTACTGCGGTATGCCACGTACTTAACCCCTTTCTTTTTTAAAATAAATAGCTAATGAAAAAACATATAGGGAAGCAGATATGTTCTCTCATTAGCTATTTATTAGGCACATTATGAATAATATAAAATTGGGCATCTAACCCACCCTCACTTTGCACTACTGACGACTAGCGTCTAAGGATGATGAACATCCCACAGCACAATCGAGTGTTTCTCGCGATAACGGGCAAGGAACCTCACCGGTCAGAAAAATTTCTGACTAATTATTTAATTGCGTTCTAGAAGAGACCAAGAAATTTCTTCGATTCAATCTGTTGTGGAATTTCCTTATATGCTAAATCTCCTTGGATAAGTAGTTCTGCGTTATCCATGAAACCGTATACCATATCCACACCAAAATTTTTTTCGATTTCATCAAATGCTTGTATCATATGAAACTTCCGATTCGTTAAATTATGTGCATCGGATGCTACATAATGTGTCAAGTTCGCCTCTATAAGTTGAAGGGAGAACTTTTTGATTTTCTTCCCAAAGAGTCCACAAACGCTCCCTGCCGTAATCTGTGTCAAGGCTCCACTTTTGACGAACTCGTATAATAAATGAGGAGAAGAGACAAGCTCTAGGTTACGTTCGGGATGGACGATGATGGGCAGAAGCCCATCCATTTGAATGTCATATAATAACCGTTTCGTATAAGCCGGAACATGATTGGAAGGCAATTCAATCATGATATATTGCCTTCCGTCCACGAGTGATAACACTTTTCCAACGTCGTAATTGTGTAATAGATCTCCAGTAATCCTTACTTCTTGGCCTGGTACTATATCGAGGCCGATGGCTTCTGCCCTTAACACATCGTTAAGAGCATTCACCTTATTTAAGATCGTCTGCCTCGGGTTGTCATAATGACCATCATCATGATGTGGAGTGGCAATAATTAAACGAATCCCCTCTGCGACGGCTGCTTTTGCCATCGCAATGCTCTCCGCTAACTGTGTGGGACCATCATCAACTCCAGGCAAAATATGGCAATGGATATCAATCATGTCATAACTCCTTTTCCTACTTATCTAAGCTAGAGATTACCTGTTCACTTATTTTGATAATAGTAGTATTGCTGTTTCTTCAGTTTTTTCCTATTTAATACGGCCCCTAACACGTTGGCATTAACAGAGTCTAGCAACTCCTTCGCTTTTCTCATTTCATCTTTATCTGATTTTGCACTTCTTACAACCAATATTGTCCCATCACAGCGATTCGCTAGAATTTGTGCATCGGTTACAGCCAAGATTGGCGGTGAATCGAAAAGGACGATATCAAATTGCCCATACATCTGTTCCACTAATTCATCCATTGCCTTCGAGGCTAACAATTCAGCTGGATTTGGTGGAATTGGACCACTAGGTAAAACATACAGATTCTCTTCATCTGCTCGATATACAGCCTTCATAAGAGAAGTCTGTTTCATAAGGACGTTCGTAAGACCGGTATTATTCGTTATATCGAACGCAAATTGCATAGTTGGCCTCCTTAAGTCTGTATCGACTAGGAGTACTTTTTTTCCTTGTTGGGCAAATACTACGGCTAGATTGCCCACAGTCGTCGATTTTCCTTCCGAAGGCGAGGAAGATGTCACTAAAATGGAACGGACCTTTGTGTCTACCGTAGAAAATTGAATATTGGTCCTGATTGTTCGATATTGTTCGGATATAGGCGATCTAGGATTATTCTTTGCAACTAAATTTTGTCCATTTGTAAATTTTCTGCTAGATTTTCTAGCCATTTGCTTTCACCCCTTTGCCTACCGCGGTGCTTGATCGTATCTTCGATTTCTTTTCTTTTTTTTCGTTTATTTCCATGATGGCACCTAGAACAGGCACTCCAAGAATTTGTTCAATGTCTTGCTCTGTTTTGACTGTATTATCTAGGTATTCTAATAGGAAAATTAAACCTATACTCGCCATTAGACCTACTACTAGAGCGATTGCAATATTTAATAATGGTTTCGGTTGAACCTGAGCTGGATTACTTTCGTATTCTGCTCTCGCGAGTATTTTCACATTATCAACTGCCATGATTTCGGTTATTTCTCTTTGAAATACACTAGCAGTCGTATTGGCAATCATCACTGCCCTTTCATGCTTCTCATCTTGAACCGTAACATTCAGCACTTGTGAATCCTGTTCGCTTTGCACCGAAATTTTATCATTCAATTGCTTGGTCGATAGTTCTAAACCTAGCTCTTCATTGACGATATCAAGTATGGCCGGACTTTTTATAATGACAGTATACGTATTGATCAATTGTAAATTCGTTTGAACCTCATTGGAGCTATAAACGTTGCTGCCTTTCTCATCATTTGCTTGATTGACCAGTAATTGAGTCGAAGCTTGATAGACTGAGGGTAGATAGTTGAAACTGACAATGGCCGCTACTAAGACTGCTAGCACCGTAATTCCCAATATCCAACCCCATCTTTTCTTCAATGTCATAAACAATTCTTTTAAACTTATTGTTTCCTCCATATAGGCCCCCTTAGTAGTTAATTAGAACAGGTTGTTTTTCCTTTTTTTCATGTTTTTACCTACTTTATAATTATTAAAACCTATATTACCATTTATTACTAGCAAAAAATGTCGTTTATTGTTCGTAATCTCCTTTTTTTGTAAAAAATAATGATATATAATCATTACTTTTCAAAATTAGTGAATTCCACCCGTAATATAGGTCATATTACTCAAAAAAAATCACATAGTTACTTCTAATGGAGCCAGTTAAAAGGATTTCTATCCTACTCTACTACTGCTTACCCTCTTTATTTTTCCCGGCTTAAGAGAAATTTGACCTCTCCCTTTTTCTTTCTCGTAACATGTATAGCTTATTAATAGCTTCATATGAAAGGATATGACCATTGTGAATAAAACAACAGTCACTGGTGGTAGTGCATCTAGTTAATTAGATAATAGGCGGCATCAAGTGAGGGTGGAGATCACTACGTTAGCCGCACAGGAAACAAATATTGTGCTAGATCATCAGCAGGTTAGAAATATAAATTTTACTTTTTGAGACATTTTGGCTCTTTTTTATATGTGGTTAATTAGTATGGTTGATTTATATGCTTCTGTGGTTGAATTATCATTTTCCGTGGTCGAATTAATTGTGGTTGTGGTTGAATTATTGCTGTTTGTGGTCGAATTACCTATTTATTTGTGAGATTTTTTTATTGAAAACAGCCCCCGGATGATTCCGGAGGCTGAACCTGTTTATTTTTTCGCTTTGACCACAGTTACGGTTCTTGCTTTGCTGGAATATCCCGCTTTGCTTTTGGCCGTAACGGAAAGCTTGGTTCCTGCTTTTTGTTTTGTCTTCATCGTAACTTTAAATGTTCCCGCACTGTTGGTTTTTGCTTTTCCGAGCTGGCTGCTTCCTTTTTTAACGGTAACGGTCGAGCCTTTTTCAGCTTTTCCTGTAATTGTTTTAGCATTGTCCTTGACTGTATGAACGGTTGGCTTTGCGACGTAGTTCACGGCCCTTTTGGCATTTACGCGCCCATTTCCGTAAAGATCGTCTTTTCCCTTTTTACCTAGGTCATCGGCCGTGCTGAATAGGCGTTCTTCGACCTGCGTATTCTTCAAGGTGGGCTTGTTCCCCCAGACCAAGGCTGCGACCCCAGTGACGATAGGCGCGGCCATCGAGGTTCCTGTCATATAACCATACGATTTATAAGGAAGCGTTGAATAAATCGAATCACCTGGTGCAGCCAAGTCAATATTGGTTCCATAATTGGAATAGTCGGCAATTCGATCTTTCTTTGACGTCGCACTGACGGAAATGACGTTCTCATAGGAAGCGGGATAACTGTTCCAGTAAGTATCTTCATTTCCAGCTGCGGCAACGATGACCAATCCCATATCATGGGCATGCTGGATGGCTTGATCTTCACTATAAGAATAATTGAAGCCTCCTAAACTCAGATTGATAATATTAGCTCCATATTCCACGGCATAATAAATCGAATAAATGAGATCAGAGGAATAACTAATATCACCGTTAAAAACATTAATCGGCATGATTCTAGTATTCGGGGCGACACCCGTTCCGCCAGCTCCATTATTCATCGTAGCCGCAATGATTCCGGCCACATGTGTTCCATGTTCTCCTGCCGGCAAATAGGTGCTACTAAAGTTCACCATGTTATAGGGAGCATAGAATTTTCCTTTTAAATCGGGATGGTTCAAATCAGCCCCGTCATCAATGACGGCTACTATGATTCCTTTCGAACCCTTCGTCTTGTCCCAGGCTTTCTCGGTTTGGATCAACTTGTGATGATATTGTTTCGTATAATGGGGATCACTCGGTTTTTTCATCTTTTGAATGAGATGATCTGGTTCCACGTACTCAATATTTTTATCTTTTTCTAGCTTCCTTATAAAACCAACTAGGCTTGTGTCATCCGGGACTTCCATCGTTTTCAATAGACCCATATTATCTATCGTTTTCTCGCTATTACTGTACTTTTTCAAACTACCTTCTCTGGCTGAAGGTTTCATTTTGACAATGACTCTATCTGTTTCAACATCGGTTGGATTGGGCTGCTCAGCCGCTAGTGTAGTAGGGCTGTTGCCTACGCCTATTTGCATGCAAAAGACGATGACAACCAATAAAGAAAACATCCGATTCATACTTATCCCCTCTTCCTCATACTCTCGAACTATAACATTACCAGTTATTAACTAATTAATATACTAATTTCATGAGATTCATGACAAAAAAAGCCTCCCAGATTCTCGGAGGCTTCCTCTCTATCACAGTTTTACTTTTTCACGGTCACTTTTCTCGACTTACTTACATTCTTTGCTTCGTCTTTTGCATAGACATACACGATTTTCCCGGCACTTTGCTTGGCAATCTTGACCGTGAAGTTGCCTTTATTGGTAGCTTTGGCAGATCCGATGACTTTGCCTGATGTTTTGATAGAAACAGTTGAGCTTGCTTCTGCCTTCCCTGTCACCTTTGTTGTTTTGGGCGTAACTTTATTGACTGTCGGCATGCTTGGTGCGGTTTTATCCTTAACCGTCACTTTTTTGGCAGGGCTTTTGTTTCCCGCTTTATCGGTTACGGTTACGATAAGCACTTTTCCAGCCTTTTGCTTTTTCTTCATCGTCGCGGTGAATTTGCCTGAGCTGTTGGTGGTGGCCTTTCCAAGCGTAGTCGTTCCCGTTTTGACTATCACGCTCGAACTCGCTTCCGCTTTCCCCGTCACCTTTGTCGTATTGTCACCGACAACATTTACTGTCGGCTTAGGTGGGGCGGTTTTATCGGTAACTGTAAGGGAGACCGGTACGCTTTTATTTCCTGTTTTATCGACGACCCGTATATACACTTTCTGACCGGCTTTCTGTTTGCCAATCGTCGCTGAAAATGTCTTTTCCCCGTTGATTTTTACCGTGGCAAGCGTTTTTTTCTTCGTATAAATGGAGACGGTGCCTGTTTTGAAGTTATTAGGTATCGTTCCTTTAATTTTCTTATCCTTATCCGAGATGCCTGTCACAGAAGGCTTACTGAGGGTCTTCATCTCAAGCGCCTTTTTGGCATTGACCCGCCCGTTTCCATAGTAGACATCTTTCCCTTTTGTGCCTAGATCGATAGCCGAATCATATAGCCGGTATTCCACCGCTAATTGGGAAAGTTTCGGTTCATTGGACCAAATCAATGCGGCTACACCGGTAACAATGGGTGTCGCCATCGACGTACCGCTCATATAGGCATATCGATTATTAGGAAATGTTGAAAGGATTTTGTCCCCGGGGGCTGTAATATCCACCGATGAATCGTAATTGGAATAAGTGGCGCGCTTATCTTTTGATGTGGTGGCACCCACCGAGATGACATGACTGAATGCGGCAGGGTATACTCGCTTGTTGCTCTTTTTCAAATCCCCGTCATTTCCGGACGCTGCGATAATCAGTACCCCTTCTTTATACGCCTCTTGGACCGCTTTATCTAGCGCCTTTGAATAATGGTTTTCTCCTAGACTCATATTGATTATGTCGGCCCCGTTTTCGATCGCATAATGAATGGCTTCAATAATATCGACTGTATCTGCATATTGTCCGTTAAAAACGTTAATCGGCATAATTTTAATCGTAGGGGCCACACCTGCGCCGCCTACTTTATTGTTGGCAGAACCGGCAATGATCCCCGCAACATGCGTTCCATGTTCTCCTTTGGGCAAGATATTCTTTCTCTCCCGTACGGTATCATATCCTTTATAAATCTTCCCTTTTAAATCTTCATGATTGCGGTCAATGCCATCATCAATGATGGCTACGATCATTTCTTTTGAGCCCATGGTCTTTTTCCATGCAGCTTTCGTCCCGATTTTTTGGTGATGCCATTGTTCCTTAAAGATAGGGTCAGCCGGACTTTCCATCTTTTTAAAAAGATAGTTTGGCTCTGCATACTCTACCTTTTTCTGATCTTCAAGCTTCTCTATTAGCTTTTCTGGGGTTTGCCCTTTAGGGATGTCTACCGCCTCAATTAATTCGCTGATAGGCTCATGATTTGTTTCTATATATTTTACAATGACACCATCGGCATTAGGAGTTTCCTCTGCAAAAACGGCTTCTGGCTGTTGAATTGGCAAAAATGTTAAAAGAAGTGCGATAGGTAGGATGGACTGAAATAATTTTTGCATGGGATCACTCCAATAGATTGTTATGGGGATTTTTTCATTAGTTCCCTCTATCTAAATTGTATACTGATAGATTTAGATTTACTAATTTTTCATCTAGTCAATATGAATCATTTCCATTTTTATCAAAAGAAAAAACCGCAATTTGCGGTTTCAGTGTCCTCCTAAATAGGCATTCTTGATTTCTTCACTTGCCGTTAATTCCTCAGCTTGACCCGATAGGACGATGCGACCCGTTTCCACTACATACGCTCGATCTGCAATGGATAACGCAAGGTTTGCATTTTGTTCGACGAGTAGAATGGTCGTGCCCGTTTTATTGATTTCTTCAATGATGCTGAAAATCTGTTTCACCAGTAACGGTGCAAGTCCCATCGAAGGCTCATCCAATAAGAGCAGACGCGGCTTTGCCATGAGGGCCCGACCCATCGCGAGCATTTGCTGCTCTCCGCCAGAAAGGGTTCCCGATTGTTGCTTCAGTCTCTCAAGCAAGCGTGGAAATAGTTCGTATACCTTTTCCATATCCTTTTTGATCTCCGCCTTGTCTTTTCGTAAATAAGCACCTAGTTGAAGGTTTTCTTCCACCGTCATGTTGGCGAAAACACGGCGTCCTTCCGGGACATGTGAGATTCCCATCTTCACGATCGATTGGGCAGGTTTGCCACCGATTGATTGATTCTCATAAAGAATCTTTCCTTGTTTCGGTTTCAATAAGCCGGAAATCGTCTTGAGCATCGTACTTTTACCTGCTCCGTTCGCCCCAATCAGGGTGACGATTTCACCTTGGTTGATTGTGAGGGAGACACCCCTTAGTGCCTGTATGTTCCCGTAATATACGTTAATATCCTCGATTGTTAACATTATGAAACCTCCTCGCCCAGATAGGCCTCGATGACTTTTGGATTGTTACGTATTTCTTCCGGCTTTCCTTGAGCGATCAACTGGCCATGATCGAGCACATAGATACGCTCGCATACACCCATGACAAGTGGCATATCGTGTTCAATCAACAGCACGGTCAAGTCAAATTTCTCACGGATTAGCGCAATCAATTTCATGAGTTCGTGTGTTTCCTGGGGATTCATGCCGGCCGCCGGTTCATCGAGTAAGAGTAATTTCGGGTTAGCGGCAAGGGCACGGGCAATTTCCAAGCGCCTTTGCTGACCATATGGCAGGTTTTTCGCCTTTTCATCCTTGTATCGATCCAGATTGAAGATCTTCAGGAATTCAATGGCCTTTTCCTCCATTTCCTGTTCCCCTTTAAAATGGGTGGGGAAACGCAAGATGGAACTGACAATGCTATGTTTCGAAAGAGAATGATAGGCTACCTTTACGTTATCAATCACCGAAAGTTCACTGAACAAACGGATATTCTGGAACGTCCGGCTGATTCCTTTTTGCGTGATTTTATAGGGCGGACGTTTCCTCAAGTTTTCCCCGTCAAGGGAAATGGTGCCCTCAGTCGGGACATAAACCCCAGTCAATAAGTTGAAAAATGTCGTTTTCCCAGCTCCATTCGGTCCGATTAAACCGACCAATTCCCCCGGATACAACTCGACGTTAACATCGGATACCGCTTTAAGCCCTCCAAACTGGATGCCGACCGAGTCGACTTTAAGCAGCGGTGTTTTTGTTGTTGCCATGGCTGCTGCCTCCTTTACGATTGAACATGGACGTTATTTCTTTCGTTCCCATCAAGCCTTGTGGACGATAAATCATCATCACAATCAGAACAAGGCTGTAAATGATCATTCTTGTTTCTGGATAGTCTTGCAGGAATGTCGTGACGACCGTAAGAAGGATAGCTGCCAATACGGAACCGGATAAGCTTCCAAGTCCACCGAGTACGACTAGAATTAAGATATCGAATGATTTCAAGAACCCAAAGTTCGACGGTTGGATAATATAGAAGTTGTGGGCATATAACCCTCCAGCGATTCCAGCAAAGAAAGCACCGATTGCAAACGCGACAACTTTATAATAGGTTGTGTTGATTCCCATCGAATCAGCTGCCGTTTCGTCCTCACGGATCGAGATGCAGGCCCTTCCATGTGTCGAACTTGTAAAGTTCCGGATGACAAGGACTGTGATGAGTACGGACCCGAACACCCACGGCCAAGTAGTCAAATGCGATACTTGCATTCCGCTTGCCCCGCCTACATAGTCAATATTCAAGAGCACGATCCGGACGATTTCTCCAAACCCCAAGGTCGCGATTGCCAGGTAATCCCCTTTAAGACGCAAGCTTGGAATCCCAATGATCAAACCGGCAAGCGCTGCGATCAACCCACCTATAATCAATGCCAGGGGAAACGGCATTTGCAACTTCATGGTAACGACCGCTGAAGCGTATGCACCGACGGCCAGAAAGCCGGCATGTCCGATTGAAAATTGACCGGTAATCCCGATGATTAAATGAAGGCTCGTTGCCAAAATAATATTGATCCCGATGAACATGAGCGTATTTTGATAAAAAGGATTCAAAGAACCGCCGCCGATCAGTACCTGGACCACGGCGAAAAAGATCAGTGATAGGACGATCGAGAGCCAAAAACCTTTGGCCCGCTTAAAAGTAGTCATAGCTTTGTCTCCCTTATACTTTTTCTTTTTTGTTTTTACCGAACAAGCCTTGTGGCATGAAAATCAAGATAAGAATCAGTACGATAAAGGCTACGGCATCTCGCCATAATGAATAGCCGGCGGCACTGACCAAAGCCTCGATGACTCCAAGCAATAATCCTCCGACCATCGCACCTGGGATAATTCCGATTCCACCAAGCACCGCGGCTACGAATGCCTTCAACCCTGGGAGCACTCCCATCAAAGGCTCGATTTTTATATAATAGATACCAAAAATGACCCCTGCTGCTCCCGCTAATGCGGAACCGATTGCAAATGTTGCTGAAATCGTATTATTGACGTTGATCCCCATTAGCTTAGCCGCATCTGCATCGAAAGAAACGGCACGCATCGCCTTCCCGATTTTCGTTCGATGCACAATGATTTGTAGAACGATCATCAATGCGACGGCTACGCCAAAGATCAATACCGACTGGCTGTTTATCGAAGCACCGAATATATTGATTTTATCCGAAGGCAATACATCACTCGGATAAGCTTCCGGCTGTGCACCACGGACATAGATGAATCCATATTCGATCAAAAGCGAAACACCGATGGCGGTTATAAGAGCGGCAATGCGCGTTGCATTGCGCAATGGCTTGTATGCGATCCGTTCAATTAATACGCCAAAGAGTGCACAGACCGTCATTGATATAAGAAGAGCTGGCACGAATGACAGTTCCAAAACCGTTATCGAGTAGAAACCAACGAATGATCCGACCATGAAGACGTCACCATGTGCGAAGTTTATCAGTTTAACAATTCCATACACCATCGTATATCCGAGAGCGATAAGGGCATAAATGCTACCGAGTGAAACTCCATTTATTAGCTGTTGTACCAATTCCATATTCGACTCTCCTTGAAAAATCTAATTTTATAATGCGGCACGTCTATTTTTTCAGTGGGTAAAAAATGAGAAGTCGCCAGCACCTTCTAATCGAAGAAGGGCCGGCGAAGGTTAAAACCTTTCCCAGATCATTCAGGATTGATTTTTGTATTGAATACCTGTTTTCCTTCTTTAAACTCAAGGATCGTAGCGGATTTGATTGGATTGTGTTTTTCATCTAATGTAAATGTTCCCGTCACAAGGCTAAGATCTTTTGTTTTTTCCAAAGCATCCTTGATCTTATCCGAATCCGAAGATCCGGCACGTTTAATGGCATCGGCAAGGAAGTAGCCAGTATCGTAGCCTAAAGCGTTAAAAGCATCAGGGGATTTGTCTTTGTATTCAGCCTTGAATGCCGACACAAAGTTCTGGATCTTTTCGTCAGGGTCACCTGAAGAATAATGGTTGGTGATGAATGTATTATTTAGAGCCTTCTCACCAGCAATTTCAACTAGTTTAGGAGAATCCCAACCATCGCCGCCCATGAATGGAACGTCAAGACCTGTTTCACGAGCCTGCTTAACGATCAATCCAGCTTCTTCATAGTAGCCTGGTAGGAAGATGAAATCCGGTTTTGCCGATTTCAGGCGAGTCAGTGTAGAACGGAAATCAGTATCCTTGGCAATATAAGCTTCTTCCGCTACAACTTTTCCACCATTTTTTTCGAATTGTTCCTTAAAAGCTGCCGCTAACCCTTTTGAATAATCGCTTGCACTATCAATATAGATGGCTGCGCTTTTTGCTTTGATTTCGCTAGTGGCGAAATTCGCTGCAACGGTTCCTTGGAAAGGATCGATAAAGCTTGTTCTGAAAACATAATCATTCAATTTATCATCTTTATATGTGATTTCTGGGCTTGTCCCAGAAGGAGAGATGACCGGAACCTTATTATCTTGGGCAATCTGCACCTGTGCGATTGTATTCGTACTCGTTGCGGCACCGACGATCGCTGTCACCTTATCTTGAGAAGTCAGCTTGATGGCACCACTAGTCGCTTCAGCCGCTTCCGATTTATTATCAACTGGTATAAGTTTGATTTTTTTTCCATCAATGCCTTCTTTGTTAATTTCTTCAGTCGCAAGCTTGAGGCCTTCTGAAATCGATTGTCCATAAGAGGCTACTCCCCCTGATAATTCAAGGTTCACACCGATTTTGATCGTGTCTCCCTCTTCACCCTTTTTTGATGTTGAAGCAGAGTCCGATCCGGAACAACCTGCCAATACCCCCGCTGCAAGTGATAACGAAAGAAATGCACTTGCTAATTTCTTCTTTTTCATAATGAACCCCCTATTTGGTAATCTTTGTTTGTGGCGCATGAATATTTATTCAATACACCGTTTAAATAACAGATTAATATAAATATTTACAATTAAATAAATATTTTGAAAATAGTGTACCGCATAATTTTCACCACGTCTAGACGTAAAATTCATGAACATTTTGTCCAATAGTCTATATCTCATAGACCTTTGCAAGCTATTATTATATTGATATATGCCATCCTCGTTATTAACAGAGAAAAATCAAAGAGTTTCTTTATTTCAATGTTATAAACCTACGTTTTTCATCGGTCATTTTTTATTCCGTCATTAGTAACATCCAACCTTATCATTTCCTTAATTTTCTATTCTTGAGTATCCTGATAGGTTTTTACGCCTACATTCAGCACGTATCTTTTATACAGATTTCTATTTCAAAATTGTATAATACTATATAAATATGCAGGTATTTCTGCTGGCATATTACAACAAAAAGACCGCCATATGGCGGTCCCTTTGAATCAATCTAGATCACGGATCAATCTTCGTATTAAAGGTTTGTTTGCCATCCACATATTCCAAGATGGTGGCCGATTTAATCGGATCATGGTTTTCATCCAAGTTCAAGGTTCCTGAGACTAATTCGAAATCCTTCACTTCTTCTAATGCTTTTCTGATATTTTCAGATGTTGGGTCTCCAGCTCTTTTGATGGCATCAGCCAAATAGTAACCAGTGTCGTAGCCTAATGCAGCAAAAGCATCAGGTGTTTTGTTGTATTTAGCTTTGAATGCTGAAACGAAATCTTGAATCTTAGCGTCTTCGTCTTCCGGCGAATAGTGATTAGTGATATAGGTGTTCTTCAAAGCTTCCGCTCCGGCAATTTCCACGACTTTTGGTGAATCCCAGCCGTCTCCACCCATGAACGGGAGGTCCATTCCATTTTCCCGAGCTTGCTTCAAGATCAGACCGACTTCTTCATAGTAACCTGGAAGAAATACGAACTCTGGTTTTGCTGACTTGATGCGAGTCAATGTGGCACGGAAATCAGTATCTTTTGTCACATAAGCTTCTTCCGATACGATTTTCCCTCCATTTTTCGTAAAGGCTTCCTTAAAGGCTGCAGCGAGTCCTTTTGAGTAATCGCTTGCACTGTCAACATAAATGGCAGCAGTCTTCGCCTTCACTTCATCTGTTGCGAAATTGGCTGCAACGGTTCCTTGGAATGGATCGATGAAGCATGTTCTAAACACATAATCATTCAATTTTCCAGCTTTGTTCGTGATATCGGGATTGGTTGCGGTTGGTGTAAGTAGAGGAATCTTGTTATCCTGTGCGACCTGAACTTGTGCCAACGTGTTTGTACTTGTAGCGGATCCTACAATCGCCACTACTTTATCCTGACTGACAAGTTTAATCGAACCGTTCGTTGCTTCTGCTGCATCCGATTTATTATCCACTTTTTTAATTTCAATTTTTTTACCATTGATTCCTTCTTTATTGATTTCATCGATGGCCAATTGCAAACCATCCATTGCAGACTGACCAAATGAGGCCGTCCCACCTGACAATTCAAGGTTCGCACCAATTTTTATGGTGTCTCCTGAACTGGATGATCCTCCGCCTGAACTACTGGTTTTCGAGTCACCATTGCAACCTGCCAGTGCCCCCGCGATTAATGATAGTGATAAAACCATGCCTGCTAACTTTTTCTTTTTCATTTGAAACCCCCTTTTTCTTTAAAAACAAAAAGAATATTCTGAAAATAATGTATCTCATTCTAGGTAGTTTGTCTATATTTTTCGGTAAAATAGTAAATATATGTAATTATTAAAACAAAAAAACTGACCCTGGATCAGAGTCAGCTTCCGGCTTATTAATCGTTAACACGACGAACTTCAATATCTTTTAATAGGTCATTGATGACCCAGCTTGCCGCAATTAAGCCGGCTACAGATGGAACGAACGCATTGGAAGATGGAGGCATTTGAGCTTTACGGATTTTCGCCTCATCATTACCGACCTCTTTCCGGACATCCTCACGTATCACAATTGGGCTTTCATCGGAAAATACAACCGGAATTCCTTTTGTGATGCCTTCTTTACGCAATCTTGTGCGGATGACTTTCGCAAGCGGATCGGTATGTGTCTTCGAAATATCAGCAATCTGGAAGCGGGTTGGATCCATTTTATTTGCGGCACCCATACTTGCGATGATCTTGATATTTCGTTTCAGGCACTCTTTCATGACATGCATTTTGTAGATGACCGTATCGGATGCATCGATGACATAATCGAGATTATAACTGAAGAATTCATCGAAGGTTTCTTCTGTATAAAACATCTTCAAGGCGATGACTTCACACTCCGGATTAATATCCTGGATGCGCGCTTTCATCAATTCGGCTTTTGGCTGACCCACAGTCGAAAGAAGCGCATGGATCTGTCTGTTTACATTTGTGATGTCCACATCATCTTTATCGACAAGGATAATCCGGCCAACACCTGTACGTGCCAACGCTTCGGCTGAAAAAGAACCGACTCCGCCTACACC
The DNA here is from genome assembly GCF_044761985.1 of Peribacillus sp. NPDC097224. Classification (NCBI taxonomy): domain Bacteria; kingdom Bacillati; phylum Bacillota; class Bacilli; order Caryophanales; family Bacillaceae; genus Peribacillus; species Peribacillus sp. NPDC097224. The sequence goes on along the minus strand of NZ_JBIWDK010000001.1, from coordinate 27,673 downwards.
AAGGACAGCAACCGTCGTGTTTTTCAACCGATCCATGCCCTCTTTACCAATCGCTAGTTCATTTCGTGAAAACTGATGCAGCATATATTTTCAACTCCAATAAATTCTGATCTTATTTGTGTTCCCAATTAACAATATATCATAAACATCAGGGATGACAAGCAAATATGACCAGTTTTATCGGAATTGGCAGGCTAGTTCATTCGAGACAATTTTTCAAGCAAGATGGCTAATAGGAGTGTGCGTTCTAACAGGCTTTCTATCTCTAAATATTCATCTTCGCTATGGGCATGGCCTCCAATCGGTCCGAGTCCATCAATCGTTGCGATCCCTAATTCAGAGGGGAACGACGCATCCGAGCCTCCACCCGTTTCCGTATCGGTGATGGTGATGCCCATTTCCTCACCCGCTTGCCGGATGATTTCCAATAAGACGGTGGTTTTCTCCGTCTTTTCCATGGGCGGCCGGTCCATCTTACCGCTCAGGCTAGTTTTTGTTCCCGCTACAAACGTTTGGGCACAGATATCCTTCATTTGCTTAAAGACGAACTGCGCCTGATTTCTTTTTGAGATTCGCACATCTATTAAAGCTGATGCATGGGGTGCAACTGTATTGACCGCCACCCCGCCTTCTATGATTCCAACATTTACACCGATGCCTAGTTGATGATCCGTTAACCGATGCAGGGCGAGGATCTTATGAGCCAATTCTTCAATCGCACTCTGACCTTTTTCCGGTTCAACCCCAGAATGTGCAGATTTCCCTACAACCTCCACCTTGAATTGGCCGCAACCTCTTCTCGCGGTGACAAGCGAACCATCTGCTCTCGCTGGCTCTAACACAAGCGCGAACTTCTGGTCCTTGGCTTTTTCCGAAATGAGCGCGGCAGACGATGGCGACCCTATCTCTTCATCACTGTTCAAAATGATCTGTATATGTTTATAGCCGGTTTGTCCAGTGAGCTTCATGCAAAAAATCGCATATAGAAGCTCGACCAAGCTTCCCTTCATGTCAATAACACCTGGCCCATATGCACGCGGGCCCACCATTTTGAACGGACGTTTCTTCGCCGTCCCTTCCGAAAAAACGGTATCCATATGACCAATAATGAGAATATGCGGAGACATTGCTTCACGGTGCTGGATGACTAAATGATCGCCATATTTCTCCTGTTTAATTACCGTCACTAGAAAATTAAGATCCTCAAATTTCTTTTTTAAAATCGCTCCGATTTCATCAATGCCTTTTTTTGTATAAGAACCGCTATCGATATTCACAAGCTGCTCCAATAATTGGAGCATTTCTTTCCTTTTCGCGTGCAATAAGTCCTTCAAAGCCCTCACTACTTTCTATCCTCGCTAAAGATTTATACTCCTACTCATAATTTACGAACGTACATCACGGAATGTTCCATAAATAGTGCGGGTATCAGTCGGTTTGATGTTTTTACCGGTCAATTTTGCACTTTTATCGGTCTAATGTAACATTTATCGGTCAAAACTCACTTTATATCAGTCAACCTCCCATTCAAGAACATATTCTCGCCCTTTATATGATCCGTAATGATCGACCTTCATTCCTGACAGGATACGATTGGCAACCGTTCCTGATTCAATTTGCAGAAACGAACGCACATCTTTATTCGTTACCGTAGGACGGAAAAGGAGGGCAAAATCATGCAATGCTTGTAAGTGAGCATTCTTTGAGCTATGCGAACATGAAGGGCATATCCATTTTCCCCGCCCGCGTTTCATGGGAAGAGCCATACATTCCGGAAATTGGACACCTTTCAATAATTCAGTTTCAGGGATTTGGTACACGTGTAGGATATTCTGATTAAGCGGGGTGTTTTTTTGGAGGAAGCTATTAGAAAGTTTGTTGAATTGCCTTTGCGTCAGTAAATGGGAAGGATACTTATTTTCAAGGGTTCGTATTCTAGCGTTGAGGGTTTCTTTACCAGTAATTTGGTTGAAAATCGAAGTGTGCCCAGGCGTAGTTTTGATGATGGCATTCGGGTTTGCATTAGCAATGAGGGTTTCTATCGGAATCTCCGGGAATTTATGAAGCCTCATCCAATCGATTAAGCGGGATTTCTGGATATTCACCTGTAGAAGCGGGTCAAGGTAGGCTTGTTCCTGCCCGTCTTTCGTACGGATCAATTGAGGATAAAGTCGATCAAAATAAAGTGAACCGGCAAAGTTTTTCACCTCTATAATAATCATTACGTTTTTGGACAAAAGCAATAGATCCAGTTGAAAAAAACGAGTTGCGTCATGCTGTAATCGCAGATCATGAAAGATGTAAAATTCCCCTGATAGATAGGCTAACTCAGCACCGATGGCTCGTTCTCCTTTATGGCCCGTGTGTATTTTCCGATAATCACTCGTTATAAGGTGATGCTTAGGATGGTGTTCAGGTAGCCTCCTCGTCAACGCTTCTAGTTTGAGCATCTTAATTGGCTTCTTGCATGGTTTTTTAATCATTTCATCACTCTCCTTACATGCTTTTTTCGACATGTCTGCAGATGAATCCTGCATAAAAGGGTTCTGCACGTCTTTTATCGGTCCGTTTGTGTTTTTATCGGTTAAATCAGCACTTTTATCGGTCAAATGAATACATTTATCGGTCAAAACGCCTCTTTTATCAGTCAATATCCAAAGCACACAAAAAAACCCATGTTTTCTCAACATGAGTTACTTTGTTATGAGTAAGAGTCCCAATTGTGCCGTTTATGCCTTTGTTTTGAACCCGCTCTCCGCAGGTGGGTGCTCGGTTCCTTGCATTTGTAAGTCCTCTACGAAGGAGGCATTTACGCGGCCTGGAAACTAGTGCTCCCGGTAACTATAAGTGTTCGGTCAAAACTTATAGGTTAAAGAACGAACACATCAGGACTCTTACTTGTTGAAATCATCATAGCATATCACTTAGCTGTGTTTCAAGAGAAAGCATCTAGGTATAATTTATCATTTTTTACCAATTTACTTACTTTTCTTTGCAGCCAATCTGATGCTTAGTTCTGCTAATTGCTTGTCGCTTACCGGACTTGGAGCATCTACAAGCAAATCGCTGGCGCTAGCTGTTTTTGGGAACGCGATGGTATCGCGAAGGTTTGAACGACCCGCAAGCAACATTACCATACGGTCTAATCCAAGGGCAATTCCGCCATGTGGAGGTGTTCCGTATTCAAAGGCATCCATTAGGAATCCGAATTGTGCTTTTGCTTCTTCTTCAGTGAATCCTAGTACTTTGAACATTTTTTCTTGAACATCACGTTCGAAAATACGTAATGAACCACCGCCAAGCTCGTATCCGTTCAATACAAGGTCATAGGCTTGTGCGCGGACATTGGCTGGATCGGATTCAAGAATATCCAAGTCTTCACGGAATGGCATTGTGAATGGATGGTGGGCTGCGTAGTAGCGGCCTTCGTCTTCATCATATTCAAATAATGGCCAGTCTGTAACCCATAGGAAGTTGAATTTGCTTTCGTCGATCAAGCCTCTTTCTTTACCAAGCTTGTTACGAAGTGCACCAAGTGCATCCGCTACGATTCCTTTTTTATCAGCAACAAATAGGATAAGGTCTCCTACTTCCGCTTCCACTGCAGCTACTAATTGTTGTTGGTCTTCAGCGAAGAATTTAGCGATGGGTCCTTTTACGCCGTCTTCTTCGACTTTCAACCAAGCAAGGCCTTTCGCGCCGTAAATCGCTGCAAATTCTGCCAATGCATCGATATCTTTACGGGAATAGTCTGCATTTCCGTCCTTAACGACGATTGCTTTTACTTGTCCCCCATTCGCTATAGCTCCTGTAAATACTTTAAAGTCGCTATCTTTCACGATTTCAGATACGTCTTTCAATTCCATTGCAAAACGTGTATCCGGTTTGTCTGAACCAAAACGGCTCATCGCTTCGTTATACGTCATTTGTGGGAATGGAAGGGTTACGTCCATTCCTTTTACGTCTTTCATGACTTTTGCCATCATGTTTTCAGCCGTTTTAATGATATCTTCCTGGCTCATGAAGCTAGTTTCAATATCGATTTGCGTGAATTCAGGCTGTCTGTCAGCACGTAAATCTTCATCACGGAAACAGCGGGCAATTTGGTAGTAGCGTTCGAAGCCAGATACCATCAACAGCTGTTTGAAAAGCTGTGGAGATTGTGGCAATGCGTAAAATTCACCATCATGGACACGGCTTGGCACTAAGTAATCACGTGCGCCTTCTGGTGTGCTCTTTGTTAAAATCGGTGTTTCGATATCAAGGAAGCCTTCTCCGTCCAAGAAATCACGGATTGCTTTAGTCGTTTGGTTACGCATTTTCAACGTTTCGAACATTGCTGGACGACGTAGGTCCAAGTAACGATATTTCAAACGGATATCTTCTGAGACTTCCGTTCTTTCATCAATGATGAACGGAGGTGTTTTTGCTTCATTCAAGATTGTTACGCTTTCCGCTTGAACTTCAATCGTACCTGTTGTCACGTTCGGGTTGATGTTCGCCTCATCACGTTTGATGACTGTTCCTTGAATATCAAGTACGTATTCATTACGGATTTTTTCAGCGGTTGCCAAGGCTGCTGCCGAGATATCTGGATTGAAAACGACTTGTACGACCCCGCTTCTGTCACGAAGGTCGATGAAGATGACTCCACCTAGGTCACGACGTTTTTGTACCCATCCTTTTAATGTAACCTTTTCACCAATAGCTGCTTCTGTTACTTCTCCATTGAAGTATGTTCTGCCAAACATGGTATTTCCCCCTTAAGCCTGTAGCTTTTTAAATTGTTCAACGAATGTAGCTAGATCCATTTGGACTTGTTCGCCCGTTTCCATGAACTTTAGACTGATTTTATTGTTTGCCAATTCATCGTCCCCGAGAGTCGCCACGTATTTCGCTTCTAGACGGTCAGCTGATTTAAATTGGGCTTTTACTTTACGGTCCTGGTAGTCTTTTTCGACTTTGAATCCAGCATTACGCAATTGATAGGCAAGTTTAACGTTATAATCCTTAGCCGCTTCACCTAATGAAACAAGATAGCAATCGATGCCTTTTTTAATTGGAAGTTGAACATTTTCGGCTGAAAGTGCAGCAATGAGACGCTCGATGCTAAGTGCAAAACCAATTCCTGGCGTTTCCGGACCGCCAAGCTCTTCGGCAAGTCCGTTATAACGTCCTCCACCGCATAGAGTCGTGATGGCTCCAAATCCTTCAGCATCACTCATGATTTCAAAAGCTGTATGATTGTAATAATCCAAGCCGCGAACAAGTGTTGGATCTTCGACAAACTCGATGTCCAAATTTGTTAAATGCTGCTTCACTTTTTCGAAATAGATACGTGATTCCTCATTTAAATAATCAATGATGGAAGGTGCCGTTTGCATCAATTCATGATCGTGGTCTTTCTTACAATCAAGAATACGGAGTGGGTTTTTTTCCAGGCGTTGCTGGCAATCACCACAGAACTCGCCGATGCGTGGCTCGAAATGCTGGATTAATGCATTGCGGTGCGCTGTCCGGCTTTCTTTATCCCCTAAGCTATTAATGACCAATTTCAGTTTTTTCAATCCAAGTGCCTTGTACAGGCTCATCGCCAATGAAAGAACCTCTGCATCAATGCCGGGATCCTTACTGCCCAAAGCCTCGATCCCAAATTGAACGAACTGACGGAAACGTCCTGCTTGGGGCCGTTCATACCGGAACATAGGTCCGATATAATAAAGTTTGACCGGTTGATTCGCCCAACCAAACATTTTGTTCTCGATGTATGAACGAACGACTGAAGCTGTTCCTTCAGGACGAAGCGTCAGATTCCTTTCGCCGCGATCCTGGAATGAATACATCTCTTTTTGCACGATGTCGGTCGTATCCCCTACACCCCGCAAAAATAATTCCGTATGTTCAAATATCGGCGTACGGATTTCTTTATACTGATAACGTTGACAAATTTCGCGCGCGGTCTTTTCAATATACTGCCAAATCTCCGTTTGTTCAGGCAGTAAATCCTGTGTACCTCTTGGAATCTGAATCGACATAATTATTTCCTCCTTTAAAGCAAACGCCATTTTATCCCAAACAAAAAACTCCCGCCCCTTGTAACATAATCGTTACAAGGGACGAGAGTTGAATATCCCGTGGTGCCACCCTAGTTGAAACACAATAAATACGTGCCTCCGCTTAAAAGCAGTTAACGCCTGCTTACGTCCATCTCCTACTAGTGAAATCGTTCAGAGTGAAACCTACGGAGGGTTCTTTCATTAAGTCATCATGTGGAATGCTTTCAGCCTCGGCATTTCCTCTCTTGTTCATGTGTTTCTTAATTACTCTTCTCCATCATTGGTTGTTACAGTAATAGTTCTGATATTGTATAATCATACGGACGTTGCCTTCAAATGTCAAGATTCCTTGAGAAATTTGTCGAAACTTTCATTGATTGAGATTCTTTTTCAAGTTTTTGATCGTCCGGACGTTCACTTCGAATTCGGATGCTAATTCAACAAGATTTGCAGTTTGTTCCTTTTGGATGAAATCATGAAAATCGACGCCTAATACTTGATTGCCTCCATTTAATGTCGTTTGGGCCTTCTCGCTGAATTTCATTTGTACCCCTCCATCGTTTAGATATGATTTAGTCTTTCCAAAAATAAATCTTTTTTGCATAATAAAGAGGGAAATTTTTTATTGAACGAGAATAGATACAGATAGACAGAAAAGGGAGAGAGACAGCCATGAAAAGGAAACCAGGAATCATTGCCCTTGCCCTGTTGCTGATGATGACGGCTTTTTCACCGGTACAACACGTACTCGGAGAAAGTGAAGGAGAAATTATCGTGACGTCAAAGGTGGTCAATGTCCGTGAAGGTGCGGGCCTTAGTTACCCTATCGTCAAAAGGCTTACAAAGGGCGACAAATATGAAATCGTTAATGAAAAAGATGATTGGTACGAAATACGGATTGGTACCGGTAGGACAGGCTGGGTGGCCAATTGGCTTGTGGAAAGAAATACGGAGTCGGGTCAAGTCAGGATGAAAACTGGTCAAGGTACCATTACCGGCGATTCCGTCCGTGTCCGTTTTGGTCCAGGCACCACATTCCAAACGGTAAGTACCTTATCAAAAGGTACACCAGTGGACATTATGGAAAAGAATGAAAATTGGGTCCAAATTAAAAAAGGTGACATCGAGGGATGGGTCGCAGCTGACTACATTCAGCTTCCTTCTTCTTCAGCAGAGAACAAGGTGAATCAAGATGTTAAGGAAGAATCGGGAAGGAACCTGAAAACCGGTTTCGTCATGGTCGACAACCTTAATGTCCGTTCGGAACCATCCAAAAACAGCGCCTCATTAGGTAAACTGAATAAGAGTGCTTCGGTCACCGTTTATCAAATCAATAATGAATGGGCTGAAATTAACTTTAAAGGCAAAAAAGGATGGGTCGCTGAATCATACATAGAAATTGGCAAGGATAAAGACGTTACCAAGGAAATCACGGCAGGCACGGCCATAGCAAGAATAACCGCCACAGGTTTAAATGTGCGGAAAAAAGATTCTTTGAATAGCGAAGTCATCGGTTCGGTAAATAAGGATGAGACTTATCCAGTTCTCCAACAAAAAGGACAAATGACACAGCTTCAACTTTCCGACGCAAAAAAAGGATGGGTCGTCAGCTGGTTCCTAGAAATTGAGAATGAGGAACAAACGGCCCAAAAAACGAACCAACCTAACAAAGGTAAGAACATTACAACTTTACATGATGGCACCATCCTTAGAAGTAAACCGGACACTGGCTCCGACATCGTTGGACAAGTTAACGGGGGGGAAACCTTCCCCGTCCTTGGCATGGAGGGAGATTGGTACTCCATTAAGCTTAAGAATGGGAAAATCGCTTATGTAGCAGGCTGGATTGTTAAAGTTGAGGGGAACGCCGATCAAGTTAAACGACCAGGTGTTGAAAAATATTTAGAAGATAAAGTCATCATCATTGATCCAGGTCATGGAGGCCGGGATAGCGGGACAATCGGAGTTGGTGGTACTCTTGAAAAGAACTTGACCATCCAGACGGCTGAGTTACTTCGGGACAAGCTTCAGGCCGCTGGGGCAAAAGTCATCCTAACAAGAAGCTCCAATACGTATGTGGCTCTTCCGTCACGTGTCAGCATCTCTCATATTCATAATGCCGATGCGTTCATCAGCCTCCATTATGATAGCACCATCGATCAGATTACAAGTGGGATAACCACGTATTATTATCACGGCTATCAGCAGGCCTTGGCCTCTTCCATAGCCCATTCACTCGGTTCCACCATGCAGGTACCTAATCGCGGGTACCGGTTTGGGGATTATCATGTAATCCGTGAAAACAAACGAGTCGCTGCACTGATTGAATTAGGTTACTTAAGTAACCCTGTCGACGAATTGACGATTACAACGAACGAATACCAAGAAACCGTCACCTCTGCCATCTATAATGGTTTGGCAAGGTATTTTAAATGATGTAAAGCCGGGGCCCAAAATATGGGGCCTCGGCTTTTCCCATTTTCTCGGATAAAAAAATAAATCCCTGCACAATGCAGGGATTTACTTTTTACTTTCTAATAGCAACGTTACTGGACCATCATTGGTGAGCTGAACATCCATCATGGCACCGAATTCACCTGTTTCGGTATGGACGCCTCGTTTGCGTAGCTCTTCATTGAATAGATCATATAAAGCTTTCGCCTCATCAGGACGGGCGGCGTCCATGAAGTTCGGGCGACGTCCTTTTCGGCAATCACCGTATAACGTGAATTGTGAAACGGAAAGGATCGAACCACCAACATCCAGTAGTGAATGGTTCATCTTTTCATTTTCATCTTCAAATATTCTAAGATTGACAATTTTCTCAGCCAATTGTACGGCGTCAGCCACAGTATCCCCATGGGTGACTCCGACTAATAGCACGAGCCCTTTATCAATTTGACCAATTGTTTTGTCTGCCACAACGACCTTGGCAGCTTTGGAACGTTGTAAAACAACACGCATAATGATAAAACTCCTTAGTTCATAATCCTTCTTACGGAATAGACATCTGGTATTTGTTTTATACGGACGACGACCTTTTGTAAATGGGCAATGTTATGAATGTAAATGGACATATTGATGGTGGCCACTTTATTACGGTCTGACTTACCTGAAACGGCTGAAATATTTGTCTTAGTTTCATTGACCGCTTGCAGGACTTCATTCAATAAGCCTCGTCGATCATATCCGCTGATTTCAATCTCAACAATGTATTCCTTGCGATCGTTTATGCTGCTTTCCCACTCAACAGGGACCAGACGGTGATCCGATTCGCCACTTTCCAAATTAGGGCAGTCTCGTCTATGAACGGAGACTCCACGTCCTTTGGTAATATAGCCGACAATTTCATCGCCTGGGACCGGATTGCAACATCTTGATAAACGTATGAGCAGATTATCAATGCCTGGTACACGAACCCCAGAGTCACGTTTTTTCGATGAGCTAGGGAAGGTTTTGAGATCTGAAACCGCTTCTGTGATGTCCGCTTCCTGCTCGACCATTTTCTGCTTACGCCATTTTTCAGTAAGGCGATTGGCTACTTGTAGGGCTGTAATCCCGTTGTAGCCGACTGCTGCATACATGTCCTCTTCATTAAGGAAATTGAATTTATCCGACACGCGCTTAATGTTTTCGGGAGTCAGGATTTCCTTCAGGTCAAATTCCATTTCCTTGATTTCTTTTTCAACCAGCTCTTTGCCTTTTTCAATGTTTTCTTCGCGGCGCTGCTTTTTGAAGAATTGGCGGATTTTATTTTTCGCCTGGGACGTTTGGGTAAGTTTTAGCCAGTCCTGACTAGGTCCATATGAATGCTTCGAAGTCAGGATTTCAATGATGTCACCTGTTTTCAGCTTATAATCCAGCGGTACCATTTTCCCGTTCACTTTGGCTCCTATCGTTTTATTACCGATTTCGGAATGGATACGGTAAGCAAAGTCAATTGGATTAGATCCTGAAGGAAGCTCAATTACATCGCCTTTAGGTGTGAAAATGAACACCATATCGGAGAAAAGATCGATTTTCAGGGACTCCATGAATTCTTCGGCATTGGTAGCGTCATCTTGGAATTCTAGGATTTCCCGGAACCATGTCAATTTTTCCTCTAGGGACGGCTGTTCACCGACATCCTTGCCTTCTTTGTAAGCCCAGTGAGCGGCTACCCCGAACTCGGCAATGCGATGCATTTCCGATGTACGGATCTGCACTTCAAGCGGATCGCCTTTTGGTCCGATTACCGTCGTATGCAACGATTGATACATATTCGGCTTTGGCATTGCAATATAATCCTTGAATCGGCCAGGCATCGGTTTCCAACATGTATGGATGATCCCCAGGACTGCATAGCAATCCTTGATGCTGTTAACCACGATTCGTACCGCTAATAAATCATAAATTTCACTGAATTGCTTGTTTTGGAGAGCCATTTTCCGATAGATGCTGTAAATATGTTTCGGTCTGCCGGAAAGGTCGGCATTTATATGGACTTCCGTAACATTCTTACGCACTTCTTCAATGACTTCTTCTAAATACTCTTCGCGCTCCGCACGCTTTTTCTTCATGAGATTGACGATGCGGTAATACTGTTGCGGATTCAAATACCGTAGTGCGGTATCTTCCAGCTCCCATTTAATCGTGCTAATTCCTAGACGGTGTGCAAGCGGTGCAAAGATTTCCAGGGTCTCATTCGAAATCCTTCTCTGCTTTTCCTGTGGAAGATGCTTCAACGTCCGCATGTTGTGCAATCTATCGGCTAGCTTGATTAAAATGACCCGAATATCTTGAGCCATTGCAACAAACATTTTCCGATGATTTTCCGCTTGTTGTTCTTGCTGTGATTTATATTTGATCTTCCCTAATTTGGTTACGCCATCGACGAGCATGGCTACTTCAGGACTGAAATTTTCTTCGATATCCTTTAACGTGATCTCCGTGTCTTCAACAACATCATGTAAAAAACCTGCGGCAATAGTTGCAGGATCCATTTCTAGGTCCACCAGTATACCAGCGACTTGAATCGGATGAATAATATACGGCTCCCCCGATTTACGGAATTGTTCTCGGTGAGCATGCTCTGCATATTTAAACGCTCTATGAATAAATTCAGCTTCTTCCGGCTGAAGATATAAGCTGGCCCGTTCTACAACCTGCTCGGCAGTCAATATTTGATCATTAGCCATTTAATCACCTTAACCCCACTTTAACTGCCACCGGATACTTTTCCGTCCGGATTGAGTATGATTGGTAACACTTTCCTTCTTTCAACAAAACCCTACATTATTTGCTAAAAAAAATAAATCCGCCTAAACGGATACATGTGCAAATGGATTTAGTAGAAGAAAAACTCTTTATTATTACTATTATCGAAAAAAAACACAAGGATGTAAAGGGTTAAACGTGTATTTTCTTTAGAATGCTTCTTTTTTTCATTGGAAATTCGACAAAATCACTGAAAATGATAAAAAAAAGAAGGCACTCTGGTCAGAGCGCCCTTGTTTTTAGAATGTCATTAATGTTAAAACATCATAACCTTCTAATTTATCTTTTCCATCTAGGTCTGTTAATTCAATCAGGAATGCAATTCCCGCTACAATTCCACCAAGTTCTTCTACTAATTTAATCGTCGCTTCGATTGTACCGCCAGTAGCAAGTAAATCGTCGGTGATTAGAATGCGTTGGCCCGGTTTAATAGCATCTTTATGGATTGTCAATACATCCGTTCCATATTCTAAACCATATTCGACTTTGATTGTTTCCCGTGGAAGCTTACCTTCTTTTCGCACTGGTGCAAATCCCACTTCCAAAGAGTATGCGACTGGGCAGCCGATAATGAATCCGCGCGCTTCAGGTCCAACAACTAAATCAATCTTCTTATCGCGGGCGTACTCCACGATTTGATCTGTTGCGTATTTATAGGCGGCACCATTATCCATTAATGTTGTAATATCTTTGAAGATAACACCCGGTTTCGGCCAGTCTTGCACAATCGTTACAAATTGCTTTAAATCCATTGCTTTGTTTCCTCCTCAAGGTCTATTGCCTCATGAATCAATATATGATTGAACCAATCGAATAATTGCTGATAGGAAGAATAAACTAGCTCTTGCTCGAGCTCAAATTGTTCTTTCTTTCTTATAAACGAAACAGATTCACTGAAATCGCGTTTTTTCGGGTTGGTCGTGAGCATAATTAATCCATTGTCTATTGTAACAAAATCAAGCTCAAAAAACACCTTAGAAATAAAATCCACTGTATCTCTTGACCAGCCGCGGTATTTGGCAAGGTCATCGCCATACCTTTTTATATCGAGCGGGCCCTTTTTGGAAAGAAATGCATAAAACCATTTGAAGTGGTCACGCGTCGGTAGCGTACTCAAAAAATGATCCTGCACATGAGAAAAATGAGCATAGATTCGTGCTGGTTTTTTATTTTCAACCACCTGTTTCAACAGGTTCCTCAGCGGTGGCATGTCCATGAATACGACATGGCCTTCATGACATTCCAGTTCCAAGGCATCCTTTTCGTCCTCTATATGGACAAGGTCAGGATGTTGTTGTAGAAATGGATAGGCTTTAAGAGTTTCCTCAGAGAAGATAACGATCTTCCGGTTATGTGCCGGAATGTCCGCCAGCCATTTATCAGCTTGTCCCTTGCCTCGATAGTCGAAAAGTTGCCAATGATTGACTTCTATATCTTGCACAAAGATTTGCGGCTTTTTGATGTTATTCCATTCATTGATGGAAAGTTCACCGATAACGGAAACCTTTGCGTGTGGGGCAATCTCTTCCATATAATGTCCAAGGCCGAACCCTACCCCATCCAGTTTATGATTCTCGCTATCCTCAAGCTGAACCTTCAAGTGGTTGTGGTTCGTGCCAATTTTGCGGACGCTCGCAAGCTGAACGGAATCTATTAAAATCTTCGGCTTAGGGTTCGTCACACCGAAGGGAGCAAGCAAACTCATTTCCTGGATCGTTTGAATGGAGGCTTCAGCCAATGTCGTCGCCCCATCCAGATTGGTAATCGGTGTGAAGTCCTCTTCGTTAAGTTGTTCGTTCGCAATCTTATTCATACGGTCCCGAAGCTCTTGAACGTCTTCGATTTTCAATGTCATCCCTGCAGCCATAGGATGGCCACCGAAATGAGGCAATAGTTCCCGACAGGTTGAAAGGCTTGCGAAAAGGTCGAAGCCGGAAATGCTCCGGGCCGATCCCTTTGCAAGTCCTTTTTCCTGGTCAAAACTTAATACGATGGTTGGTCGGTAAAAACGTTCAACGAGCTTAGAGGCTACAATCCCGACAACCCCCGCATTCCACCCTTCCCTTCCAATGATAAGGACACCATTGGTCTCAGGCGGATAGTTTTCCTCCACTTCCCGAATGGCTTCTTCAGCCATCGATGCAACCATCGTTTGCCGCTCTTTGTTAATATCGTTGATTTCCACAGCAAGCTCGGTCGCTTCTTCCAAATTATCCGACATCAGTAAATCGACGGCCGGATCGGCATCTCCAAGGCGGCCAACGGCATTGATTCGAGGCGCCATCCCAAATCCGATTGATTCTTCACTCAATGCCTCCTGCTGGATATTCGCCACTTTCATCAAGGCTACGAGCCCTGGTCGTTTGGTCAACCGCAGCTTTTCGATTCCTTTCGCAGCAATCAGACGGTTCTCCCCTTGTAAAGGGACCAAATCGGCAATGGTACCGATTGCCGCGATTTCCAGCAGATCCTCGGGCATTTCGCCAAGTAAAGCATGGGCCAGTTTGAACGCAACCCCCACTCCTGCAAGGTCTTTAAAAGGATAGGCGCTATCTTCAAGCTTTGGATGGATGATGGCCAGTGCTTCAGGCAGGTTAGGACCTGGTTCATGGTGGTCGGTCAAAATATAATCCATGCCTAGCTCAGCTGCCAGCTTCGCTTCTTCCACAGCAGAGATTCCCGTATCGACGGTTATTAACACCTTAACGCCTTGATCTGCAGCCAGGCGGAAAGCCATTGGATTCGGTCCATATCCTTCCGTAAACCTGTTGGGAATGTAAAAATCGACATCAGCACCTAATTTAGTCAATGTCGTCATCATGACCGTCGTGGACGTTACACCATCCGCATCATAGTCCCCGAAAATCCTGATTTTCTCTTTATTTTGTATCGCTTCTCTTATTCTATATACCGCTTTATCCATATCTTTCATTAAAAACGGATCATGGAAAGTTTGATTTTTTACAAATAGAAATGAACGGGCACTTTCAATGGTATCTAGGCCCCTATTCACTAGTAATGTCGCAACCAAAGGTGTGATATGAAGCTCTTCGGCTAGTATAGCTACTTTATTTTCATCGACGGATTTTACGTTCCATCGAGTTTTTGGCTTTAACATGCATTCACCCCTTAACCTACTTATTATACAAAATCACAAGTTTGGTTTCAATTTTATATTATAGACTTTCTTGTTCAGAAAAAAAAGAAGGCCGGCAATTATGCCAGCCCCCTCTTAGTTATTAAACTTGACCTTCCATACTCTGTTTCTTTTCTTTTGCTGTATTCAATGGTCCTTTTTTCTTCAATTCTTTGATTTTTAAATCGAGCCAGAATTGAGAAGCAATCAATAGGGACGAGTATACGCCACATAATAAACCAATAAATAAAGCAATCGAGAAGTTTCGAATAGCTTCACTTCCGAATATCGCTAACGCCACCACTGTTACAAGAACGGTCAAGACCGTATTGATCGATCTCGTCAACGTTTGTCTTATACTGATGTTGGCAATATTCTCAAGCTCTTCGACCGTTTTGACCTTTCGGCTAAATCGTAGGTTCTCACGGATACGGTCAAAAGTAACGATTGTATCATTGATGGAATAACCCACAATCGTCAAGACTGCTGCGATGAATGTGATATCCACTTCAAGGCGAAGCAAGCTGAATATCGTGATGATGAAGAACGCATCATGTATTAGGGCTACAACAGCCGGTAAAGCCATCCGCCATTCAAAGCGTACGGATACATAAAGGATGATGCCAAGTGATGCGATCAATAAAGCAATCATCGCATTTTTAGCAAGTTCTTTTCCGACTGTAGGAGAAACGGTGCTGACATTAGGTTCGGCACCATAATCCTTCTTGAAGTGGTCCTTCAATTCGGCGATTTCCTGTTTATCAAGGACACCGACCGTACGAACGACAGCATTTTTATCATCTGTACCGGCAAGCCTGATATCCTTCGCTTCAATATCGAACTTGTCCATCTCCGTCTTAATCTGTTCAGTCGTAAGTGCCTCTTTCGAAGCGATTTCAATACGGGTACCACTGGTAAAGTCAATGCCCAGATTCAATCTGAATACGAACAAGAAAATGATCCCGATGAGCGTAACACCGATTGAAATGCTATAAAAGACTTTCCGATGTTTTACGAAGTCGATTTTATCAAAGCGAGTTGGCAATGACATTAAATCGATTTTCTCGGATAGATTGTGAATGTATTTTTTCTTCACGCCAAACCAAGATTTCCGTTTGTCCAGGAACCCACTTTTCACCCATAAGCTCATGAAAAGACGCGTACCATATACGGCGGTGACAAAACTCATTAAGATGGAAATGATCAACGTTGTGGCAAATCCTTTAACCGAGCTTGTCCCATAGAAGAATAGTACGGCTGCGGCCAACAATGTCGTCAAGTTAGCATCCATGATTGTGCCAAGTGAATTTTTCGTACCTTCTGTGTATGCTGCCTTCACAGATCGTCCAAGTTTTAACTCATCCCTGATTCGCTCATAGGTGATGATATTGGCATCGACTGCCATCCCAACACCGAGTACAAGAGCCGCTATACCAGGTAACGTAAGAACCGCATTCATCCAATCAAAGACTAATAGCGTTAAGAAAATGTAAATGCTCAATGTGACGATCGCAATGAAGCCTGGGAAGCGATAATACACAAGCATGAAGATAAAAATAAGTGCAATTCCGATGATGCCGGCAAAAATAGTATCATTCAAAGCCCCTTCACCAAATTGGGCCCCAACGGAAGTGGAGTACACTTCTTTTAAGTCAACGGGCAGGGCACCTGCGTTCAATAACCCAGCAAGCTCTTTTGCCTCTTCTACTGTAAATTGACCCGTTATGAATACTTTATTTGTACTGAAGACTTCACTGACAGCTGGTGCTGAAATCATATTGTCCTGTGAATCTACTTTTTTAATGGAATCTTTTCCTTCTTCAAAATCCAACCAGATAGCCAGTACATTCGTCGGGCTCTCCATGGAAGAAATCTTTTCAGTGATCTCTTTAAACTTGTTTGCATCTTTCAATGTGACTTCAACGACAGGTTTATTATCTTGGAACGTTTGCTTTGCGCCGCCTTCTTTCAGGTCAGCCCCTGTCATCATTTCCTTATCATTGTAGTCACGGAAGGATAGTTTTGCCTGAGTCGAAAGAATTTCCCTGGCATTATTTTGATCTTGGATACCCGCTAGCTGAACACGGATCCGATCATTTCCTTCAATTTGAATGATAGGTTCGTTGACCCCCAATACATTGACACGCCGATCGAGCGCGCTCGCTGTACTGCTCAAAACATCCTGGGTGATTTTTTCACCGGCAAGCGGTTTTACTTCATATAACACTTCAAAACCGCCTTGAAGATCAAGACCAAGCTTGATGTTCCCAAGGATTCCTTTTGAAGTCGTTCCCATCGCTGCGGCAATCAAAAGAACAATTAGAAAAAACGCAACGATTCTGCTTCTTTTTACCATTATGTAGTAGGCCCCTTTCTTTATTACGCCTGTTCTTGGAGTATAAATAACTGTTTATTTTTTCATGAATGATCTTGTTTGCTCTTTAGTTTGAGAAAAAAGGCACAGTTCTTTATGCTTTTTTCCAAAAAAAAGCATAACCATATCTATTATGATTCATTTACAAACGGCTGTCAATTTAAGTATATATCTCTTTTATTCTTTCAAAAGCTCTTTTAACTCTTCTTCAGAAAGGGGGGCGAATAGATTGGGTGATTTAAAAGCTTGGACCATTTGGAACGACATGAACTGATTGCTTGAAAACGTAACGATGTCAGCGACCAATTCGTGAAGATGGACGCTTTCCTGCGGTCGTTTCCATTTCATGTCTGTCAATGTACTCCAAAGGTCCTCCTCGGTAACAGCTTCTAATCCAATCATTTCGAACTCCTCGCATTTGCTTTTCAGGAATGGTCGTACCTTTAAATAATACCGCTGATACGGATGATTTTTTTTCTTCATCACTTTGCCTCCATTAAAATGATTCTCAATTGGATGCGTACATTTCTTAGAAGAGACTCAATCATTTGAGAGAACACAAACACTTTTGTCATGCTTTGTCCAAGTACAAGCATATAGATAATTGTATAGTATAACCGCTTTTTTGAGAAGGCAGGGAGGGAGTTCAATGTCTAAATTTTTGAAAGGGACGCTGATTTTATTAATAGCAAGCCTGATTACAAAGGTTCTTGGATTCATCAACCGCATCGTCATCGCCCGTTTCATCGGCGAAGAAGGCGTTGGTTTATATATGATGGCACTGCCGACATTATTTCTTGTTATCAATATGACTCAATTGGGTCTGCCGATTGCCATATCCAAATATGTAGCCGAAGCGAACGCCAGGGGCGATGAACGGAAAATCAAGAAAATTCTCGTTGTTTCTTTGGCATGCACATTTGGTTTATCGATGATTTTCACCCCGGCCATGCTCCTGTTGGCACCCGTTCTTTCTGAACACTTGTTCACGGACGGACGAACGGTTTGGCCACTTATGGCGATTGCCCCTATTGTTCCGATCATCGCCATTTCATCTGTCCTGCGCGGATATTTCCAAGGTAAGCAAAATATGAAACCATTTGCGTTCTCACAAGTGATTGAGCAGGTGGCCCGGATTACCTTCATCGCGGTGCTGACAAAAGCCTTTTTACCGTATGGAATTGAATATGCCGCAGCCGGTGCCATGTTTGCCTCAATAATTGGTGAACTCGTTTCTCTTTCATACCTTTTAACAAGCTTTAAATTCAAGAAGCATTTCAGATTCAGAAAGGGTTTCTTTCAAAATGTTAAATCAGGAAAAGGGACGTTTACCGAACTAATGGGAATTGCCCTTCCTTCGACAGGCAGTCGCATGATCGGTTCCATTTCCTGGTTCCTGGAACCAATCGTCGTTGCTCAGAGCTTAGCCCTGGCAGGCGTGACGGCTGCAGCGGCCACAAGTCAATACGGGGAGCTAACAGGATATGCCTTGCCCCTTCTCATGCTTCCCTCCTTTGTCACGGCTTCACTGGCTACAGCCCTCGTTCCTGCTGTTAGTGAAGCACGGACGACAGGAAATTATCTGCTAGTGGAACATAGGCTTCAGCAAGCACTGAAAATTACCTTCATTACTGGCTGTCTAGCCGTCGTCACTCTCTTCATCTTCGCTGAACCAATCTTACAGGTGATGTATGGTTCTTCTCATGCAGCCGTATTCATTAAGTTCCTGGCACCTTTTTTTATCCTTTTCTATTTTCAATATCCACTTCAGTCCATGCTTCAGGCACTTGACCTTGCAAAAGCTGCCATGTTTAACAGTCTGGCAGGAAACATCCTCAAGATCGGCGTAATCTGGATGCTGGCTTCAAAGGAGAATTTCGGCATCATGGGGGCTGCAATCGGAATAGCGGTAGGGACCATGCTCGTTACGTTCCTCCACTTTTCCACCGTTATAAAAGTCGTTCCATTCACGCTCCATTTCCGGAGCTACATCCTTTCTTTGATCATTGCTTTGGTTTCTGGCTTTGGGGGTTATTATGTCTACGAATTCCCTCTCGCCTCTCTACCATTGGGATCGCGCTTATTGCTCTCCGTTTCAGTATTGTTGGTGCTTTTCATCTTTTTCATGTTAGGGACGGGCAGCATAAAGAAGGTGGATTTGATTCGTATTCCTCTCATCGGTAGTTTTTTAGCAAAGCTTGCTTGGAAATAGAAATAACCAAGTTGCCTTGGTTATTTCCTCACTTCTTTTTTATCAATATAGATCTGTCCATTGATGAAACCGCAAATCGAGACTTCTTCAAGCTTCAGGTATCCATGCCTTTTCAACTGATGCAGAAGCCAGTATTTGTCTTTCCCTATGTATGCAAGGTTGTTTTCCTGTATCTTTCCGTCGATGATAAGCGGGTATGGTGTTTCGATACGTTTTGACTTCTTCCCTTGGCTATTTTTAATGACAGAGAGCTTGCCCGAAGATTCAAGTATCGCAAATTGCACTTCATTTAAGTCACTGATTCCCTGTTCGCGAAGTTGTGTCAGCAAATCATTAAAATTATACCGTTGCCTTCTCATTACTTTCTCATCTATTTTCCCTTGGTTGATGATGATTTGCGGCTGGCCATCCATGAGATAACGGAACCTTACACTCTTCAATGAAAAGAATGCCAATATGATTTGAACAACTGCAAGGACCAGCATAGGGAAAACCGTTCCCAAAAATGGTTTATCATTTCCTTCTAAGGCTAATACAGCAATGTCTCCTATCATGATGGAAACCACCAAATCCAGGATGCTAAGTTCCCCGACCTCCCGTTTTCCCATCAACCTAAAAAGGAGCAAAATGAATAAATAAACAAATAAGGTCCTTAACCCACTGCTTAAATAATCTTCCATAGCAAAGCACTTCCTTCACCATTATCATGGCTGGGATGACGAATAATTACTCTTTTTATTTTAAAAATTCCTGGAAGGTTCCCAAACCTGGTCTAAAGCGGATAAAAGTGGAATATGCTTGTACAAACACATCAACAGGCTAGTCGATCCAGCCTTTTAAAAAGGGGGAATAATCATCGAAACGAAAAAAATGAGCGTCGCCGTACTTTATGGCGTCGGCTCCATCTTTGCCATAGCTGTGATTGCAAGTTTTCTATTTTCGATTCTTCTTCGTTTCACTTCATTGACGGAATCATCCCTGACATACGTAATCATGATCGTGTCCTTTATATCATTATTCATTGGCGGGTTCATTTCAGGGGGCAAAGGTCAGAAACAGGGATTATTCCTAGGTGGCAGTACAGGATTACTGTATCTTTTAGTCGTGTTCCTTTTTCAATACTTGGGACATGATGCACTGTTCACCTTGAAACAATGGATTTATTACGGATGCTTTGTCATTACCGCTATGATGGGTGGAGTACTTGGAGTGAATATGAGCTCAGAATCACGGACGAATTAATAGGAAACAAAAAAAGCCGGGCACAAGGCCCGGTTTTCGTCTGTCTTATACTTGTGCTTCTCTAGCTGGTGCGCTTTCCGTAATTTCACGGATTGCAGCACGGTCAAACGTTAGTTTTGAACCATCTGTAGATTTAATGACGATTTTTAACTCATCGATAGCATCGATTGTTCCGTGCATTCCACCGATCGTTGCAACCTTGTCGCCTTTTTTCAAGCTCTCTTGCATGTTTCTTGTATTCTTGGCGCGTTTTTGCTGCGGACGGATAAGTAGGAAATAGAACAATACGAACATTAAGATTAACGGAAGTAATTGTGTTAAACCACCCATTTATATTCACTCCTTTCATTTTTTAAAGTATTTATGGAATTAGAAGTTTTTTGCATTTGGCTTATTGAAACCATATTGTTCAAAAAACTCTTCCCTAAAGTCTCCAAGGCGATCTTCTCGGATAGCTTGTCTGACCTGTTCCATCAAGTTTAACAGAAAATGAAGATTGTGATAAGTCGTTAGACGAATACCATACGTTTCTTCGCATTTAATTAAGTGGCGAATGTATGCCCGGCTATAATTTTTACAAACATGGCAATCGCAATTTTCATCGATTGGACCAAAATCACGCGCGTACTTCGCATTTTTTACGACTAATCGGCCAGTACTCGTCATCAATGTACCATTACGAGCGATTCGTGTTGGCAATACACAGTCAAACATATCAACCCCGCGGATTGCACCGTCAATCAATGAATCAGGTGATCCAACCCCCATGAGGTAACGAGGCTTATTCGTTGGTAGGAGCGGACTCGTGAACTCAAGCACACGGTTCATGATATCCTTTGGTTCCCCCACCGATAATCCCCCAATAGCATAACCCGGGAAATCAAGGGAAACAAGGTCTTTCGCACTTTGTTTACGGAGATGTTCAAACTCCCCACCCTGAACGATACCGAATAATCCTTGATCATTTGGACGTTCATGAGCATTCAAGCAGCGTTCTGCCCAGCGTGATGTCCGTTCGACAGACTTCTTCATGTATTCCTCGGTAGCCGGGAATGGAGGACACTCATCGAATGCCATCATGATATCTGAGCCTAGTGCATTTTGGATTTCCATTGCCTTTTCAGGAGATAAAAATAGCTTATCACCATTGATATGGTTTCTGAAATGGACGCCCTCTTCCTCAATTTGACGGAATTTGCTTAGGGAGAATACCTGGAAACCGCCGGAATCCGTTAATATTGCGCGATCCCAGTTCATGAATTTATGCAGTCCTCCAGCTTCCTTGATGATCTCATGCCCTGGACGTAGCCATAAATGGTACGTATTGCTGAGGATGATGCCTGCCCCCATTTGTTTCAATTCTTCAGGTGACATCGTTTTGACGGTAGCCATCGTCCCTACCGGCATAAATGCTGGTGTTTCGAAAGTACCATGTGGCGTATGAACGCGACCAAGCCGTGCCCCCGTCTGTTTACATGTTTTGATTAACTCATATCGTATTGCAGTCAACGCAATAACTCCCTTCAAGAGCCTACCACTCTTTATATTACTTGATTAACATTGCATCTCCAAAACTAAAGAACCTGTATTTTTCTTCCACTGCCGTTTCGTAGGCATGGAGAACATTTTCCCTTCCTGCAAGTGCAGAAATAAGCATGATTAACGTCGATTTTGGCAAATGGAAGTTCGTGATCATTGCATCGATTCCCTTGAATTCGAAACCAGGATAGATGAAAATGCTTGTCCAGCCACTTTCTTCCTTGAAAACCCCATCATTACGGGATGCAATCGTTTCCAGCGTTCTTGTTGATGTCGTGCCGACTGTGATGATTCTTCCGCCGTTTCCTTTCACTTCATTCAACAACCGTGCTGTGCCTTCGGTCATTTGGTAAAATTCCGAATGCATTTCATGACTGTCGATGTCTTCCACACTTACAGGGCGGAACGTTCCAAGCCCAACGTGTAGCGTGATGAAAGCAATGTGAACCCCCATGTCTTTAAGCTTTTCAAGCAAATGCTCCGTAAAGTGGAGACCAGCCGTAGGTGCTGCTGCCGATCCACGTTCACGTGCATAAACCGTCTGATAGCGGTCTTGATCGTCAAGTTGTTCTTTAATGTAAGGAGGCAACGGCATTTCGCCAAGTTCGTCCAATATTTCATAGAATATGCCATCATACTGGAATTTCATAATCCGGCCGCCATGATCCAGAATGCCTGTGCAAACTGCACGTAGCTTGCCATCACCAAAAACGATAGTGGATCCTTCTTTAATACGTTTTGCAGGTTTCACCAAGGTCTCCCAAACATCGTCACTCTCTTGTTTTAACAAAAGAACTTCAACTTTCCCGCCTGTTTCCTCTTTACTTCCATAAAGTCTTGCTGGTAAAACCTTCGTATCATTCAATACAAGGCAATCACCCGGCTTCACATATTCCGTGATTGAACTGAACACATTATGCTGAATCTCACCGGTTTCCTTGTCCAACACCATCAATCTACTGGCTTCTCTGTTCTTCAAAGGAACTTGGGCAATCAATTCCTCTGGTAAATGAAAATCAAATTCTTCTAGTTTCATCTGTTCCACTTCCTAATCTGTGTATCATGTAGTTAGTTATTATTTAAAACGGCTAATTAAATAAAAAATAGCCGACAGCACAATGCTGACGATGATCGAGGTCATGATAGGAAAATAAAAAGTCGTATTTCCCTTCTTGAAAAAGATATCCCCCGGGAGCCTGCCAAGCTGAATGAACTTCATCGCAAATCCAATCACAAATATAATCACACCTAGAGTCATGATCGTTTTAGGCACATTCATCGCTCAGGCATCTCCATCCCGAAATGCTCGTAAACAAGCGAAGTTGCCATACGACCTCGAGGAGTCCTCTGTAAAAAACCAACCTGCAGTAGATAGGGTTCATACACATCTTCAATCGTATGCGCTTCCTCCCCAATCGTAGCTGCGATCGTCTCCAAGCCCACAGGACCACCACGAAACTTTTCAATGATTCCTTTAAGTAATTTATGGTCAATATGATCCAGTCCTAAACGGTCAACCTGCATTAATTCCAATGCATAATCAGCCAGTTTCGTCGTGATTGTGCCATCCCCGCGAACTTGGGCAAAGTCTCTCACACGACGTAAAAGCCTATTGGCAATCCTAGGGGTCCCCCGCGACCTTCTCGCAATCTCACCGGCAGCCTGGTCATCCATTTCCGTATCCATGATTTGGGCGGTCCGGAGAACAATGTCGGTCAAGTGATGTTCCGTGTAGTATTCCAAGCGGCTCAAGACGCCAAACCGGTCCCTAAGAGGTGCTGAAAGGGAACCCGCACGAGTTGTAGCACCAACAAGGGTGAACGGTGGTAGATCGATTCGGATTGAACGGGCTTCGGGTCCCTTACCGACCACGATATCCAGACAAAAATCCTCCATGGCTGGATAGAGGACTTCCTCCACGACCCGAGGCAAACGATGGATTTCGTCAATGAATAAAACATCTCCTGGTTCAAGGGCACTCAAAATGGCTGCCAAATCTCCCGGTCTTTCAATGGCCGGTCCAGAAGTGGTACGGATATTGACTCCCATTTCGTTCGCAATGATGACGGCAAGCGTCGTCTTCCCAAGCCCCGGCGGTCCATACAAAAGCACATGATCAAGCGTTTCTTCACGCATCCGGGCGGCTTCGATGTACACACTCAAATTTGCCTTCACTTTATCCTGTCCAATATATTGCTTTAAGTTTTGCGGTCGCAGGCTTTGTTCAAAGGATAGTTCGTTCAAATCGGCTTCCTGATTAAAAACTCTCTCCTCCATTGCGCCACTCCTTATCTTAACATCATTTGCAATGCTTTCTTAATGTATTGCTCGGTCGTCATTTCTTCCACTTGCAGCTTTTTCGCAACCTTCTGTATTTCTTTTTCCGAGTAACCGAGTGCCTTCAAGGCCAGAATCGCTTCGTCCAACTCTTCGGAATACCCATTTTGATTGATTGCCGTCGGAACTCCCTCATTGAATAAGTTCGGGAAAGCATCCGGGATGATATTCTCAAGCTTGCCTTTTAAGTCAAGGATCATTTGGCGTGCTGTCTTCTTCCCTACACCAGGGAATTTAACAAGGAACGTCTCATCCTCATTTTCGATGGCTTGCACAACCTGATCCACCTGGCCCGACGCCAATATAGCAAGCGCCCCTTTTGGTCCGATTCCCGTCACATTCAATAGCTTCGTGAACAGTGCCTTTTCCTGCCGCGATTGAAATCCGTATAAAGAAATCATGTCCTCACGTACATAATGATATAGAAAAACTTGAGTCTCTTTCTTAAATTGGGCGGAGTAAATAAAAGGATTCGGAGTCAGCACTTGATATCCGATTCCCCCATTATCCACGACTATGTATTCAGGTCCAATATAATCGACCATGCCTTTTATATAATCATACAAATTAATTCTCTCCCTGATTTAGCTGTACCTCTCATTTTATCATAAAAGGAGAGGGAAGTTTATTAAAAGTTATTTAGCAATTGGTGGTGTTCACCTCCTATGCTTATTTATGTTCTTTTGAGATAGGCACCTTTTGCCCCGACCCTGGATATCCTGAATTCCCTACCCGTTAGTTTGGTGTTAAGTCACCCATCAATCCTTGGAAGGCAGACAAATAGGACGGGTGTATTTCTCCCATCCTAGTTAATCGAATACGGCTCATATTCCTTAATAAGCTGTTTATATTGATCCTTATTTACGATTGGAATCCCTTTTTGCAGTTCTTCCTGCTTGTACACTTCCAATTTCCCTACATCCAATTGATAGAAAGTATGAATGATTTTGGCATGCTCCGGCTTCCCGATAAAAATGGATAGAGTCCCATCCTCCTTCATCCCAAGATAGCCGTTTGCTTTGAGTAAAGGCGATATATCATTCTCTATTTTATTCAATACAATGTGGTCATCATTTTGATCAACCACATTCCATCCTTGGTATTTCAACCAAAAGTCTTCCATCGTCCAAATCTTTTCCGTCAATTTCTCTTCACTTAATTCCCCATCGAGATACAAACGCTGGAGGATGACTTTTTGTTCGATTGGCTGACTTTCCTCTTGTTTTGCTTCCTCGGCAAAAGCAGTCAAACAAAATGGGATGACGAACAAGGCCAAGAAAAACTGGATTTTCAGTTGATTAATCAATGTGATCACCTCTTAAGGCGTTTACTTTTTACATAGTTTGACCTGAAATTCGATTATTAACCGAAAAATTCCGTTAGCCTTATTTTAAAGGAAAAAAGCTGACTCCATTCGAAGCCAGCTTGGATGCGTTTATTTTATATGATCTTTATGAATATCCAGGTTGTCGAACATATCATTGGCATCCAGGACAATTAATTCTTTTGTATCTCCGTCTCGCAAATTATTATCGAGCGTCATCGTCCGGAAGTACACACCTTCATCCGTCGTTACATAAAGTGCCCGGCCTTCAGTTAGAGGTTCGATTTTCTTCCACACCGCTTCTTTGACCGCTGTTGACTGATCATAATCATCGAGCAACAAAGCCACCAACATCTCATCTTTCATGATTATGGCCCTTGCGTCAATGACATTCTCCACACGATTAGCAACCCCATTCGCTTGGTCGACTAATGTCCCTTCATACGAGTTATAGTAGGATGATCTAGCCCGAAGTGGTTTGCTTTCATGACCATGATAGTTACGGTCCTTCTTACTGTATGCATCGTCTTTCCCATACAAATCCTTCTCCATATCATCAAAATTGATTTGACGAACGAGTGCATTCTTTTCAGTTGTATGGTACCCCGTTTCGTTCATAGGATTTTGATTCTCTGCCGTATCATTATTATTGGCACAGCCAATCAAACCCCCAACGAATACCGTGCAAAGCGGCAGTGCCCAAATTTTGTTCCGCACCAACAATCCCCCCTTTGCTAAAATGGATTGAGCCTATTTTCGCTCATAATTAGCATGGGTGTATTGAAGGGATTTCAGTCTGTAAGTTATGTCCATATTAGATACTCATTACCTTTTGGAAATCATGTCCGCCAATTTTTCGTTCATCTCCATTCGCTTCGAAAACCCCTCCACCGTCATTTTCCAAACGGAATGGAATTGTGATGAACTTTTATTATTCCGGTTCCACTCGCGGAATATATCCGTAGGGAAAGCCAAAGCATAAAGAAATGCCCGATCTTTTTGATACTTTTTCAACTGTGGAACTTGCCAAAGCATCGTGGCAGCATCATCGAGATGGGGCGAAATCCGATTGGCATATTGTAAATAATCGATGCATCGTGGTGCCTTCGCCATTAAATCGAAATCGATTAAAGCAAGTGACCCATCTTCTCTCCTCAAAAAATTATGGTGGGCACAGTCACCGTGAATGATGACGTTTTTTTCCTTATCCCATTTTGATTGGTTTTTTTCAAACCCCTCCAAGGACCATTCCCCCCACCTTACCCACTCATTGATGATTTCATCTGAAACATATTGGCGAGTATACGAAATATTCTTTTTGAATAATGACAATCTTTCTTTCCATTTTCTCACCTGATCAAATAGGGGAGCTTTGATCGACAGATTTTCAGAAACATCGTGAAATCTTTCCAATAATTCAATGCCCTCCAACCGGTCTTTATGATGGGAAAAACGGAACTTTTTCTTGCTTGGAGGTATATAGTCCATACTGCCATACCATTTCCCTTTGAATTGGAACGGCATTAACTTCTGGTGAATCTGATACGTTTGTTCGAACCCTTTTTGACTTAACAAAGAAGTCAATTCCCTTTGTCGATCCCATTTTTCAAAGCTATCGAATCCTTTAAGAATGATGGGAGCGTCTTTTTTGAATGAAATCATATAGACATTGCTCTGAAGATGATGGACGTTCTTTGGTCGGCGGTTTAAATAAGAGAGGAGACGAGTGTAAAAAACACTGTCCCCCTGATAATTAGTAGTCATCACTTTCGTCCGCATACGTAGGCATTCCAAATGTTTCAGGTGCTTGAACGCCTCCGAATTGACCTGGTTGACCACCCATTTGTCCTGGCATCATTGCTTCAGGGTGACCTCCGAGCTGTCCACGCATCATTCCGGGCTGCCCGCCAAACTGACCTGGCATCGCACCTGGTTGGCCCCCTAGTTGATGGCCATATGGATTCCCCATCATGCCTCCCATTTGGTTGCCGGGCTGGTTCCCCATCATGCCTCCCATCTGGTTGCCGTATGGATTACCCATCATGCCTCCCATCTGATTGCCGGGCTGGTTCCCCATCATGCCTCCCATCTGGTTGCCGGGCTGGTTCCCCATCATGCCTCCCATTTGGTTGCCGGGCTGGTTCCCCATCATGCCTCCCATCTGATTGCCAGGTTGGTTCCCCATCATGCCTCCCAT